>NZ_JBJGXN010000008.1:0-431367 GCF_045447035.1 Pseudomonas sp. O230 | reverse complement strand
TCGTCAAGATTAAATTCCGAAACCCCTATCTGCGTATGCAGGTAGGGGTTTTGTTTTAGTAGAAGTCACCAATTTTGCTGGCACGTTACGATGTAACGGTCTGGTCACAGAATTTCTTGACGACCATAGAGCATTGGAACCACCTGATCCCATCCCGAACTCAGCAGTGAAACGATGCATCGCCGATGGTAGTGTGGGGTTTCCCCATGTGAGAGTAGGTCATCGTCAAGATTGAACTCCGAAACCCCTGTCTGCTAACGCAGACAGGGGTTTTGTCGTTTTGGGCTTGATAAAAGCCCGACTGGCCGTCTCGGAGAAACAAAAAAGCCAGCCCTTGGAAATCAAGGGCTGGCTTTTTTATAGGTCGGGTATTTAGAACTGGTAACTGTCCGAATTGCCGTACACCGGATTAAACGCATCAATCGGCGCAAGTCCGCCGCTGTTCCAGTCGACCACGGTTTTGCGGCGCTGATAGTCCGCCCCCATCAACACGGTGTGCTTGGTCGTTCCGGTGAAGAACTCCGCTTGCAGCATATTATCGACGATGAGTGCGTGGAGCTTTTCGTCACCGCCGGTGTAATAGCGGTTCAACTCATTGCTGGTCGGTGTAGTCCAGCCATAGGCATACACTTGATCGATTTTCACCTTGGAGTCGAGGTAGCGCAAATTCTACCGTGCGGTGAAAGCATCATTGAAACGGTGCTCGAACTGATACCCGAAGGACTGTTGATCACGGCGGTAACCGTCGATACCCGGCTCTCCCTCGAAGAAGTGGCGGGAGATACGACTGCCATTGCGTTGATGAATCGTTCCGTCGGCCGGAACGCCGTCGTCATAACCGCCATCTGTATCGTGTTGCAGATAGGCTTGAACGGTCAGCGAAGTATCTTCGGTGAAATAGATGCTTGCCGTCGGTGCCAACGCGAAGCGCTTTTCCTTGTTGTGGTCGAACTGTGTGTCGGACTGATCCACCAAACCTGTCAGGCGATAGGCAATGTGTTTGTCATCATTTACTGGGCCGCTGAAGTCGAAACCCACCCCCCGTTGCCCTTGCGTACCCACCGTGGCTTGAACCTGATGATAGGCCTCGTAGAGCGGCTTCTTGCTGGTCAACGACACGAGGCCGCCAGGCGAACTACGGCCGTACAGCACCGACGACGGCCCTTTGAAAATATCCACGCGCTCGAGGAAATACGGGTTCACTTGCATGGTGCTGAAGGTGCCGCTGTCACCCATGGATTTGAGACCATCGAGGTAGATGTTTTCCACCGAGCCGTCATTGAAACCGCGCATCGCCACGTAGTCGTAGCGATAGGTTGCGTCGTAGGGGTTGGTCAATACGCCGGGGGTGTAGCGCATCGCCTGGGAGACGGTTTGTGAGCCTTGGTCGTCCCTTTGCTCGCGAGTCACTACCGACACACTTTGCGATGTTTCCAGCAGCGCGGTGCTGGTTTTGGTGGCGATCTGGCTGTGCGTCACGTTGTAGCCATCCATGCTGCCGAGTGCGTTGACCTGCCGCTCCAGCGTCACCCACCATCGGGTGCGGTAGCGCAGTTGTACCGGTAAGGTTCGTGGAAGGATTGCCAGCAGTTTTTCGGTGTCCTCCAGCCGGAAGACGCCGGACAGTCGCAAGTCGGCAATATCTGCTGCGCACGTCAGATAACCATGGCGGTAGCGTCCGACCTCCTGCAGGAAATCGCCAAGACGCATGTTGCGGGTGACGATCAGGCCGTCGACCCAGGCGCCGACGTCCATGTCCTGCGGTGGGGCCAAGCGCGCCCTTTGGTGATCAATCACATAACTCTGACCTGCTTGCACCTGAGTCGGTACGCCATCGGCCGGCAGCGGCGAATGAATCGCGACCATGCCTCTGGTCACGCTGAGCCGCGTGCAGTCGGCTTCCTGGCGAAGGATAAAACGTGCGGCCATGCCCTCGTACACACCGTGGCGACTGTGCACGTGTAGCGGTCGATCCAGCGAAGATCCTTCATCGACGCCGCCGCACGTCACGATGATTTCGCCACCGGGCAATTTGATCAGACGCTGGTGCGCGGTGTAGTCCAGATCCACCGCCGTGGCGGTGTTCAGCTCCAGTCGCGTGCCATCTGGCAACTGGAAACCACGGCGCTCGCCCGTAGCGGTGGCGAAATCCGTAGTCCACTGTTGCCAGCCCGTCAGGTCCCTGCCCAGCCAGGCTGCCGATCCCATCAGCAATGCGCCCGACAACAGTTTCAAGGCCTGGCGCCTGCCCAGTCCTTGAGCACTGTTTTCCAGCGTGTTGAAAGCGACGTGGGCGCCGGGTACCGCACGCAGATTGTTGCTTAGCTCGGCGTGCAGGGACTGCACCCGCTGCCAGGCCAGTTCATGTTCCTGATGTTCGGCCCGCCAGACATCGCATTGCTGACGCAGCCTGGAATTGCTCGCGTTGTTACGCAAGCGCAGCAGCCAGTGGATGGCTTGTTTGACCACTTGTTGATGAGGTTCGCCACGCCGACCGAGTGATGGATTATCCACAGGCATCATGTTTCGTACCGCAGCAGGTAACAGTGATAGAGCGCATTGGCGACATAGCGCTCCACCGAACGCAGGGACAAGCCCATCTGCTCGGCGATCTGTTTGTGAGTGAGCCCTTCGCACTGCGCCAGCAGAACTGCCTGACGCACTTTCGGCTTCAGTCCTTCCAGCATGCGCGCGATGCTTTCCAGCAACTCAATCACCAACGCGCGGGCTTCAGCGCTCGGCGTTTCGGCCTCGGGCAAATGGGCGATGGTGCGCAGAAACGCGCAAAGGGCCTTGAGTTCCAGGCGTTCGGTTTTTTGCAGCAGACGCACAAAGGTGTCCTGGGCCAGATCCGTCGCATCGGCCGCATTGCCCAGTCGGGCGCGCAGCCACGTGTTGAGCCAACCGTAATTGCTACCGTAAAGCGCCTGTACTGCAAACTCAGGTGAGGACATGAACGCAGCAGTCCCAACGTTACAAATGATAATAAGTCGCATTGTTATCAATGGTCGGGGAATGTGCAACAGCCGCTCGAACAACCGTCATCACCCAAATGCTACTCAGGCGCTCTAGCACGCCTTTCAGCGGGTATCTGACGGAAATGTCGGCCATTTCGTACATGTTCCTAAGCTTTATCCCGTTTGTGCCGACAGACTGGTGAGACATGCGTGCACCAAAGTAGAGCGGCCGTAGAAGCCGCTTGAGCTGTACATGGAATGTTGCAACCCGGAACGCATCCCCACTTTCTGCATAGAAGTCCCATGAAATGAATCTCAAGTTCAGCCATAAAATCCTGTTGGCCGCCTCCGGCGTCGTGGTGCTGGCTTTTGCGTTGTTCACTTTGTACAACGACTATCTGCAGCGAAATACCATTCGGCAAAACCTCGAATCCTCTGTGCAACAGGCCGGTGACTTGACCGCCAGTAGCGTGCAGAACTGGATGAGCGGCCGCGTGCTGGTGCTGGAAAACCTCGCGCAAAACGTCGCTCATCAAGGCGCCAACGCCGATCTGCCGGGTCTGGTTGATCAACCGGCCTTCACCTCGAACTTCCAGTTCACGTACGTCGGCCAGACCAATGGCGTGTTCACTCAGCGCCCGGACGCGAAGATGCCGGACGGCTACGATCCGCGTCAGCGTCCCTGGTACAAGCAAGCGGTTACCGCTGACAAAACCATGCTGACCCCGCCTTACATGGCCGCCGTCGGTGGCCTGGTCGTGACCATCGCCATGCCGGTGAAAAAGAACGGTGAATTGCTTGGCGTGGTCGGCGGTGACCTGAGTCTGGAAACCCTGGTGAAGATCATCAACTCGGTGGACTTCGGCGGGATTGGCCATGCGTTTCTGGTCAGTGCCGACGGCCAGGTGATCGTCAGCCCGGACAAAGACCAGGTCATGAAGAACCTGAAGGACATCTACCCCAACGCCGGCCTGCGAATCGAGAAGGGTAATCAGCAAGTCACCCTGAACAACCAGGAACGCATCCTCTCGTTCACTCCGGTGAACGGTTTGCCGAATGCGGCGTGGTTCATCGGTCTGTCGATTGATAAGGACAAGGCCTACGCACCATTGAGCCAATTCCGCACCTCGGCGTTGATCGCGATGTTTATCGCTGTCGCCGTCATTGCGGTGCTGCTGAGCCTGCTGATCAACGTGCTGATGCGTCCACTGACCACCATGGGCCGCGCGATGCAGGACATTGCGCAGGGCGAAGGCGACCTGACCCGTCGTCTGTCCGTGGAAAGCAAAGACGAATTCGGCGAACTGGGCGGTTCCTTCAACCAATTCGTGGAGCGAATTCACGCGTCGATTTCCGAAGTGTCCTCAGCCACGCGTCAGGTCCATGACCTGTCGCAACGGGTGATGGCATCGTCCAACGCGTCGATTGTCGGCTCCGACGAGCAAAGTGCGCGCACCAACAGTGTGGCGGCGGCGATCAACCAATTGGGTGCCGCCACCCAGGAAATCGCTCGCAACGCCGCTGATGCCTCGCAGCACGCCAGCGGCGCGAGCGAGCAGGCGGACGACGGTCGTCAGGTGGTGGAAAAAACCATTCTGGCGATGACCGAGCTGTCGCAGAAAATCAGCCTGTCGTGCACGCAGATCGAAACCCTGAACGCGAGCACCGATAACATCGGGCACATTCTCGATGTGATCAAAGGCATCTCCCAGCAGACCAACTTGTTAGCGCTCAACGCCGCCATCGAAGCGGCCCGCGCCGGTGAGGCCGGTCGTGGTTTTGCGGTGGTGGCGGACGAGGTGCGCAATCTGGCGCATCGCACGCAGGAGTCGGCGGAAGAGATTCACAAGATGATCACGTCGTTGCAGATCGGCTCGCGTGAAGCGGTGACCACTATGAACGCCAGTCAGGCTTCCAGCGAACAGAGCGTCGAGGTGGCGAACCAGGCGGGCTTGCGCCTGGTCAGCGTGACTCAGCGCATCGGCGAAATCGATGGCATGAACCAGTCGGTGGCCGCGGCAACCGAAGAACAGACTGCGGTGGTGGAAACGCTCAACGTCGACGTCAACCAGATCAATCTGCTGAACCAGCAGAGCGTGGCCAACCTCAATGAAACGTTGAAGGATTGCGATGCGTTGTCGTTGCAGGCGAATCGGTTGAAGCAGTTGGTTGATAGCTTCAAGATCTGACCGCGTTATCGTTCAATCGCGGGCAAGCCCGTTCCCACAGGATTTTTTGGCGAACACAAAGTTTGTGTCCAGCCGGGATACTGTCGGAGCGGGCTTGCCCGCGAAAGCGATGGCTCAATCACCAACAGGCTGAGTTATAAATAAACAACTTCAGCACATTATTCATCGCATCATCGGCAAACCCCTGCACAAAATCCTTGAACCCTGGCAGCGCCTCGGCACCGCCCTGGGCCGGTTCGGCGATGATGGTCCACGTCGCCCGGGACTTGCCCTCACCCAGCGCTTCAACCGTCATCGCCGCCCACAAATTGGCCACGCCCAAGGTGTTGTAAATCGTGGTCCAGGTCATGCTCCGCGCCTGGGCATCCCGCGAGTTGAGTTGCTCGACCACCAGGTTGCCGTCCTTGAAGAATTTCTTGCGCAGCGATGACACGCCTTCGCCGGTCATCTCGATGTGCGACAACGCCGGGATGAACTGATCGAAGCCGGCAAAGTTGCCGACCACCGCCCAGACTTTTACGGCCTGCGCCGGCACGTCCACTGAAGACACGACGTGGCAGCCTTGAGGGTTTTTGACCAGGGTATCGGGTTGCAGGTTTTTCATGGTTTTGCTCCGCTTGAGTGAGTCAGATGAAGTTGATTTGTTTGAGGTAATCGCAGCCGCGACGCAGCAGCGCCGGGGATTTTTCCGGGTAGTGCGCACCCATCTGCCGCACGCCGGCCTGAGCGTTGTCATGGCCGATCATCGAGATGTCGCCGATGTCTTCTTCGAAACCGTTGAGGTAAAAACCGAGCACGCCGAACAGTGCGTTGTCGCTGTCGACCCGGCCCAATTGCTGCTGCCAGTCGGCGACGCTGACCATGGAAAATTCCCGCCCCGCCTCACGGAAGGACGCGACGTAATCGTCCCAACTCAGCGGTTCGGGGTTGTGCAGGTTGAACACTGCTTTTTCCGCTGCATATCGGCTGGCGTGGAAGGCGATGAAACGGGCGAGGAAATCCACCGGCATCAGGTCGAAATTCAGGGCGAATTCCGGCACCTGACCGAGCTGGATCGAGCCTTTGAGCATCAGCATCAAACGGTTTTTATGCGGCTGGCAAACGCCGCTCAGGCTGTTGAAGCTGATGTTGCCGGGACGGTACAGATTGACCCGAACCCCGCGCTCCCGAGCCCTTTCCAGGATTCGTTCGCCGACCCACTTGGACAGGTTGTAGCCGTTCTTGATGTAGATCGGCGGGGTCTGCGCGGCGGGCAATTCGAGCACCCGGCCGTCAGCAGAAATGGTGCTTGATGCCGACAGCGTCGAGACGAAATTGAAGATTTTTTTACTGCGTCCTTCGCACAGACGCAGGCACTCGAAAATCGGCTCGACGTTGTCCCGCGCCAGCGACTCGTAATCCAGCACGTGATTGACGTTGGCGGCGTTGTGCACCAGCGCGCCGTACTCGCGATCCAGGCGCTCATAAACCTCCACCGCGAGCCCCAGCGAGGGCTGTGTGATGTCCGCCGCGTAAACCCGCACCCGGCTCAAATCCAGATGCTCCAGACGGTTTTCCCGCAGTGCATGAGCAAAGCGTTCCGCCGCCGATTGCCCGCCGCCATCGCGCACCAGACACGCCACTTCGCTGGCGCCCCACGCCAACAATGCCTCGACAATATGCACACCGACAAAACTGTTGGCGCCGGTGACGATTACCTTGTGCACATCGCCCATGCGGCTGACGGGCAACGGCTCGATATCCAGTTCGCGGAAGGCATCCGCCATGGCCTGTTCGCTCAACACCTCTTCAGTGCCGGAGCCGCGCACCAGCGTCGCCAGTTTGGTAATCGTCGGCAGTTCGATGAAGCGGTTGATCGAGATGCTGCGCCCGAACTCTTCACGCAGGCGCAACAGCATGCGCGACAGCAGGATCGAGTGGCCGCCGAGATTGAAGAAACTTTCATCGGTGGAAATGTCGCTGGCCGGCAGTTCCAGCAGCTCGGCCCAGATCTCCAGCAGCAGCGCTTCATCGGCACTGGCCGGCAAGCGTCGCTCGCTGTTTTCGGCGAGGCTGACGGGCAGACTCAGCAGCGCCTGGCGATCGGTCTTGCCGTTGCTGGCGAACGGCATGCTCGCCAGTTCGGTCCAGGCCGTGGGTTGCATGTAGTCCGGTAGAAACTGAGTGGCGTGCGCTTTCAGCGCTTCACGGGCAGCGCCCGGTTGCTCTTCCTGAGGCTGGGCGAGGAACGCCAGAATCCGCCGTTGGCTGTCGATGACCACGGCCACCTGGCGGTACAGCTGACTGTCGCGCAGGCAACGTTCGATCTCCTCAGGCTCGACCCGAAAGCCGCGAATCTTCACCTGATTGTCCCGGCGTCCGCACAGCTCGATGCCGGCGCCGGTCCACTTCGCCATGTCGCCGGTGCGGTAGGCCCGCAGGCGCTCACCGCTCGGCAGGCTGACGTTCAAATAGCGCTCGGCGGTCTGCTGCGGATTGTTCAGATATCCCAGGCACACGCCCGGTCCGACGATGTACAACTCGCCGACGGTCTGTTCGGCCACCGGCTGAAAGTCCTCGTCGAGAATCAGCACCTGACTGTTGGCAATCGGCGCGCCAAGGGTGCGATTGCTGTCGCCAGCGCGCAATTGCCGCGCAGTGATCAGCACCGTGGCTTCGGTCGGGCCGTAGAGGTTGTAGAGGTTGCCCTGCTGGGTGAGCTGCTCGATGACATAGGGTTCGCACACATCGCCACCGGTCATCACGTGATCGAGCACCTGCAACTGCTCCAGCGGCAGAATACTCAACAAGGCCGGCGGCAAAAACGCGTGGCTCAAACGTTGGTGGCGGATCAGCTCCACCAGTTGCAGCGGATCACGGCGTTGGTCATCGCTGGGCACGATCAGTTCGGCGCCCTGCAACAGCGTCGGGAAAATATCGATCAGCGACGAGTCGAAACTCAACGACGAAAACTGCAACGCGCGGCTCTGCTCGGTCAGTTGCACATAGTCGGCGTACCACGCGGTGAAGTGCGCGAGGTTGGCCTGGCTGAGCAATACCCCTTTGGGACGGCCGGTGGTGCCGGAGGTGTAGAGCGCCATGCACGGCGCATCGAGGTCCGGGCGCTGGCGCATCAACGGTTGGTCGAGATCCACGCCGTCGATGTCGATGGCGCTGATGTCCAGACTGGGCATCTCGCACGCCAGTGGATGCTGCCCGTCGTGCAGCAGCAACACGGCGCCGGCATTCGACAGAATGTAGTGCTGACGTTGCAGCGGATGGCTCGGTTCCAGCGGCAGATACACCGCGCCGCTGCCGAGAATCGCCAGAATCCCCGCGTACAACGCGCTGCATTTCGGCAGGCAAATGCCGATCACCCACGGCCCGTCGAGTTGTTCGAGCATCGGCTGCAAACGCTGCTGGATGGCGCGGCTGTGAGCATGCAGTTGCCGATAGCTGAGGGACGTGCCGGCAAGGTTTAGCGCGGGTCTTTCGGCGGACTGCATGAAGCGCTGTTCAAGCCGCTCGATCATCGGCACCTGAGCGAGTTGCAGCAACCGAGGATCAGCAGTGGAATTGAGCCGATGGATGAAGGCCAGGTGCTCCAGAAATCGCAGACTTTCCACCTGCTTGAAAGGCGCCGGGGTCGCTGGCTCGGCCAGTAGAAAATAGTCGGCGTCCCGCGAGAAGCGACTGACCAGCAGTGCTACATGGTCCACCAGTTCCGCCACCGCCCGTAGGCGCAATGCCTGGCCGTTGCCCGAAGGTTCGTCGGCAATCGGCACGCGCGTGAGCAGTGTCGAACCGTGTAAACACAGCAGGTCCAACGACGGAAGGCCTGAAGCCTGCGGCACGTCGATGCCCAGTTGCAGCGTCAGTCGCGATGTCGCGCCGAAGTCCGCAAACGGCAGGCTTGTGTCGTCGATCAGCAGATCGAACGTGCCCCCCGCAGGCTGACCAACCTCCTCAAGCCGCGTCAGTGAATGACCGTGTTGTTCGAGCTCCAGCGCCAGGTCGGTCTGGGCCTGGCTCTGCCCGATGAGCAGAATGTCGAGACGTCTCATGATGTGCTCCTCGTTAAACCAGGTAGTCGCTCAGGGCTTCTTGAACGCACGGCGAATCGAGCAGCGAACTGCTGCGGAAAAACCGCACGATGTTGGCGACCAACGGGTGATGGCGGTTGATCGGGAAGGCCAGTCCCGACACTTCACGCTTGAGTGCGCCGCGCGCGGCTTCGCTGATTTGCAAGGACTCGATCAGGCGGAAGTCGAACGATTTCTGAATGTCGTTGGTCAGGTAATGGCCGATGAACACCGGCAAAATCTGCGCGATGCATTGGCGGTCTTCTTCGCTTGCGGTGTGCCAGTAGATGCGCACCAGCCGCGCCCAGAACCCGGAGTGACGGCCCTCGTCGAGCAAGTGATCGGCCATCAAACCCTTGATCGATTGCTTGACCGTGTCGTCCTTGGCAAACGCCGCCACATCGCCGGTGACGGTGTTCTCGGCGATGGCCACGCAGATCAATTCCACGGCGCTGCGCAGGTGTTCCGGTGCGAGCGCCACGGCGGCCGGAATCGCCCGGCTCAGTTCGATTTCATCCGGCAGGTCGATGGGCGTGATGCCCGTCATGGCGACGGTTTGCTGCATGAAATCCATCGCCACCAGCGCGTGGTAATCCTCGTCCACCACCACGGTCATCGCGTCGTAACGGCAGGCGAACGGGAAGGCCACGGCAAAGCGGTTTTTGGCGATGCTGCGCGCGGTTTTGTCGACGATCTCGGTTTCGAAAATCACCACGTCGTTGATGAATTTGTAGAGCGTCTGCACCAGGGCGAAATCCCTTTGCTCCGGGCATTCGCGTAGAAAAGTTTCGCTCAATACCAGCGGTTGGCGACTCAGCGGGTAGATCAGCTTCGCGTCGTTCTCCAGCACGCGGCGCGGACGGGTGCGGATGGTCGCGCGGCTTTCCCAGGCATCGGCGAAGGATTGGTAGTCGGCGGCGTTCATGCGTTCACCTCTGCCACCGGCTCGCTCATGCTCAGGCGCAGGCCGTCCCACAGGGCAATGCGGTTCTCCACGGCAGCGAGGGCGCTGGCGTAGACGTCTTCTTCGCGTTGCGGATCGCCATTGACCAAGCGCGCGAGGAGTTTTTCCGCTGCCGGGCCGTGGTCTTCGGAGTCGACTTCGATGTGCCGTTCCAGGTAGTAACGGAAGGTCGGCGCCTGTTCGATGCCGATGCCCCAATCGTCGAGAATGCGCTGGAACATTTGTGGAATGACGCTCTCGCGCCCGTGCAAAAATGCCGCCGCCACGCTGTGGCCGGGCGCATGCAGGGCGGTGTGCAAGGTGTGACGCACGAACTGCGCAGCGGCCGGATCGACATCCACACTCTGCAACGCCACGTCATAACTCACGCCCTCTTGCTGCAGCGCCACGAAGCGTTCGATGGCGGCCGTGCTGGCACCCACTTCGCGCATTGCATCCAGATAGAGTTCGAAATGGCTGTAATGGCCGTGGGAAGGACGATCATCAGACTCTTCGCCCAGTACGATCTCGTTGATCAGGCGCGCCGCCTGAGGATCACGTGGCGGCAGCCAGGGCAACTGAACGCAGGTCAGTTCCTGCTGCAGGCGTTTGGTCAGCGACATGAAGTCCCATACCGCAAACACATGAGATTCCATGAAGCGTTGAAGTACCGAGAGCGAGCGTATTTCAGAGAAAATCGGGTGCGCGCTAAGTTCTGCTTTTTTCTGATCAAGACGGTCTTTAGTCGATTTCATGGCGAGCCTATAAGTGATTCGGAATGAGGTGCGATTAATAACTAATGAGTGTTTTAAGTTGTCTGATGGCGAGCGGGTGCCTCAAATGAATTGATCGGTATTAGTTGCATGTAAGTCCTGTGGCTAGGGCTTGCAGGCCTCGGCCACTGGTGGCGGAGAAAAACTAATACACGAATAAAGTGCTGGGCAAGTTATTTTTATACTATTTTAAAGTTTAACTTTTTCGGGCGTGACAAGTTCCAATAAGACTTTTTGATTAAGTTTTATTTGGGCGTAGTTGCTCCTTCCGGCTTATATAAGTCGAAATCGAAATAAAGAGTGAATGCCTCACTCGAAGCAACTTTCTAAGGGTGATCGTTAGTGTGATTTGAGGGGTGGAAGTTGGCCGGGACGCCGCTGCTTCCTTTCCCGTGGCAAGACTCCTTCCTTAGGTTCTTGATGCGAGGACTGCGCCGCTCATGCGGGGCGTCGCCCGTTTGTTATTCGTTGGCAGCCCAAGAGTGAGCGTAAATCAAGGCAGCCGCTATCACCGACGCGTCATAGGGGCGGGGCAAGGGACGGGCTTGGGAGAAAGAAGGTGAGGCGCGGCAAGCGCCGGCAAGCAGGTCAATTTGCTCGCCGGCGCTTGCCGGGGGTGATTTATTTCGAGGTTTTTCTGCTTTGTGCTTCGGGGCTGGCGAGATAACGGGTGATGACCTCGACACCCCGGTTGAGGTGTTGTTCGAGCAACGCCACCGAGCGCTCGATGTCGCGATCTTCCACTGCGCGCAACAGCGCACGGTGATCTTCCTGGGACAGTTTGCCCAGGCCCATGGCTTCCAGGTTGAAGCGCAGGAAGCGCTCCTCTTCGTTCAGGCCGTCTTCGACCAGTCTCAAGAGCCGACGGTTAGGCGCCTTGCAATACATCGCCATGTGAAACAGGCGATTAAGCCGGCCGATCTCGGTGTAGTTGTGTTCCGTTTCCAGTTCGTCGATGCAGCGGGCTGCCTGCTCGAAGTCTTCGGTGGTGAGCAAAGGGATCGACAGGCGCAGAGCTTCGGACTCCAGAAGGATCCGCAACGCGTAAGTCTCCGCGGCGTCGCCCTGAACCAACGGCGCGACCACCGCACCTTTGTGGGCGACCACGTTAAGCAGCGCTTGCGCTTCGAGCTGGCGCAAGGCTTCACGGACGGGCATGCGGCTGACGCCGAACAGGTCGGCCAGGTCTTGCTGGCGAAGGGCCGTGCCGCAAGGAATGCGACCATCGAGAATGGCGGCCCGCAGGGTTTCTTCGATGACTGAGCGAGCCAGATGAGCGGGAATTGGCCCGTTGACCTTGATACTGCTGAGAGGGTTGGGCTTCTGTGTCACTACAACGCACCCTGAATGACGGAGAAAAATTTGGATCCAAGAGGACACTAGTGACTGCCTGATGGGTTGTCAAACGCACAGCGGGCCACACTCCCAGTTTAGCCGGCCCACAGTGATCTCACCGTGCCATTGTCTTTTAACAGGCTAACCTTCACCATCAATCGATTCCACCTGCCCACCCTGGATGCCTCGCCTTGGCGGCACGTTTCGCGATCCCTCGGACCTTGCGCTGGTTGTGCTGCGCGCTGCTGCTGGCCGGTGTCATTTCGGGCGGTCTGCATGCCGACTGGGATTTTTCCCTGATCAGCCGCCGGGCGCAGGCGTTGTACGGGCCATTGGGTGAAGGTCAGCAGCGCATCGATGCCTGGCAGCACTTGTTGGCCACGCAGAAGCAACTCAGTGAGCTGGACCAGCTCAATGTGGTCAACCAATTCTTCAACAAACAGATGCGCTATGAAGAGGACATCGACCTGTGGCACGAGGTCGATTATTGGGAAACCCCGATCCAAGCCCTGTGGAAAGGCGCCGGTGATTGCGAAGATTACGCCATTGCCAAGTATTTCAGCCTGCGCCGTCTCGGCGTTTCCAGCGACAAGCTGCGCATTACTTACGTAAAGGCCTTGAGCCTGAATCGCGCGCACATGGTGCTGACCTACTACGCAAGTCCCGACGCCATGCCGCTGGTGCTCGACAGTCTCATCGATGCAATCAAGCCTGCCAGCCAACGTACCGATCTATTGCCGGTCTACGCTTTCAATGCCGAAGGCTTGTGGTTGCCGGGTGCCAAGGGCAACAAGAAAGTGGGCGATACCAAGCGGTTGTCCCGTTGGCAGGATGTGTTGAAGAAAATGCAGGCGGAAGGATTCCCGGTCGAAACGATTAACTAGGAGCACGCGCTCAGATGTCATTGTTCAAACAACTATTGATCGCTATTTGTCTGTTCCTGGTGGTCGCCTTCACCGGCAGCTTCATGGTCAGCCTCGAGAGCTCGCGCACCCAGTACGTCAACCAGTTGCGCTCCCATGCCCAGGACGCCGCGACGGCGTTGGCGCTGTCGCTGACGCCGAACATCGACGACCCGGCAATGGTCGAGCTGCTGGTCAGCTCGATCTTCGACAGCGGTTATTACGCGAGCATTCGCGTCGTCGATCTATCGAACGACAAGACCCTGGTCGAACGCAGCGGCATCCCGGCGGTAACCAATGTGCCGGACTGGTTCGTCAAACTGATCGGCCTGGAACCTGCGGGCGGCGATGCGATTGTCAGCCGTGGCTGGGAGCAGGCGGCGCGGGTCGAAGTGGTCAGCCATCCGATGTTCGCGCTGGCCAAGCTTTGGCAGAGCGCACTGGGCAGCCTTGGCTGGTTGTTGCTCTGCGGCGCGGCGAGTGCGGCGCTGGGCGCGTTGCTGCTGCGCCGGCAATTGAAACCGCTGGACTACATGGTCCAGCAATCCCACGCCATTGCCCGCCGGGAATTCCTCAGCCTGCCGGACCTGCCGCGCACACCGGAATTGCGTCGGGTGGTGCAGGCCATGAACCAGATGGTCGAGAAGCTCAAGGCGTTGTTCCAGGAGCAGGCCGAACGCAGTGAAAAGTTGCGCGCCGAGTCCTATCAGGACAGCCTGACCGGGTTGGCCAACCGGCGCTATTTCGAGATGCAATTGAACGCGCGGGTGAGCAATCCGGAAAAGGCGAGTTCGGGTTATTTGTTGCTGCTGCGGGTCAAGGACCTGGCCGGCCTGAATCAGCGTCTGGGCGGTCAACACACCGATGATTTGTTGATAGCGGTCGGCGAGCAACTGTCCCGCGAGTGTGCCAAATACCCCGAAACGCTGAACCTCGTTACGCGGATCCGTGGCGGCGAATTTGCCGTGCTGGCGCCGGGACTGCTGCGCGCAGAAGCGCTGCAACTGGCGCAACACCTCGACAGTGCCTTGGCCAGCCTGCATGCGACCGGCGCCACCGACATGGCCGCCGTGGCCTACATCGGGCTGGCGCCGTTTGTCTATGGCGACGCCCCGCAAGCGGTGCTTGGGCTGGCGGATCAGGCCTTGGCGCAGGCCGAAGGCCAGGGTGATTCGCGGTGGGTATGCCTGGACCACGCGGCGTCTGCGACTGTCGGCGATGATCATCATGCGTGGCACAGCTTGCTCGATCAGGCACTGAATCAGCAGCGTTTCGAGCTGTATTTTCAGCCGGTGGTGGCCAGCCAGGACACGGCGCTGGTGCTGCATTACAAGGTGCTTTCGCGCTTGATCGACGAGCAGGGCCAGGCGATTCCCGCCGGCCGGTTCCTGCCGTGGCTCGAGCGTTTTGGCTGGAGCGCGCGCCTGGATCGCCTGATGTTGGAACGGGTGCTCGAACAGATGGCCGACCATGACGCATCGTTGGCATTGAACCTGTCCTCGGCGACGCTGGCCAATCCGCAGGCGCTGGGTAAAGTCTTTGATATTTTGCGTGCGCATTCCAATTTTGGGCCACGGCTGACGTTGGAAATCGGTGAGGAGCAACTACCCGAGCAGGCTGAGCTGGAAGAACTGACGCGGCAGCTACGTGAACTCGGCTTCTCGTTGAGCCTGCAACACTTTGGCGGGCGCTTCAGCATGATCGGCAACCTGGCGCGGCTCGGGTTGGCGTATTTGAAGATCGACGGCGTTTACATCCGCGCAATTGATCAGGAGAGCGACAAGCGTTTGTTCATCGAGGCGATTCAGCGGGCGGCGCACAGCATCGACTTGCCGTTGATTGCCGAGCGGGTCGAGACGGACGGGGAGTTGGCGGTGATTCGTGAGATGGGGGTTTTCGGCGTGCAGGGGCAGTTGTTTGGTGAGCCGAAGCCGTGGCAGTGATCGTTCCCATGCTCCGCATGATCTAAAGACCGCCATCGCGGATAACCCGGTAGACAGAGTAAGAGCCGGCTTGCCGGCGATGGCGTCAGTGCAGGCATCGCTGACCGCAACGTGTCAGATCAAACCCGTCTCATCATCACCAATCAACTGACTCAACCCCCCCAACGCTTCCCGAGCCTGTGACCGGTCCATCAGTTTGGCTTGTGCGGCGGCCGGCAGATCGGTGACGCGGATCACGCCTTTATCGGTCAGCACCTGAATCAAGTCGTCGAGCACCCGGATCATGTCCAGGTCACTTTGCCTCAATTGCTTGAGTTGTTTGATTTGCTGAAGTTGTTTGTGACTGGTGGCCATGACTTCGCTGGCGAACCAGGCCTGAAGATCGGGGTGGTCGGCCGGCAGAGTTTCGCTGGCCCCGATATAGGCCTCGGCTTCCACGCGCATCAGTTGGCCCTCTGCATTGCGTTGCACGTAGAACATTGAGCATCCCTCATGAATGACCCGCAGCGGTCTGTCAGCAGCATAGCCAACGGAGCGTTGTCTGGTGTTGGACCGTCGCAAAACAACCTTATTATCTAAGTAACTAATTGATTTAAAAGATATATACGAAACAACTAAACGGTTGCTGGTTAATTGCCTGGGTAGATGGTCCGCTTATTGCTGGGTTGTTTCTGGTTGCCATGAAGTTGGTAGCGATTCAAAGAGCCTGCCATTCGGCGAAAAAATGAGCAGCCTTCCAAGCTTGAGCGGATAATCGCCCGCCGTCGAAGCGAGCCGTTTTTTCGCGGAATGCATGCATAGATCGGCAGCCAAAAAAACTGCGCCAAGTCAAAAAAATGGCGATTAAAAAATAATTTTGATCGCGATTAAGTATTAGGCTAGTGTGGTTCAAAATATTGACGATATCATTTTAGTGGCTCAGTTCGACGGACCGTCTCGAGCTTCGTGTTCCATCTCAGCAAAGCGCCTTAGGCAGTCTTATGAATCGTACAGACGATATATCGAACCTGTTCAACAGGTTCGGGGCAAGTGCGGACAGCTATCTCGAGTTTGATAGCCATTTTGACTACAAAGAAAAGCCGTTGGCGCTGGTACCGACTACGTCTGTGTCCGTGGTGATTGACGCCCCTCAGGCCGTTGTTGAGGTGGTTGAAGCCGCACCGGTCGATCGCCCGATCCAAGATGCTGCTGAACTGTCGCCGGCCAAAATCCCCCAGGTCGGCGCACCGCTTCGTCATTTACTGGCCGAGGTCGCGCTGGCGCGCCAGGCGGAGGCGCAGGCACGTAACGAAGAGGCACTGCGCCAAGTGCTGCCGAATGGTCGCCCGAGCAAAACCAAAGCGCATGTCATCGCGCTGATATCGAGCAAGGGCGGCGTTGGCAAAAGCACCCTGGCCTCGGCGCTCGCCACCCTCTTGCGGGTTGAGCACGGGCAGACGCTGGCCATCGACCTCGATCCGCAAAATGCCTTGCAGCATCACCTGGGTGCCGAGCCGGATGTGGCCGGCATGGGCAACGCCAGCCTTCAGGGTGAAAACTGGAATTCGCTGTTGTTGGCCGGGCCGGCAGGCTCATTGTTGCTGCCTTATGGTGCAGTCACTGAAGATGAGCGCCGGACGCTGGAACGCTACCTGGAAAACGATCGATTCTGGCTGGCCCGTCAGCTGGCAAGCATGGCCCTGGGCGAAAACGACGTGGTGATTCTCGACACACCACCCGGTCGCACGGCATACCTGGACCAGGTCTTGATGGTGGCTGATCAGGTGCTGGTGGTGGTTACCGCCGACGCCGCGTGCTTCCTGACGCTGGACCCGATGCAGCGCTTGCTTGACGAGCGCAAAGCCCAGGGGCAGGCACCGCTGTGCAATTACGTGATCAACCAATTCGACGCTTCCCGAGCGTTTTGCCGGGATATGCACGAGGTGCTCAAGCGCCGTCTCGGTGACCATCTGCTGGAGACCGTGGCGCTGGATCACAGCGTCGGAGAGGCATTGGCGTACGGTCAAAACCCGTTGCTGGAACCGGGTTTTTCACCGGCTTGCCGAGACATGCGAGTACTGAGTGACACGCTCAAGGCGCAGTTGAAATCGATGGATATTGCGGAGTCATACGCGTCGTGATTACGGCCTCAGCTCCCGATACCGAAGTCCTGAACCGTTCACAGCGCTGGGCTCAAGCGTTGTCCGAGCGCGTGGACAACTTGCCCAAGGCATTGCGTCGAGCGTTGACCCTCGGCGTCACCTTGATGTGCGCGCTGCTGGCTGTTTTTATCATCACGGTGCCGTTCGATCTGTACTCGCAGTGCATCTTTGCGGCGGGCTGTTTCGCCACCGCGTTGGTGCTGCGCAAGATCCCGGGGCGCCTGACGGTGATGGTGATGATCGGCCTGTCATTGACGGCATCGCTGCGCTATCTGTACTGGCGGCTGACGTCCACCCTCGGTTTCGAAGGTTGGCTGGACATGTTGTTTGGCTACGGCCTGGTCATGGCCGAGCTGTACGCGATGATCGTGCTGGTGTTCGGTTACATCCAGACCGCCTGGCCGCTGCGCCGCAAACCGATATTGATGAGCGGCCCACCCAGTGAATGGCCGACGGTCGATGTGTTCATCCCGTCGTACAACGAAACGCTGGATATCGTCAAAGTCACCATCTTCGCCGCTCAGGCCATCGACTGGCCTCGCGACAAACTGCGCGTGCATGTCCTCGATGACGGGCGCCGCGAAGACTTCCGCGAGTTCTGCGAGCAGATCGGCGTGAACTACATCGTGCGTGACAACAACCGTCACGCCAAAGCGGGCAACCTCAATGAAGCGTTGAAAGTCACCAGTGGCGAGTTCGTGGCGATTTTCGACGCCGACCACGTGCCGACGCGCTCGTTCTTGCAGGTGAGTATCGGCTGGTTCCTCAAGGACCCGAAGCTGGCGATGCTGCAAACGCCACACTTCTTTTTCTCGCCCGATCCGTTCGAAAAAAACCTCGACACCTTCCGTTCCGTGCCGAACGAAGGCGAGCTGTTCTACGGCCTCGTACAGGACGGCAACGACCTGTGGAACGCGACGTTCTTCTGCGGTTCCTGTGCGGTCATCCGCCGTGAGCCGTTGCTGGAAGTCGGTGGCGTAGCCGTCGAGACCGTGACCGAAGACGCCCACACCGCGCTCAAACTCAACCGTGCCGGCTACAACACCGCGTACCTGGCCATTCCTCAGGCGGCGGGCCTGGCGACTGAAAGCCTTTCACGCCACATCAGCCAGCGCATTCGTTGGGCGCGGGGCATGGCGCAGATTTTCCGTACCGATAACCCGCTGTTCGGCAAAGGCCTCAGCCTCGGCCAGCGTCTGTGCTACGTGAACGCGATGCTGCACTTTTTCTATGGCTTGCCGCGTCTGGCGTTCCTTACCGCGCCGCTGGCCTTTCTGATTTTCGACGCGCGGATCTACCACGCCTCGGCATTGATGATTACCGCTTATGTGCTGCCGCATATCTTCCACGCCAGTCTGACCAACTCCTGCATTCAGGGGCGGTTCCGTCATTCCTTCTGGAACGAGGTCTACGAGACGGTACTGGCCTGGTACATCATGGGCCCGGTGCTGATGGCGCTGGTCAATCCCAAGTTCGGCGGGTTCAACGTGACCGACAAGGGCGGGATCATTGACAAGAAATACTTCGAATGGAAGCTGGCGCGTCCGTACATCATCCTGCTGGCGTTGAACGTCGCCGGCATGATCATTGGTCTGGTGAAGCTGGCCGAGGGCGCGGACGATGCGGCGACCACGATTCTGATCAACCTCGCATGGACGGTTTACAACATCATCATCACCAGCGCCTCGGTGGCGGTGGCCAGTGAAACCCGGCAGATGCGTTCCGAACCGCGGGTCGCGGCGGCGCTGCCGATGCGCTTGACCCGTGCCGATGGCAGCGTCATCGAAGGCACGACCCTGGACTTCTCGCAAAAAGGCCTGGGCTTTCGTTTGCCTGACGGGGTGATGGTTCCCCAGGGCGAGCGGGTGCAGAAGGTCCAGAACCTGTTCTCCACCCATTTTGTCGGCCTGGTGCGCGAAGACCATCCGCTGTTCGACGAAGAAATCACCGCCGAACGGTTTGCCGGGTTTTCTCACATCAGCATGTCCCGGCGCGGGATTGCTCGCGGCCCGATCGATAGCGCGCTCAATGCCTTGGGCCTGGAGCGACGGGTGGCGGTGATCGCGCCGAGTTTCCATGCGGCGATGTTTGCCTTGCCTGATTCCGATCTGATTCTGCCGGTGCCCAAGGAAGCGCTGTTGAGCGTGCGACGGCTGGGCTTGAAATTGCGCTCGTTCACCCTGCCAATCCCGTTGCCGACCCTGATGCTAACCCAAGCCTGGCACCCGCGTTTCGACAAAGACCCGGCGCATCGCTGGATGCGTGAAACGCTCAAGGCATGCTGCGATGCGACGTGGCTGGCCGCGCAACCGACTTGAAGCTGATCGCATATCCCTGTGGGAGCGGGCTTGCTCGCGAAAGCGGTGTGTCAGTCACATAGACGCTGGATGTGCCGCCGCATTCGCGAGCAAGCCCGCTCCCACAAGGGTTTTGTATTGCTGCATGAAACGCACTTATAAGCTGCCGATAAGTTGATTTTCGTCAGTCCCCACGTTTCTTAAACTGCATCCGAATTCACCCCCCGGAGCTTGCAGTAATGACTTCCCTCACGGTCACGGCACCTCTCGCCGTGGCCAGTCCAACGGCCGCCGTGACGCCAGCGGTCTTTGGCCCGCGAATCATCATCGGTCTGGTGGGCGTATTGCTGGCGGTGCTGGTGTCGGGCCTCAACGAGATGGTGACCAAGGTTGCGCTGGCCGACATTCGCGGCGCATTGGCCATCGGCTATGACGAAGGCACCTGGCTGGTTGCCAGTTACACCGCGACCTCGGTGGCCGCGATGGCGTTCGCGCCGTGGTGTTCGGTGACGTTCTCGTTGCGGCGCTTCACCCTCTGCGCGATCAGCGTGTTCACGGTGTTGGGCGTGCTTTGTCCGTTCGCCCCGAACTACGAAAGCCTGCTGCTCATGCGCATTATTCAAGGTCTGGCGGGCGGTGCCTTGCCGCCGATGTTAATGACTGCCGCCCTGCGTTTTTTGCCGGCTAACGTGAAGCTCTACGGTCTGGCCGGGTATGCCCTCACGGCCACCTTCGGTCCGGGGCTCGGAACGCCGCTGGCCGGGTTGTGGACCGAGCATGTCGGCTGGCAATGGACGTTCTGGCAAATCATCGCGCCGTGCCTGATCGCCATGGCGGCGGTGGCCTACGGCTTGCCCCAGGATCCGCTGCGCCTCGAGCGTTTCAAGCAGTTCAACTGGCGCGGATTGCTGCTGGGATTTCCGGCGATCTGCATGCTGGTGATCGGCATCCTGCAGGGCAATCGGCTGGACTGGTTTGAGTCGAGTCTGATCTGCGGCTTGCTCGGCGGCGGGCTGGTGTTGCTGGTGCTGTTCCTGATCAACGAGTGGTCGCAACCGATCCCGTTTTTCAAGATGCAGATGCTCGGCATCCGCAACCTGTCGTTCGCCTTGCTGACCCTGGCCGGGGTGTTGGTGATCTTGCTGGCGGTGATCATCATTCCGTCCAGTTACCTCGCGCAGGTTCAGGGTTATCGCCCGGTGCAGACTGCGCCGATCATGCTGCTGGCGGCGCTGCCACAGTTGCTCGCGCTGCCGTTGGTGGCAGCGCTGTGCAACCTGCGATGGGTCGATTGCCGCTGGGTGTTGGGGATCGGCCTGAGCATGCTGGCGCTGTCGTGCATCGGTGGCTCGCAGCTGACGTCAGCGTGGATTCGCGACGATTTCTACGTGCTGCAACTGCTGCAAATCTTCGGTCAGCCGATGGCGGTATTGCCGCTGTTGATGCTCTCCACCGGCAGCATCAGCCCGATGGAAGGCCCGTTCGCCTCCGCCTGGTTCAACACCGTCAAAGGCCTGTCGGCGGTGATTGCCACGGGAGTGATCGACGCGCTGACCACGTCGAGGCTGCACTTTCACTCGACCATGCTGGTGGACCGCCTCGGCAACTCGCCGCTGGCCGACAGCGACAGCGCGGGCCTTGCCCACCGGCTGCATGAGCAAGCCGTGGTGCTGACCGCCTCGGACCTTTATCTGTGCATGAGCGGCATCGCGTTGGCGCTGATCCTGCTGATTTTCTGGCTGCCGACGCGGATCTATCCGCCGCGTGCGCCGACATGAATGCTTCACTGAAACAGAAGGTTTTTATGACTCAATCCAAGCAAAAAGTGGCCGTCGGCATTGCAGTCGTAGCGGTGGTCGGCGTGCTGGTGTATTTGCTTGCGCCGGGGATTTTCGGCAAGCGCACGCAACAGAACACCAATGACGCCTTTGTCTCTGCCGACTTCACCTTGGTCGTGCCCCGCGTCGCCGGGTTCATCAAGGAAGTGTTGGTGGAGGACAATCAACAGGTCCAGGCCGGGCAATTGCTGGCGCTGATCGATGACCGCGACCTGCGCGCCGCCGCGCAAGCCGCCGACGCCGAAACGCTGGTGGCGCGAGCGCAACTGCAAAACGCTCACGCGACCCTCGAACGTCAGACGTCGGTGATCGCTCAGGCGCAAGCCACGGTTGTGTCAGCGAAGGCAGAGATGGCGTTCGCCGAGCATGAATTGAACCGCTACAACCACCTGGCCGGCGTTGGCGCGGGGACGGTGCAGAATGCTCAGCAAGCGCGCACGCGCATTGATCAAGCCAGCGCCCGGTTGGCCAATGCCACCGCGGTGTTGGCGGCGGAACGCAAGCAGGTGGACATCCTCACCGCCCAGCGCGATGCGGCAGATGGTGGGTTGAAACGCGCGCAAGCAGCGCTGGAAATGGCCAGCTTTGAGCTGTCCTATACGCGCATCGTCGCGCCGCAGGACGGCATGGTCGGCGAGCGCGCCGTGCGGGTCGGTGCGTATGTCACACCGGGCAGCAAGCTGCTGGCGGTGGTGCCGCTGGCGCAGGCGTATGTGGTCGCCAACTTTCAGGAAACCCAATTGACCGACGTGCAACCGGGGCAAGGCGTGCAGGTGCGCGTCGACAGCCTTGGCGGCCAAGCGTTGCGCGGTCGCGTCGAGAGCATTGCGCCGGCCACCGGGGTCACCTTCGCTTCGATCAAACCGGACAATGCGACCGGTAACTTCACCAAGGTTGTGCAGCGGATTCCGGTGAAAATCGTCCTCGATCCGGGACAGCCATTGGCTGATCGGCTGCGGGTGGGGATGTCCGTGGAGGCGAGTATTGATACGGCTGAAACCGGGAAGCATGAGGTTGCTCAGCGATGAAAATGTTTGTTGACCGGGCTAGCCTCATCGCGAGCAGGGGATCTCCCACTGGGGATCTCGTTTTGAGCAGTGATTGTGTGCATGACTCAACCTCAATGTGGGAGCGAGCCCGCTCGCGAAGAGGCCGTCTGCCTCAACTGACCTTTTGTGCCTTGTTGGTCATGAGCCTCACTGCCTGCACCGTTGGCCCTGATTTCCAGAAGCCTCAAACCCGGCAAGTGGCCGAGTGGTCGAAACCGTCGAAAGCGGCCGCCAGCGAAGTGAAAACCGCTGCCATGGACGAACGCTGGTGGGAAGTCTTCCAGGACCCGAAACTCTCGGCCCTGACCCAACGCGCACTGACCGACAACCTCGACCTGAAACTCGCCAGCAGCCGCTTGCAGCAAAGCCGCGCTGCGCGCCAGGTGATCACCGCCGAACGCTATCCCAACACCGCCGCCACGGGCAGCTACGGGCGCAAACGCAACAGCGGTGAAGGTCTGAGCGATCCTTCGGGGCACAACGGTGACTCGGCGTTCAACCTGTGGGACGCAGGTTTCTCGGCCTCCTGGGAACTGGATTTCTGGGGCCGTGTGCGGCGCGAAACCGAAGCGGCCGACGCCACCCTTGAAGTCGCGGAAAACGATCAACGCGGTGTGCTGTTGTCGGTGCTCGCCGAAACCGCCCAGGACTACATTCAACTGCGTGGGGTGCAAAGCACGCGAGCCGTTACCGAGCAGAACCTCGATGTCGCCCGCCATAGCCTGAAACTGTCGCAACTGCGCCTGGCCGACGGTGTCGCCACCGATCTGGATGTCGCCGAAGCTGCCGCGCAAGTCGCGGCCATCGAATCGCGCCTACCGGCGTTGGAGCAGCGTCAGTCGCAACTGATCAACGCCCTGAGCCTGTTGATGGGCGAGCCACCGCAAGCGCTGCACGCCGAGTTATCCACCGACGCGCCAGTGCCACAAACCCCACGTCAGGTCGCCATCGGCCTGCCGTCGCAACTGGCCGAGCGCCGCCCGGACATCCGTCAGGCCGAAGCCCGTTTGCACGTCGCCACCGCGAATATCGGCGTGGCCAAGGGCGATTTCTATCCGCGCATCACCCTGTCGGGCAATATCGGTTCACAAGCCATGCAATTGAGCGACTTCGGCTCATGGGGCTCGCGCGCGTTCGGCATTGGCCCACAGTTCAGCCTGCCGCTGTTCGACGGTGGACGTCTGCGCGGAGTGTTGAACCTGCGTGAAGCGCAACAACAGGAAGCCGCCATCGCCTACCAACAAACCGTGCTGCGCGCCTGGCATGAAATTGACGATCAACTGAGCGCCTACAACGCCAGCCAACTGCGCCGCGACAGCCTCGCGGAAGCCGTACGGCAAAACCAGATCGCCCTGCGCACCGCGCAACAGCAGTACGTGGAAGGCGTGGTGGATTTCGTCAATGTCCTGACCGTGCAAGGCGAGTTGCTGGCGACGCAGCAGCAATGGGTCGAGAGCTCGACCGGGGTGTCGCTGGCGATGGTCGGGTTGTACAAGGCGTTGGGTGGTGGATGGGAGTCGGTTTATCCGCTGTCGGTGCAGCGATGAGTGAATTCGGGAACCTGAAAGTAGGAATCGTCCTGTTTTTTTTGTGTGGGCATTGTCCAGGCCATTCGAGCGTTAGCATTTTCGCGAATTCCTTGAGCAAGGTTGCGCACTTCTATGATCGCCAGTTCCGGTAAGCCCTTTTCAGTCGAACTGCTGGAAACATCGCCAAAGCGTCCAGCCTTTTATGTCGTTGGCCAAAGTAAGTTTGCACTGCTGTTTGTCTCGACATTCGGTTTCTACTGGACCTATTGGACCTACAAAAACTGGAGGCTGTACCGTGCGGCCACCGGCACTAAGGTTCTGCCATTGGTACGCACTGTTATGGGTGTTTTCTTTGTGTACTCGCTCTTCATGAAAGTCGACCGACGAATACTCGCTTCAGGCCGACAATACCGCTGGTATCCACGCAGCCTGGCGCTGGCTGTGATCCTGACGGCGTGTGCAGGTGCAACGCGGGTATGGGTGCTGGACGCGCACGTCAGCTTCGCTTTGTTTCTATTGGTTTTGCTCTTGCTGACCTGTTGCCTCATGCGCGTGCAAGCGGCAATCAATTTCTCGGAGTATGGTGTTGAAGAGCCGATTAACTCGACGCTGACGTTCGCTAACGGTATCTGGGTAGGCCTGGGCTTGAGCTGGTGGGGGGTGGTGATACTCACCTACTATTTTCTTGTGCAGGGCGGACCGTTAGAGGGTGCAAACCCGTGAAATAGCCTGTGAATGTGTGAACCTCGTGGACAAGGAAGGGCGGATGGCTGCTGTGGGGCAGGTCAACTCGATGGTGCAGAGATGGCTTCAGTCGGCTCGCGAATGCGGGTTGTTGCCGATCCTGATCCTCGCCGCTGTCGTTCGGCTCTATGGCCTCACTGACTCAGCCATCTGGTGCGATGAAGGCTCCAGCCTGCTGCTGAGCCAATACTCACCCGCGCTGACCTGGTTTCACACCGCTCACGATGTACACCCGCCGCTGTATTACCTGTTGTTGCACGGCTGGATGAGCCTGTTTGGCAACAGCCTCTTTTCGATCCGATTCATGAGCGTTGTGCCCGCGCTGGGCACCGTCGCACTGGTGATCTGGCTGGTGCGTCTGATCGCAACGCGGCGTGCGGCGGTGTTGGCCGGAGTGCTGGTGGCATTGCTGCCGATTGCCGTGCGTTACAGCCAGGAAGTGCGGATGTATTCGCTGATGGGCTTTTGGCTGATCGGGGCGACCATTGCCCTGGTACTTTGGGTCAAGCATCCGCAACGTCATCGTTATCTGGTTATCTACGCCGTGCTGATGACGGCCAGTTTCTACACCCATTACTTCACGGCGCTGTGCGTTATGTCGCACTGGGCGTATCTGCTGGTGCTTCGGCTAAGCGGCTCGGGCAACAAACTGATCACGCGCCCGGCGTGGTGGCTGGCCAACGTCGCCATCGTCGCGCTCTATATGCCGTGGATTCCCAGTCTGGTGGATCAACTGCAGCACCTGGAGCAACTCAAGCTCGGCGGTGATGTGGGCTGGATCGAGCCGGAAACCCTCACGTCGATGCCGTCGGTCCTCTGGCAATTTCTGACCTATGACGAAGGCCTTGGGCACCCAAGGCTGGTCTTTGTCCTGTTGCCGCTGGTGGTGGGGCTGGTGACGATGTTGATCCTTCGAGCGGACCGCAGCGAATACCGATTCAACGCGCTGATTGCGGCGTACACGCTCGTCCCGTTGCTGGTGATTGCGCTGGCTTCGCTGGCGACCCCGCTGTTGGTGGATCGTTACCTGATGTTTGCGGCGCTGGGCTTGCCGATCATTCTGGCCATAGCGCTTGATCGGCTCGCCGAGCACTACCGGGTGTGGGCGCTGGCGGGGTTGCTGCTGGTAATCGGCGTGCAAGGTGTCGGACTGAAGAACATTTACACCACCGCTCCGGATCGAATCGATCGAATGGTCGACTACGTGAACCAGCAGTACGTCGCCGGTGATCGCATCGTGGTCAGCGATCTGTTCTGGTACTTCAGTTACGTCTATTACAACCGCACGGCTGCTGCGCCGATGCTTTACACGCCGCCGCAGCCCGACGGACGTTCGGGGCGCCCCAATGCATACGGATTTGGCACGTTGGTAGAGGACAGTGGCGAAAAAACCTACCTCGACACACTGACGGACTTACCGCGTGGCACCGGGCGGGTCTGGCTGATCAGCAGCAGCGAAGCACCTTATGATTTCGCGCCGGTACCCAGTGGCTGGAAAGCCATCGATGAGCTGAAAGTCGACGACACAATGGCGCGGCTGTACGCCATCTGTCCGGACGAGGGTTGTCCTTAAGGTTTCGACGACAAATCCGCCATGCCCTTGAGCAATTCGATCGGCAGCGGAAAGACAATGGTCGAACTCTTGTCCCCGGCAATCGAGCTCAGTGTCTGCATGTACCGCAGCTGCATGGCGCCCGGCTGACGGCCGAGCATTTCGGCAGCCTGCATGAGTTTTTCCGAGGCTTGCAATTCACCTTCGGCGTGGATGACCTTGGCCCGACGTTCACGCTCGGCTTCCGCCTGCTTGGCGATAGCGCGGACCATCGATTCGTTGAGGTCCACGTGCTTGATTTCGACGTTGGCGACCTTGATGCCCCAGGCGTCGGTCTGGGCATCGAGCACTTGCTGGATGTCGATGTTCAACCGTTCGCGCTCGGCCAGCAGTTCATCGAGTTCATGTTTGCCGAGCACCGCACGCAACGTGGTCTGGGCCAGTTGGCTGGTGGCCATCAGGAAATCTTCGACCTGGATGATTGCCTTCTGCGGGTCGAGCACGCGGAAGTACAGCACCGCATTGACCTTGACCGAGACGTTGTCGCGGGTGATCACGTCTTGCGGTGGCACGTCGAGCACCACGGTGCGCAAATCGACGCGGACCATTTGCTGGACCACCGGAATCAGCAGGATCAGGCCGGGGCCTTTGATCTGCCAGAAGCGACCGAGCTGGAACACCACCCCGCGCTCGTATTCGCGCAGGATACGAAACGTCGATCCCGCCAGCGCAATCACCAACAACAGCAGCGCGGCAAAACCCAATTGCAGGCCCATGGTTATTCTCCACCCGGCGCCGCGTCAGCCGCGGCCACTTTCAGCATTAATCCCTTGCGTGCCACCACCCGAACCTGTTGCCCGGGTTGCAGTGGCGTGGCGCTGAGTACTTGCCACTGTTCGCCTTGCAGGTGCACCCAGCCGTTGCACGCATTGCCCGGCTGCAACGACATCACCGGGGTCACGCTGCCCACCAGTCCGGCATCGCCGCTGACGGTCTGGCGCGGTCGGGTTTTCAGTGCGCGGATCAGCAGGAAGATCAGCAGCAATGCACTGATCAATCCCAGGCCGATCATCAATGGCACCGGCACCTCGGTGTTGGTCAGGATCACCGCGCCAATGACGAACATCACGATGCCGCCCAAGCCGATCACGCCGTAGTTGGGCAAGGCAGCCTCGGCGATCAGAAACGCGACGCCAAAGGTGATCAGCCAGATCCCCATGGGGTTGGGGATCAGCACGATGGTGTCCGCCGCGAACACCGATCCGCTCAAGGCCAACAACAATACAAGCGCACAGTAACGAATGTTCACGCGACCCTCCTTGCAGGAGCGAGCTTGCTCGCGATGAACCTGAGCGCGCCTCGCCCTTCCATTCAGTCCGCGTTCCCGATAACGGCCATCGCTAAATACAGTCTAGTCGAGCTGTGGGTTGTACGAATTTTGCTCAGTTTTCGACATTGTTCCGGTGGGCAGATTTCCCGCGCGATGTCGTCATCAGGCCTAGACTTTTCATTGGCGAGAAAGGTTAATTCATCGTCCGCGAACGTTGTCGCGGACACCGAGGTGCATCATGCGTATGGCAAGAACCGTGCAGAGAAGCCTGGAAAAGGCTCAATGCGAATATGACATTGTCACCCACCCACACTCGGCCAGCAGCCTCGAGACCGCGCGGGTCTCGGGCATTCCTGCCGAGCGGGTGGCCAAATCGGTGATCCTTGACGATCACCACGGTCATTACCTGATGGCCGTGCTGCCGGCGAGTCGTCACCTGGACCTGAGCAAAGTACGCAGTAGTGGCGAATGGCAGGTCTCCCGGGAAAGCAATCTGCCGCACCTGTTCGATGATTGCGAACGTGGCGCGGTGCCAGCCCTGGGAGAGGCCTATGGGCTGGACGTGGTTATTGACCCACTGCTGACCCGGCAGAAAGACATTTATCTGGAAGCCGGCAACCACACCAACCTGCTGCACATGAACATGCCGGAGTTTCTGAAAATGGTGCCGCACGCCGAAGTGCGGGAGTTGAGTTATTAGGTTTTGCAGCGTCCGTTACATTGCCTTCGCGGGCAAGCCACGCTCCCACAGGGGTCTCGCCATTCCTGTGGGAGCGTGGCTTGCCCGCGATTGACTGCGCAGCAGTCGCCCATCCTTTGCCATTCCCAAGGAGCCCGACATGGAATCCCCAACCCACAGCCTCCCCTCCCTGTTCAAACAACTCGGCCTGCTGGATGACGCCGAAAGCATCGATAAATTTATCGCTACCCACTCACCGCTCAAGCCGGAATTGCATTTGGCCGATGCTTTTTTCTGGAGCGAGAGCCAGGCGCAGTTTTTGCGCGACGATATTCTTGATGACGCGGATTGGGCGGAGGTGGTGGATCAGTTGGATGTGCTGTTGAGGAAGGGGCGAGGGGTGTGAAGAACATCGAAAAACTCAGTTGTATGGTTTTTCAAGGTTGCCCATGAGCTACAAATAGACCAGAATTGCGACCTTAATTGAGGTCTTATTTATGCAAAGTGTTCTGGCGGATATGGCTGTTAGTGTGTCGGAGCTGAAGAAAAATCCATCTGCGGTTCTGAGTGGAGCTCATGGTGGGCCCGTCGCAGTGCTAAATCACAATCGAGTCATGGGGTATATGGTCCCGGCGGATGTGTTCGAAGCCATGATGGAGCGCCTCGATGATCTTGAGTTGGCTGAAATCGTTCGCTCCCGTAGGAATGAAACCCCAATACCGGTAAGCCTGGATGACTTATAAGCTCGAATTCCTGCCGTCCGCGCGCAAGGAGTGGGACAAGCTTGGGCATACGTTGCGTGAACAGTTCAAAAAGAAATTGGCAGAGCGACTTGAGTTACCTCGAATTCCGGGCGACGCCCTGCATGGGATACAGACTGGTCTACGAGGTCATTGATGAGCGTGTGGTGATTTCCGTGGTGGCGGTCGGTAAGCGGGAGCGCAGCACTGTGTACGAGCGGGCGAAGAAACGCTCGTAGCTCACCCATCTTTCATTCACCAGCTTTCGCACGTCTGCCAGCGAACTCAGTTTCGATTTCCTCGTTGCTGAGGCCCGGCTCCTTGGACCGCGAGAGCCGTGCCGCATCTACTTTCCGTTGCAGGAAACAGCGATAACTATCCGCGTCTCCGGCATTGGTGTCAGGTTTTGTTTCTGGTGTTGGGCACTCAGTCATTAGGTTCTCGCTTGGGGGTGGGCAGGTAGGGGTTGAGCGATCCTTGCTGATTTTTTACTGTGTCCTAGCCGTCAAATTGTTTCAAAACTTGACCAACTTTCCCCTGCAATGACATATTGATAGTTAGCAAACTAACAGTGTGTCTTTTCTCTCGTGTCAAAAAACCTCGACGCTCTCCAGATGAACATCAGCAGCTCCATGGTGGTGGCCGCCAGGCATTGGCGGAAGATCTGCCAGACCACGCTGGTCAACTATGGAATCTCCGAAGCCTGCGCCGTTCCGTTGTTGATGATCGGCCGGTTAGGCGAGGGTGTGCGGCAGGTGACGGTGGCGCAGGCGGCCGGAATGGAGAGCCCGTCTCTGGTGCGGCTGCTCGATCAGTTGTGTCATGCCGGCTACGTTCGTCGCACCGAAGATGCGCAGGACCGCCGCGCCAAATGCCTGAGCCTGACCGACACCGGTCGGGAATTGGTGCAGGCGGTTGAAATCGAGTTGGTGCGCTTGCGCAATGAAGTGCTGGCAGGCATCGCTCCGAGTGATCTGGAAGCGGCGTTGCGGGTGTTAAAAGCGTTTGAGGCGGCCAACGCTCCGTCGGCGGTGAACCTTTGAGCGGATTTTTTACCGGCGTTCCTCCGGCGCGAGACTGGTTCTACGGTGTGCGCACTTTCGCGGCGTCGATGATCGCGCTGTACATCGCCATGCTCATGCAAATGCCGCGTCCGTATTGGGCGATGGCCACGGTCTACATCGTTTCCAGCCCCTTCGTCGGCCCGACCAGTTCCAAGGCGCTGTACCGCGCGGTCGGTACGTTTCTCGGCGCGGCGGCGGCGGTGTTTTTTGTGCCGATGTTTGTCCAGAGTCCTTATGTGCTGGTGGTGGTCATCGCGCTGTGGACCGGGATTCTGCTGTTCCTGTCACTTCACCTGCGCACCGCCAACAGCTACGCGTTGATGCTCGCCGGATACACGCTGCCGTTGATCGCCTTGCCCGTGGTCGACAATCCGCTGGCGGTGTGGGATGTCGCTGAAGCGCGGACGGAGGAGATCTTCCTTGGCATCGCCGTCGCGGCAGTGGTCGGCGCGATGTTCTGGCCGCGGCGGCTGGCGCCGGTGTTCAACGACTCGGTGAACAAATGGTTCGCCGATGCCTCGACTTACAGTCTGCGATTCCTCAGTCGCAACGTGCAGCCCGATCAAGTCAGCGCGCTGCGTTCGGCGATGGTCGCAACGTTCAATACGCTGGAATTGATGATCGGCCAGTTGCCCCACGAGGGCGCGCGTCCACAAACCGTGCGCAACACCAAGGAACTGCGCGGGCGCATGATTCATTTGCTGCCGGTGATCGATGCCCTCGACGATGCGCTCTACGCCCTCGAACGACGCACGCCGGAGCTTGTGGGTAAGTTCGCGCCGTTGTTGGTGGCGACCACTGAATGGCTCGACCACAAAGACGCCGACCTCGACCGCTGGCAAACGCTGAAAGATCAACTCGAAGCGCTGCAACCGTCCGCCGAAGCGCTGGATGATCGCAAGCAACTGCTGTTCTCCAACGCGCTGTATCGCCTCGGCGAATGGATCGATTTGTGGCAAGACTGCCGCAGTCTGCAATACGCGATTCAGTGCGAGAGTCAGGACAGTTGGCGCGCGGTGTATCGGCATTGGCGCCTCGGCCGCCTGTCGCCGTTTCTGGATCACGGGCTGATGCTTTATTCGGCAGCGTCCACCGTCACCGCAATCATCGTCGCCTCGGTGCTGTGGATTCTGCTCGGCTGGACCGACGGCGGCGCTGCGGTGATTCTGGCGGCGGTGGCGTGCAGCTTTTTCGCCTCGATGGACGACCCTGCGCCACAGATTTACCGGTTCTTTTTCTGGACGGCGATGTCGGTACTGTTTGCCAGTCTTTACCTGTTCCTGGTGCTGCCTAACCTGCATGACTTCCCGATGCTGGTGCTGGCGTTCGCCGTGCCGTTCATTTGCATCGGCACCCTGACGGTCAAGCCGCAGTTTTACCTGGGCATGCTGCTGACGCTGGTCAACACCTCGTCCTTCATCAGTATCCAGGGTGCTTACGATGCGGATTTCCTCAGCTTCGCCAACTCCAACCTGGCCGGCCCGGTCGGTTTGCTGTTCGCGTTTGTCTGGACCCTGATTGCCCGGCCGTTCGGCGCCGAACTGGCGGCCAAGCGCCTGACCCGTTTCAGTTGGCGCGACATCGTCAGCCTCACCGAACCGGCCTCCCTGGCTGAACATCGTCGCTTGGGTGTGCAGGTCCTCGACCGCCTGATGCAGCATTTACCGCGTCTGGCCATGACCGGCCAGGACACCGGCATCGCGTTGCGCGAAGTGCGCGTAGCGCTGAACTTGCTCGACCTGCTGGCCTACACGCCGCGTGTGTTCGGCGTGCCGCAAACTTTGCTGCACCAAGTGGTGGCCGAGGTCGGCGAGTATTTCAAAGCCTGCCTCAAGGCCAGCGAGCGTTTGCCGGCGCCCAGTGCGTTGTTGATGACCATGGACCGCGCGCGCCGCGCCCTGAACCGCGAATGCGATGACGGCGCGCGTCTGCACCTGCTGCATGCCTTGAGCGGCTTGCGTCTGGCATTGCTGCCCGGCGTGGAATTCCTCGGCACCGGTGACCTCGAAGAACCGCTTCCCCATGGCATCGATGGAGCGCCTTTATGATCGGTGATCTGGATATCAGCGGGGTGTTCCTGCCCACGCTGCTGGTGTTGATGGGCATTACGTATGTGATTTACCTGTTGGTGCACGGGCTGCTGACGCGCCTGCACTTTTACCGTCTGGTCTGGCACCGGGCATTGTTCAACGTGGCTCTCTACGCCTTGCTGCTTGGCGCCGTGGACTCACTCAGTCGATACCTGATGACATGAAAAAACCTTTTCTGACCCTCGGCCGCGTGGTCCTGACGCTGCTGATCGTGACCTTCGCCGTGGTCGTGGTCTGGCGCATGGTGATGTATTACATGTTCGCGCCGTGGACCCGTGACGGGCACATCCGCGCCGACATCGTGCAGATCGCCCCGGACGTGTCCGGGCTGATCCAGCAAGTGGACGTGCGCGACAACCAATTGGTGAAACGCGGCCAGGTGCTGTTCAGCATCGATCAGGACCGTTTCAAACTCGCGCTGCGTCAGGCCAAAGCGGCGGTCGCCGACCGTCAGGAAACCCTGGCGCAGGCGCAGCGGGAAGCCAAGCGTAACCGCGGCCTCGGCAATCTGGTGCCGGGCGAGCAACTGGAAGAGAGCCAATCGCGGGTGGCCCGCGCCGAAGTGGCGTTGATGGAAGCGCAGGTGGCAGTAGACAGCGCCCAGCTTAACCTCGACCGCTCGACCATCCGCAGCCCGGTCGATGGCTACGTCAACGACCGGGCGCCGCGTGCGCAGGAATTCGTCAGCGCCGGGCGCCCGGTGTTGTCGGTGGTGGACAGCAATTCCTTTCACATCGACGGCTATTTCGAGGAAACCAAACTGGACGGCATACATGTCGGCCAGTCAGTCGATATCCGCGTGATTGGCGACCGCGCTCGCCTGCGCGGGCACGTCGAAAGCATCGTCGCCGGCATCGAGGACCGCGACCGCAGCAGCGGCAGTAACCTGCTGCCCAACGTCAACCCGGCGTTCAGCTGGGTGCGGCTGGCCCAGCGGATTCCGGTGCGGATCGCCTTCGATGACGTACCGTCGGACTTCCGCATGATTGCCGGGCGCACCGCGACGGTGTCGATCATCGACGACCAGCAGCAGGAGCCGGGCAAATGAGCAGGGCCTCGGGTTTGGCGGTGGCCGGATTAGGCCTGCTGCTGTCGGCGTGTCAGGTAGTCGGGCCGGATTATCACCTGCCGGACGAGGCCGCCGTGCACCGGGAAGACGTTCAGGGTGACTTGGCGGTGAACGGCAAAAATGTCATTTCCGCGCCGGTGCCGAGCGATTGGTGGCGCCTGTATCAAGACCCGCGATTGGATCAGTTGGTGCAGCAAGCCATGGCGTCCAACACTGACTTGCGCGTGGCCGCCGCCAACCTGTCCCGCGCCCGCGCTCAGGTCGATGAAGCCCAGGCCGCAGGTGGCTGGAGTGGCGGCGTGAAGCTCGGCGCCCAGCGTTTGCAGGAGTCCGGTGAAGCGTTCTTGCTGCCGGAAAAAGTGCCGGTGGCCAACGTCGGCGACATCGGCATTACCACCTCGTATCAGTTCGACCTGTTTGGCACTTTGCAACGCGGTATCGAAGCGGCCAAGGCCAATGCCGACGCGACGCAAGCGGCGGCGGATACGGCGCGAATCACCCTCGTGGCCGACGTTGTCCGGGCCTACACCCAAGTCTGCGCGGCCAACGAAGAGCGGGAAATCGCTCAGCATTCCCTCGACCTGCAAGCCCAGGGCACCACGCTGATCCAGCGTTTACGCGATGCGGGGCGTGGCGATGAAACCCAGGTCACCCGCTCGCAAACCCAATTCAAATCCTTGCGCGCCGACATGCCACGTTATGAAGCGGCGCGTCAGGCGGGATTGTTCCGTTTGTCGATGTTGTTGGCCAAACCGGTCGGCCAATTGCCGACCGGCACCGCCACGTGCGCCGATTTGCCGAAAATCGCGCAACTGTTGCCGGTCGGTGACGGCGCCACGTTGCTCAAGCGTCGGCCCGATGTGCGTCAGGCCGAACGCCGACTGGCCGCCGCAACGGCCGGCATCGGCGTTGCCACCGGCGAGTTGTACCCGGACATCAGCATCGGCGCGACTGTCGGCACCGTCGGTATTCTGGAAAATCTCGGCAAACCGGCGACCAACCGCTGGGGCTTTGGCCCGTTGCTGACCTGGACTGTGCCGTCCAATGGCTCGCGGGCGCGAATCCGCGAGGCCGAAGCAACGACCCAAGGCGCGCTGGCGCATTTCGATGGCGTGGTGCTCAACGCCATTCGCGAGACACAAACCGGTCTGGCCCAGTATTCCGCGTTGCTGCAACGCCGCGATGCGCTGGCCGATGCCGAACAATCGGCGCAACTGGCGGCAGACCAGACGCATCGCTTCTTCCAGGCTGGCCGTGAATCGTTCCTGGCAGACCTGCAAGCGACCCGCACCTACACCGATGTGCGGGCACAACTGGCTTCCGCCAACACGCAAGTCGCCATGAGTCAGATCGATTTGTTCCTGGCGTTGGGCGGCGGCTGGGAAAGCGGACGAACGCAAGGCTCGAATACCGGCAAACCCTGAGGCCGTTGCTATGCTTTGATTTGTTGGGCTGACGCGCTACGAGCCACGCCAGTCCGCAGATCAAGGCTCGCGTTGGTCATGGGGACTCTAATAATGAAAAACCCTTATGCTCCCGGCTTCTGGTGCGCTATTGCGGCGTTGGTGTTGCTGTCGGCCACCTATTTCTACGGCATCATGCTGGCCCACCAGATCGACAAAGCACTGGTGTTCCTCGACAGCGCCTCCGCGCTGATCGCCGTGATGGCAATTGCGGTGGTGGCCTGGGCTTCGTTCCAGGGCCAGCGCATCAAAAAAAGACAACTCGAACAAGGCAAGACGCTGGTGCTGATCTGGGACACCAAGGTCGCGTTGCGCCGGGTCGAAACGGTGTTTGATCGTTACTTCTGGGGCAGTTACTGGCAACCGGGGCGCACGTTCCAGGAAGTCATGGGCGAACTCACCGGCACGCCGCTGGAAAAAAGCCTCGAAACGCTGAAGAAGCAATGTCTGGAGCTGGACAAGCAAATCGCCGAAGACGACTGGCACTGGCTGAACAACGCCCGTGAACTCTCCGACGTTGCTGCCGCCATGGCCCGTGAGCGCTATCAGCTGGATTTCTGCGACCCGCGCGCGGACGTGACGGGCGGGGCGGTGATCAATCGGGATTTTGAGGTGCTGGTGTATACGTGGACCGCGCGGCTGAAAAGTTTTGATCATCAGCTGGATGAGATGGAAGTGCAGTATTCCTGAATTGATGTCGTCGGCACTGACGCCATCGCGGACAAGCCCGCTCCCACAAGGATCACGCTGAACCTGTGGGAGCGGGCTTGCCCGCGATGGCGATTTTATGTGTACCGAAACTCTCAACCCCTTCGCACGGTCCATAGACACTCTTTAACCTTTAATCATTGGGCCGCCCGGTGCGCCTGATGCTAATCTCCTTCGCACTTTCAGCGCAGTCGTGTCCGTACGCCTTCATGGGTTCAGGGAAGACGACCACACCTCAAACAACGGACATTGAACAGGTCATTCATGAATAAATCAGCAGGCGTGCTTCTTGGAATTGTCGTGGCTATCGGTGCAATCAGCGCCGGCGGTGCCTGGTTCACCGGCACCAAACTCGAAGGGGTGCTGAACACCTCGATCGCCGACGCCAACAAAGAACTGCAAGCCGCACTGGTCGGTTCCAACGGCACCGCGTCGCTGGAACTGGTGTCGCTTGAGCGCCACGTATTCAGCAGCACCGCGCACTACCGCCTCAAGGGCCAGGGCGAGATGTTTGGCGAGGCACCGGTCGAATTGCTCTTCGTCGATCACATCGAACACGGTCCGCTGCCGTTCTCGCGCCTGATGTCGCTGAAGTTGTTGCCGGTCATGGCCACCAGTCACTACGAACTGGAAAAGACCCCGATCACCGAGAAGTGGTTCGCCGCCGCCAAGGGCAAATCGCCGCTCACCGGCGTGGTCAACATCGGCTACGACAACGCCACCAACGGCACCCTCGAATTGCTGCCGCTGGATGTCGCGCTGGACGACAAGTCCCAGCTGAAATTCTCCGGCCTGAACCTCGATGTTGCGGCCAATGCCCAGGCACAGAAAGTCAAAGCCAACGGCTACATGGACAGCTTCACACTGACTACCGTGGCTGAAGACCAGACACCGGTAAAAGTCGAATTGAGTGGCCTGACCCTGGCCAGCAACCTGGTCAAAAGCACCTACGGCTACTACACCGGCGAGAACACCGTCGAGCTGACCGACAGCAAAACCACGTTCGGCGCGCAACAGTCGGTGTTGGGCATCAAAAAATTCGAAATGAAGAACCAGACCGAGGAGTCGGGCACCAACGCTTCCGGGCGTGCCGATTACAAGATCGGCGAAGTGTCCCTGAACGGCAAGACGGTCGGCTCCGCGCAGATGGCCATGAGCCTGAAGAACCTCGACATCCCGGCGACGATGTCGTTGATGCAGATCTACCAGACCAAACTGCAACCCTACGAGAAGGCCGCCGCCGAGGCTGCTGCTGCGGGTGAGCCATCGCCCGAGCTGGTCTTGACCCCGGAGGAAGAGGCTCAGGTAAAAATGGGTCTGGAGAAACTGCTGGCCGCCGGCCCGCAAGTGGCTCTGGAAAACCTGTCGTTCACCACCGCCAACGGTGAAAGCCGCGCCAACCTGGTGCTCGACCTGACCAAGCCACAATCCATGGACCTGCCACCGGATCAACTGACAAAACAGCTGATCGCCCTGCTGGACGTCAACATCAAAGTGTCCAAGCCGATGCTGGTTGATTTGCTTAGCGTCCAGGGGCAAATCGATGGTCAGGCCGACGCCAAGGTCATTGCCGATCAAGCCACCGCCACCGCCGACATGTTCGGCGCCATGGCGGTCGGCACGCAATTCGCCAAAGCGGACGGCAATGACATCGTCAGCAAGCTGCATTACGCCAACAATCAAGTGGAATTCAACGGCCAGAAAATGACCGTCGAAGAGTTTGTCGGCTTCGTGATGAGCAAGCTCGGTGGTGCTGGCGCCGTCCAGTAACGCCTAGACCTCCCGAATCAGCCGCCATGCCTCGTCAACAGGCGGCGGCTGTTTCATTCGCTCGGCCAGCATCGCCATCGCCCACTCTTCATCCTTCACTTAAGAGTTTGGCGCTTATCCCGAGGTTCAGCCAATTCCCACTGCCACCGCACGAACGGTCCAGCTATAGTTTGCACGCCGACCACGGCCCCACCCGCAAAAGGTGCTCCGGTATGACCCGATTGACCTCTCTGAACCCTTGGCTGGCGGCCGTTGCAGTCGCCCTTTGCGTGCAGTTTCCGGCACAGGCCGCAGAACGCTTCACCGTCAGCATTCCCGGTGTCACCGACAACCGCCTGTTCACCTCGGCGGCGGCCAGTGATGCGGCCGGTTGCGGCGGCAAGAATCAGTCGCCGGCGCTGATCTGGACCGCGCCCCCGCCGGGCACGTTGAGCTACGCCATCGTCATGCACGACCCGGACGGCCAGAAAGGCCAGGGCGTCGATCACTGGATTCACTACGGCATCAAACCCGCGACCCGCCAGATTCCGCCCGGTGTCGGCGCCAAATCCGCCCTCGAAGGCGTGGCTGGCAGCAACAGCAAAGGCACCATCGGCTACATCGGCCCTTGCCCGCCGGTCGGCGACAGCTCCCACCACTACATCATCCAGCTCTATGCCCTCGACCTGGCTCCGGACGCCTTGCCTGCCGGCCTGACTCGCGCGCAGTTGCTGGAAAAAATCAAAGGCCATGTGCTGAAAAACAGCAGCGTGGTGCGGCGTTATCACCGCTGAAGTTTTTTTCAGCGGGTTTAACCCGAAGCGGCCGGGCTGCCCGTCTCAGAGGATGAATGGATCAATTTCCTCCTGAGGTCAGCCCCCATGTCCCTCCCTCTGCATGTCCTCCGCCCGGCCGCCCAAGGCTTCGCCGCCGGGATGCTGCTGGCCGTTGCCGGTTGCGGTGTTTCGTCCAAGCCTGAATCTGCTGCGGTTCCGGTTTCGCCTCCGGTGCAAAGTGCGTTGGTGCGCAGTGAGGCCGTCATGGCCGATGCGACCCTGGCCAAACGCAGTGTAAGTCCGGCGCCCATGGCAGGTTTTGCCCCGGAATCTTCACCTCCGGGTTATCAGGATGAGCCGCGTGAGCAATATCAAGCGCTGGCGGATAACCCGATTCACAGCGTCGCTGAAGCGCCGGTCTCCACCTTCAGTGCCGACGTCGACACCGGTGCTTATGCCAATGTCCGGCGCCTGCTCAATCAGGGACACCTGCCACCCGAAGGCGCGGTGCGCCTGGAGGAGATGGTCAATTACTTCCCCTACGATTACGCCTTGCCCAACGATGGCTCGCCGTTTGGCGTGACCACTGAACTGGCACCATCGCCGTGGAATCCGCACACCCGCCTGCTGCGCATTGGCATCAAGGCATCGGATCGCGCGGTGGCGGAACTGGCCCCGGCGAATCTGGTGTTTCTGGTGGACGTGTCCGGCTCGATGGACCGGCGCGAGGGCTTGCCGCTGGTCAAAAGCACCCTGAAATTGCTGGTCGATCAGTTGCGCGAGCAGGATCGGGTGTCGTTGGTGGTTTATGCCGGCGATTCACGCGTGGTGCTCGAACCCACTTCCGGACGGGAAAAGGCGAAAATTCGCACAGCCATCGATCAATTGACGGCGGGCGGGTCCACCGCCGGGGCATCCGGCATCGAACTGGCCTATCAAATGGCACAACAAGCCTTTATCCCCAAAGGCATCAACCGCATCCTCCTGGCCACCGACGGCGACTTCAACGTCGGCATCAGCGACTTCGACAGCCTCAAGCAAATGGCCGTGGATAAACGCAAGACCGGCGTATCCCTGACCACCCTGGGTTTTGGTGTGGATAACTACAATGAACACCTGATGGAACAACTGGCCGACGCCGGCGATGGCAACTACGCCTACATCGACAACCTGCGCGAGGCGCGCAAGGTGTTGGTGGATCAGCTCGGCTCGACCCTGGCGGTGGTGGCGAAGAACGTGAAGCTGCAAGTGGAGTTCAACCCGGCGCAGGTCAGCGAGTACCGGTTGCTGGGGTATGAGAATCGCGTGTTGAAGCGTGAGGATTTCAACAACGATAAGGTCGATGCCGGTGAAATTGGCGCAGGGCATACGGTCACGGCGTTGTACGAAATCGTGCCGAAGGGGGAGAAGGGTTGGTTGGAGCCGTTGCGGTATGGCGGCGTCGAATCAACGGCTTCTGCTAAGTCTGGGGAATTGGCGATGCTGCGTGTGCGTTATCAACCGCCGGAAGGTGGGAATAGTCGTCTGATCGAGCGCCCGATTGCGGCTGGCTCTGAAGGCAAAGCCAGTGACGACCTGCGATTTGCGGCGGCCGTAGCGGCGTTTTCCCAGCAGCTCAAGGACGGGCGTTACACCGGTGATTTCAGCCTGAAGGACACTGAGACTCTGGCTCGCGGCGCACGGGGCGATGATCGCTTTGGTCTGCGTGCAGAGTTCGTGCAATTGGTGGAGTTGGCGCAGAGCCTGCGAACCACGACCGCATCTAACAGCGAGCCGCATAAAGGAGGCTACAACTGACATGTCTGCTCCCGAACCGAGCGACGAAACTCTGCTGGCCCGCTATCGCTCAGGCGACGGGCCCGCGTTCGAAATTCTGTATGCCCGTCACCGGCAAGGACTGTATCGGTTCCTGCTCAGCCTCAGCGGCAAGTCTGAACTGGCCGAAGAGGTTTACCAGGACACCTGGCTGAGCCTGATCCGCAGCACCAGTCAGCCACAAGGTCGGGCGAATTTTCGTACGTGGCTTTACCAGATCGCCCGCAATCGCCTGATCGATCACTGGCGCAAACACGGAATCCGCAACCCCTTGCACGACAGCTATGACGAACAAACCCACGCCCTGGCCGATGACGCCGCCGACCCCGAACAACTGCTGAGCCTGAGCCGCGACAACCAGCGCCTCGAAACCGCCCTGGAAACCTTGCCCGCCGACCAGCGTGAAGTCTTCCTGCTACGCGCCCACGGCGACCTCGACCTGCCACAGATCGCCACCCTCACGGAAACACCGCTGGAAACCGTCAAGAGTCGCTTGCGCTACGCCCAGCAAAAACTGCGTCGGCTGCTGGCCGAGGAGGTACTGACATGACTGACGCCCGAAAAACACCGGAAGACCAAGTGCTTCAGCATTTTCGCGAGCATTCGACCGGCGAACCACCGGCCCATCTCGACGCATTCATCCTCGCTGCTGCACAGCGTGAAGTCCCCGCGCCGAAACCGAATGTTTGGCAGCGCTGGGTTCAGGCATGCCAAAAACCCCGTTGGCAAGTGGCTTTTGCCAGTCTTGTTGGCGTTGCATTGATGTTGGCGCTGGTGCAACGAACCCCAGAGCAGCCCGCGAGTTACGACTTCGCACCCAAGGCGTCCGCACCGGTCGCCAAAAAAGAGGCCGCACAGGCACCGTCGTCGGTTGCGCGCTCCCTGGCAGCTCCAGCTCCCGCTGCCCCGATCGCAGATTTTGCCGCCCCTGCGCAGAGTGAGTCGATCAATGCCGAAATGGCCGATGAAGCAAAAGTCAGCAAGCGCGCAGCCACCCCAGCGAAAACCCTGGATGAGCAATTGCTTGAAGTGATTCGCCTGCAGAGCGCCGGTCAGACACACGCGGCGGATGCCTTGATGGCGACATTGCACAAACGCTTTCCCAAGGAAAACCTCAACGCCCGACTCGAGAAATTGAAGAAAAACTGAGGACAACGGTGCTCCGCGATTTGGCATCAACACCTGAAAGCGCGCACTATCGACCCATAGCCGATGCGTTGGAGGATGCCGTGGCAAAAAAAATCGACCGCATCGCCCAAATGCTCAACTGCCCGGTCAAGGGTGAAGAATTAAGGCGAGCAGTGACTGAGAGTCGTAAGGAGTTTCTACTGGCCAAGCAGGCAGAGGAAGCTCTGGAGGAGGACGTCCTTGAGGAAGAAGAGTTTGAGGACGACGGAGACGATGATTACGACGAGTTTGATTGGACGACAGAATGAAAAAACCGCTTCGGCGGTTCTATCAGTGGAGTCGTTCGGTTAAACCGAACAACTGAATTTGTTGACTGCCCGTGACATTAAAGAATGCCCACAAAAAAGCCCCAGACCCTACGGCCTGAGGCTTTCTCGTTTCTACTATATGGTGCCCAGGCGTCGTTTGAACTGAGCTCTGCGGGCCCCGTTCTATAAGGATTTGGTTGGTGGTGTTCCGGTTAGGCATACACGTGGGCATACACGGTCCATGCTGCTGGTAGGGTCTTGGCTTGAAAACTTACCCCATGCAACGAGCTAGCACTGGTAGCGATCTTTAATGACTCTGTCGAAATACGACCCTTTGGAGCCTGCCGCCATCAAACCCTGATGTACGTCTGATGGCACGCGGCAGAAGTCGTATGTGCGCCCTTGTTTGAACGTGATTTTCATCCGGCCTGTGGTGGCGTCGTAGCCCACAGCCGTGATTGCCGACGAGATCACACGAACCATATCCATAGCGCTTTCCCTAACACTGATTGCCAACCGACCTGGTAGCTTGGCTTTTGATACTAGCCGATGACCGGCAGCGCGGCGCCGTGCTGTTGGCGAAAGCGACAAGTCCTGTCACCGAACCCGGAAAACTGCCGGGGACCCTGAGGCTTTTCTCACGGTACGGGGTCGGAAACCCGCGAGATCTTGCTAGCGGCAGTTTCATCAGCTTACTGAAATTTCAACGTTGAAATTGAAAGGATATAGAAGAGAAAAGGGCATCGTTACCGCAACGGTAAAGGTGGGCTAGCGTGTTGTTGATAGTGAACGATTGAGCCCCGTCAACCTTGGGGATGGTGTCAACCACGTCAACCTGTCAACCAACTTAGAAAATCCAGCCGCTAACAAGATTCGGCGGGTTTTATGCCCCGTGTCCTTCAGAAGTCTCCAGGGGCCCCTGCGATCTCTCAACACCTTGTGCAATTGCACTGGTGAACTTTGGGTTCACCCGGTTGACCCGGTTCACCCGGTTCACCTGTTCACTAAGCTGGGTACTTGTCCGCTAACGAAGTCCGGCGGGTTACTCGCCCCGTGTCGAGGGCAATTCCTCAGGGGCCCCCGGGCACAATTTGGGTGGCTGTTAACCTGAGTTAACTGTTACCCGAGTTTTTTCTTTGGCTAGCCCCCTGAACTCGCGGGTTTCCGACCCCGTACTTAATGAACCCCTCCTGGGTCCCAGCCGATTTTGGTGCCGCAGTCACCTATCCGTTATTGGTTACGGCACCCACCTAGCCGCGACCGTTCGAGTTTTGTATTAGTCGATACCAATCCAGTACTGCTTTCGCTGACGGCGCGATCACCTATGGGGCGTTGGGGGGACGAAAAGGCGTGTTACAGGTGTTGCAGGTGATACGAATATCACTATCTTCATGAATTTGTTAGGTTTTGTTGGGTGTTACACCCCGTCCGCTCTTCTGGTATATGGGGTGTAACAAGCCTTTAGGTGTTGCAGCAGCGTTTAAATCGGTGGTCGCATTAGGCCAAAACCAGCAACTCATGATGACAAACAAACCATCTGGCTTCCAGCTTGAGCACTCTGTTAACCATGAGGGTCGCTGACGGTTGCAAAGAACTCTCGAGTGTTAGGGAGCATAAAAAACTCCTTCTTCATTATTGATCAAGCAGTAATTGAGAGGGTGTGTATATTAGTTTGTCAATTTACATCCTGCGGAGTGCGCAACTAGTTTGAATAAGATAATAAGACAAGTCTTATAATCGTTGAGGAGTTTTTCGTTTTCTTTTGGGGAGTCATCCAAGAGATCAAAGTGCGTGATCTTATTTCGCAATGACTCCCATCTTTGTATCTGTTTTGATGATATGTTGTGAGATTGTGCGAAATGCTTTAAAGATTTTTTAATTGTGGGTTTAGACTCTCTTATTCGATCAAGGTGTTTAAGGATTGACTCGATTATCCAGTCCTCTGACTCTATAGTATTGATGTGTTCTCCAATTTTTATAAGCTTGTCGTCAATATCAGCACTGACTGGAGTAGCTTCAGTGAAACGGTATTTAACAATTCCTTCAATCGCCGTACACAGTGCCAATGAAGAAATTTCGATGCTAGCGCCGGATGCAAGGTATGCACGATGCCAAGCGGCGTAAGTTGCTCCATATGGCGAGTTGAATTCTGATAGGTAGCATTCTAAAAATAGTTTGAAGTTGTCAATATTGAAAGCGGATAGCTCGTCCAGTATCGACGGAAGCCGATTTTCATCGGCTTCGCCATGAGAAACCTCTAAGTTAAAGTGTTCTTCGTCCTGCCAAGACATCAGCAAAGGGACTATTACTCTACCACTACATATCGAAATTGCTTCAAGCAAAATATCTATTTGAGATCGATCGATCTCACCGTTCTTATGTAGTGTGATCTTGGTGTGTGATATGAACTTTGTTATTTTTATCGACAGACCAGAAGCTGTAAAGTTCACGCCCCACTCAAAATTTTTTCCTTCCTGCTGTTTTATTTGAAGTGGCAGATCTCCGTTGTGTACCGTTATAATTTCAACTCTCGATCCACCAATGGCGTCAGCGTTATCGTTTGGGGTTTTCAAAATAAACGTGTCGATCTCAGCGGTTACTGTTGAAAGTGACTCATCGTTGACTATGTTTGTAATAAATATGTCGCAAACATCCCACCATCGCCCTAGTTGGTCTTTGGCTTTCATTCTACACGTGAGTTCCTCCGATATTACTTGGCCCTCCCGGAGTTTTCGAAATACTTCTGCTCTTTCCTCCTCAAAAAATAAGTTTGGGGATGTAAAAACCGTAATCGTCAGGCGGGAGTCGACTCCCCTGCTAATTGCCCCTGTTCCCCGATACGCAATTTCTTGTGAAGAGGAGATGCCATAAATTTCAATCTTGGTAAATTGCAAGTGGTAGTTGTTTTTTGCTAAAAATTTATATTCGTCGATTAACATGTTATCCCTGTCAGGTACTCCGTAGCGAGTAGCGTAAACATTGACTTGGATTATGGTTGAAATTACGATTGCATCGCTTCGTTAGCGCCGGTTTTCATTTTCTGTTACGGGATGCTCGCCCAAGTCTTCTGGAAGCTCATCTAAAAGGTCTTTTGAGTAATATTTAAGAATTATTTCACCTTTTGTTAGTCTTTCCGTCCAATATCTACCCACTAGCTTTTGTTTTGGGTTCTCAATGATCTGGAATACTGCTGATCCGTCATGGGGAATACTCCGCTCGTTCAAACTTAGTCTGGGCCTGCTAGTGAAGGTGTACGCTACATTTTTAATCTGTCGGTCAGGGTCAATAAGAAACCCCTCAGAATATGAAGAGCTTTCCATTTCACTTGTACGCATCATGCAGCTTATGTGGAAGAACGACTGATTCACAGTCAGCAAAACGGGTATGGGTGGTGGTTTTTCACCCGTCTCTGGATTTCTCCAGTCTGAATAAATAAAGCCCACCCAGCTTCCGTTTAAATCCGGAAATGGAACAAGCCATCCTCTAAATATTTTGAGTTTCCATCCCCATTTAACAAACACTGCTATTACCAAAAGATCGACGCTGACCACTTTTGGAATAAGCCCAAAAAAGTCTAGCACCTTTGATAGATTCAGTCCGCTAAAGTAAGCGATCGAAAACCAAGCGATTGCTGAGGTTCCGACTAGCAGATACAGCGAGTTTTTCAATGTCACATTGCGCATTATTTGAACCCGAAATAGTTCCAAGCTGCTTTTGAGAACTCGCGTCCATCTTCACGAGTCCATTTTTGACCTGAGTGGAACAGGTAGAAACATTCATTCACTTCTACCCAGCGCCCGGAGTCCGGCTCATCACCTTGAAGATTATCCCAAATATGAAAAAGCATAGATCTGAGGCATTCCGTCCATGTCGAATGGGAAAATACAGCGTCTGGACAGTTATAGGCTAGGCATTCCATGAAGAAAGATGGCAATTCGCGAAATATACGATCTTCTGCCATTGCGTTTTCAATTCGTTTTAAAAGTCTAGCCCCTTTTTTATATGAGCCTCCAGTGCGTTTGTTCTTAGCTATACCATTTTCCATCTGCTGAGCTGGATAATTAACAATGCTACTGCCATCCGTCTTAAATATTCTAGTCCCATCTCTTGTTTCATGGCTCATGTGATATTGATAGCTAAAGCATGGGACGACATCAGCATCCACGCGCGATGAGTTAGAATTTATTTGTATTGCGGTAGTTCCCGTGGAGTCTACTTGCCCGGGGAACTTTGCCTTCATAGCTGAAAGAAGCTCGGCTCTCAGCTTTGCAGGCGTCCAAATTCCATCATATGGTTCGCCTGGCGTGTAATCCCCTTTTTCAGATTCCTCCCAATATAGAACCTCAGTACACTCCACGGCTATATCTACATCACTATCTGAACGCACATTTGTGTTGTTAGCGTAAGAACCTTTCGCATAAACCTTCAACGAACAATTGTTGAAAGGTTCGTGTGCACCTATCGCTTGGCGAATCATTCGCTCCGTTCTATCCTGCTTATCTTGTTCGGTATCACTAGAGGGGCCAGTCCATCCGGACAATTTATTTTCTAGGCTCATTGCTTATCCTTTGAAATCGTAAACTGCGTCGAATAACGTTCCTTGTACTTTCGTAATCTCTTGAGCCAATTGAGTCGCTGGTTAAAGACGAGACAATGGCATCTGAGAAAAGCGACAAGACCTGCAGGTAGGTTACGAAGTCGTTGGCTGTGTGTCTATGGCCAGCCTTGGGTTAATCTCCCCATAAAAAATCGGCCGCTTTACTCGATTGCCACCTGTAGTGAAGGGCATATTACGACCCATCGGTGCCCGTCCAAGGTTTTAGGAAATTGGACCTCGCTAGTGAGAGCGGCATCGAAAAACGTTCTGAGAGGTAAAAATGACAACCGAATTAAAGGACTTGATGAAGGACGCTAGGCTTGCGCGGTTGTTTTCCATGCCCGGGCGTGCGTGTGCTTTGCAAATTTGGATTGCGCAAATTCAAACCGACGACGGCCTGGAGAATCGATTTGTCTACGGTCGACTTCTTCCGTATAGCTTTTCCTTAGGAGGGTGGAGTGCCTCCAGCGACGATAAGTTTGAAGCTGTTGGTGACTGGCGCGCTCAGGTGATTCGCGCCACTCTCTACATTGATAGCGATCATGCAGGTGAACTGCTGGGCAAGCTTTCAAAAGGAGACAACATCAAGGAAATCAGTAGCTCGCTCGACCTCAAGCTGTCGGATTCCCTTGAGAGGCGTATCGGGACTTTCAGCTTTAGCGATAGCTACGTATGCAGGCCAGCGGCGTTGCTTTTGAATCGCGATGCGCATGAGCATCTTGGTCCACAAAGCCCTCACGGTAGTGCTTCCGCTTTTAGTGCCGCAATTACCACTGTCGACAAGGAGCAACTGTTCACAACTGCGCGAGGCCTTGACCAAGAAATGGCGCGCTTCCTTGTTAAACGGATGAACGCTGATACCGGTTTGGATTTCTCTAGCAAGGATGCGGCACGATTTGGCGATTTGGAATTGCTAGTGTTCCCGACCCTAGACGACCACGAAAGAGAGCTCTTGGATGTGTCTTGGGCAGACGGATGCAAGGCACTAGTGGTCAAACTAAATCTGACGCAACTGCCGAGCTTTTCGAAGTTCTTCGTCCACGCCCAAATAATGAACGACGCACAACGCATATTTTCGAGCATTGCGTCGGTCGATAAAGGAGCAACGGATGTCATCGAGTGTACGTTCGAATTACCGGATGGTTATTGGGATATTGCCGATTCGGTGGAAATCGAAATACATGGAGTGAAGGACGGAGCCGTTGCAGCCACGTCGTGCTGCACCTGGAAGAATCATTATATTCGTGAGATCTCAATATCAGGACACACCCTAGGAAGCTTGAACGCAGAAGTTAAATTGGGCTGGTTGGACAATGCGCTAAAGAAGAAGCTGCGAGGGTCTCCCAGGGTGAAAGCCGCGCAAACAGCTAATCGCGGTCATGGCGGATTTGCCTCGGTAATTGGTGGTAGAAAAGCAGACCCCTGGGTAGTGGCCAATCGAAAAATAAATGAATTGATTAGCGTTTTACATCCGCCAAAGTCCGAGGCGCGTTTCTTCGGTCGCCTAAGCGAGGGCGACGGCACTGAGCGCCTACAATTTGTAGAGTGGATCAAGCAACAGTTTGCGAAGCACCGAGACCATCAGATCATCTTCTTCGACCCTTACTTTGAAGACGCTGGGATAGGCCTATTTTTCCCCAATGCGTCCGACAAAGGGGAGTATGTGGTCTTCACCACAACTCTGCCGACGACTCCATCAATTCAAAGTCAGAAATCTTTTACCGGCCCTGACCCTGATTCCAACCGTATCGACAACCTGCTGGCGAGCTGCAAGCAACTCCAAGGGTTGGCGCAGCGTATTGACCTCAAAATATTCGGAGTCAAGCCGGGTGCTTTGCATGATCGCTATATGCTCATTGCGGATCGGCGAGGCCTTCCAGTTGCAGGTTTCAATCTTTCGAACTCAATTCAGAAGGCAAACGAAGATCATCCGCTACTCATCACTCCTATCCCTATGGATTCGTTGCATGAGGTCTTCAAATATGCGACTCGATTGATAACGAGAGCTGCGAACGGGGCGAGCGCGGATGGCGAGTACATAGAGCCAATTTTCGATTCCAAACGTCAGGAGCAGCCTGTTCGAAAGCGGAACGAGCGATTGAGTTTCCTGAGCTGGGATATGACGGGCTCGGTTCTCTCGACTTGGATCGGGGACAATTCGCTTCGGGGCATACATGGCGAGGAATTGCGTACTCGACTGGTGGAGCTGGATCTACTCGATGGTGAATCTTTACGCTTTCCTAAGACTCCTGGTATGGACGCGTGTGTCAGTGGCTCAAACGCGATGGAGGACGATTCTCAACAGAGGTGGGAGATTGTCGCTGAGATACTCGCACACACAACTCATGGAGATTCTCCGTGGGGCGTTGCTGACGACCAGAAAGTTGCGTTCTGCGACTTCCTGGAGGGCTCGCTTAAAAACGCATTCTCTCGGATCAGTGACATAGCGCCAGATACTTCTTTTGAGTCGGTCCAGTCGCACTTGTTTCAGCAAGATTTGGAAAGTTTTCTTCGCGGATCTTACTCCTACGAACATTTCCGCCATCGGATTAAATACCAAGCATTGACATGGGCGGATGTCTTCGCGATCAAGATCTTGTGGAATGCCGCACCAGAGAAACTGGTGAATTTGTCGGAGCGCTGCGCGGTCACACTCGATAGAGAAGAGCCCCACAGAGATGCCGTCAAGCTATCCCTATTGAGTCAAATTGTCGGGGAGGTGTCTCTCGCAATCGCCTTTGGGATTACGAATGAGCAAAGGGAAAGTTTGTTGCAGAGCACGAACGGGCTTCTGAAATGGATGGGATTGGCCAGTCTGAGAGATGCTTCCAAGAATGGTGGGGCGAAGCAAGTCGTAGCTCGTCTAGCATCGTTTGATCGGCAGACGAGCATTCGGACGATGTGTTGGTTGTTAAGCGGCCTGGCATGGGAGGAAGGGAACGGTGAGGCAGTGGATATTGTTCGGCAAGCGCTCTACTACACATTGCCACCAAAGCTAGACAAGAACGAAGCTGAATTTCTTGTTGAGAGCCTGCGAGGCCACATGCGCGAGCTAGGATGGTCTGAACCTTGGTTGTTTGCCGAGGTGATTGTGCCGCTCCTGGAAGAAGAGCGAGTGACGCCGGAAGCACTATCTAGTACGTGGATGAAGGAGTTGTACTCGTACCTCGACGAAAAGTTGCTTGGTAAGACCGTCAGCTTCGACCGTTCGCGCGAAGGACGAATTACCGAAGTTGCGGCGTTTCTCCTTGCGAGAAGTTCTTTCGAGACCCAAGGCAAAGCAATCGATGTTCTACTAAAGACTTTGAAGAAAGCACGCACGAACGTGCAACAACCGTTGGCCAGCACGATGAACTGGAACAAGTGGGATTGTTCCTTGGAAATCGCGATGTGGATCTACGCGTTTTGCCGACATGTCGAGCATCACATGGATGACTCCGCAAAATTACCGGTTCAATTCGTTGATTTGTGCCAACCATCGAGGGATGTCGCAATGGTTCGCACATTGGACGAATGGCGTTACAACGGAGTGCAGCGAGGGGCGCTTGCGGCGTTTATTGAAGAGGTTGGAAATATTTGATTTGGGTCCTGGTGATCAAAACAAGGTAGGTCAATGACTCCTTCATTGGCTTCGCCTCATTTGGTGGCTCGACTGTGGGCCACCGAGGAGCGGGGTTTTGAGGCGTTCCGCTTCATATGGAGGGGTCTGGCCTGAAGCTGCCTGCCGAAATTGAATGCAACGGAAGCTTTCGCGAGCTTCCGTTTATCTAAATCATCTTTTGTTCAGCTTGTGCTCGATTAACCCCATTTCTGCTTTGATCGCAGTGATGGTGAGCTTCTGTATGTCTGTGCTTGTTCCGATTTTACTATCCACGATCTTGAGTAGGGCGATCAGGTGGGCTTTTCTCGCTTTAAGCGCTTCGGATATGGACGAGCTGTTTTGTGTCGCAGAGTTCATGGCTTCGATCCTTGGAGAGATTTTAAACAGCCCGCGAAAGCAGGCTGTTTCAGGGAGTCGGGAGTTACATCGAGAGCAGATCGCGCGTGCGATGCTGACGGCCACGGTCCGCCAGTTCGCTCCACCTCCAGCTGCCGAAGTTTTCACCTTGCTCGGGGATGTCGAGCTTCATTAAGGACACGGGGTCACGGCCTATCAGCCGAGCTGCGGCATACAGCTTGCCTCCCACATCTAGTAGCGCTTGGGCGGCTTCATTCCATGCTTCCTCCAGGGCGTTGTGGGCCAGCCGCAAGGCTGTGTCCTCAATTTTTTGGTGTTCTACCTGAGCCTCGCTGATGTGTCGGTCGACGATGGCCAGCTCTTGCTCCAAGGCGGTGATGATTAGGAGCTGGCGGCGATGTTGTTCGGTGGAGGTAGTGAGGTTTTTTGCGGCTTTCTGAGCGTCGGTGCTGGCTGCTTTTTCGCCGTCGACGTCGCCCCACGCCACGGCCTGTGCGTATGCAGTAGCCGCCTGAGTCTCAGCCTGCCGTGCGCTGGCCATCTCTTCCTGCGCTTGCTGGCGAATTTCCTCCAGGCGAGTGCTCAGGCTTTGCCGTTTTTCGTTAAGCTCCAGCTCATCCGCCATCCAGTTCGCCATGTCGGCAATGTAGCCTTCCATCAAGCTTTCTCGGTTGGCCAGCCTCTCCAAGCGGTCCAACTTCTGATCCAGTCGGAAAATCTGATGATCGAGCGAATCGATCTTTAATTTTCGACTGCTGATTTCATGGCGGACGTCGCTCTCGCGGCCGTGGTTAATGACGTCTTCGCTGTGAAGCGCAGCCTCAAAAGGTGGCACTTCCTTTTTGATGGCTTCCATTTCAATGACCAATTTGTCGCGTGTGTCTTTCAGTTGTTCAATTCGGTTCATGAGTTTTTCCTGATGGTTTAATTGGAGTTCGGAGTGGCTGGCGAGGCCCACTTGAGCCGGCTCTATCTCAGTCAGTAGGCCCGCCGTCAGGCGGCCTGAACCTCGCTTTCATCCGTTCCCGGCACGGTCTTCACCACATAACAACGCTGAGTGCCCAGGCCCGGTAAGCGGACCGAGCAGGAGGCTTTGCCATCCGGCCCGGGCTCAAGGACACCTCGGCGTATCAGCTCCTTGTTCACGGCGTTGATGTTCATGCCCTTGAAAACCTCCGAGCGCCATGATTCGGGCAACACGTAGTAGGTGTTGGTGGTGTGCAATGCATCGCCTAAACCGTGCTCCAGCGTTTTGCGAAAGCCCAGGCGGTCGATGGTGCGCGGGCCGTGCTCATCGATCTTCGCGGCGGCCGACTCCCAGCGCGTAAAGCGGCTTTCGCCGAAGCGCTCGATGACTTGGCGCAGTCGCGCCATGATCGCGTCCCCTTCAAGATTCCCGGCGCCGCCGCGCTCATTCATCCAGGCACTCAGGCATACCCGCGCTGCGGTGGTGGCGGTTCCGTCTGGCCAGCCGGTAATCCCCATCGCGGTGGCCAGTTCGCCGGCAGCGGCCGCCAACCCAAAACGGGCAGCTGCACGGTGCGCCTGACCGCTGGCCGAAGCCGGCAGCGCCTTGGCGATAAATCCCTCTAGGGTGTGGCGCAGGATCGTTGACCAACCATGCCGCTTGCCGGGCTCACAAAGGGCCGACAGGAAGGCGGTGAGGGGCGTGCCGTAGTACTTGGCTACGCGTGCCTTGAGCGCATCGGAGAGGGCGGCGGCGTCATCGAAGCCGTTGAGTACGTCAAACATGCCGAGACCTTTGCTGGCGTCCGCCGGCACCGCGAGCATCCGCACTTCCATGCCGGCTTTCAGCTCCTTGTTGGCTTCGGCCATGTGCTGCGCCAACGTCTTCTCACCGGTCGAGAGAAACAGCAAGCGCCACTCCTGTACCTGTCGGCCGGCTTGCCCCCGATCATTCGCGCGAGCCTTCCCGGTGCCGTTGCCGAGCATGTACACCGTTTCACCGATAATGCGCGGGTCGCACATGCCGATTTCATCGAGCACCAGGAGCCCGTCTGAATGCGCGGCGGCGATGGATTCCAACGCGTTATCCGTGGAACGCCAGGAGCGCACCAGACGCGGCCCGCCGTAGATCGAGGCGGCCACTTGCAGGTGGGTGGTCTTGCCGCCTGAGCTGTCACCGTAGAGGTGAAAGCCGCCCGACTCATGGCCGAGCATGTGCAGCAGCGGACCGGCAAATGCCACGCTGGCCACAAATGCCAAACGGTGATTGCCGATGCACAAGGCGCCGATCTGCTCTTGCCACTGCTCCAGAGTACCGGCTTCGCTGATGGGTGGAAGCTGCGCACCGGCTTCATAGAAATGCAGGTGTTCGGTGTGCGAACCGACCTGTTGTTCGGGCAGCAGGAAGGCGCTGTCGTGCCAACCTAAACGGGTAACCAGTCGTGCCCGCTGGGCGCTGTCAAAACCGCCGAGATAACTTTGCAGGTCGTTGCGCGCATTGCGCCCGGAACGACTGCCGGCCAGTCGCAGGCCCATGTCCACCAATGGGCCGAGCACGTCCTTGCCGAAGTCGCCGGTCATGGTCCGCGCCGGGATGTTCCAGCGCTTTTTTGCCCCGTCGGGATCGTCGAACTCAACCAGCAAACCCCAGTTATGACCCTGCGCATCTCGGGTACGAGCCAGGATCTCCAGTGGCGAACACACGGGGCGCGCTTCGCCATCGTCACCGGAATAAAACACGCCTTCCGGCGTGAGGCGAAAGCCACCGGGCAGCAGATCGTTTTTGGGTTTCGCTGGCTGTTTAGTTGTTGGCTTGGCCTTGGCTTCGGGTGGTTCGGCCGATGCTTTCACAGGCTCAACACCGAACAATTCGCCGCTGTGTTCCAGCTCGGCGACATGCGCCGCCGTCCAGCCTTTGGCTTGGGCATCGGCCGCGTCGTCGCCGTCTTCCCATTTGCCACCCTTGGCGAACGTCGGTTGGTCATTCTTGAACGTGGGCTTGCGTTTGAAGACATCCAGAGCGATCACGCGCGCCGACGCGGCGCCGATCTGATGCAGTTGTTCGGCGACGGTATCCATGCAGCTTTTGCCACTGACGTCGTTGTCGGGCCACAACACCACGGACCGACCTTTGAGTGGTGTCAGGTCAGCTTTGTGCCAGGAGTTCGAGCCGTTCGGCCAGCACGTGGCCACGTAGCTGGGCAGCAGCTTCGCCGCGGCATCGGCGGCCTTTTCGCCTTCGCACAGAATGACCGGAGCCTCCTCGCGTTGCGCCAGTTCATCCAGGCGCAGCAGAGGGCGCGGCTCCGGCAGACCCTGCCAGCGCCATTGCTGCGTTTGACCGTCGGCCCGTTGGCACCAGGTCAACGGGGCAAACACCTTGCGCGGTTTGCCGTCTTCCTCTGGGCCCAAGTCGAAGCGATAGAGGGCCATGACTGGCTGGCCTTGAGCGTCGCGATAAATCCAAACCTTGGACGGCGTACCGTGTTGCCGGTGTTTGGCCGGGCACTTGCTCATGGCCTCGGCCGGGATCGGCTGAATGGCCAGCCATTCCGGTGTTTTGCTTTTGCTAGGGCTTGGTTTCGATTCAGCCGCCCCAGCGGTAACGCGCAGCAGATCCGCCAGCTTGTTGCAGGCTTCGACGTCGGTGCCGCCGTCGAGATAGCGCACCAGGTCGATCAGGTCGCCACCTTTGTCGCCGGTGGCAAAATCCGCCCAAGTGCCTTTGCTCAAGTTGACCTTGAGGGAACCTGCGCGCTTGTCGGTGCGGGTCGGATTGGGAGCGGTGTATTCCTTGCCACCGTCCACGCGTTTACCGTTGGGCAGCCAATGAGCAAGTACCCGGGAGATCTCTTTCAGAGAGGCCGCTTTTACGTCGGCAAAGCTGGGGCGTTGCGTCTTATTGGACATGGCCGGCCTCCGCTCGCAGGAGGGCCGTGGTCACATCATCAATTACTGCCTTGCTCATTTCACTGAGGTAGTGAGCAGCCATCGCGCAGTATTCTGCACCGTCGCCGTGGGTGGCCAAGAGTGACATGCGAGTCGCGCAGCTCAGCAGATTTGAGGCGTGTTCAAGCGCGTCGGTCAGGGGGACATTGGCACTGAGACGGAACAGCATTTGAGTCGTGTCCCCACACCGAGCGAACTTGGTCGCGCCTTGGGTGGTGACGTTAGTTTGAAGGGTCATTGCGCACCCCCGGTTTTAGCCCGAGGGGCCGAAGTCGCGTCACCGTGCAGGGTTAAGGTTTTGATCAGACCCAGGGTGCCGCGCACGTCCCAAATAACGGCCGCCAGTACGTGATTGGCCAATCGCGGTCTGTCGCTTTCGCTTTCGAAGTGATCTTCAAGCAACGTCAGCACCGAGTCGGCGCGGGCAATGGCGCAGGTGATCGCGTCGATAGGAATGCCGGCTTCAATATCGTTGCTGACGTCGAGCAGATCTTCGGGTAGGGAGAAGCTCAGGGCGTGGTTCATTGGGCACCGCCTGCGGCTTCGAGAGCGCGGGCTTTGGCCATATGGGCGTTGTAACGGGAAAGACGTGTAGTGAGGCTGGAGTTGGCGTGTAAGGCGGCGAGAGCCATAGCACGATGTGCAGCGGCGCGATTTTTGAATGGATTGAGGGCGTACATTGGTCGAGCTCCTGTATGTGAGGAGCTGCCACTGATCGTCGCCAAACGATTTAAGGGTGGCAGCTGTGCGCAGGTTGGCGAACCGGGCATACAGGACCCCGGCAGACCCGAAGGTCTCCCACGCACAGCTACCATAAAGCAGGAATGCAGGCACAAAAAAAGCGCCTGCAATCGGTATGGAGACGCCTGTGCGCCTGTATGTACTCGGGTCGCCAAACCCGTTCGCTGAATTTGCAGCGACGGCCAAAGAGTAGCGTCCCGATTTCAAAAGTGCAACTGTGTGGAGATCTTGCGCATTTTTCCGATGCGGCATAAATTGTGCGGGCATGTAGATTTACCTCAACGCCTCCGGATCGCTCCCGGGGGCGTTTTCGTTAGTGCTGGGTGGTGACAGGGCGGGCGAGGGTGAGCCATTGCAAGTGGTTGCCTTGGCCGGCGCGTTGCCGCATCTGCTGTAGCGCTTCGGGATTGCGCAGCAGGTTGGGAATCAGTTCGCGAGCGTCGCTGATCACCACGTCTGCTGGCGACTGAATCGCTAACAGTGTCCACTCCAGGTCATGCCACAGGACGATCAGTACCTGAGCACCGGCCGAAATCGCTTGATCGCGCAGGGCAAGCAAGCGCTGGCGACTCTTGATCTCTGCGCTAGAAGGCAAAGATTCTCGAAGTGCGCCGATGAGATCCAAGGCTTGGTGGGGGAGAAAGGTCGGTGTCATGCCGCCTCCTGCATATTGGTGAACAGCGGCGGCGGTGTTTCACCTTTGAGCCAAGCCAAAATCTTGCTGTCCTCGACGCACCGTCGGCGATGTTCTACCGCGAGCAGTTCGCGCTGCTGAGCCAGGCATTCGTTCACATAGCTGGCCAGATCCGAGGTCAACTTCATTTCACGGTGCAGGCGTTCGCTTGCGGTTTTTTCCACGGCAAGATCCTGCTCAGTGATCTGTCGCCACACCGCCGGATCGTTCGCGAATACGGCCGATTGATCGACCAGCCAGTACGTGACCCAGTCGGTCAAACCCTGCGATTTCAAAACGGCGTGGCGGCCCTCTTTTATCGCGAAATGGCCAGTACCGTGGATGCAGGAAAACTCTCGACGTACCGCATTTTTGCGGATCAGTTCAGGTAATTCCCACTGATTGGGTTTAAGCGGAAGGACCAGGCCATCAGGGTTGAAAAAGAAGGCTTCTTGTTCTTCCCCATTCCAGCTCACACCCGCAATCGTGCGATGCCGCCAGTTGATTGCCCCGGTTTGATAGAGGCGAAATCCAATGCTGTAGGAGTCGAGAAACGGCCCCTTGAAAGGGCAGTAATTGCGCTTCATGCGGCCACCTGGTCACGCGCCTCGATGCGGCTGCGGGTCCATGCCTGCACTTCGGAAAGAACCCAGGCGACAGGGGCGCCGCGCGCATTGCTGTTGCTCAATTTGACGGGCAGGGGAAAGTTGCAGTCAGGGCGCTGCATGAGCTTGTAGATGGTGGGGCGAGCAAGGCCGACCATCGCAATGACTTCGTTGATACGAATGAGGGTTGTTGCGGGGTCGCGAGCTGGGGATTTGGTATTAATTACTTGGATGGAAGAGGTCATAGTCGTGCCTGTATGGTGAGAGACAGGCACAGACTAGAGAGGGGAAAAAAAGCAAACACGGTTTGCTTTTATTGAAATTTATCGAGGTAAGTATCCACCCATGATCAGGTATTTTTTGACGGTAGGTTCAGACGCTATGCTCTCCTTTTCGACCAATGCTTTTTTCAGCTCCCGCTCTGAAATAGTAGGATTGGCCAAAATGTGACGATCAGCTGCCTTGCAGACGCGCTCGCGGAGATCCGCTGCATTCTGCTGCTTTACCGACTCCGGCTTCCTGTTGGCCTTGCCCGCAGCAGCGCCTCTTTGTGAGGCCTTGGCGGAAAACGCTTTACTCAGCGCCTCGCTTAGAAAATTGGCCACATTGAAGTTACCCTTCGATACGTCGATGTCCTCAACTTGTCTGTAGAGGCTAGCCAGCATGATCGCCTTGTCGGCATCGCCCATGAATGTGCGGAAGGATTCGCGAGCGTCAATTTCCCCGCCTGGATCCTTTAGTCGCTCCTTTTCGGCCAGTGCGCAATATTTCTTAGGATCTGTTACTTGCATTTGGGCTATGAGGTCTGCATCCAGGTCGAAGACGTAGAGTTCCGTTTCAAAGAGCCAGTTGGCGAGAACTTGAATGGCTTGAATGCTCTGCACGAGAGTGTAAGTCGCCACGAGTTGCGAATCCGCAGCGTTGCGATCAATGCTATGAAAACGTCGTATGACACTCGGCAATGAGGCTGCATCGGCGTAGCTGGCATGTTCTTCGATCTCGTCGCGGAGTCGAAACATCGCAGCGACCACCGACCCTGCTCGATCAGGATAACGGCCATCCTCAAGCCAGAATGAGGTGGCGTAATTGGCCAGCTCCAGCGCCTCTTTGAAATACTCCCGGAACGACGAATACAACGCTAACTCATGCACGGCCTGTTCGATGTCGTCTAGCTCCCCCAGCAAATTACTGACATCGAATCCAGCAATCTCTAGGCGGCCAATCGGCATATTCTCATCGTCCATTCACCGCCCCTTGGCCCCGCTCTGGGTCATGAATCCAGCGTTTCACGACAAGAGCCTTCTCGACCAACAGGGAGGTGGCTGGGTGATTCTTGTTACACGATTTAACCACGTAACACGTCGTGTGGCGCTGAGTATTCCTTCGTGTAACTTGTAATAATATTATTACATTCAATGAGTTACAGGTGCGTGCAACACCTGTAACACGCGTAACACCGTTTTTTGAGAGGGGGCGGGATAACAATCTCATACCACCTTTCCAAATTGGCCTTGCACGACATTACCAGTTACTAGCTCATCAAGATGATCTGCATACCACTGCATCATGACTTTGCGCTGAGGCAGGTACACCGCCTTGTTGTACACCCCTGCAATCCCCTCTTTTACATGAGAAAGCTGGGCCTCAATGTGGTTCTCGTCAAAGCCCTGTTCATTGAGGATCGTGCTCGCGATATGGCGGAAGCCATGGCCAGTTTGCCGGCCCGCGTATCCCAGTCTGCGCAGCGCCATCAGAAAGACGGTATTGCTACGGGGGATGGTTCGATCTTTTCTACCAGGGAAGAGAAGGGGGTATGCCCCTGTCAGCGTGCGCAGCTCCGTTATCGCTTCAATGGCCTGGCGAGATAGAGGCACTACATGCTCGCGACGACGCTTCATTCGCTCGGCTGGAATCGTCCAGAGCTTTTTGTTGAGGTCGATCTCTGACCAGCGTGCTTCTCGAATCTCACTCGGGCGTGCCGCTAATAAGGCCAGCAATCGGAGGCCTAGACGGACATCCTTCGCGTGAGGGTAAGAGTTGATAGCGCGAAGTAACGCAGGCAACTCTTCTATTGATACGTGTGCATAATTTTCAGCACTGCGTGTCTGTAGAAATTTATTGAGGCCTTCAAGGGGGTTGTGGATCGCTCGGCCCGTCACGCGTGCCAAGTCGTAGATCTCTTTGCAGAAGGCCCGAACTCTGCCCATTTGCTCAATGATCCCTTTCTGTTCCATGCCGCGCAGAAACTCCATCCATTCAAGGGGCAGTATTTCTGTGTAGATGCGTTTGCCGAAAACGGGGAATACGTGAAGCTCCAAGGCACCAAGGACCCGACGGGACGTGCCGGCCTCCCAGCTTGAGCGCCTAGCCTCAAACCATTCGCGCCCTAATGCTTCGAAAGTGTTGTTGGCAGCCACCCGGTCAGCAACCTTACGAGCCTGCTTGCTGACTAAAGGATTTTTACCAGTCGATGCGTCCTCCCGCAGTTGCGCTGCCTTCTGCCTAGCTAGCGAGCCACTGATTTCGGGGTAACCGCCTAGGCCCAGCCAGGACCATTTCCCGTCTGGTTTTTTGTAGCGCAACTCCCACGACTTCTGCCCATTTGCCTTGACCCGAAAATACAAGCCGTTGCCGTCTTGCTCCCGATACGTCGCACTCTCTGGCTCCAAGCCTGCAAGAGTAGTGTCGGCCAGTGGGCGGCGTTTGATTTCAGTACGCTTCACTGCGTGTATGCCTCCAGTTCAATGAATCTCAAAGCATACACGTGGGCATACACGGCGTGAAGTTATAGGGGTAGACAGGGATGGATAGCCAGAAACAAGGAAGCCCGCACAGGGCGGGCTTCTTGGGGTATTTCGTAGACTGTCTGAGACAGGTCTAGACTGCTATATGGTGCACCAGGCGGGATTCGAACCCACGACCACTGCCTTCGGAGGGCAGTACTCTATCCAGCTGAGCTACTGGTGCAAGCGGGCGCCATGATACTCATATGCACTGCGGGCGTCCATGCTGCTGAATCGACAGCGCTTTTTCAAAGCGTAACCTGCGTTTGCTACGTTGATCAGAAAAAAGCAGCAAATGCGGCGTTTTCGTTCTTTTTTTCGAACAGGCTATTGTCCTTTACCCCCTTTGATCCTAGGATTCGTTTGAGATTTCAAACGCTCTTGTCTGGGTGCTGAACCGCACGAGTTCATTCCGTGCGCTATTTATGTGCTTCAGCCCGGTGAATGATTTCCCTGACGGCAGCCTTTGAGGCGCCTTTCTACAATCATAATTTGCTCCGCGCGTGCCGCGGTGCTGTTAAGGAAAGCCGACATGCAGCTTAAAGACACCCAGTTGTTCCGCCAGCAAGCCTTTATCGATGGCGCTTGGGTCGATGCGGACAATGGTCAGACGATCAAGGTCAACAACCCGGCAACGGGCGAAATTCTGGGCACTGTGCCTAAAATGGGCGCTGCCGAAACCCGCCGTGCAATCGAAGCCGCTGACAAAGCGCTGCCGGCCTGGCGTGCACTGACCGCCAAGGACCGCGCCAACAAGCTGCGTCGCTGGTTCGAACTGATCATCGAGAACCAGGACGACCTCGCTCGCCTGATGACTCTGGAGCAAGGCAAGCCACTGGCTGAAGCCAAGGGCGAAATCGTTTACGCCGCTTCCTTTATCGAGTGGTTCGCCGAAGAAGCCAAGCGCGTCTACGGTGACGTGATTCCGGGCCACCAGCCAGACAAGCGCCTGATCGTGATCAAGCAGCCAATCGGCGTGACCGCTGCAATCACCCCGTGGAACTTCCCGGCCGCGATGATCACCCGTAAAGCCGGCCCGGCCCTGGCCGCCGGTTGCACCATGGTGCTCAAGCCTGCTTCGCAAACTCCGTTTTCCGCATTCGCTCTGGCTGAACTGGCCCAGCGTGCTGGCATTCCTGCTGGCGTGTTCAGCGTGGTGTCTGGCAGTGCCGGCGACATCGGCAGCGAGCTGACCAGCAACCCGATCGTGCGTAAATTGTCCTTCACTGGCTCGACCGAAATCGGTCGTCAGTTGATGGCTGAATGCGCCAAGGACATCAAGAAAGTGTCCCTGGAACTGGGCGGCAACGCGCCGTTCATCGTGTTCGACGACGCGGACCTGGATAAGGCCGTCGAAGGCGCGATCATTTCCAAATACCGCAACAACGGCCAGACCTGCGTCTGCGCCAACCGTCTGTACATTCAGGATTCGGTCTACGACGCATTCGCCGAGAAGCTGAAAGTGGCTGTGGCCAAACTCAAGATCGGCAACGGTCTGGAAGAAGGCACCACCACTGGCCCGCTGATCGACGAAAAAGCCGTGGCCAAGGTTCAAGAGCACATTGCTGACGCGATCAGCAAAGGCGCCACCGTTCTGGCGGGTGGCAAGGTCATGGAAGGTAACTTCTTCGAGCCGACCATCCTGACCAACGTGCCGAAAAACGCTGCCGTGGCCAAGGAAGAAACCTTCGGCCCATTGGCGCCGCTGTTCCGCTTCAAAGACGAAGCCGAAGTGATCGCGATGTCCAATGACACCGAGTTCGGTCTGGCGTCGTACTTCTATGCCCGCGACCTGGGTCGTGTATTCCGTGTGGCGGAAGCCCTGGAATACGGCATGGTCGGCGTCAACACCGGGTTGATCTCCAACGAAGTCGCGCCGTTTGGCGGCATCAAGGCGTCGGGCCTGGGCCGCGAGGGCTCCAAGTACGGCATCGAAGATTACCTGGAAATCAAATACCTCTGCCTGGGCATCTAAGCTCGGCAGACGGGAATGCAATAAGCGGAAAGGGCACGAGAGCGCTGACCCTTTCTGCGTTTCAAATGGAATTTTCTCTGTGGCCGAGAACGCTGTGGCAGTCGATCATCGCATGCTGTCGCCGTCGCACCCCGCCGCATTTTCCTTGAACCACGCCGCCCGATGAGCGGTGAATGAGGACTTTATGAGCAAGACTAACGCTTCTTTGATGAAACGCCGCGAAGCCGCTGTACCACGCGGTGTAGGCCAGATTCACCCGATCTTCGCCGAGTCTGCGAAGAACGCCACCGTGACCGACGTTGAAGGTCGCGAGTTCATCGACTTCGCCGGCGGCATCGCCGTGCTGAACACCGGCCACGTGCACCCGAAAATCATCGCCGCTGTGACCGAGCAGCTGAACAAGCTGACCCACACCTGCTTCCAGGTACTGGCTTACGAGCCGTACGTTGAAGTGTGCGAAAAAATCAACGCCAAGGTGCCAGGTGATTTCGCCAAGAAAACCCTGCTGGTCACCACCGGTTCCGAAGCCGTAGAAAACGCCGTGAAAATTGCCCGTGCCGCCACTGGCCGTGCTGGCGTGATCGCGTTCACCGGCGCTTACCACGGTCGCACCATGATGACCCTGGGCCTGACCGGTAAAGTCGTGCCGTACTCGGCCGGCATGGGCCTGATGCCAGGCGGCATCTTCCGCGCGCTGTACCCGAACGAACTGCACGGTGTGAGCATCGACGATTCGATCGCCAGCATCGAACGTATCTTCAAGAACGACGCCGAGCCGCGTGACATCGCTGCCATCATCATCGAGCCGGTTCAGGGCGAAGGCGGTTTCTACGTCGCGCCTAAAGAGTTCATGAAACGCCTGCGCGCCCTGTGCGACCAGCACGGCATTCTGTTGATCGCTGACGAAGTGCAAACCGGCGCTGGCCGTACTGGCACTTTCTTCGCCATGGAACAGATGGGCGTTGCTGCCGACCTGACCACCTTCGCCAAATCCATCGCTGGCGGCTTCCCGTTGGCCGGTGTGTGCGGCAAGGCCGAATACATGGACGCCATCGCGCCAGGCGGCCTGGGCGGCACCTACGCCGGTAGCCCGATCGCTTGCGCGGCAGCTCTGGCCGTGATGGAAGTGTTTGAAGAAGAACACCTGCTGGACCGCTGCAAGGCAGTCGGCGAGCGTCTGGTTACTGGCCTCAAAGCGATTCAGGCCAAGTACCCGGTGATCGGCGAAGTCCGTGCCCTGGGCGCGATGATCGCGGTCGAGCTGTTCGTCGACGGCGACAGCCACAAGCCGAACGCTCCAGCAGTGGCAGCGGTTGTGGCCAAGGCGCGCGACAAGGGTCTGATCCTGCTGTCCTGCGGCACTTACGGCAACGTTCTGCGCGTGCTGGTACCGCTGACTTCGCCGGACGAGCAACTGGACAAAGGCCTGGCGATCATCGAAGAGTGCTTCTCGGAGCTGTAATCTCCAGCCTTTGATCGATCTGTGACCTGATTGACAAAAAAACCCGCTTCGGCGGGTTTTTTCGTGTCCGCGCAACACATGCACTGTTTCAAATGGCCTGCATTGACTAAGGTGCAAGCAGTTCCAATGGAGTATGCAGATGACCGCTGTCGTTTTACCCGCTGTACCGCGTGTACTGATTGCCGAAGCTGACCCTTGGTCTCGCGACTTGCTCAAGCAGGTGCTGTTGAACGTGCGCTGCGACGCACGCCTGGATCTATGTGCCGACGGTCAGCAGGCGCTGGAGTTGCTGGCGGAAAATCCTTACGACCTGGTGATCGTCGATTGGGAATTGCCCGGCGTCGATGGTTTGAATATCTTGCGCAATGTCCGCCAGCGCAAACGCAATCCGCCGTTGCCGTTTATTCTGATGAGCAGCCGCAACGACAGCGCCAGCGTGCGCGAAGCCTTACCCCTGGCGCCCACGGCGTACCTGACCAAACCCCTGAACATGGAAAGCCTGACTCTCCGTCTGCAGGGTCTGCTGCTGAACGCCGGTGAACAGGTGTCGTGTGATATGCCGGCGTTGGCGCCGGGCATGACCTTGTCGGCGTACCTGGAGCGTTGTCGTGAATTTGCCGACGGCGCGCCGCTGATGACCGACGTGCAACTGGCGGTCAAACGCAGCCTTAATCCCAACGGCCTTGACCTGAATCTGCTGGAAGATGAAATCCGTGTTGATCCGCAGATCACCGCTGTCCTGATCGCCGCTGCCAACAGCGCGGCCCAGCATCACGGCGCCGCGGTGCAAACCCTGTCCCAGGCGCTGCATCGGCTGGGTACCGGGCAAAGCATGAATCTGATTCTGGGGTTGGCGCTCAAGCGCAGCGCGCGGCTCAGCGATCCGTTGCTGGCGGATTACGCCGAGCGTTACTGGAATTTGTCGCTGCACACCGCTGAATATGCCCGGACACTGGCGCGTTTGCTGGATCTGGACCAGGAGCGCTGTTACTGCGCAGGCATGCTGCATCGCTTGGGTGACCTCGCGTTGCTGCGGTGTCTGCAGGAATGGAGACTGTCCGGCGGAGAACTGGATGAATGGGAAGAGGTCGGTGATGCACTGGCCGAGTTCGGTGCGGCCTATGGTTCGGCGTTGCGCACTCGCTGGCGCTTGCCCCTGGAGCTGCGAGAACTGATTGCGGCGGTCTACCAGCTCGGTGGCGGGGTTTACTCCCGCGAAGCGCTGGTGATGAACATGGCGGCGCAGATGGCAAGGTTGACCGAGCATGATGGCGTCGAGGAACTGGCCAAGAGCCGGACGGCGCGGTTGCTCAAGATTGGTTTGCCGGAATTGATACGTTTGCGCAAAAAGTGAGCCCGACGCTAACCCTTGTAGGAGCTGGCTTGCCAGCGATGGGTCCACAACATTCAACATTGATGCTGGCTGTCACACCGTCATCGCTGGCAAGCCAGCTCCTACACGGGGTTCTGTGTTGGGGCTGTCAGCCGGAGATGATCCGGTTCTTGCCTTGTCGCTTGGCTTCGTACATCGCGGCATCCGCCCGGGAAAACAGGCTGTCGACGTTTTCGTCCTCGGCAGTGAGGCTGGTCAAACCCTGGCTGACGGTGATGCCGAACGTCTGGTCGGCATGGCTGAAGCTCAATCGCTGAATCTCCCGTTGCAGGCGCTCGGCCACTTGCATCGCCATGTCCGGCGCGCAACCGGGGAAGACTGCGGCAAACTCCTCGCCACCAATCCGCCCAAACACATCGCCGCGCCGTAACGCCGCTTGCCCGCACTCGGCGATCCGTTGCAGTACGTTGTCGCCTTCCGGATGGCCGTAGGTGTCGTTGATCAATTTGAAGTCATCGATGTCCAGCAACAGAAACGCCAGTGGAGCGCCTTTTAGTCTCGCCTGTTCGAATTCAAGGTGGGCGCAGTCGAAGAAATGCCGGCGATTGCTGCTCTGGGTCAGGACGTCCGTGGTGGCCAAGCGATGTAACTCGCTTTCCATCTGCTTCTTGTCGGTGATGTCTTCGGCAATGCCGACGATGATCACAGGTTGACCCGGCTCGGCTTGCCGGTTGATGAAACACTTGTCGCTGAGCCAGCGCACTTGGCCATCAGCCGCGATGATGCGGTACTCACGGTCTTCAACGGCGCCTTTGGCCAGCACTTCGGCGAGGCTGCGCTCGGCATACTCCAGATCGTCGGGGTAGATGCTGTCACGCCACTGGTTGGCGTCCGACAGCAACAGGCCGGCGGATCGGCCAAAAATCCGTTCGTAGGCGGGGCTCACGTAGAGCACCTGGCGGGTTTCCCAGTTGAACGCCCAAAGCACCGCGTTGACGCTCACCAGCAGCGAGCTGAATAGCTGTTCGCGTTCGCTCAGGCGCGCGACTTCGCCTTGGGCATGCATCAGCGCCATCAGGGTTTGCGCGGCTTCCGGCCACTGGGGCAGGGATGAGTCTTGCGGGTTCTTATTGACCATCGACACAAATCTCAAGGACGTGCCGCGTGTTCGACAGCGGCCATAGCAAAGCCCGCCGTAGTGGCGAAGTGTCTTTGAGATAGGGGAATTGGAGCTAAGTTCCGAAGGGTGCGCCCGCGAACGGGGCGCACCGATCAACGGTGTCAGGCGGTAGCGGCAGGTCGCAGGGAGTAGGTCTTCAATTGGTCAGCGAAGTCGCGCAGGGATTGAATCCCGCTGGCTTCGGCTTCGTGTACCCAATCCTTGATAGCGGCCAGCATGTCGTGACCATTTGAGCTGGTCTTGACCCAGATCTGCTGCAAGGCCAGTCGTTTCTCGTAAATTACCTTCAGCGCCTGGCTGTGCTCGAGCATGGTCTGGATGCGCAGGTGGTGGTTGTCATCGAGCAGACTGGTTTCCCGCGAGAGCAGGCGTTTGGCCCGATGGAACTGGTGACGGACCGAGTGATCGACCTTTTCCAGCTCTTGCTTGACCAGCGGCGCGATCACCAATTTGCGGTACTGGGCCATGATCTGGAAGCGGTTATTGAGGATGGCCATGGCGGTGTCCATGTCCAGGCTGCCTTTGCCTTCGACCCGGTGGGCAATCGGCGCAACCCGTTGAACCTTGGCCAGGCGCAGGAAACTGAAGACCTGGATCCAGGCCCAGCCGAGGTCGAACTCCCATTTCTTCACCGACAGTTTTGCCGAATTAGGGTAGGTGTGATGGTTGTTATGCAGTTCTTCGCCGCCGATCAGGATGCCCCAGGGCACCAGATTGGTCGCCGCATCGCGGCATTCGAAGTTGCGGTAGCCGACGGCATGGCCCAGGCCATTGACCACGCCGGCGGCCCAGACCGGGATCCACATCATCTGGATAGCCCAGATGGTGATGCCGATGGTGCCGAACAGCAGCAGGTCGATGACGGCCATGATCGCCACACCCAACAGCGGGAAACGGCTGTAGAGGTTGCGTTCGATCCAGTCTTCGGGGCAGTTCTTGCCGTAGATGCGCAGGGTCTCGGGGTTTTCCGCTTCGGCGCGGTACAGCTCGGCACCTTTGCGCAGAACGGTGGACAAGCCCTTGATGACCGGGCTGTGCGGGTCATCGACGGTTTCGCATTTGGCGTGATGCTTGCGGTGGATGGCGGTCCACTCGCGGGTGTTCTGCGCCGTGGTCAGCCACAGCCAGAAGCGGAAGAAATGTTTCAGGCCGGCATTGAGCTCAAGTGAGCGATGGGCTGAATAACGATGCAGATAGACCGTGACGCCGATAATCGTGACGTGGGTCATCAGCAGGGTGACTGCCACCAGTGACCAGGGCGACAAGCCGAGAAAACCTTCGTACCACATAGGCTATAGGGCCCTCGATAAAGAAAAAAACAGCCGTTGCATTATCACCAAGCCCACAGATAAAACCAGTCACCCTTTCAGATAAGAGTCGCTGGATGTTTCTTTACACTATAATTCCGACCCTTTTGTAGGGACATGGACGACCGAATGCCTGCCACCTATCGCGATGCCATGCGTGCAGCGCTGCTTTACCTGCTGCTTTCCGTCGTCTGGCTGGAGCTCAGTGGTTACTTATTGAACAGTTTCTTCGATAGCTCCGATGAGCGACTACGATGGCAACTGATCAACGGTTACGCGTGGGTGGTGCTCAGCGCCGGGCTGATCTTCCTCGCCAGGGCGCGATTGTTCCGTTGCCTGGGGATCGGCGCCAAGTTACGTGAGCACAATGATGACCGGGAGCGTTTGCGTCAGGCGGCCGCCGTGTTCGATTGCACCCGCGAAGGCGTATTGGTCACTGACCGTCATGGGATCATCGTCCATGTGAACCGCGCCTTCATGGAAATTACCGGCTATCAGACCGACGAAGTGCTGGGCCAGCAACCCAGCCTGTTCAAGTCCGGCCATCACCCGGCGAGTTTCTACCAGGCGATGTTCGCCACGCTCACCCGTTGCGGCGAGTGGAGCGGTGAAATCTGGAACCGGCGCAAAAACGGCGGAATCTACCCGCAGTGGCAGACGATTCGCCTGGTTCACGATGATCAGGGCCAGCTCAGTCACTACGTCGCGGTGTTCTCCGACATCAGCGCGATCAAGGATTCCGAGCACGAACTCAAGTACCTGGCGCATCACGATCCGCTGACCGATCTGCCCAACCGCCTGCTGTTCACCGACCGTGCCGAGCAGGCATTGGCGTCGGCGCAAATCAACAAGCGCGGCTGCGCGTTGCTGATGATCGATCTGGATCACTTCAAGATGATCAACGACAGCCTTGGGCACACGGTGGGCGACCAACTGCTTAAAGCCGTGGCCGAGCGTTTGCAGGCCTTGCTTGGCCCGGAGATCACGTTGGCGCGACTGGGGGGGGATGAGTTCGCAGTGCTTGCGGAAAGCTGTCCGCAGTTGATACAGGCTGCGGCGCTGGCGCAGCGGATCATTGATGGTCTCAAAGAGCCGTTCCTGATTGGCGGGCATCAACTGTTCATCAATACCAGCATCGGTATCAGCCTGTTCCCCGGCGATGCCTTGAGCGCTGAACAGCTATTGCGTAACGCTGACTCGGCGCTGTTCAAGGCCAAAAGCGCCGGTCGCGATGGCTACGCTCTCTATACCGAAGAGCTGACAGCCCATGCCCAGACTCGGGTCGAGACTGCCGTAGAGTTGCGTCGAGCGCTGGAACAGCAGGAACTGCGCGTTTATTACCAGCCGGTTCATGACTTCAAGACCCGCCGCCTGGTTGGCGTCGAGGCGCTAGTGCGCTGGGAGCATCCGAAGCGCGGGCTGGTGTCGCCGGCAGAATTCATTCCCATCGCCGAACGCACCGGGTTGATCGCAGAAATCGATAGCTGGGTGATGCGCCAGGCTTGTCAGCAAATGTGCTTGTGGCAGCAGGCAGGTGTGGCGTTGTCGTTTGTCGCGGTGAACGTCTCCTCTCGATTGTTCGCTCGTCGTGAGCTCTTTCAGCAAGTGGCGAAAGTGCTGCACGAAACCGGGCTGGACCCCTCGTATCTGGAGCTGGAAGTCACCGAGAGTGCGGTGATGGACGACCCGGAAGTGGCCTTGGAGCAGATGCATCGATTACGCGAACTCGGCGTGCGGCTGGCCATCGATGATTTCGGCACCGGCTATTCGTCACTGTTGCGACTCAAGCGTTTGCCGGTGCAGAAACTCAAGATCGATCAGGGCTTCGTGGCCGGATTGCCGTTGGACGACGACGATGCGGCCATCGTGCGCGTGATCATCGCTCTGGCGCAAAGCATGGGCATGCAGGTGCATGCCGAAGGGATCGAGCAGGTCGAGCAGGCGAGTTTCCTGCTTGAGCAGGGGTGCGATCTCGGCCAGGGCTACTGGTTCGGCCGACCGGTGCCGGCTGAGCAGCTGGACTGGATGCATGCTCCGGAAATCCACTAACCCCCCCACACTTTGTGCACAGCCAGAGACTAAAAGTTTGCGTACGAACAAAAATCTCCGCCATGAACAGGCCTCTGTGGGAGCTGGCTTGCCAGCGATGGCGGTCTCGAGTCCTGCGTAAATCTCAAGGGCCTCATCGCCGGCAAGCCGGGCTCCTACAAGGATTTTGCAGGGGCTGGAGAGGGGGCGATTTTTGGATCCCTCATCCGTCGCGCAGACGTAACCCCTCGCCCCGACAAATAATTTATTTTGGTTATATAAACATTCTTAAATAGTCTTTTTAAGAATATCCGCACCTATCTACTATTGCCCTCACGCCGCAAGCAGTGCCGCCCACTGCCAGGCAACCTCTCAGTCGAAGGAGCAGCACCATGAGCGCATCCCTACGTAGCGTTGACGGTCAAGACGAAGCCACCATCTTGCGTGAGATCCAGAGCGCCCTGCGCGATCTGCGGTTTGGCGCCGTGGAAATCACCGTGCACAACGCTCAAGTGGTCCAGATCGAGCGTAAAGAGAAATTCCGTTTGCAGAACCCGAGCAACAAACCGAGCTAAACAACCGGCAACCGATTCCAGCACTTCATAAAAAAAGCCAACACATCAAGAATTCCAGGAGCTTTCACCATGTCGTCGATTCGTCATTTCGCTTTGGCCGCATTGGCCAGTGCCCTTTTTGCGGGTTCCGCGGTTGCCAAGGATTACGAGCTGCTCAACGTGTCTTACGACCCCACTCGCGAGCTGTATCAGGATTACAACGCTGAGTTCGTCAAGTTCTGGCAGAAAGACCATGCTGGCGACACCGTGAAAATCCAGCAGTCCCACGGTGGCTCGGGCAAACAGGGCCGTGCGGTGATCGATGGCCTGCGTGCCGACGTCGTGACCCTGGCACTGGCCGGCGACATCGATGAAATCGCCAAGCTTGGCAAAACCCTGCCGGCGGACTGGCAGAAGCGTCTGCCGGAAGCGAGCACGCCGTACACCTCGACCATCGTGTTCCTGGTACGCAAGGGCAACCCTAAAGGCATCAAGGACTGGGGCGACCTGGTCAAGAACGACGTCTCGGTCATCACTCCAAACCCGAAAACCTCCGGTGGCGCTCGCTGGAACTTCCTCGCGGCCTGGGCCTACGGCCTGAAAGCCAACGGCGGCGACGAGGCCAAAGCCAAGGAATACGTACAAACCCTGTTCAAGCACGTGCCCGTACTGGACACCGGTGCTCGCGGTTCGACCATCACCTTCGTCAACAACGGTCAGGGTGACGTCTTGCTGGCCTGGGAAAACGAAGCCTTCCTGGCGCTGAAAGAAGACGGTGGCGCCGACAAGTTTGAAATCGTCGTGCCTTCGCTGTCGATCCTTGCCGAACCGCCAGTCGCCGTCGTCGACAAAAACGCCGAGAAGAAGGGCAACGAGCAGATCGCCGAAGCGTACCTCAAGCACCTGTACAGCCCGGCCGGTCAGGAAATTGCCGCGAAAAACTTCTATCGCCCACGTGATAAGGACGTCTCCGCCAAGTACGCTCAGCAGTTCCCGAAACTAGAGCTGGTAACCATCGATAAGGACTTCGGCGGCTGGAAAACCGCGCAACCGAAATTCTTTAATGACGGTGGCGTGTTCGACCAGATCTACCAGGCGCAGTAATCTGACTCAAGCCACACAACGAGCCTGATGCTTAGGCGCGCACCAAGTGGGAGCGGGCTTGCTCGCGAAGGCGGAGTGTCAGGCGACGTAAATGTTGACTGATATGCCCTCTTCGCGAGCAAGCCCGCTCCCACAGGTGCGTTTAGCGGATTGCTTTCAACCAAGGACTTTTATGTCGCGTCGTATCTCCCCCGTCATACCCGGCTTCGGGCTGACGCTGGGCTACACCTTGGTGTACCTCAGCCTGATAGTGCTCATTCCACTGGCGGCGATGTTTGTGCACGCCTCTCAACTCACCTGGGATCAATTCTGGGCAATCATCTCGGCGCCTCGCGTACTCGCGGCGTTGAAGCTCAGCTTCGGCACCGCGCTCTATGCCGCGATCATCAACGGCATCATCGGCACGCTGCTGGCCTGGGTGCTGGTGCGCTATACCTTCCCGGGTCGCAAGATCATCGATGCAATGATCGATCTGCCCTTCGCCTTGCCGACTGCCGTGGCCGGTATCGCGCTGACTGCGCTGTACGCGCCGAATGGTTGGGTGGGTCAGTTTGCGGCGGACCTGGGTTTCAAGATCGCGTATACCCCCCTCGGTATCACGCTGGCGCTGACGTTCGTAACGCTTCCATTCGTAGTACGTACCGTACAGCCAGTATTGGCCGATATTCCCCGCGAAGTCGAAGAAGCGGCGGCGTGCCTGGGGGCTAAACCCTTGCAGGTTTTCCGCCATATTCTGGTGCCCGCGTTACTGCCGGCATGGTTAACCGGTTTCGCGTTGGCCTTTGCCCGCGGGGTCGGCGAGTATGGTTCAGTGATTTTCATTGCCGGCAACATGCCGATGAAAACCGAGATCCTGCCGCTGCTGATCATGGTCAAGCTCGACCAGTACGATTACACCGGCGCCACCTCCATTGGTGTACTGATGCTGGTGGTTTCTTTCGTCCTGTTGCTGCTGATCAATTTGCTGCAACGCCGTATTGAAACCCCATAAGGAGGCGCTGAAATGTCCCAATCATCTATTGCTGCTGCTTCCTCGAACGCTGCCCGCCGTGGCAGTGCCAACTCACGGCGAATCCTGATCGGCCTTGGCTGGCTGGTGTTTGCCCTTTTCCTGTTGCTGCCGCTCGTGATCGTGGTGTCCCAGGGTTTGAAGAATGGCCTGGGTTCGTTCTTCACCGCGATCCTTGAGCCCGACGCGCTGTCGGCGTTGAAACTCACGGTCATTGCCGTGTTGATTTCGGTCCCGCTGAACCTCGTGTTCGGTGTCAGCGCCGCGTGGTGCGTGAGCAAATACTCGTTCCGCGGTAAAAGCATTCTGGTGACCCTGATCGACTTGCCGTTCTCGGTGTCGCCGGTGATCGCCGGTCTGGTCTACGTGCTGATGTTCGGCGCGCAGGGCCTGTTCGGGCCGTGGCTGCAGGATCACGACATCCAGATCGTCTTTGCCTTGCCGGGTATCGTGCTGGCGACGATTTTCGTCACCGTGCCGTTCGTGGCGCGCGAACTGATCCCGCTGATGCAGGAACAAGGCACGCAGGAAGAAGAGGCGGCGCGCCTGCTCGGGGCCAATGGCTGGCAGATGTTCTGGCACGTCACCGTGCCCAATATCAAATGGGGCCTGATCTACGGCGTGGTGCTGTGTACTGCGCGGGCGATGGGTGAATTCGGGGCGGTGTCGGTGGTTTCCGGGCACATTCGCGGGGTGACCAACACCTTGCCGCTGCACGTCGAGATCCTCTACAACGAATACAACCACGTGGCCGCGTTCGCTGTAGCGAGCCTGTTGCTGATCATGGCGCTCTTCATCCTGCTGCTGAAGCAGTGGAGCGAAAACCGTATTAACCGCCTGCGCGCCAGCGCCGCGGAGGAATAATTCATGTCGATCGAAGTGCGTAACGTCAGCAAGAATTTCAATGCGTTCAAGGCGCTCAATGACATCAGCCTGGACATTCAAAGCGGCGAACTCGTGGCGCTGCTCGGCCCGTCGGGTTGCGGCAAGACCACGCTGTTGCGGATCATCGCCGGTCTGGAAACCCCTGATCAGGGCAGCATCGTGTTCCACGGTGAAGACGTTTCCGGCCACGACGTGCGTGATCGCAACGTCGGTTTCGTGTTCCAGCACTACGCCTTGTTCCGCCACATGACGGTGTTCGACAACGTCGCGTTCGGCCTGCGCATGAAACCGAAAAACCAGCGCCCGAGCGAAAGCCAGATCGCGGTGAAGGTTCACGAATTGCTGAACATGGTGCAACTGGACTGGTTGTCGGATCGCTATCCGGAGCAACTTTCCGGCGGCCAGCGTCAGCGTATTGCGCTGGCTCGCGCCCTGGCGGTAGAACCGAAAGTTCTGCTGCTCGACGAGCCTTTCGGCGCACTCGACGCCAAGGTGCGTAAAGAACTGCGCCGCTGGCTCGCGCGGCTGCACGAAGACATCAACCTGACGTCCGTGTTCGTGACCCACGACCAGGAAGAGGCGATGGAAGTGGCTGACCGTATCGTGGTGATGAACAAAGGGGTGATCGAGCAGATCGGTTCACCGGGTGACGTCTACGAAAATCCGGCCAGCGATTTCGTTTATCACTTCCTCGGTGATTCCAACCGTTTGCATCTGGGCGAAGACAACCACGTGCTGTTCCGTCCGCACGAAGTGTCGCTGTCGCGGCATGAGCTGGACGACCACCACGCGGCCGAAGTGCGCGATATCCGTCCGCTGGGCGCGACCACTCGGGTGACGTTAAAGGTCGAAGGCCAGAGCGAGTTGATCGAAGCGGAAGTGGTGAAGGATCACGACAGCCTGATCGGCCTGGCGAAGGGCGAAACGTTGTTCTTCAAGCCGAAGGTCTGGCAGAAAGTCGCCAACATTTAACTTTGTAGGCGCCGGCTTGCTGGCGATTAACGATAACGCGGTGTGTCAGACACACCGCAATTGCCGGAAAGCCAGCTCCCACAGTGATTTGCGTCGTTTACAAATTCCCTGTGGGAGCGGGCTTGCCCGCGATGGCGTCCTACGCCGCAGCGTTGTTCTGACGCAGACGTACCCCACCCACCCGCGCCTCGATCTGCTCTTTCAAATCCCGCCGCATCCCCAGCAAAAACGCCAGTTCAACCACCACAAACAACGGCCCGACAATCAACCCCGTCACATCATCGACAAACGCCGGTTTGCGTCCTTCGTAGTGATGCCCGACAAACTGAATCGCCCAGCCGATCACAAACATCCCGATGCCGCTCGCCAGCCACACCAGCGTGCTTTGCTGTGCCAGCACGTGACCTGCCCAAACGCACAGACCCAGTAACGCAGTCATCAACACCCCGAGGCGCACTTCCAGGCGCAGGTAAAACCACGCCGACGCCAGCGAGACCAGCACCGCCGGTGAAAGCCAGCCCCCGGCCCATTGCGGCCGCGACAGCAACACCGCGACAGCGACCACAATCAACGGAATACCGATAAAGTGGCTGGCAATATTGCGCGGGTCACGGTGGTAAGCGGCGTATTGACTGAGATGGTCAACGAGGCTTTTCATTGTTATTCCTCCTGTAGGGTGATTGATCATGCCCCGGGTTCAGCGCTCGCTCTGTCAGCCAGGCGACAATCTCCAGGAGTTTTGATGGACATGCAGGTTTGGCGTTCGCGCCTGGAAACGGGGCAGTGGTTCAGTCATCTACCTGTTCCTTTACAGAATAGTCTGTTGGCCGGCGCCAAGGTGCGGCGCCTGGCGTCGGGGCAGCGGCTGTTCAAGCGCGGCGATCCGCCGTGCGGTTTGTACGCGGTGCTCGAAGGTTCGGTTCGAATCGGCGCCGTCAGCGAGCAGGGCAAGGAAGCGTTGTTGAGCCTTGTGGAGTCGCCGCACTGGTTTGGCGAAATCTGCCTGTTCGACGGCCAGCCGCGCACCCACGATGCGTTCGGCGTCGGCCAATGCATCCTGCTGCACATCCCGCAATCCGCGCTGCTGGCCTTGCTGGATGAGCAACCGGTGTACTGGCGGCACCTGGCATTGCTGATGAGCCAGAAACTGCGCCTGACCTTCATCAATCTCGAACAGTTGAGCCTGATGCCGGCGCCTGCACGGTTGGCGCATCGCTTGCTGATGATCGCCGAGGGTTACGGCGAAATCGACCCGCCGCGACGGGTGCTGCAACTGCCGCAGGAACAGCTGGCGTCAATGCTGTCACTGTCGCGCCAGACCACCAATCAGCTCCTCAAGGAGTTGCAAGGGCAGGGGATTTTGAATCTGAAGTACGGCGAGATCGAAATTCTCGATGCAGAACGGTTGCGGGCGTTGGCGATTTTTTGAAACACGGCGTTATTGGTGGGCTTTGTCGGCGAAGGCGCCTAGCCTGTGACAACGACAATCGAGGTGTGCCATGCGTGTGCTGTTAGTGGAAGACGAGCCGGAGATCGCCAAACTCCTGGCCAAGGGCCTGAACGAGGCGAGCTACTCGGTGGATGTGGCGCTCAACGGCATGGACGGCCGCCGCTTCATCGAGTCCGGCGAATATGAGCTGATCATTCTCGACGTGATGCTGCCGGGGTTGAATGGCTGGCAGTTGCAGCAACAGATCCGCAAGCTCGGCGAGACGCCGGTGCTGTTCCTCACCACCAAGGATGGCATCGAGGATCGCTTGCGCGGGTTGGAGTTGCATGAGGACGATTACTTGCTCAAGCCGTTTGCCGTGAGCGAATTGGTAGCGCGGGTGCGCAAGTTGTTAAGGCGGGATCGCGGGCGTTAGGGAGTACTGCGGTGTCTGGCCTGGCCCCATCGCGGGCAAGGCCGCTCCCACAGGTTCAGCGTCGTACACAGAATCATTGGCACACCCAAGACCCCTGTGGGAGCGGGCTTGCCCGCGAAGAGGCCGGCCCATGCAACCCACCTTCCGGACCTGTCACCGCAACCCATCCCGAAACTGCCCCGGCGTCATCCCGGTCCAGCGCTTGAACGCGCGGCTGAAGCTGCTCGTATCCGCAAACCCCAACAAATAACTGATTTCGCTCAACGAACATTGCGGGTCGCGCAGGTGCAGCAGCGCGAGGTTTTCGCGGCTTTCATTGAGCAGCGTGTCGAACCGGCAGCCCTCGTCTGCCAGATGCCGTTGCAGGCTGCGCAGGCTCAGGTGCAAGGCCTTGGCGATGTGTTCGGCGCTGGGCTCGCCTTCGGGCAGTTGTTCTTCAATGGCGTCGCGGACCTTGCGCTCCCACGTCAGGGGTTTGAGCTGCGCCAGGGTACGTTTGAGCACGGTTTCGTTATGCTCGGCCAGTTCCGGGTTGGCGTCGTCCAGGTGACTGTCGAAGTCCACCAGAGAAAACTCCAAGCGGTCTTCGTCGGCCGAAAAGTACACCGGAGCGCGGAAGACTTTGTGCCATTGATGGGCGTCGGCCGGTTCCGGGCGTCGCAGGTACACCGCGAGTGGCGCGTAGTCGCGGCCCAGTCGATTGCGGCAGGTGCGCACGTAAATCGCGGCGAAGGCGTCGATGGCTTCGAACGCCGGCGCCGGGTTGCCTGGCGCGATTTTCAGGCGAAAGCGGTAGCGATCCTCGGTGCGGCTCAATTCAAGCTCCAGGGCATCGCTGACCACCTGGTGATAACGCACGATGCGCTCGAACACCTCGCGCAAACTGCCGCTAGCCACCAGCGCATAACCGAGTGCGTGAAAGGTGGTCGGGCTGACGAATCGCGACACCCGCAAGCCGATCGCCGGATCGCCGCTGACCTGCACCGCGATTTCCCACAGCCGCGTAGTGCCGGACAACGGGTAACGGGCGTTCGGGTCGTCCATCAATTGCGGGTCGAGCCCCGCCTGGTGACACAGGGCGGTGCTGTCGAGGCCCAGCGCATCGAGTTGCTTGCGCAGGGCGCGGGTCCAGCTGGCGAGGGAGGTCGGTTCAGTCATGCTGATTGGCGCTTCCGGTCAACAGGTTGGCGTCCACGGCTACCGCCTTGTGAGAGATCGCAAGGCAGGATGCGAACATCAATAACCAGAGGATGGAAGCATGGACGGTACTTCTGCAAGTCCCCAGCGACTGAATGCAGCTCAGCGATCTGCGCATATTCGCGAAGTGGTGTTGGCCAAAGGGGTCGAACTGCGTCAACGCTACCCGATGCTCAACCATCAGGACGCCTTGGGCGCGGGCATTCTGGCCTTCGCTTTGGCGGGAATGATCGGGTCGGCAGCCCTGTACATCAGCGGGCACATGGCCTGGTGGGTGTGCTTGCTGCTCAACGCGTTTTTTGCGTCGCTGACCCACGAGCTGGAACACGACCTGATTCATAGCATGTACTTCCGCAAACAACGCGTGCCGCACAACCTGATGATGGGCCTGGTGTGGCTGGCGCGGCCGAGCACGATCAACCCGTGGATTCGCCGGCATCTGCACCTCAACCACCACAAGGTGTCCGGCACAGAAGCCGACATGGAAGAGCGCGCGATCACCAACGGCGAACCTTGGGGGATTGCGCGGCTATTGATGGTCGGCGACAACGTGATGTCGGCATTCATCCGCATGCTGCGGGCCAAGACCTGGGCTCACAAGTTCAGCATCATGAAACGCGCCTTGAAGGTCTATGCGCCACTCGCGCTGGTGCATTGGGGCGCGTGGTACGTGTTTCTCGGCTTCCACGCCGCCAACGGCATCGCGCATCTGCTGGGAGCGCCGATTGAATGGTCGGCGACCACGCTCTCGATGATGCAGGTGATCGATATCGCGGCCGTGGTGATCATCGGCCCGAACGTACTGCGCACGTTTTGCCTGCACTTTGTCAGCTCGAACATGCATTACTACGGCGATGTGGAACCGGGGAACGTGATCCAGCAAACCCAGGTGCTGAACCCGTGGTGGATGTGGCCGTTGCAGGCGTTCTGCTTCAACTTCGGCAGCAGCCACGGCATCCATCACTTCGTGGTGAAGGAACCGTTTTACATCCGCCAGATGACCGTGCCGGTGGCGCATAAGGTGATGCGTGAGATGGGCGTGCGTTTCAACGATTTCGGGACGTTCGGGCGGGCGAACCGGTTTATTCGTAAAGAGGCAATTGAGGGGCAGGCTGTAGAGGGCGTTCGGGTCTGAGGGTCTCTTCGCTGGCAAGCCAGCTGCTGCAGGGTCTTCGTGGTTCTGTAGGTGCCGGGTTGCCAGTGAAAGTGGTCGTTCTGTTCAAACCGCGACGCTGACATCCTGCTTATCCACCGCCACCAACGTCTCGATCATCGCCCGCGCAGCCGGTGACAAGCGGAACCCCGTGCGGCTGACAATCCCGCAGCGCACGCTCATGCTCTCGATGTGCGGCGGCAGGTTTCGCCAGTGCAGCAGCACCAGCGAACCCTGGGCAATGTCCTCGACAAACGCCTCTTCCGTTCCTACTCCAATGGCATTCGATTGCAGCACGATCCTGGCGAGTGCCGGAAAATGCTCGGTTTCGATGGTCGGTGAGAAATCGATCCGGCCGCTGAGGTTTGCCAGCAGTTTGCGAATGCCTGGCGGGATCAGTGTGGTCGCCAACGGGTAATCGAACATGTCGTTGGTCGACAGGCTTTCCTTGGCCAGCAACGGATGTCCCGGACGGCAGAAAAACACGCCGCGTCTGGGGGTCAGCGCTCGGGTCTGGAAATTCGGATCGGCTTCGAAATGGCGGATGTCGGCGATGAAAAATTCGATCTCTTCACGGCTCAGCGCGCGGCTGAGTTTTTCCCAGTTATCCACCTGAAAACAGGTGCGAATTTTCGGGTAAGCATGGATGAACTGCGCCACCGCATCCGGCACCAGTTTTACCGCCGGCGTCGGGCCGCAGCCGAACCGCAGTTCACCGGCGTCGAGCTTGGTCATTTGCGTGACTTCGGCGTTGAGCAGTGCTGCGCCCTGTACCAGCGTCAGCGCATGTTGCAGCACCACTTGACCTTCCGGCGTGGGGCGCAAGTCCTTGTTGCCACGGTCCACCAATGCACAGCCGAACTCCTGTTCAAGCCCTTGAATGCTGCGACTGAATGCCGGCTGAGTGATGCCCATGGCGTCGGCTGCCCGTACGAAACTTCGGTGTTCGGTGAGGGCAATGAAGTAACGCAGTTGACGAAGATCCATAGGTTTTTTCCGGCATCTTGAAACGACCTCGAGGGCAGGTGCGACGAGCGTGGTTGAGGTTTTTTAAAGGTATTCACTTATTCCGTCAATGAAGCAATCAAATAACTGTTAGACGATAAAGGAATATAAATAGAGCGTTGTCTCTGCCGCTCAATGGCAGGCGCCACGGCCCCGTGGCCGTGAAAATGGCCCTTGAATCATGCCTTTGGTGAATATTTTCGATGCCTGAAAGGCATGTGATTTCCGTCTGTTGTCTGCAGCCCTTGCCGGACAAGGCTTGTAGCGGATGGGCGATCTTTTATATTCGTTTTTGGTCTATGCATAACTTCAAATATTACTTTCTGAGATAAGCGTCTGCCTCAATGATTCACCCATCGATGCGTCGTCGGGGGATGTTTGGCACGGCGTTTCGGTTATCCACAAAGAGACCGCAGGGAGTAAATCAATGGGCAATGTCCAGACCGCCGCCAGCGCACACGAGGTGCTGTGGCGCCAGGCGCCAGGTGGCGAGTTGGTCGACCTCGGCCGGGTGCACCGCGTGCCCTTGGGGCAGCTGCGTTTGCAGCGTGCGCCCAAGGGCATTCTGAGTCGCCGGGAAACGATTCTGCTCGGGGTGCTGGCGTTGCTGGTGCATGGCGCAGTCATCTATTGGGTCAATCAACAGCCGACCAAGGCATTGCCGATTGTGCCGCCGGAAATTCCGCCGATGACGATTGAGTTCTCGCGTCCGGCGCCGCCCGTGGTCGAGCCACCACCACAGCAACCGGTACAACCCGTGATCGAGCCACCGCCGCCGGTGGAAGACGAACTGGCCGTGAAACCGCCGCCTCCGAAACCGATTCCCAAGCCAAAGCCAATCGCCAAACCCGTGCCGAAACCGCTGCAAAAAGTCGCCCCGCAACCGCCCGCGCCGCCACAACCGGCAGCACCCGTCGCGGCTGCAGCGCCACCTGCACCTCCGGCGCCCGCACCGGTGACACCGGCTTCAGCCAATGCCGCGTACTTGAAAAACCCGGCGCCGGACTACCCGTCGCAAGCCGTGCGGCGCGGGTGGGAAGGCACGGTGTTATTGCGGGTGCATGTGTTGGCCAACGGCAAACCTGGCGAGATTCAGATCCAGAAAGGCAGCGGTCGCGACTCCCTCGACGAGGCGGCGATCAATGCCGTGAAACGTTGGAGTTTCGTGCCGGCCAAGCAAGGTGAGGTCGCCCAGGACGGCTGGGTCAGCGTGCCCATCGATTTCAAGCTTCATTAAACCGCAACCAAATTCGCGCGAAACGTTTACACGAGGAACTCATCATGACGTTACTGGCATCTCCACTTGAATCCATCGAAAGCGCGGTGATCTGGCTGCTGGTGGTTTTTTCCGTTGCCACCTGGGGCCTGGCGTTGCTCAAAGGCGTGCAGTTCGGCCGGCTCAAGGTGCAGGACCGAAAGTTTCATAAGCAGTTCTGGGCCGCGTCGAGCCTTGATTCAGCGGCAGAGCTGGCCGAGACCCAGCCCGGCGCGGCGGCCCGTGTGGCTCAGGCCGGCTATGCAGCCATTCAGGTAGGTGAGGCGCCACAAGCGGCGGATTTGAGCCAGGCGATCAACCATCAGGATCGTCTTGAACGCGCCTTGCGTCAGCAGATTGTGCGTGAGCGCCGCTCGCTGGAAACAGGTTTGGCGGTGGTCGCGAGTATTGGCAGTACATCGCCGTTCATTGGTTTGTTCGGCACCGTGTGGGGAATCATGGAGGCGTTGAAAGGGATCAGCGCTGCGGGCTCAGCCAGCCTGGAAACCGTGGCCGGGCCGATTGGTGCGGCACTGGTGGCGACCGGCGTGGGGATCGCCGTCGCGGTGCCGGCGGTGCTGGTTTACAACTACTTTTTGCGTCGTCTGAAACTGACGGCGGCGGACCTGGATGACTTCGCCCATGACTTCTACAGCCTGGCGCAGAAGAGTTCGTTCCGCGTGCTGATTCACCCGACGGCGCACAAAACCGCCGCGTTGGGCGGCGCGCAGAAAGTGAAGGAGGCGTCCTGAGATGGCTTTCTCCACGCAAGACAGCGATGAGGTGCTGAGCGAGATCAACGTGACACCGCTGGTGGATGTGATGCTGGTGCTGCTGGTGGTGTTCATCGTCACCGCGCCGCTGCTGACCAACGCGATCCCGATCAACCTGCCCAAGACCGAGGCCGTGGCGCCGGTGGAGCAGAAGGACCCGCTGGTCGTGAGCATCGACGGTGCCGGGAAGCTGTTTATCAACAAGGACGAGATTCAGCCGGACTTGCTGGAGTTCAACCTCAAGTCGGCGAAGGCCAAGGATCCCGAAGTCCGCGTGCAACTGCAGGCAGATGACGGGGTGAATTACGGCGAAGTGGCGCGAGCCATGGCGTCGATTGAGCGGGCAGGGATTACCAAATTGTCGGTGATTACCGCGCGCTGACCGATTTTCGATTTTCCGGGGCCGTCTCCTTGGCAGGGTGCGGCCCCTTTTTTATTCCCCCGAGAAAACACACGACCCGTAGGAGCCGGCTTGCTGGCGAAAGCGGTCCCTCAGTCAATATTTCTATTGGCTGAATGAACGCTATCGCCGGCAAGCCGGCTCCTACAGGTCGTGTGTTTTCTTATATTCTTTATAGGTCTTAATAAATAGCTTCTTATTCCTTAACGGATATAACTCTCCTCCCTATACTTGATCAGGAACAGACACGCAGCAGGAGAGCTCCCCCATGCGCAACGAATCAATTCGCTATCTGATTGTGCCGGGCTGGCAAGGATCGCCAGATGATCATTGGCAAAGCCACTGGCAGAACAGCCTGCCGAACAGCGCGCGGGTGGAGCAGGCCGATTGGTTGACGCCCCGTCGTGAAGACTGGGTCGCGGCATTGGCCGAGGCGATTGCCGCCGACAGTACGCCGGTGATTTTGATTGCCCATAGCCTGGGTTGCATCACGGTCGCGCATTGGGCGGCCACTGCACCGCTGAATTTTCTGCGCCAGGTGCGCGGTGCCTTGCTGGTCGCGCCGGCGGACGTCGAGCGCCCGGCCTGCGCGCCAGCCCTGCGCAATTTCGCGCCGATTCCGACCAACCTTTTGCCGTTCCCGAGCCAGGTTGTCAGCTCCGACAACGACGCCGCTGTCAGCGCACCGCGTGCGCTGGAACTGGCACGTAACTGGGGCGCCGAGGCAGGAATACTGGCGGGTGCCGGGCACATCAACGTGAAGTCCGGTCATCAGCGTTGGGAGCAGGGTTTTGCCTATCTGTATCGCCTGCAAAACCGCATGGAACATCACGCCCTGCGCCGCGCTTGAACCTTTTCTTTTTTTAACATCGCCCCCCCGTCTCCCGGCGGTTTTGGGCGGGAGTCTGCCATGAGTTTTGAAGCCTTCGGTCAGCCGCTGCTGACCTTTCCCGACGCAGAAAAAAGTCCGCTGAGCATCCGCGCCAAGGCGCTGGTGTTCGTCGATCCGCGCTCGCGTCAATTGCGCGCCGAACTGGAGCAACTGGCCCCGCGTTCGATCTCCGTGTTGATCCGTGGCGAAACCGGTAGCGGTAAAGAGTTGTTGGCGCGGCACATCCACCGCGCCAGTGATCGTGGTGGGTTGTTTGTGTCGGTCAATTGCGGCGCAATCAGCCCGACCTACGCCGACGCCGAACTGTTCGGATACGCCGCCGGCAGTTACACCGGTTCGGCCAGCAGTCGTGCTGGCTGGTTCGGTTCGGCCAATGGCGGCACGCTTTATCTGGACGAGATCGGCGACTTGCCGTTGCCGATCCAGATCAAGTTGCTCGCCGCACTGGAAAACCACGAAGTCACCCGTGTCGGCGCTCACCAACCGAGCCCGGTTGACGTGCGTCTCGTGGCTGCGACCAGCATTGATCTGGCGCAAGCCGTGGCTGCCGGGAAATTCCATGAGCGGCTTTATCACTACCTCAGCGAAGGTCAGCTGGAACTGCCGGCGTTGCGTGAGCGGGTGGGCGATATCCTGTCGTTGTCCGAGTATTTCCTCGGCATCTACAGCCAGCGCCTGGACCTGCCGGTGCCGTTGATTAGCGAAGCCGCGCAGCGCTTGCTGGAACAGCACAGCTGGCCAGGCAATACCCGAGAGCTGGAAAACGTCATTCACTTTGCGTTGCTGGTCAGCACTGGCGACGAGATCTTGCCCGAACATTTGAACCTGCCCGAAGCACCGGCACCCTTGACGCAGATCGAGCAGCAACTCCAGCACATCCTCACCAAAGGCACTGCCACCGAACAAGCCGCCCTGAAAAACCTGCTCAAGAACACCGCACTCTTGTAGGAGCAAGCTTGCTCGCGATCCAGACGACGCGGTGTATCAGGAAAGACGCCCTCGCCGGCAAGCCGGCTCCTACAGATGAATCCGCAAACACTGCACTCTTGTAGGAGCAAGCTTGCTCGCGATCCAGACGACGCGGTGCATCAGGAAAGACGCCATCGCCGGCAAGCCAGCGCCTACAGAGGGATCCGGGAAAAACGCGAATTAGAGCTGTATGAACAAAATGGAATATGAAAGTGAATAAAAGATATTGTTCGGGAATAAAAAATCTCGGTATTGTCCGCTTCACGCCAGCGATAGCACTTCGCTTGCACCTCAACATTTAGCCGTCGTCATTGGCGACCGTGATTTTCGATAAGGACACTGCATGAAAAAGGTTCTGTTGTTCACCGCATTGGCGGCTGCCCTGACCGCGGGCCTGGCCCAGGCCGGCGAGAAACTGGTAGTTGCGGCGACTCCGGTCCCACACGCCGAAATTCTGGAGCTGATCAAGCCAACCCTCGCCAAAGAAGGCGTGGACCTGGAAATCAAAGTCTTCACCGACTACGTTCAGCCAAACGTGCAAGTTGACCAGAAGCGTCTGGACGCCAACTACTTCCAGACCCTGCCATACCTGAAAAACTTCAACGAAGGCAAAGGCACCAATCTGGTGACCGTGATCGGCGTTCACGTTGAACCGTTCGGTGGCTATTCGAAGAAAGTCAAAAGCCTGGCTGAGCTGAAAGACGGCGCAACCATTGCAATCCCGAACGAAGGCAGCAACAGCGGTCGTGCTCTGCTGCTGCTGCAGAAGGCTGGCCTGATCGAGCTGAAAGACCCGAAAAACGCTCTGGCTACCCCGAAAGACATCGCCAAGAACCCGCACAACTTCAAGTTCAAGGAACTTGAGTCCGCAATGTTGCCGCGCGTTCTGGACCAGGTTGACCTGGACATGATCAACACCAACTACGCGCTGGAAGCGGGTTTGAACCCGGCTAAAGATGCGCTGGTAATCGAAGGTGCAGATTCGCCTTACGTGAACTTCCTGGTGGCTCGTCCAGACAACAAGGACAGCGTAGCTATCCAGAAACTGGCCAAGGCGTTGACCAGCCCTGAAGTGAAAGCCTTCATCGCCAAGAAGTACAGCGGCGCAGTACTGCCGGCGTTCTGATTGGACGCAGCCCTAAACCCCTTCAAGGTTTCGAACGCCGACGGCTAGCAATAGCGTCGGCGTTTTTTATTGAGTGTGTACATTCCAAATGTGAGAGCGGGCTTGCTCGCGAAGGCGGTGGGTCAGTCGAAATTGATGTTGACTGACCCCCCGCCTTCGCGAGCAAGCCCGCTCCGACAGGGATACACACGCTCCAGAGGTTCAGGCCACCCTGGCCTTCAACGCCCTGCGCAACGCCACCAGCAACTTCACGATGTCCTGCGGATCCAACCTCTCCGGCACTTTTACGTCAGCCATATTCTCTTCCTTGTGATGGTTCGGCCGGGGGAGTCTGGCCAAAAGCTGTGGGTCCTTGGAGGGGCATTCTGAAAAAAAGATCCCTCCTACAGCGAAAAGGAAAATAGTCGTCTTCCTCGGTCTCAGCAAATCCGCGGGATAGTTTTTTGCGTGATATCAATATGCTTTAACGGTATTTAAATTCCAGTTCTTATACCTTTTAAGTCGGTGCCTGCCGGGAGGTTATCCACCGCCCATGGACTGCACCACCGTCGCTTACCGAGCGACGTTCAGGATGTTCAATGAACTTCGATTACGCTTTTATCCTCAGTACCCTGCCGGCGTTTCTCAAGGCCGTGGGTGTGACGCTGCAGGTCGGTTTCATCGCCATCGGCACCTCATTGCTGGTGGCATTGATCAACGCGACGATCCTGGTATTTCGCACGCCTTACCTGCAACGCCTGGTCGGGTTGTACGTAGAGCTGGCACGCAACACGCCGCTGCTCATTCAACTGTTTTTTGTGTACTTCGCTTTGCCGGCGCTGGGCATCAAGGTCTCGGGTTTCGCGGCGGCGATCATCACCATGACGTTCCTGGGCGGCGCTTACCTCACGGAAGTGCTGCGTGCCGGTGTGGACGCGGTGCCCCAAGCGCAGCTGGAATCCGGTCGCTCCATCGGTTTGTCGCACGGGCAATTACTGCGCTACGTGATCCTGCCGCAGGCCGGCATCCTCAGCCTGCCGTCGCTGTTCGCCAACTTCATTTTCCTGCTCAAGGAAACCACCGTGGTCTCTGCGGTGGCGGTTCCGGAAATCCTCTACACCACCAAAAGCTACATCGCGCTTTACTACAAGACCTACGAAATGCTCGCCGTGCTGACGCTGATTTGCGTGCTGCTGTTTTTGCCGCTGTCGCTGCTGCTCAGCCGTCTGGAAAGGAGGCTCCAGCATGGCCAGTTCGGGTCTTGAGTTGCTGTGGGTGTCGTTGCCGCAACTGGGCAAGGGCGCTGCGCAAACCCTGTCGATCTCTTTTCTGAGCATCGCCATCAGCACCCTCGGCGGTGTGCTTTACGGCGTGTTGCGCACGCTGAATTCGAAATGGCTGAACGCAATTTTGCGCGTGTATCTGGAGCTGTTTCGGGCAATTCCGGTGCTGGTCTGGTTGTATTTGCTGTTCTTCGGTTTGCCGATTTTCTTCGGCCTGAGCATTCCGAGCTTCTGGTGCGCGGTGCTTGTGTTGTCGCTGTGGGGCGCCAGCGAGGTCGGCGAAGTGGTCCGCGGCGCGTTGCATTCGTTGCCGCGCGGTCAGCGTGAAGCAGGGTTGTCGATTGGCCTGAACGGCCCGCAACTCTACGGGTACGTGTTGCTGCCCCAGGCGCTGAAACGCATGACCCCGCCGACCATCAACGTCTACACGCGAATCATCAAGACCAGCTCCCTGGCGGTGCTGATCGGCGTGGTGGACGTGATCAAGGTCGGTCAGCAAATCATCGAACGCACCTACGAATCCGTGCTGATCTACGGCGCGCTGTTCCTGTTTTTCTTTTTCATCTGCTACCCGCTCTCGGCCGCCTCGCGCGTGCTGGAGCGGCGCTGGACGCAAGCATGAGCGCATTGATCGAGTTCAAGGGTTTCAACAAGTTTTTCGGCGAGCAACAGGTGCTCGACGGCATCGACCTGCACGTGAAGTCAGGCGAAGTGATCGTCATTCTCGGCCCCAGTGGCTGCGGCAAAAGCACGTTGCTGCGGTGCCTCAACGGGCTGGAAGTCGCGCACAGCGGCAGCTTGAAATTCAACGGCCGCGAATTGCTGGACAAGGGCACCGACTGGCGCGAAGTGCGCCAGCAGATCGGCATGGTGTTTCAGAGCTATCACCTGTTTCCGCACATGAGCGTGCTCGACAACCTGCTGCTCGGCCCGCTCAAGGTACAAAAACGCGAGCGCCGCGAAGCCCGTGTCCAGGCCGAAGCCTTGTTGGCGCGCGTCGGCCTTTTGGACAAGCGTGATGCCTTCCCGCGTCAGCTCTCCGGCGGCCAGCAGCAACGCATCGCCATCGTTCGCTCGTTGTGCATGAACCCCAAGGTCATGTTGTTCGATGAAGTCACCGCCGCCCTCGACCCGGAAATGGTCAAGGAAGTGCTGGAAGTCATTCAGGGCCTGGCCCGCGAAGGCATGACGCTGTTGATCGTCACCCACGAAATGGCCTTTGCCCGGGCCGTGGCGGACCGCATCGTGTTCATGGATGCCGGGCGAATCCTTGAGCAAAACCCTCCCGAGATTTTCTTTACGAACCCGCAAACCGCACGAGCGCAGCAGTTCCTGGAGAAGTTCTCCTACGTCGCCGCACTACCCAAAACGACTCAAACAAAGGAACTGCAACTGCCATGAAAACTGCCAAGTCTTCTCTACTGCTACTCCCGCTGCTCGGCCTCGCGCTGCTGGCCGGCTGCAACAAAACCGAAACACCCGCAACGCCGAAAGTCGCCAGCGAAAGCACCGCACCGGCCAGCTACCTGGACAAAATCAAAGCGCGGGACAAGCTGATCGTCGGCGTCTTCACCGACAAACCGCCGTTTGGATTCGTCAATGAAGCCGGGCGCTACGTCGGTTTCGATACCGACATCGGCCGGCAATTCGCCAAGGATCTGCTCGGCGATGAGAGCAAGGTCGAATTCGTCGCGGTAGAGCCGGCGAGCCGGATTCCATTCCTGCAAAGTGACAAGGTCGACCTGATCCTGGCCAACATGACCGTGACGCCAGAGCGCAAGGAAGCGGTGGAATTCACCAATCCAAACCTGAAAGTCGCCGTGCAGGCGCTGGTGCCACAGGCCAGCGAGGTGAAAAACCTCGATGACCTGGCGACCCGCACCACCATCGTCACTACCGGCACCACGGCGGACATCTGGCTGACCAAGAATCACCCGGACTGGAAACTGCTCAAGTTCGAGAAAAACTCCGAGTTCCTGCAAGCATTGGCCAACGGTCGTGGCGATGCGTACGCGCAAGACAATCTGGTGCTGTTCAGCTGGGCCAAGCAGAACCCTGGCTACCGCGTGCTGAGCCAGACGCTGGGCGCCGAAGCGCCGATTGCTCCGGCGGTGAAGAAGGGCAACATCGAGCTGCGTGACTGGGTGAACGCCGAGTTGGCCAAGCTGGGTGAAGAGAAATACCTGCTCAAGCTGTACGACCAATATGTGCGTAAAGAACTGAGCGATGACACCAAGCCGGAGAGCGTGATTGTCGAAGGTGGGAAGTGGCAGGGGTGATTCTGTAGTTTTTGCAGCGATCGTTCGGCCGTCATCGCCGGCAAGCCGGCTCCTACAAGGATCACCTCAATTCTGTAGGAGCCGGCTTGCCGGCGAATGGTTTTTAACGGCACCCGCTCAATCCGGCCAATACCACGCCGGTTCATCCAGCAGCCGCTGCCCGACAATCCCGGTCTGGCCAAGATTTTTCTCCAGCACGATGCAGTTGCATTCCGGGTCCTCCTGCAACGCCGAGATCAGCCGCCGCGCATGGGACACCACCCACACCTGACACTGCTCCGACGCGCGGATAATCAAGCGCGCCAACGCCGGCAACAGGTCCGGATGCAGGCTGGTTTCCGGCTCGTTCAACACCATCAATGTCGGCGGTCGCGGTGTCAGCAGCGCCGCCACCAACAGCAAGTAACGCAACGTGCCATCCGACAACTCTGCCGCCGACAATGGTCGCAGCAACCCTTCCTGATAAAGCTCGATGGCGAACCGGCCGCCAGCCAGCGGCTCGATATGCAGCCGTGCACCGGGAAACGCATCGCTGATGGCGTTGCGCAAAGCGTCGGGGTCGCCAATTTCGATGATGGTCTGCAACGCCGCCGCCAGATCTCTGCCGTCGTGGTGCAACACCGGGGTGCGGGTGCCCAGCTGTGGCTGACGCACTGGCGCGTCGGCGTCGCTGCGAAAGTGATCGTAGAAGCGCCAGCGGCGGATGAACTCACGCATCTCCAGCACCTCCGGCGAGGTCCGCAAGCTGCCGACCTGATCGAACAGGCTGTCGAACGTCGGCGTGTGTTGAGCCAGCACGTCCCAGTTGCGGTTGGCTCGGGTGCGGATCATCGGGCCGTCGCGATCCACCAGCACGCTTGCTGGACGATAGAACGCCCCGGCCCACAGGCATTCGCGCTTGATTTGCGGGTCGAGACTGAAGCGTGACGGGATGGGTGAGCTGTGTCCGGGTAGCATGAAATGACCGTTGGATTCGGGTAACCCCAGGCTGATCGAATAACCGAAATCTTCGCCGGCAAACCCCAGGCGCAGGCGTTTGACGCCGTGACGCACCGTCGCCTGGATCGGCACTTCGCCGTTACGCATGCGCCGGGTGATGTTTTCCGGCCCGGCCCAGAAGGTCGAATCCAGCCCACCCTCGCGGGCCAACGCATTGACCACGCCGCCCTGAGCGGTTTCCGCGAGCAGGCGCAACGCACGATAGAGGTTGGATTTACCGCTGCCGTTCGGTCCGGTGATCAGGTTCAAACGACCCAGCGGTATCACCAGTTTGTTGATCGAGCGGTAATTGGCCACCGCGAGGGTTTTGAGCATGGGAAGCTTCCTTACTGCTGAGCGTGCAGCAAACCTGTGCACCTGTTGAACCCTGTTCTAAGCTCACAGTCGTATCGCCATTGGCACGTTCGTACGACGCAAAGGAGTCTGCATGGCTGGTCCCGGATTGAAAAGAGTGATTGGCCTGAGTCTTCTTGTGCTGCTGGGCGCCTGCGGGGAAAAACCCCAGGTCGAAAAGGATCGTCCGCGGGTGTTTGTGCAAGCGGTCAAAGCGGCGGATTACGCCGCGTCCGTGACCCTCACTGGTGATGTTCAGGCGCGCGTCCAGACGGAACTGTCGTTCCGCGTTGGCGGCAAAATCATCCAGCGCATGGTCGATGTCGGGGACCGGGTGTCGGCCAAACAAGTGCTCGCCAGACTCGATCCGAAAGACCTGCAGACCAGCCTCGACTCGGCCCAGGCACAAGTCGTCGCCGAACAGGCGCGGGTCAAACAGAGCGCCGCCGCCTTCGTCCGCCAGCAAAAACTTCTGCCCAAGGGCTACACCAGTCAAAGCGAATACGACTCGGCCCAGGCTGCATTGCGCAGCAGTCAGAGCGCCTTGACGGCCGCCCAGGCGCAACTGGCCAACGCCCGTGAGCAACTGAGTTACACCGCGCTGATCGCCGACGCGCCGGGGGTGATTACGGCACGTCAGGCCGAAGTCGGCCAGGTGGTGCAGGCCACGATGCCGATTTTCAGCCTGGCGCGTGACGGTGAGCGTGACGCGGTGTTCAACGTCTACGAATCGCTGCTGGCAGAGGCGCCTGGAGACAAAACCATCGTGGTCAGCCTGCTCGACAACCCGGCCATCAAGACCACGGGCACGGTTCGGGAAGTCACCCCGGCCGTTTCTGCGCAGACTGGCACGGTGCAGGTCAAAGTCACCCTTAACGGACTGCCCGAAGGTATGCAGCTTGGCTCGGTGGTCAGCGCCACGGCGAAGACGCCGGGCCAATCAGCAGTCGAGCTGCCGTGGTCGGCGCTGACCAAAAACCTCAGCGACCCGGCCGTATGGCTGGTGGATGGCGAAGGCAAGGCGCAGCTGCATACGGTGACGGTGGGTCGTTACCTGACCGGCAAAGTGATCATCAGCGATGGCCTGAAGGGCGGCGAAAAAGTCGTCATCGCCGGCGGCCAGTTGTTGCACCCCGGCGTCAAAGTGGAAATTGCCGAAAACACCTATAAAGACCTGGCCGAAGGAGCCCAGCCATGAAGCGCGTGTTGCTGGTGTGCGCCGGGATGCTGTTGGTGGCCTGCTCAAAAAAAGAACCGCCGCCGGAGCCAGTACGCCCGGTGCTGTCGATCAAGGTCCAGGCGCTGGACGAGGAAACGCTCGGCCGCTTCGCCGGCAGCATCCAGGCCCGTTTTGAAACCAATGTCGGTTTCCGCGTACCGGGGCGGATCGCCAGCCGTAACGTCGATGTTGGTGCCGAAGTCGAGAAAGGTGCCTTGCTCGCGACCCTCGATCCCACCGATCAGCAAAACCAGCTGCGCTCGGCTCAGGGCGATCTGGCAAAGGTTCAGGCTCAACTGATCAACGCCCAGGCCAACGCCCGGCGTCAGCAGGAACTGTTCGATCGCGGGGTCGGTGCGCAGGCGCAACTGGATATTGCCCAGACCGATCTGAAAACCACCCAGGCTGCCCTCGATCAAGCGAAAGCGGCGCTCGATCAGGCCAAGGACCAACTCGGTTACGTCGAACTGCGCACCGACCACAAAGCCATCGTCACTGCCTGGAACGCCGAAGCCGGCCAAGTGGTGACCGCCGGCCAGCAAGTGGTGACCCTGGCACAGCCGGACATCAAGGAGGCGGTAATCGATCTGCCCGACACGCTGGTTGATCAGTTGCCCGCGGACGTGGTGTTTCAGGTCGCCGTGCAATTGGACCCGAGCATCACCACCACCGCCATCGTCCGCGAAATCGAACCCCAGGCGCAGAGCGCCACCCGTACCCGGCGTGCCCGCCTGACCCTCACCGATACGCCGCCGGGGTTTCGCCTGGGCACGGCAATCAGCGTCACCCTCAGCTCCGCGATCAAACCGCGGATCGAATTGCCGCTGACGGCGTTGCAGGAGGTCGATGGCAAGTCGCGCATCTGGGTTATCGATCCGCAGACTCAAACGGTTTCCCCGCGTGACATCAGCCTGATCAGCCGCACCGATTCGACGATGGTCCTGGCCAGCGGCGTGAAGTCCGGCGAGCGTGTCGTGACTGCCGGTGTGAACAGCCTGAAGCCTGGGCAGAAAGTGAAAATCGATGAGGACAGCCCACAATGAAAGGGAGTTTCAACTTATCCGAATGGGCCCTCAAGCATCAGTCGTTTGTCTGGTATTTGATGTTCGTCGCGCTGCTGATGGGCGTGTTCTCGTACATGAACCTGGGTCGCGAGGAAGACCCCTCGTTCACCATCAAAACCATGGTGATCCAGACCCGCTGGCCGGGTGCGACCCAGGAAGAAACCCTCAAGCAGGTCACCGACCGCATCGAGAAGAAACTCGAAGAGCTCGACTCCCTCGACTACGTGAAAAGCTACACCCGGCCCGGCGAATCGACGGTGTTCGTCAACCTGCGCGACACCACCAGTGCCAAGGACATCCCGGAAATCTGGTACCAGGTGCGCAAGAAGATCAACGACATTCGCGGCGACTTCCCCAAAGGCCTGCAAGGGCCGGGGTTCAACGACGAGTTTGGTGATGTGTTCGGTTCGGTGTACGCCTTTACCGCCGACGGTTTGTCGATGCGTCAGTTGCGCGATTACGTCGAGCAAGTCCGCGCCGAGATCCGTGAAGTGCCAGGGCTGGGCAAAGTCGAGATGGTCGGCGAGCAGGATGAGGTGATCTACCTGAACTTCTCCACCCGCAAACTGGCGGCGCTGGGCATCGATCAGCGTCAGGTGGTGGAGAGTCTGCAATCGCAAAACGCGGTGACGCCGGCCGGGGTCATCGACGCCGGGCCCGAGCGAATTTCCGTACGCACCACAGGGCAGTTCGCTTCCGAGAAAGACCTGGAAAACGTCAACCTGCGGCTCAACGACCGCTTCTATCGCCTGGCCGACATTGCCGATATCACTCGGGGTTACGTCGACCCGGCGACGCCGGAGTTTCGCTTCAACGGTCACCCGGGCATCGGCCTGGCGATTGCCATGAAGAAGGGCGGCAACATTCAGGCGTTCGGCAAGGCGCTGCACCAGCGCATGACCGACCTGACCGCTGATTTGCCGGTGGGCGTCGGCGTGCATACCGTTTCCGATCAGGCCGCCGTGGTGGAAAAGGCCGTCGGCGGTTTCACCAGCGCGTTGTTCGAAGCGGTGGTGATTGTGTTGGTGGTCAGTTTTGTCAGCCTCGGCGTGCGCGCCGGGTTGGTGGTGGCGTGCTCGATTCCGCTGGTGTTGGCGATGGTCTTCGTCTTCATGGAATACAGCGGCATCACCATGCAGCGGATTTCCCTCGGCGCCTTGATCATCGCCCTCGGCCTGCTGGTGGACGACGCGATGATCACGGTCGAGATGATGGTCACCCGTCTGGAGATGGGCGAAACCAAGGAGCAGGCGGCTACGTTCGCCTACACCTCGACCGCGTTCCCGATGCTCACCGGCACACTGGTGACCGTGGCCGGTTTCGTGCCGATTGGCCTGAACGCCAGCTCGGCGGGTGAGTACACCTTCACGCTGTTTGCGGTGATCGCCGTGGCGATGCTGGTGTCATGGGTGGTCGCGGTGTTGTTCGCGCCGGTAATCGGCGTGCACATCCTCAGCGCCAACGTGAAACCGCACAACGCCGAGCCCGGTCGCATCGGTCGCGCCTTCAACTACGGCATGCTTTGGGCCATGCGCAATCGCTGGTGGGCCATCGGCATCACCATCGCCCTGTTCGCGGCGTCGGTGTTTTCCATGCAGTTTGTACAGAACCAGTTCTTCCCGTCTTCGGACCGCCCGGAAATCCTCGTCGACCTGAACCTGCCGCAAAACGCATCCATCAATGAAACCCGCAAGGCTGTGGACAAGCTCGAAGCGACGTTCAAGGACGACCCGGATATCGTGCGCTGGAGCACCTACATCGGCGAAGGCGCGATCCGTTTCTACCTGCCGCTCGACCAGCAATTGCAAAACCCGTACTACGCGCAATTAGTCATCGTCAGCAAGGGCCTGGAATCGCGGGAAGTCCTGAGTCAGCGTTTGCGCGAGCGCTTGCGCAAGGATTTCGTCGGCATCGGCAGCTACGTTCAGGCCCTGGAAATGGGCCCGCCGGTGGGCCGGCCGATCCAGTACCGGGTCAGCGGCAAGGACATCGACCAGGTGCGTAAACAGGCCATCGCCCTGGCCACCGAGCTGGATAAAAACTCACACATCGGCGAGATCATTTACGACTGGAACGAGCCGGGCAAAGTCCTGCGCATCGACATCGCTCAGGACAAGGCGCGGCAACTGGGGCTGTCGTCGCAAGACGTGGCCAACCTGATGAACAGCATCGTGGTCGGCGCGCCGGTGACACAGGTCGATGACGATATCTACCTGATCAACGTCGTTGGCCGCGCCGTGGACGCGGAGCGCGGTACACCGGAAACCTTGCAGAACCTGCAAATCGTCACGCAGAGCGGCACCTCGATTCCGCTGCTGGCCTTCGCCACCGTGCGCTACGAACTGGAGCAGCCGCTGGTGTGGCGTCGCGACCGCAAGCCAACCATCACCATCAAGGCTGCGGTGCGCGACGAGATTCAGCCGACCGATCTGGTCAAGCAACTGAAGCCGGCCATCGACAAGTTCGCCGCCGGTTTGCCGGTGGGCTACCAGGTCGCCACGGGGGGGACGGTCGAGGAAAGCGGCAAAGCCCAAGGGCCGATTGCCAAGGTTGTGCCGTTGATGCTGTTCCTGATGGCGACCTTCCTGATGATTCAGTTGCACAGCGTGCAGAAGCTGTTCCTGGTGGCCAGCGTCGCGCCGCTTGGTTTGATCGGCGTGGTGCTGGCGTTGATCCCCACTGGCACACCGATGGGCTTCGTGGCGATCCTCGGGATTCTGGCGCTGATCGGCATCATCATCCGCAACTCGGTGATTCTGGTGACGCAGATCGACGCCCTGGAGAAAGAGGGGTTGTCACCGTGGGATGCGGTGGCGCAAGCCACGGAACATCGGCGCCGACCGATTCTGCTGACGGCCGCGGCGGCGAGCCTGGGGATGATCCCGATTGCGCGGGAAGTGTTCTGGGGGCCGATGGCGTACGCGATGATCGGCGGGATCATCATCGCGACGTTGCTGACGCTGCTGTTTTTGCCGGCGTTGTATGTGGCCTGGTACAAGATTCGCGAGCCGAAGAAAGAGGCGTAGTCCGGTACCTGGCCCAGTTGCGAAAGCGAGGGGAGGCGGGCTGTCTCGTCGTCATTGATCGAGGGACAACCTGATACCTCCTCTTGTGCAAGCCATTCCGGATAGGCACAGGTACCGATTTTTAACGGAACTGTCCTACGCCAAATATGGATTCGCCTGACTGCGCCACCTCATAGAAGCATGCAGAGTCCCGTGTCATAAATTGACACAGGGAAATGTGGATGTTCCGCGCAGCCAACCCTGTCGAGTTCACACTCGACGTTGCAACGCCGTACCTGGTTTCAACACGCAGCTCGCGCTGCCTGATGTGCGAGGCGGCCCAGGCATGACACTGTTGACTTTGCTGCCTGACGACCTGCCATGGGGCGAGCAACAGGCGTATCTGTTGCTGGACGGCGCGACCCTGAGCGATTTGCCGCAGCGCCTGAAGGCCCTGAGCCCCGGCGCCAGCATCCTCGCCCTGTACGACAGCACGCCCTTCAATACGCTGCGTGATATCTCACCGCTGCTGGTGGCGATTGAACAACCTGACGCGGACATTTTTCAGTTCTTTGTGCAGCACGCGCCGGAAGAGTGGGGTGTGCTGTTGTTCAGCCCCAAACCGGCGCATGAGGTGGCGCAGCACTTGCGCAAACTGCTGAGCGTCGAGTTGCCAGACGGGTTGCAGGTCTTCCTGCGACTGGCCGACGCCGCCGTCACGCAGGCTTTGTTCAGCAGCAACGATCAGCGCTTGTTCGGCCCGTTGTCCTGTGTGGTGACGGCCGATAGCGTCGACGCCACATGGCATCGTCATCAACCTCGCCAGCCCGAATGCCCGGACTTGCCAACACCTTATCGCCTGAGTACTGAGCAGAGCTCGGCGCTGGACCAGGTTGACCGGCGCCGAACGCTGCTCGAACTCGACGCGCATCTGCTCAAGCACTTCCCCGAACGCCATGGCAGCGAAACCGTGGCCGAACGCTGGCCAATGCTGGAACAACTGGAAACCGAGGCCACTGCCCTGGGTTTGAGCAGCCAGTCCGAATTGTTTTATTACGCCAACGTCATGGCCTTGCTGGATGGCTCATCGCTCGATCAGCACCCGCACATCAACCGATTGCTGCATACGCCGTCGCTGCAATCCCCCGGCGAGCGCGTTGCGCTGGCCGCTGACCTGGCCCGCCAATGGGTCAATGAACGAGGTCGCCCATGAACAAGCCACACCCTGCCAACCTCGCCGCAGCAGCGGCCTCCAAATCCCCCATCGGCTCTCTGGGTGCCTGTCCCTTGCGACAAACCCACGTGCAGCTGCTGCCCTTGCGTTACGGGCTGGTGGAAAAGCCCCTCGACCCGAGTGCCGACCTGAAGCTGCCGTATGCCCTCACCACGCGTCCTTTGGGCATCCGTTTGCTGCGCGATGGCTGGCTGTATGTCATCGACAGCGTTACCGGTGAATTGCATGAGTACCAAGTGCGCGACGGAGTGGTCAGCGCCTTGCTGCACAAGGGCGCCAAGGTCACCAGCGATCAGCGCACGCCCATCGAGGAGCGTCCGGCGCTTATCTTTTCCAGACGCAGCACGCTGTACGTGAACTTTGCCGAAGTGCAGTGGACGGCGGCCAAATGCACGCAAGTGCTCGACAGCCGCGCCGAACGCGACCACTTCATGCAGGCCGTCGACCTCGGCCCGGTGCATTGCCAAACCGGTGGCGAGCATCTGCTGACGGTCAAGCAGGGCGAGCAGTGGCTGGCAGAGATCGCGACCGCCCCGGTCCAGCAGGCGCAAGCCGCACAAGACCGTGCGGAACATGAAGCCGAGGCGCCGCCGGACGCCGTTCTATTGCCGCCGGTACACGTCAGCGATGCCCCTGCGCACGAACGTAAACCCTATCTGTGGGAGCAGCCGTTGCGCTTTCGCGAGGCGCACATCGGCGAGTTGCTCGGGCGAGTGCGCTCGGCGTATCAGGACGACACGTTGTTCCTCGTGGTGCAGGACGACCTCGGTGTGCTGCGTGATCTGGCCGGGTATCAGGACACCGCGGTTGGTTGGGTCGATAACTGGAGCAATGCCGGCCACAACGAACGCGATTACCTGTTGGCCTGCTACATCGAGTCCCTGAGCCGGCTCAGTCCGGCGGATATCGGCGAACTGGCCAAGGCCAGTGACGACCCGCGAGTCCAGGCGCTTTTTGGTGATCTGCAACAGTTGCCGGAACCGGATCGGGAGCAGACCCGCCAAGCTCTGCTCGACTACCTGAACAAGGGCGGCAAGGTCGAGCCACCGGACGGCCCCGTGCCTCCAGAGCTGGAGCAGTTGCGCAAAGAAGCCCATGCCGAAGCGTTCAAATTCGCCAAGTACCAGGGTGGCACACCCGACTTCACCGCCCACAGCCGCGCCAGTGACGAGGCAGACGACCGCTACTACGCTCGCCAACATTTCAAGGTCGCCCCCGATGATTTCGTCGAACGTCACCTCGACACCTTGGTAAAACTTGGCCAAGCGCAAAACAAACGCATCGTCGATGTGCTCGAAGGCTCCAACTTCAGTGGCAAACGCGGGGTCAATGATTTCATCGACCGACCGGCCATGGACGACGCGTTGTTGCAGCACCGCGACGACCTTGGCCGCTGGAACCGCTTGCTGGATCGCATCACCGCCGACCGCACGATGCTGGTGTGTGCCGGGCGTTACCATCGTTCGGCTTGGTACTACGACGCGCAGGATCAACAGCAACTTCATCAGGCTCTCACTACCGAATACGCCTGCCTCAAAGACCTTTGCCGCAGCGATTACGCCAGCGAAATCCTCCTCGGTTATCTGGAAAAACACCCGGAACTGACCCGGCCACTGTTCTACACCTTGCCGCTGCGTCTGCAGCCGGAACGGGCGGCGCAATACGCCACGTTGTTCAACGCCGGCATGGGCGTGTTCAACAACCTGCCGCACTGGCTGGGCGAGTTGCAGAAAATCGAACAACCGCCCCTGCCGGCCCTCGACGATTTGCCCGAACACACCCGCGCCGTTGCCGACGCGGCCCAGCACAGCCTCAGCCCGGCGCTGAACCTGGGCCTGAGCCGGGCCTTGGAAGGTTTCGATCTGGCGAGCGAGAAAATTCCCGACCTCGATGAACTGTTCCGACGCCTGCCCAAGGCGCTACTAGGGCGGATTCTCGACGCGGCAAAAACCACCGGGGTGACCTTCACCGTCGCCAGCCCGGCGGAACACGCGGCGCTGCAAAACAGCCTCAAGGAATTGCTCAGTGAGCGTGACTACCTGAAAACCCTGACCCGCGAACGCAACCAGATCACCCACAACAAAAATCGCCAGGGGCACAGGACAGCACGGGCGTTGGAATTGCAGGGTGAGATCGTTCGGGTGCGCGGGCAGTTGACGCAGCTCGAAGGCCGCTTGGCCGGGGCGCTGAGCCCGATTGCCGAACTGCCGGATGAGTCGGCGCGCCTGTATGGCGCGACGCCTGCTCGGGCGGGGGTGACGGTGGTGTTTCCACCGGCGCAGCAGCAGGAAGTGCGGAGTTTGCTGAAGGATATTCGGCTGGGGGTTCAGAGTGTGCCGAAGGCAGACCTGATCAAGAGCGAAGGGATGGGGTTGTTGGTGTTTTTGGTGCAGGGGGTGAATTTGGTTTCGGTAATAAGGGAACTGACTAACCAATCCAGGAACAAGCGAACATGGGCTCCCTTGGCCAATGCGTTGGCGGTTACTGGTGCTGCCGGGTTCACTGCGGCGCAAAGTCTCGCCGACACAGCGTTGAAGGCACGTAGCGCTGCACTCGTCGCGGGACTTCAGCATCATGCGTTGCAGAATGTACATGTGCAGATGGGCAAGATGCATGTTGGGTTGGGTTTCTTTACCTACGTTTTAGGTTTTGCATCGTCAATGGTCAGCCTCATCAACCATCACCAGAATTGGCAACAGGCGACGCGTAGTGGCAATACGGCTGCGCAGAATAGTGCAGCGCACGCGACAGTGGGCGCGGCCGGCATGACGACCGTCAATGCGTATGGTTTGACTCACACCGGTCGTGCTGCGTTTAACGTGCTGGTCGCAAAAAACAGCGCCGCAAGAACCGCCGCCTGGGCCGCCGCAGGCACACGCCTCTCCACCGTATTCTTCCGTTTCAACCTCGCGGGAGCCCTGTTCACCGTGCTGGAGCTGGGTGGCACCTGGCTGTACAACCGTTACAACATCAGCGCCCACGATAAATGGCTGAAAACCACACCTTGGAGCCTGGACACCGATCATCGCGGTGACCATACCCTGGATGAATATCAGCATTATTTGGGTTATTTGCTCAACGCTCCGTATGCGCAACTGGGCCCGAACGAACATGACTCGTGGCTGAAAAACTTGCTGCTAAAAGCCAAGCCCAGCGACATTCATTTGGTGCTGCCAAGGCTCAAGCTCAGTGATTTTCAGCCACCGTTGAGTGGACAACCGGCTCATCGTCTGGGGATCGGCGCCCACCGCATTGCCATTCCTCTCCACAGCCGGGGCACGCCGCGAGAACGCAAGGACGTCATCAGCGAGGAAATCACGGATAACCTGCGCATCGTGCAAACAGGTCCCGACCGGCTGGTGCTGTGCCTGCAGTATCCCGTGGATCCTGACTCTGAATTTACCCCGGCGTCCGAAACGCTGGAACTGGCCGTCTGTATCCAGACCCTGAACGCCAAGGGGGTGTGGGAGTCACGGACTGAGGTCATTCACCTTAACCCTCGTGCTGAGGGGCGTTTCCCTGCGCTGCCCCGTCAATCCGTTACCGAGCATCCACCGTTGTTGCGGGTTGAAACCCATCTGCTGGAGCTGGCCGACCATGCCCACCAAGAATGATAGCTCCTTGCCTGCAGCGCACCTTGAGCAATCCCGCAAAGCCGGTGAAATCGAGCCGTTTCCCAGCGGGAGGATCACCTATCTCGCGCCGTTGCCATTGCCGACATCGCTGCCGCCACATGGTCCCCATATCGGGGAGCTCAATGAGTTGTACATGGATTTTGGCTTGGGATCGCCCCAAGTGTTTTCATGGCAGTTCTTACTGGGCGGGCCCTTCAGCGGAGTCGTCATGATCGCCTTTCTCTTTCCGCTAATCGGCGGCTTCATGTTTTTTTTGTTTGGCATGGGGTGGGACGACATTTCTCACGCCATAGAGGGGATCTTCCATGCGTCCTACGGAATAGCCCTAATAACCGGCTTCTCTGCGTTGGCGATCCTCTTCTGCACTTGGCTCCACTATCACAACAAACGCGCCGCCATCATCCCAACCCGCTTCAACCGCCAACGTCGCGAAGTCTGCTTCATGCCCGAGGACGCCACCGAACCGCTCTTCGTCCCCTGGGAATCCTTATCCGCCTGGGTCATCGAAGCCCAAGGCGCGACCCAATACGGCATCCACCGCCAATACGGCATGGGCATCGGTTTCCAGCACGGCGAGACCCTGACCAGCGTCGAATTTCCCTGCTTCGGTCTTTCACTGGCCATCAGCCACTGGGAAGCCATTCGCGGTTATATGGAATACGAAATCCACGACCTCAAATCCATTCAGGACCTACAAGACCTGCAAGGCCCGAACGACCCACCCCACGAAGGCCTGCACACTTTCCACAACGCTCGCGCACGCATGCACCAGCAAATCCGCGACGGCCAACGTGGTCGGGTATCGGGGTTTTTCTGGTACCTGTACCACGTCATGACCCTGTGGACGATTCCCAACCACCTGACCGAATGGGAAATCCGCCGCCTCCAGAAAATGGCCCCGCAGGCCATGCCCGAAGCGATGCGCCAATGGTCCGAGCCGCTGCCGAAGGAACAGTGGGCCAAACCGAGTGAAGAACTGCTGCGCCTGAGCGATCAGGTCCGCGCCCTGCATAAACGCCAGCCGCGACGCCCGATCACCGAGATCTTTGCGGAAGTGCAGCGATTGAATCCGACCGACAAACGTCGCGCATGAGTTGTTTATTCAATGTTGGCGCCCATCGTCTGGCCGTTCCCCTCCACAGTCGTGGTGTACCGCGCGAGCGCAAGGACGTCATCAGCGAGGAAATCACGGATAACCTGCGCATCGTGCAAGCAGGACCCGACCGGCTGGTGCTGTGCCTGCAGTATCCCGTGGACCCAGACTCTGAATTTACCCCGGCCTCCGAAACACTGGAGTTGGCCGTCTGTATCCAGACACTGAATGCCAAGGGCGTGTGGGTTTCTCGCATTCGGGTCATTCGCCTGAACCCTCGGAGTGACGGCCGCTTTCCGGCGTTGGCCTCTCAAACCGTTACCGAGCATCCGCCCATGTTGCTGGTTGAAACCCATTTGCTGGAGGTGGCCGACCATGCCCACCAAGATTGATATGTCTCTGCCGCCCCAGCACCTAGAGCAATCCGGAAAAGCCGGAGACGTTGAGCCGTTTCCAAGTGGGAAAATCACTTATCTCGCGCCGTTGCCATTACCGACAACGTTGCCGCCGCTTGGCCCCCATATCGGAGAGCTCAATGAGGTGTATATGGACTTCGGACTGGGATCACCGCAAGTCTTTATGTGGCAAATGACTCTAGTCTTTCCATTCAGCGGCACTTTAATGCTCGCTTTTCTACCTCCAATGCTTGCTGCGCTCCTCGGGGTTGTGTTCGGTTACAGCCAAGTAGAAATCTGGGGCTCGGTACTCGGCGTGTTTGATGAAAGCTACGGCTACGCGCTAGTAAGTGGCTTTTGCTCTCTATTTATCGGCCTCGGCGTCTGGCACCACAACCACAAAAAACGCCTCCACATCATCCCCACCCGCTTCAACCGCCAACACCGCGAAGTCTGCTTCATGCCCGAAGGCGCCACCGAACCGCTCTTCGTCCCCTGGGAATCCCTCTCCGCCTGGGTCATCGAAGCCCAAGGCGCGACCCAATACGGCATCCACCGCCAGTACGGCATGGGCATCGGTTTCCAGCACGGCGAGACCCTCACCAGCGTTGAATTTCCCTGCTTCGGTCTTTCACTGGCCATCAGCCACTGGGAAGCCATTCGCGGTTATATGGAATACGAAATCCACGACCTCAAATCCATTCAGGACCCGCTAGACCTGCAAGGCCCGAACGACCCGCCCCACGAAGGCCTGCACACTTTCCACAACGCTCGCGCACGCATGCACCAGCAAATCCGCGACGGCCAACGTGGTCGGATCTCGGGGTTTTTCTGGTACCTGTACCACGTCATGACCCTGTGGACGATTCCCAACCACCTGACCAAATGGGAAATCCGCCGCCTCCAGAAAATGGCCCCGCAGGCCATGCCCGAAGCGATGCGCCAATGGTCCGAGCCGCTGCCGAAGGAACAGTGGGCGAAACCGAGTGAAGAACTGCTGCGCCTGAGCGAACAAGTACGGGCACTTCACAAGCGACAGCCACGCCGAGCCATTACCGAGATTTTTGCCGAGGTTTATAGCGGCGACAGTACGGGGAAGCGAAGCGCATGAAGTTAACTGCCAACATGCCACCGTCGAGGACAGCGGCAAGGCCCCGGTTGTGCCGCTGATGGCGGCCGACCGGCTTACACCGGCCTACGCCAGACACTCGCCAACCAAGGCTGCTGCTCCTGCGGCAGCCCCGCCGGCCGGTAGTAATGCTCCAGCTCCACAAAACCCGCCTCGGTCAGCAAGTCCTGCCACGCCTGAAGATCGTGATACGCCCCATACCGCGGGCCATTCCAGCCTTCCTGATTCTCCCCACGCGGATTGGAGCTGAACAACACACCGCCCGGTTTCAAAGCCGAGTGCAATTGCTTCAACACCCGAGGCAATTCCTGACGGGGAATGTGGAACAGCACCGCATTGGCGAAGATCCCGTCAAAGCGCTCAGCCGGTAAATCAAGCTTCAGAAAGTCCTGCTGCCAGACCTCGCAACCACTGTCCTCACGCGCCATTTGCGCAAACTTCTCCGAGCCGTCGAGGCCGACCGCGGTGTGGCCCATGCGCGTGAACGTCTGTAAATCCCGGCCCGGCCCGCAGCCAAAGTCGAGGATGTCGAAGGGCGCCGCCCCCTGAACATGCCGTAGCAGCGCATCGATGTTCTGACTGACATCGTGATCGCGCGTCCCTTCACGAAAATCTTCGGCCACCGAGTTGTAGTGGCCAAGGGTGGTGGCGGTGATCTGTTTGAGGTCGTCGGGCGTCTGTTTCATGGGGCGGCTGCGCAGGCAATGGAAGTTCGCCGAATATACGCCATGGAGCAGGTGGCTGCTGCCCAGCCACTTGCTCGCGGGCGGTTTCACGGTCGACCGATTATTCAGGCGGGCTTGCGGTGTGCTTCATGCCCAGGCATTCAATGGACCGATCAACCATCGCCTTGGCAATTTCCAGCAGATGCCAAATCGAGAACACCATGGCCCTGTCGGCACCTTTGAGTTGATCGCCACATCGATAGGCGGTGACCGAGGCACAGCGCAGCAAGTCGGCGACATAGAGTTGCGTGTCTTCGAAGTTCACGTCTTGGCTGACGTTGTAGAAGCGCAGTTCGTCCGGTGCGCCGGTATGTTCGCGGGTGAGGTAAAAATCGATCGCGTGGTAAAGCGCTGAGCGACCGCTTAGCGGATCGTCGTTGTCTTTGCTTGAGGTTTCGGGAGGTGGATCGGGGACTGGTTTTTTCATTGGTAAAGCTCCTGGCCTTAGTGGGAGCCAACCGATATCGCGACTAAACGACCAAGGGGTGGCGGCTGCACGCAGGTTAGTCGACCGGTCGCCAGGCAAAACCGGCGCACCCGAGGGTGCCCTGCGCACAGCCACCATAAATGCCGGGCAATAAAAAACACCCGATATGAGGTAGCGCTGTGCGCCTAGCGAGATCCGAGCGACTAAACCCGATCACTGATGAGCAGTGACGGACCGAGACTAGCCACGAGAATCCACCGGCGCAAGCGTGCGGAATCATCTAGGAAACGTCCTGCAAATGAAAGGGATCAGCCTTGTAGGAGTGCTGATTTCTCTGTCGGAAAACTTCCCGATTTGTAGTGCAATTCCTACCGCCAACCTTGAATCAGCGCTTGTTCAACGCCCGCGCCAACCGATCCCCGCCACCAACCCCCTCGGTGCGACTACCTGTTACTTCTTACAGTATCGGCCCGGCCAAAAATGGCTCAGTCTTTCCTCGAACCAAGCGAAGGACCGTCGATAACGTGAACGCTCACCCACATACACCGACCTTGTCGGTTATTGGCCCGCGAGCCCTGGCGATTCGCAGCGTGGGCTATTGTCGCCATCCGGACGAGGTCGTTATTGAGCCGCGCATCACCCGGCAAATCTTCGATGATGCCGGGCGACTGGTTGCGTCATGGGATCCGCGGCTTTGGGGAACGGCGCCGAAACCGAACCTGACCACCGTCTACGGTTTGAGTGGCCAGCCCGTGTTGACGGACAGTGTGGAAACCGGTTGGCAGCTGAGTCTGTTGAATCACAACGGCTTGCTGCATTCGTTCTGGGATGGACGGGGTCATCAGCGCCATTGCAAATATGACGATCAGCAGCGTCCGATTGAAGTAACGGAGCAGGCCGCCGCAGAGCTGCCTCGCAGGGTGGAACGGCTGACTTACGGTGGCTCCAGTGATTCGGTTACCGAGCACAATCAGGGCGGCCGGTTGATTCGCCATGACGACCCGGCCGGCTCTCAGATCCTCAACGAATATGGTTTGGCTGGCTCTGCGCTGGTTGAAACCAGACGCTTGCTCATTGAACTTGAAACACCCGACTGGCCCCTCGATCCCGATGCCCGAGATGAGTGGCTGGAAGATCAGTCGTTCGTGACACGCCACACCTTCAATCCCACCGGCGGGATTCAACGTCAAACCGATGCCATGGACAATGTCCAAACCTATGGTTACGACGTGGCAGGCAAACTGCGTGAGACTTGGCTGCTGCTGGCGGGTGAGGGCAAACAACCGCAACGGCTGGTCAGCGATATGCGCTACAACGCCCAAGACCAGATCGAGCGTGAAACGGCTGGCAATGGCGTTCAAACGCGAAGCGAGTACGACGCCGAGAGCGGTCGCTTGATGCGGTTGGTGGCGGCGGTCGGGACTCAGAATCCCGTGCAGGATCTGAATTACACCTACGATGCCGGGGGCAATATCACCGAGCTGGAAGACAAGGCCCAATCCGTTACCTGGTTCAACAACCAGCGCATCGACCCGATCAACCACTACCGCTATGACAGCCTGTCTCAACTGGTCGAAGCCAAGGGCTGGGAAGTCAGCACGCCCAGCCAAGGACCGGGGTTGCCGGATTTGCTGCCCACACCGCTGGACCCCAATCAGCGGCGCAATTACACCCAGGGCTTCAAATATGACGTGGCGGGCAATCTGATCACTCGCCACCACAGCGGTGCGCCGGGTTTCTCGATGTTCACCTCCGCGCGCAGCAACCGAAGCCTGGCGCAGCGGGACGATGGTTCCCTGCCGGGAGAATCCGACATCGAGTCAGGCTTCGATGCCTGCGGCAATCAGCTTGAGCTTCTGCGTGGCCAAGCCATGACGTGGGACATCCGCAATCAGTTGAGTCGGGTGACCCTGGTCAAACGTGAAGACGAACCCGAGGATTACGAATGCTATACCTACGACCGTCCTGGCCATCGGCTGCGCAAGGTGCATGTCAGCCAGACTCGTCGCCGAACCCTGCGCACGGAAGTCCGTTACCTGCCCGGCCTGGAAATCCACCGACAGGCCAATGGTGAAGAGCACCATGTCATTAGCGCCGAAGCGGGACATTGCAGTGTTCGAGCCTTGCATTGGCCCGAAGGAACCCATGTCGATCAACTCCGCTACAGCCTCTGCGACCACCTCGGTTCCAGCACGTTGGAGTTGGATCACGAAGCAGGCGTGCTGACTCAGGAACACTATTATCCCTTCGGCGGCACTGCATGCTGGGCAGGTAAAAGTGCCTTGGTGGCAAAGTACAAAACGATTCGCTATTCCGGTAAAGAACGGGATGTGACAGGGCTTTATTACTATGGATTTCGGTATTACGCGCCGTGGTTGCAGCGCTGGATAAGCCCGGACCCGGCAGGCGACATCGACGGGTTGAATCGCTATGCGATGGTGAGGAACAACCCGGTTAACTTCTACGACTGGCAGGGCACCTTATCGATTCCAGTCGATATCTTTATCGCCGATATCGTCAACCCAATGAATAAAAGCATTGGAACGGGATGGTTCGAGGAGCTGAACTGGGATCAAGAGAAAAACACGTTCATGAGTACCGGTCAGGTTTATGGCCGAGGCATGAAGGCGTTCGAGGGTGAGAATTCCGGGTACTACCCATCATCGTTCGGACAGGCCGTGGCTGCGTTTCGTGATCAGGGCGGCAAGCTGCGTCTGTTTGCCAATATGTATCAGCAGCACATGGGCATCCAGCCTGGAATGGGCCTTCCAGAGTTCGCGGGGCTGTTGAAAGTCGATGAGCAAGACCCTTCGAAATTCGTCATCAACAATCACTCCGGGCACTACAAACCCGAATCCTCAATTGACGTGACAGCGATGATTCGTGAGATAGCTCCGCAGCAACAGGCCGTGAGCTATGTCCCTATTCCCGAGAGCTCGTCGTTTGATTCCGCGCTTCGAATCAATTCCATTGACTCACCTGAAACATATGAGCGCCTGGTGAACACGTACAAGCGAGATTTCAATGGCTTGATCACGTACCTGAAAGAACAAGGTGTCTGGGAAGCCGCCAAAGCGAATTGGGGCGAAAGTGAAGGCCTGAACATCATTTTCAAGATGGAGGCGAAAGGGATGACGGCCCAGCAGATCTACATTGAAGAGTCTGCGTTGAGGAACGCCAAGCCATTGGCTGAGCCCGTAAAACCGTCCAGTGTCACCCGCCGAGCAACACGTCCACTCGCTCAGGAGAAAACCGGAAAGACTTCATTTTTCCGATCTCTTGGTCACCTTTTTAAAAAGCAGTATGCGAAGTGACATCGAGTCCTTGAGTGCTTGAACGGGAGGGTAGCAGGCGTTGGCAAGACGTTCCCCCTCGTTGAGGTCCTTCATTTCCTTCAGCGCTTGTTCAACCCCCGCGCCAACCGATCACCACCCAACTGAATCACCGCCACCAACACCACCAGCAACACAATCACCGTCAACATGATCTGGCTATCAAACCGCTGATACCCGTACCGGTACGCGATGTCCCCCAACCCACCGGCACCAATCGCCCCGGCCATGGCTGACGAGTTGATCATCGTCACCAAGGTGATGGTGAAACCACCGACAATCCCCGGCAACGCCTCGGGCAACAAAACATGCCAGACGATGTGCCAACGCCGGCACCCTATCGCCTGCGCCGCTTCGATCAAGCCGAAATCCACCTCGCGCAAACTGACTTCCGCGATGCGGGCAAAGAAAGGCGTGGCCGCAATCGTCAGCGGCACTACGGCCGCCCATACGCCATACGTGGTGCCGACGATGAGCCGGGTAAATGGAATCAACGCCACCATCAAAATCAAAAACGGAATCGAGCGAAACAGGTTCACGAATGCACCCAAGGCGCGGTTCAGCGCCGGTGCTTCGTAGATCCCGCCCTTGGCGCTGGTGACCAGGATCACCGCCAGCGGAATCCCCGCCAGCAGCGCGATCAATGACGACACGCCGACCATCAAAAACGTGTCGATGAAACCTTGCAGCAAGCGATCAAACCACATAGCCCAGCACCTCTACCTGTTGTGCCCAGTGGCCGGCGCGCTGGCGCAGTGCTTCGGCGCCCAGCGTCGATCCCGTCACCGCCAGCAGCAATTGCCCCAACGCATGGCCCTGAATCCGTTCCACGCCACCTTGCAGCAAACGCACACGCCCACCGAGGGCGGCGAACAGCGCTGCCAGATCGGGTTCGTCGGTGGCGCTGCCGGTGAATTGCAAACGCAAGACCACGGCGGCGTCAGGCGACTGTGGTTGCGCCTGAAGACGACTTTGCAGCTCCTGCGGCAGGGCGTGTTGCAACGGCGCGAGCAAGGTCTTGCTGACCTCATGCTGCGGGTTGCCAAAGACTTCCCACACCGGGCCTTGCTCGACGATGCGCCCGTGTTCCAACACCACGACGCGGTCGCAGATGTCGCGGATCACCGCCATCTCGTGAGTGATCAGCACGATGGTCAGCCCCAGGCGCTGATTGATCTCGCGCAGCAGGCCGAGGATCGATTGCGTGGTCTCCGGGTCGAGCGCCGAAGTGGCTTCGTCGCACAACAGAATCTCCGGGTCGTGGACCAGCGCGCGGGCGATGCCGACGCGCTGCTTCTGTCCACCGGAAAGCTGCGCCGGGTAGGCTTTGTGCTTCTCTTGCAGGCCGACCAGTTCCAGCAGTTCTCGAACTTTTTGCTCGCGTTTTCCCTTGGGCACTCCGGCGACTTTCAGCGGCAACTCGACGTTCTGCCAAACGGTTTTGGCCGACATCAGGTTGAAGTGCTGGAAGATCATGCCGATGCGCCGACGCAGCGCCACCAGGCGGTCTTCGTCGAACTCGCCGATGTCCACCTGATCGATCAATACGCGCCCGCTGCTCGGTTGTTCGAGGCGGTTGATGGTGCGGATCAGCGACGACTTGCCGGCGCCGCTGCGGCCGATGACGCCGAACACTTCACCGCGCTGGATCGCCAGGTCGATGCCGTGCAGCGCCGCCACCGGACCTTGCTGGCCGTCGTAGGTTTTGCCCAGGCCGATGAAGCGCACGTGAGCACGATTCAGGTCCGGGTGCAGTTCGGTCTGTACGGCTTTCTGAGGCTCTGGAATATCCAGTCGCCGTTGGATCGCGGCCGTCATGCTCAGCTTTCCCAGCCGGCTTGATAGAGCTTGCCGTGAGCCTTGTCCAGCGCTGCGCGAACGGCTGGCGAATGCTGGTAGATGTCGACGAACTTGATCAGGCGCGGGTCGGTTTTGCTTTTCGGCTGGATCACGAACTGAATCACGTATTCCTTGTGATCGAGGCCATCGAACAGCAGCGCGGAACCGGCATCGAAGGTCTTCGCCAGGCGGATGTAGGCCGGGTAGCCCTGAACCAGATCGGCGTCGTCATAGGCGCGCACCAGTTGCACGGCTTCGACCTGGAGGATTTTGATTTTCTTCGGGTTGGCGATGATGTCTTCTTCGGTGGCCTTGTAACCGACGCCCGGTTTGAGCGTGATCAGGCCCGCCTTGGCCAGCAGTTGCAGGCCGCGACCGCTGTTGATCGGGTCGTTGGCGATGGCGACGCTGGCGCCTTCCGGCAGCTCGTCGAAGCTTTTGTATTTTTTCGAGTAGAGGCCGACGTTGTTGATGATCCCCGGCGCGAACGGCACCAGGTCAAAACCGGCGGCGGCCTTGGCGTTTTCCAGGAACGGCACGTGCTGGAAGTAATTCACGTCGATGTCGCCGGCGGCGAGGCTGACGTTGGGGGCGATCCAGTCGGTGAACTCGACGAGTTCGACTTTCAGGCCTTGTTTGTTGGCTTCTTCGACGGCGGCCTCCAGCGGGATGGCGAACGCGGCGGTGGTGCCGACTTTCAGCGGCGCGTCGGCGGCGAAGGTGATGGAGCTGAAGAGGCCGAGGGCCAGGGCCAGTGCTTTGACTGGGTGAGAGAGGTTGGTCTTTTTCATGATGGGGTTTCCAGTCAGTGCAGTAAATGTTGGGTGTCTGTTCGGGCCTCATCGCGGGCAAGCCCGCTCCCACAGTGTTCTCGGGTGTTCACACAATCCCTGTGGGAGCTGGCTTGCCAGCGATGCTTTTAGCGGCGAAACGCCGATCCGGTGTGTTGCTCAGGCAAATGCGCCTCTGCGTGAAACAGCTTTTCCCGCAGGCTGCCCTCGTCGTAAGCCGTCTTGTACGACCCACGCCGCTGCAACTCCGGAATCACCTGTTCAATGAAATCCACATAGCTTTCCGGCGTGACGATTCGCGTCAGGTTGAAGCCATCCAGCCCGGTTTCGGCGATCCACGATTCCAGCTCATCGGCCACTTGCTCCGGTGAACCCACCACGGTGATGTAGCGGCCGCCGAGCGCGTGCTGCTCAAGCAATTTGCGCCGGGTCCAGTCATTGTTTTGCAGGTTCTTGGTGGCCGATTGAATCGCGTTGCTCTTCACGTACTGAATCGGTTCGTCGATGGCGTACTCGGAAAAATCGATTCCGGTCGACGCCGAGAAATGCGCCACGCCGGCCTCGGCACTGGCATAGCTCAGGTACTCGGCGTGCTTGGCCCAGGCCAGCTCTTCGGTGGCGCCGACGATCACGTTCAGCCCCATGAACACCTTGATGTCTTCAGGATGACGCCCGGCCTCGACGGCGCTGGCGCGCACCTTGTCCACCTGAACCTTGGTCGACGGTTTGTTCTGCCCGCTGATAAATACGCACTCGGCGTGGCGCCCGGCGAACAGCAAACCGCGGTCCGAAGTGCCGGCCTGGAACAGCACCGGCGTACGCTGCGGCGAAGGTTCGCAGAGGTGATAACCCTCGACTTGATAGAACTCACCGTTGTGCTCGACCTTGTGCACTTTGTCCGGTTGCGCGTAGATCCGTTGCTTGGGATCGTTGAGCACCGCGCCATTTTCCCAGCTGCCTTCCCAGAGTTTGTAGAGCACTTCGAGGTATTCATCGGCCTGGTCGTAACGGCGGTCGTGTTCCACTTGCTCGCTCAGGCCCATGGCTTTGGCGGCGCTGTCGAGGTAGCCGGTGACGATGTTCCAGCCGACCCGACCGCGACTCAGGTGATCGAGCGTCGACATGCGCCGGGCGAACAGGTACGGCGGCTCGTAGGTCAGGTTGGCGGTCAGGCCGAAACCAAGGTTTTTAGTGACGGCGGCCATCGCCGAGACCAGCAACAGCGGGTCGTTGACCGGCAACTGGATTGACTCTTTCAGCGGCACGTCCACCGAGTTCTGGTAGACGTCGTACACGCCGACGATGTCGGCGATGAACAAGCCGTCGAACAGTCCACGCTCCAGCAACTGCGCCAGTTCGGTCCAGTATTCGAGGGTTTTGTATTGGGTGGAGGTGTCCCGTGGGTGCGTCCACAAGCCATGGTTGATGTGCCCGATGCAGTTCATGTTGAACGCGTTGAGCAGGATTTTCTTTTTGTCGTCGGTCATCAAATGGTCCCCCGCAGTGGCGGGTTTTCATCGTTGAGGTAGTAGTTGCCCACGGCGTGATATTTCCAGCGCACCGGGTCGTGCAGGGTGTGCACCCGAGCGTTGCGCCAGTGGCGATCCAGTCCGTGTTCGATCAGGGTCGCCTGGCTGCCGGCCAGTTCAAACAGCGTGCTGCCGGCGGCGAGGGAGATTTCGGTGCTGATGGCGCGGGCTTCGGCGACGGCAATCGACGCGGCGGCAACGGTCTCGGCGTTTGTCTCGGCCTGGGCCTTGTCGAGGAATTCGCCGGCGCGCTCCAGCAGGGCTTCGGCGGCGTGCAGACGAATGCTCAGGTGGCCGAAACTCTTGATGGTCAGCGGGTCATCGATGGCTTTTTCATGCGTGGCGTCGATCCATGGCCGGGTTTTGGTCCGCACGAAATGCAGCGCGTCTTCATAGGCGGCGCGGGCGATGCCGGTGTCGATGGCGGCGTGAAGAATCTGCGCCAACGGGCCGACCGGGGTCGGGCGTTCGAAGGCACTTTGAAACGGGATCACGTCTTCGGCGGCGACAAAGACGTCTTCGAACACCACCGAACCGCTGCCGGTGGTGCGCTGGCCGAAACCGCTCCAGTCGTCGATGACGGTCAGGCCTTTGCTGTCGCGCGGGACGAATGCCAGTTGCTGCACGCCGTGTTCATCCACCACCGAGGTCGGGATGCGTTGTGCGTAGATCGCGCCCGTTGCGTAGAACTTGCGGCCATTGATGCGATAGCCGTCGCCGTCGCGCGTCAGGCTGGTGACGCGGTCGTGGGCGGTTTTGGTGCCGAGTTCGGCCAGTGCGTTGCCGAAGCGCTGGCCGGCCAGCACTTCTGCATAGAGACGTTTTTTCTGCTCGACGCTACCGTTCACGTGCAGCACTTCGAGGGCATAAAAATGGTTCTGCGGAATTTGTCCGAGGGAGCCGTCAGCCTGGGCGATCAAGGCGATCACCTTGGCCAGCGTGACGTTCGAAACCCCGGCGCCGCCGTACTCTTTTGGCACGCTGATGCCCCACAGGCCCGAGCGGGAAAACACTTCCAGTTCCGGGTGCGGCAAACGGCGTTCGCGGTCGCGCAAGGCGCTGTCGCGTTTGAAATCTTCGGCCAGGTCACTGGCGACGATCAGGGCTTGCTCATCGCTGGTGATGACCGCGACGTGGTGAGAAAGAGTCATAGGTTTCTCCAGATGTCTGGTCGTCAGATCCAGGAATGGCGAGCCGGCAGCGTGCCGTTCAAGTGATAGGCGCCGACTGCGTGGTATTTCCAGCGCACCGGGTCGTGCAGGGTGTGCACGCGGGCGTTGCGCCAATGGCGGTCGAGGTTGAATTCGGCGAGGGTGGCGCGGCTGCCGGCCAGTTCGAAGAGCTTTTCGCTGGCCAACAACGAGATCTCGGTGGTCAGCACTTTGGCTTCTGCCACGGCAATCGAGGCTCGCGCGGCAGACTCGGCGGTGAGCGGCGCGGCATTGACCTGATCGAGTACCTGACCGGCCTTGCGCAGCAGCGCTTCGGCGGCGTGCAGTTCGATTTTCAGTTTGCCGATGTCGGCAATCACGTACAGGTCATCGCTGGCGCGTTCAACCTTGGCGTCGATCCACGGGCGGGCGCGGGTTTTCACGAATTCGATGGCGTCGTCGATGGCGCCACGGGCGATGCCGGCGTCGATGGCCGCTTGAATCAGCTGCGACACGGAGCCCTGAATGTTCGGCTTGTCGTTGATCTTCCAGTTATCCACCACCAGCTCGGCGTCGACCCGCACGTTGTTGAGCAAAATGGTGCCGCTGGCGGTGGTGCGCTGGCCGAAGCCGGACCAGTCATCGACGATGCGCAGCCCCGGTGTGCCGCGACGAACGAAGGCCAGTACCTGCTTGCCGTCGTCATTCAATGCCTTGACCGCGACCCAGTGGGCGAACAGGGCGCCGGTGGAATAGAACTTCTGTCCGCTGATGACAAAACCGTCGCCGTCGGCGGTGATGCGCGCCTTCAGTTCCAAGGTGTTTTTGGTGCCGCGCTCAGGGCCGGCATTACCGATGCGCCAGCCTTCAAGCACGCTTTTGAACAGCTGTTTTTTCTGCGCTTCGGTAGCACTGCCGAGCACCAGGTTGAGAATGCCGAACTGGTTCTGCGGGATCTGTCCCAGCGCCGGGTCGGCGGCGGAAATGATCGCAAAAACATCGGCCAGGGTGACGAACGAAACCTGCGGGCCGCCGTATTCGCGCGGGATGGCGATGCTGCCCAGGCCGCTGCGGGTGAACTGTTCGATTTCCGACCACGGCAGCTTGCGCTGGCGGTCGCGTTTGGCCGCTTGTTGGCGGGCGATGTGCGCCAGCTCATGGGCGGCGTTGATCGCTTGTGCGTCGTTGCGCAATACCTGTGCGGGCAACAACAACGGGGCGACGTCCAGGTCACTCTGGACGATTGCATCTGCCAGACTGGACATCAGTGCCGCTCCTTGGCTGCTGCACGCAATGCCCTGGCGATCTGCACTGGGGTGATTGTGTTCCGGACCATACCTACCTCACATCTCATGGAAACGCCGCGATCGGTGCGGCGAAGTAAAAACAAGAATGTCCGGTGGTCCGGTTTATATACCCTAAGCGTGTATAAAAATTAAATAAACTAACTTTTAGGAATATGAATAGAAGTGTGTCAACAGCAACTGTACCCAGGGCAACAGTTGTTTCTGGAGCAACACCTGACTGTCTGATTCGGCATTTGTAGGAGCGAGCTTGCTCGCGAAACATCTGAAGGCAACGGGCTTGTCCAGACAGCACGCGTTTTCGTTGACGTTCATCGCGAGCCAGTTCGCTCCTGCAGGAAGGGTGTCAGTGTTTCCGGGGTTCTGCGGCCATGAGCATTTCCTTCGGCCGGCCCTTCAGATAGGGATTGGCACAACCAATTTTTAGCGTACGCGCCGGCGCCCAACGCGAGTTATTACCCACCCGGTCGAGGATGCAGTAAGTCACCTCCAGTCGCAGGTCTTCGCCTGCTTCGAGAATGATCGCTGGCGGCACCCAGACCTGAATCGGCTCACCCACATCGTTCGCCTTGAGCCGTGGCAGGTCCATGCGTACATCGCCCCAGCGCAGGGTGATTTCATCGTCGATGGCCATGTTCAGGTAGGGTTCGATGGTCAAGGGAACGCCGCGCTTGATCTGGTTCGGGTTGACGCCCTGACGGCGGATGGTTTCGGGAATGCTCACTGGCGCAAGGCTCTGGTTTTCGTCACCGTACAGGGCCGAGGGTTGGCCTCCGGGGCAGTCGAGCTTGACCTGTACGCGGGTTGTCGGTGACAGCGCAGGCCCATGGCCAACCTGCATCAGCCGGTAGTGAAGGCGCGAGGAGCCGTTGGCGATGAAGCTTTGCGGTACGCGCAGGCTGACGGTTTTGCCGACGTCCTGGGTGTTCAGCACCCTGGAGGCCACGTAGCAGCTGTCCCAGAACAGCTCGATCAAGTCGCCTTCGTCCATGCCGGGGTAAGGCGCGACGTCGATCAGCAGATGAGCGGCCGAGGTGATGCTGATGCCGCTCCGGTGGGATTGCGCCACGGTCGGTGCCGCAAGTTCGGGTTTGTTCGAGGTATGTTTCATGGGGTTCTCCTTGAAGTCTTGCAGCGAAGTCCGTTTCTGAAAGAACTGATTGGCCGAGCTGCAAACGGCTCATTACTTCCATATGAAAACAATGATTGAACGTGATGAGTTACGTTTGCTGGGAACTAGATAAGAGCGCGGTTGAATAAGTGTCAATAGAGTGAGTTAGTTGAGTAACGAATCTGTTGTTATTCAGAAAGCTCCTACGCTTTCAGGTCAGGAAGCCGCATCGACTTGTCGAACATGCCCACTGAATCAGCACGCTTTGCACTGGAAGGCAGCGCTTGCCCGAGCACTAACGCTGAGGTGTTTCGTGGATTTTAGGTGAGGGAAATCTGTCGCAGGACATATATATGTACCGCACACGATTATTGAAAGAGGGATAAATTGTACGAGTGGTTTGAGGGGGTATTATCAGGTTCGAATGCAACTTCCATCCTTGGAAGTTAATCTCGTTGTCATGACTGCTCAGTGATGAGCATTGTTCAGAAACTTGCTGAGAAACTGCTTTGTCCGTTCTTCTTTCGGATGGGCAAACAACTCTTTGGCTTCGCCTTGTTCAACGATCACACCCTTGTCGAAAAACACCACGCGGTTGGCCACGTCGCGGGCAAAGCCCATTTCGTGGGTCACGATGACCATGGTGCGCTTCTCCTCGGCGAGGCTGCGGATGGTCGCCAGCACTTCACCCACCAGCTCCGGATCGAGTGCCGAGGTGGGTTCATCGAACAGAATCACTTCCGGCTCCATCGCCAGCGCACGGGCAATCGCCACACGCTGTTGCTGACCTCCGGAAAGGCGTCGCGGGTAAGCGTCTTCCTTGCCCGCCAGGCCAACCCTGGCCAACAGCTTTTTGCCCAGGGCCACGGCATCGGCATGCGGGATCTTCTTGACGATGATCGGGCCTTCGATGACGTTTTCCAGCGCGGTGCGATGGGGGAACAGGTTGAAGCTCTGGAACACGAAGCCGACGTGCTGACGCAAGCGCCGCACCAGGCTCTGCTGCTGGTTCAACGGGCGGCTGCCATCGATCTCGATGTCGCCGACCTTGATCCGGCCGCTGGTGGGTTCTTCCAGAAAATTCAGGCAACGCAGGAACGTGGTTTTGCCCGAGCCGCTCGGCCCGATGATCGCCACGACCTCGCCTTCTTTCACTTCCAGATCAATGCCGTTAAGCACCACTTGACCCTTGAACTGCTTTGTCAGTTTTTCCACGACAATCATGGGGTCAGGACTCCTGGTCGTGCCGATTGACCCGGGCTTCCAACTGGTTCTGCAGGTGCGACAGCACCGTGGCCAGAATCCAGTAGATCAGCGCGGCGGCCAGATACATGGTGAAAATTTCGAAGGTCCGGGCGGTAATCAGCTGGGCCTGACGGAACAGTTCCGGCACCTGAATGGTGGCGGCCAGCGCCGTGTCCTTGACCAGCGAGATGAAGCTGTTGCCCAGCGGCGGCAGTGCCGTGCGCATCGCTTGCGGGATGATGGCCCGGCGCAAGGTTTGCGCGCGGGTCATGCCAATACTGGCGGCGGCTTCCCACTGGCCGCGCTCGATGGAGCTGATTGCGGCACGGAGGATTTCGCAGGCGTAGGCGGCCATGTTCAGCGAGAAGCCGATCAGGGCCGCTGGCAGCGGATCAAGTTCGATGCCCAGTTGCGGCAAGCCGTAATAGATCACGAACAGTTGCACCAGCAACGGCGTGCCGCGAAAGAACGACACGTAGATACGCGCCAGCCAGCTCACCGTTTTGAAGCGCGACAGGCGCATCAGCGCCAGGCCGAACCCCATCACCAGACCGAAGAACATCCCGCCCAGGCTGAGGATTACCGTGTAGTACGCGCCCTTCAGCAGGAAGGGCGCGGAGTCCAGCGCAAGTTGAAAAGCTTCTTCCATTATTGAGTGACGTCAGCGCTGAAGTATTTTTCCGAAAGCTTTTTCAGCGTACCGTCGGCACGCAGCTTGTCGATGGCCTTGTTCACCGCTGCCAGCAACTCAGGCTCGCCTTTGCGCAGGGCAATGCCGGCTTCCTGGCGGGAGAACGCTTCGCCGGCGGCGGAAGTATCCTTGGCCTTCTTGGCGTATTCCAGCGCGGCGAGGCGGTCGATCAGAATGGCGTCGATGCGACCGTTTTTCAGGTCAGCGAACTTGGTCGGATCATCGTCATAGGTGCGCACGTCAGCGCCCGGTACATTGGCTTTGACCCACTGTTCGTAGTTGGTGCCCAGGCCTACGCCGACTTTCTTGCCAGTCAGATCGGCAGCGGACTTGATGTTCAGCTCCGCAGCTTTCTTGGTCTGCACCAGCGCCTGAATCCCGGAAACGGTGTAAGGCTCGGAGAAGTCATACTTCTTCTTGCGCTCTTCGGAGATGGTCACCTGGTTGATCACCGCGTCCAGACGTTTGGATTCCAGCGCTGCGAGGATGCCGTCCCATTTGGTCGGTTGCAGTTTGACCTTCACGCCCAGCTCTTTGGCCAGGGCTTCGGAGAATTCGACTTCGAAGCCGGCCAGTTTGCCGTCGGCGTCGACGAAACTGAACGGTGGGTAGGTGCCTTCCAGGCCGACGTTGATCACGCCAGCGTCTTTGATTTTCTGCAGTTGCTCACCGGCAACCGCCTGCCCCAGCAGACCGGCGCTCAGCGCCAGGCCCAGCGAACCTACCAGCAGATTGCGACGTAGTGCGGAAAAATTCATGACAAGCCCCTGTGTTTTCTTATGAAGACGCTTTTAGGAATGTTGGCAAAATCGGGATTTGGACGACTGCAATATCCTGCCCTAAAGCAGCGTATGCGTCTCGCTGCAAATTCGCCTGCGGCGTGACTATATGACGGTGCTTATAGATAGGAAAATAATAAATATTGCGTTTGTTATTCTTTAATTGAATATGCGTCAGCTAGACCAGCCATCGCTGGCAAGCCAGCTACTACAGGGTTTGTGTCGGACTAGGGATTTGTTGACGACACAAAACGTGTAGGCGCTGGCTTGCCAGCGATAGAGCGCAAAGCGCTCTCAAAATGCCGAGTTGTAAGCAAACAAAGCCGGCGCCCCACCGGTGTGCAGGAAGATGATCGGGCCGTCATCAAAACGCTGACGCCCAATCCCGTCGAGCAACCCTGCCATGGCCTTGCCGGTATACACCGGGTCCAGCAGCAGCCCTTCCTGACTCGCCAGCAGCTTCACCGCCGACAGCGTTCCGGCATTTGGCTCGCCATAACGCGGGCCAAAGTACTCGTCCCACAGCTCGATCTTGAAACTCGCTGGCAGGCTGACACCCAGCAGCGCTGCGGTACGCTCGGCGAGGCCTTGAACCTTCGGCCGCTGATCTTCTTCGCTGCGGGATACTGTCACGCCAATCACTGGCAAATCCGGCAGAGCTTCGCTCAACGCGAGTGCCAGGCCGCTGTGGGTCCCGGCGCTGCCCGAGGCCAGCACCACAGCGGCGAAAGTCAGGCCGGTGTCCTTGATCTGCTCGGCCAGTTCCAGGCCGGCACGCACATAACCCAAAGCGCCCAAGGCATTCGAGCCACCAATCGGCACCAGATACGGCTTTTTGCCGTTGCTGCGCAGGCGAGCGGCCAGTGCTTCCAACTGCTCGTCAGCGTTGTCGAGGTTTTCCACCAATTCGACCTTGGTATCGAACAGGTCAAGCAGCAGCCGATTACCGTTGCCGACATAGTTGGCGTCTTCGGTGCCCAAAGGATTTTCCAGCAGCGCGACGCAACCCAGACCCAGTTTGGCAGCGAGGGCGGCGGTCTGGCGCACGTGGTTGGATTGCAGCGCGCCGGCAGTGATCAGCGTGTCCGCGCCTTGGGCCAGCGCATCGGCACCGAGGTATTCGAGTTTGCGCAGTTTGTTGCCGCCCATCGCCAGCGGCGTCAGGTCGTCGCGTTTGACGTACACGTCGCGGCCCAGCCAGCTCGACAGGCGTTCGAGTTTTTCCAGAGGGGTCGGGTGGCCGAGCAGATCGAGGCGGTCAAAACGGGCGAGCTGTTGTTTGATCATGGGTCCGTACTGGCGGTGGGAGATGTCAGGACTATAGGCACGCCTATATGCAGGGGCAACCGCCGAGATTACTTATAGCCAAAAGTGCTGAGCACAGCACAATCGGTTCTTAATTCGGTTTCCAGACCTTGCCGTAAAGTAATCGCCGTCAGCGCGGCCAGACAGTCCGGCCGCCCGTGTGGAGTTTTTACCGTGAGCGAGCGTTCCAGCCATTGGCAATTGCAGACCATCGTCAGCCAACTGCGCACGGCGCGCGACCAGTGGCGTGCGCAAAACGGCCGCGCCAGCGGCGAGCAGGGTGGTCGCGAGTTGCCTTCCCGAGGGGCCATGGCGGAGATTCTTGAAGCGCTGTGCGGGGCGTTGTTCCCAATGCGCCTTGGGCCGGTGGACCTGCGCGAAGAGAGTGAAGACTTCTACGTCGGTCACACGCTGGACGTTGCGCTGAACGCGTTGCTGGGGCAGGCACGGCTCGAACTGCGTTACGCCGCCCGCCACAGCGCCTCGGCCGACACCGAAGTCGAAGCCAAAACGATCCAGATCATCCAGGAATTTGCCCTCGCCCTGCCGGGGCTGCGCAGCCTGTTGGACACCGATGTGCTGGCGGCCTATCACGGTGACCCGGCGGCCCGCAGCGTCGATGAAGTGTTGCTGTGCTACCCGGGGATTCTGGCGGTGATTCACCATCGCCTCGCGCACCATTTGTACCGTGCCGGGCTGCCGCTGCTGGCGCGGATCAGTGCAGAAATCGCGCACTCGGCGACCGGTATCGACATTCATCCGGGCGCGCAGATCGGCCGCAGCTTCTTCATTGATCACGGGACGGGCGTGGTAATCGGCGAGACCGCAATCATTGGCGAGCGTGTGCGGATTTATCAGGCTGTAACCCTGGGCGCCAAACGCTTCCCGGCGGATGAAGACGGCCAGTTGCAGAAGGGCCATCCGCGGCATCCGATTGTCGAGGACGATGTGGTGATCTATGCCGGCGCGACGATTCTGGGGCGGATCACCATCGGCAAGGGCTCGACCATTGGCGGCAACGTCTGGCTGACGCGCAGTGTGCCGGCGGGGTGCAACCTGACGCAGGCGAATCTGCAGCATGATGACGGGACGCAGAAGTAAGCTTCGAAATCTTTATTGGCTTGTCTGACGCCATCGCTGGCAAGCCAGCTCCTACAAGGTATGTGTTGAACGATAATTCTGTGAACGACACAAAACCTGTAGGAGCCGGCTTGCCGGCGATCGCTCTCAAGCCAGACCGAGATAATGGCATTCAGCCAATTCTCCACTGAACGAATCCCCCAAACCCCACGTCATACCCATCCTTGAGCTAGCGTACGAACAGTACCGCCGAGCCCTGCGATTAGTCCTTAGCACCCTATCCATGTTTAACTTGAACGCTCATTCAAGTTAAACCGCCGGTTTGCTGCCCGTTCACAACAGGAGGCTTGCCCTTGCCGAGTCCGTTATTGATTGCCCGGTTTCACCCCCTTGAGGTGCACCTTTCATGAGTGCATCGTCCACCCCCGCCAGCGGCCAGGTCCGCATGAATCCGCCGGTGTTTTACTTTGCGGCGACGTTTATCTTTCTGTTCGGCATTGTCGTTATCGCCATACCTGAACAGGCCGGCGCCTGGCTGTTGCAAGCGCAAAACTGGGCGGCCAATACGGTCGGCTGGTATTACATGCTCGCGATGACGCTGTATCTGGTCTTCGTGGTGGTCACCGCCTTGTCCGGCTACGGCAAGATCAAGCTCGGTGCCGACCACGACGAGCCCGAATTCAGTTACCTGTCCTGGGCCGGGATGCTGTTTGCCGCCGGGATCAGCATCACGTTGTTCTTCTTTTGCGTGTCCGAACCGTTGACGCACCTGTCACAACCGCCGCAAGGCGAGGCCGGCACCGCGGATGCGGCGCGCCAGGCGATGCAGATCCTGTTTCTGCACTGGGGCCTGCACGGCTGGGGCGTATTTGCCTTCGTCGGCATGGCGTTGGCCTATTTCGCTTACCGCCACAACCTGCCGCTGGCCTTGCGCTCGGCGCTCTATCCGCTGATCGGCAAACGCATCAACGGCCCGATCGGCTACGCGGTGGATGGCTTCGGCATCATCGCCACGGTGTTCGGCCTCGGTGCCGACATGGGCTTCGGCGTGTTGCACCTCAACTCGGGGCTGGATTACCTGTTTGGCATCGCCCACACCCAGTGGATTCAGGTCGGCCTGATCACGCTGATGATGGGCGCGGCAATCATCGTCGCGGTGGCTGGCGTCGACAAAGGCGTACGGGTGATGTCCGACATCAACATGCTGCTGGCCTGTGCGCTGCTGCTGTTCGTGTTGTTTGCCGGCCCCACCCAGCACCTGCTCAACACCTTGATCCAGAACATCGGCGATTACCTTGGCGCCTTGCCGATGAAGAGTTTTGACCTTTACGCCTACGACAAACCCAGCGACTGGCTGGGCGGCTGGACGGTGTTTTACTGGGCGTGGTGGATTGCGTGGTCGCCGTTCGTGGGCCTGTTTATCGCGCGCATTTCCCGTGGTCGCACCATTCGCGAATTCGTCTTCGGCGTGCTGTTGATTCCGCTCGGATTCACCCTGGCGTGGATGTCGATTTTCGGCAACAGCGCCATCGACCAAGTGCTCAACCACGGTATGAGCGCGCTCGGCATGTCGGCCATCGACAACCCGTCGATGACCTTGTACCTGCTGCTGGAAACCTACCCGTGGAGCAAAACCGTCATCGCGGTCACGGTGTTCATCAGTTTTGTGTTCTTCGTCACCTCGGCCGATTCCGGCACCGTGGTGTTGTCGACGCTGTCCGCCAAGGGCGGCAATCCGGATGAAGACGGGCCGAAATGGCTGCGGGTGTTCTGGGGCGCGATGACGGCGCTGGTGACCAGTGCGCTGCTGTTTTCCGGCAGCATCGATGCGCTGAAGTCAGCGGTGGTGCTCACTTCGCTACCGTTCTCGATGATCTTGCTGCTGATGATGTGGGGCCTGCACAAGGCGTTCTATCTGGAGTCGCAAAAGCAGATTGCGCAGTTGCATTCCCTGGCGCCGGTGTCCGGAGCACGGCGTGGCGGTTGGCGTCAGCGTTTGAGTCAGGCGGTGCACTTCCCGTCGCGCGATGAGGTTTATCGCTTCCTCGACACGACGGTGCGCCCGGCGATCGAAGAAGTGACGGCAGTGTTCGTTGAGAAGGGCTTGAACGTGGTCACTCAACCCGATCCGGCGAACGACAGCGTCAGCCTGGAGATCGGTCACGACGAGCAGCATCCGTTCATCTATCAGGTGCAGATGCGCGGCTACTTCACGCCTTCGTTCGCCCGTGGCGGCATGGGTTCCAAGGAACTCAACAATCGCCGTTATTATCGAGCCGAGGTGCATTTGAGTGAGGGCAGTCAGGACTACGATCTGGTCGGCTACACCAAGGAGCAGGTCATCAACGACATCCTCGATCAGTACGAGCGGCACATGCAGTTCTTGCATTTGGTGCGTTGAGTTCAGGTCTCGCTGCTCAACACCATGAACAGCACCAGCGCCGCCACCGGCACGCCGAACACAATACTGCCGACCACCAGTTCCGTCGTGACGGGCTGGCCGGCAGTGACCACGCCGATGGCGCCGTTGATCATCGTCAGGGCCAGCCACAGGACGATGAAGCTGTAGGTCAGTGTCTGGCGGCTGAAGCCGATTTTCTCGCCGATGAACAGCATCAGCGCCAGGAGGATCAGGCCGAAGGTGATGATGATCGTGGTGTGCATGATGCGTTCCTCCCTTCAGGTGTGTCGCATTTCAGGCCCAAGGGTTCTGTGAACGACGCCAATCCACTGTAGGAGCTGGCTTGCCGGCGATGGCGTCGATCCTGCCTGCATAGCAGCTTAAACCAACCCGCCATTGACCCGCAGAATCTGTCCATTGACCCACGCCGAATCCGGGCCGACCAGGAAAGACACGACGCGGGAGATGTCTTCTGGCTGTCCCAGGCGTTCCAGCGGCGCCATCTTCGCGAAGTTCTGAATCTGCTCCTCGCTCTTGCCGTGCAAAAACAGGTCGGTCGCCACCGGCCCGGGCGCGACGGCGTTGACGGTGATGTGGCGACCGCGCATTTCCTTGGCGAACACCTGAGTCAGGGATTCCACCGCGGCTTTGCTGGCGATGTACACGGCGTAACCCGGCAGGTTCATGCCGACGGTGCTGCTGGAGAAGTTGACGATCCGGCCACCGCTGTTCAAACGCGTTGCTGCTTCACGCAACGTGTTGAACGTGCCGCGAGCGTGGATGTTGAAGTTCTGGTCGAACAGTTCGTCCGTGTGTTGCGCCAGCGGCATCACTTTGAGAATGCCGGCGTTATTGATCAACACATCGACTTTGCCCAGTTGTGTTTCGGTTTCATCGAACATCCGGCGCACGTCGTCGGCATTGGCCACGTCAGCCTTGATCGCTATGGCTTGATGGCCGGCCTGACGCAATTCCACAACCAGCTTCGATGCCTCAGTGGCGCTGCTGGCGTAGTTGATGGCGACGGCGAAACCCTCGCAGGCCAACTGTTTGGCGATCACGGCGCCGATGCCGCGGGAGGCACCGGTCACGATGGCAACTTTCGACGTTTGAGTGCTCATGGCGTTGAATCCTTTGAAGGCGTCTGTTTGGGGTGAAGCCAGATTCACATGTTTACCCAGGCCGATAAATGCACGAGAGTTGCCTTTACTGTTCAAGATTCGCCAACAATTGAAGGTCTGGAGCGCCATGGATCAAGTCAAAGCGATGAAGGTGTTCGTGCGGATCTACGAGCGCAGCAGCTTTACCCTGGCCGCCGAGGACCTGAACCTGCCGCGGGCAACCCTGACCCACACGCTGAACCAGTTCGAAGCCTGGCTCGGCACGCGTTTACTGGAGCGCAGTACGCGTAAGGTGCGTCCGACACTGGACGGCGAGGCTTACTACCTGCGGTGTGTGCAGTTGCTGGCAGAGCTGGAAGAAGCCGAACTGGCCTTTCGCAGCGTGGCGCCGAAGGGGCGATTGCGCGTGGATTTGCATGGCACGCTGGCCAAGCACTTCGTGATCCCTGCGTTGCCGCTGTTCATGGCTCGTTACCCGGATATAGAACTGTCCATCAGCGAGGCGGACCGTTTTGTCGACCTGATCGCCGAAGGCGTCGACTGTGTACTGCGCGCCGGCACGCTGGGTGATTCGGCGTTGATCGGCAAACGTGTTGCCAACCTGCGTCAAATCACCTGCGCCAGCCCCGCCTATCTGCGCAAATACGGCGAACCGAAAACCCTCGAAGACCTGAAACACCATCGCGCGGTGAACTACGTCTCGCGCACCAGCGCCAAGTTGTTTCCATTCGAATTCATGGTCGATGACGAGTTGCGGGAAGTCTCGATCGATGGCGCGATCTCGGTGTTCGGCGCAGAAATCTACGCCGCGTCGGCCATTGCCGGGTTGGGATTGATCCAGTGCCCGTATTACCGCATGGAAACACAGATCTCCCAGGGGCTGGTGCAGGAGGTCCTGATCGATACGCCACCGCCACCGATGCCGGTTTCAGTGTTGTATCCGCACAACCGACACCTGTCGCCACGGGTTCGGGTGTTTGTGGATTGGTTGGGTGAGGTGTTTGCGCAAGCGCAGTAACCGCTGGTCTTCAGGCAAGTGGGGCGACCTTGCAGTGGGCTAATATTTATCAGGGTGTGTATCGTGTGTATAAGGTCCGCATTCGTCACGTAATGTGGTCAGCAGATTGCTGCCCACAAAGACGAAGGTGATGCGAAGTCGGGAAATGATCAGGATGATCGAGGAGGATGGTTGGTATCTGGTCGCCGTAAAAGGTAGCCACCATCAGTACAAGCATTCGTACAAGGCAGGCCGGGTGACGATCAAGCACCCTGATTCGGATCTTCCGAAAGGAACGATCAACAGCATTTTGAAACAGGCGGGCCTGAAATGAGCCCCGACATTGGAAACGAGAGCCTCGAAGGCGCCACATCACAGGAAGGACTCACCGAAATGAAATTCCCGGTCGTTCTGCACAAGGATGCCGACTCAGAATACGGAGTGATTATCCCGGACGTACCGGGTTGTTTCTCTGCGGGCGCTACGGTGGCGCAGGCATTCGAAAACGTGAAGGAAGCGTTGTCCTTGCACTATGAAGGGTTGGTCGCCGATGGTGATCCACTGCCGCAAGTGCGTGAGATTGACGCTCATATTGATAACCCTGATTACGCCGGTGGTGTATGGGGTGTGGTCGACTTCGATATCACGCCTTACTTCGGCAAGTCGATGCGCTTCAACGCCACTCTGCCTGAGCAGTTGCTTGAGCGTATCGACCAAACAGTCAGGCGGGATCAGCGATACAGCTCAAGATCCGGTTTTTTGGCGGCGGCCGCACTCCGAGAGCTGTCGGCATAAACACCGTGCGGATTTTGGCTCCAGGGTCGGTTCTGTCGAAATTCTGTGAAACGTTTCAGCATTTCCTCAAGTCCGAGGTTTATCGACGTTTGTCTGGGCGTATGCTGGGCAACTTGCGAAGCAGTCGATACCAACTTCAAGACAGACAAGAGAGGATTCGATGACCTACACCGCTGCCGAAAACCGCTACGACTCCATCCCTTACCGCCGCGTCGGTCGCAGCGGTCTGGTGTTGCCGGCGTTGTCCTTGGGCCTGTGGCACAACTTTGGCGACAGCACGCCGATCGACACTCAGCGCTCGTTGCTGCGCACGGCGTTCGATCTGGGGATCAACCACTTCGACCTGGCCAACAATTACGGCCCGCCGTACGGCAGCGCCGAGATTAATTTCGGTCGTTTGCTGCGCGAAGACTTCAAGCAGTATCGCGATGAGCTGATCATCTCGAGCAAGGCCGGTTGGGACATGTGGCCCGGTCCTTACGGGCAGGGCGGTGGTTCGCGTAAATACGTGCTGGCCAGCCTTGATCAGAGCCTGCAGCGTCTGGGCCTGGATTACGTGGATATTTTCTACTCCCACCGTTTCGACCCGGACACGCCGCTGGAAGAAACCGCCAGCGCACTGGCCACCGCGGTGCAGCAGGGCAAGGCGCTGTACATCGGCATCTCGTCGTATTCCGGAGTGAAAACCCGGGAGATGGCCGCGCTGTTGAAAGAGTGGAAAGTGCCGCTGCTGATTCACCAACCGGCGTACAACCTGCTCAATCGCTGGGTGGAAAAGGATTTGCTGGAGGTCACCGACGAACTGGGTACCGGCGTGATTGCGTTCACGCCGTTGGCGCAGGGCCTGTTGACCGACAAATACCTCAACGGCATTCCGAAGGATGCGCGGGTCAATCGTCCGGGCGGCGGTTCGTTGCAGTCCTCGCACCTGTCTGAGGCCAACATTGCCCATGTGCGCGGCCTTAACGAAATCGCCAAGCGTCGCGGCCAGAGCCTGGCGCAACTGGCGTTGGCCTGGACGCTGCGCGATCCTCGGGTGACCTCGGCGCTGATCGGTGCGAGCCGGCCGGAGCAGATCATCGAGAACGTCGGGGCGTTGAAGAATCTGAGCTTCAGTGTGGAGGAGCTGGCGGAGATTGACCGGTTTGCCCAGGAGGGCGGGATCAATCTTTGGGAGAAGCCTTCGACGGCGGAGTAAGTTTTCGGCGTCGGATGATCAGGCGCCTGCTTTGGCCTCATCGCGGGCTTGCTCGCGATGGGGCCAGACCAAACAACAAAAAAAACCGGGATTTACCTGAAAAACGGCACATCCCCCAACACCGTCGCCCGCTGCATCACCCGCCGCGCCGGCCGGTAGTCATCCACCGCGTAATGCTGCGTCACGCGGTTATCCCAGAACGCAATATCATCCTGCTGCCAGCGCCAGCGAATGGTGAACTCCGGCCGTGTGGCATGGGCGAACAGAAACTTCAGAATCGCCTCGCTCTCGGTTTCCGACAGCTCATTGATCTTCGACGTAAACCCTTCATTGACGAACAACGAACGGCGCCCGCTCACCGGGTGCGTGCGGATTACCGGGTGCGACAGTGGCGGATTCTTGCGGCGTGCTTCTTCCCACTGAGCCAGCGCCTCAGGCGTGTTGCCATAGCGTTCCAGCGGAAACGAACGGGTGAAATCGTGGGTCGCCGTCAGCCCCTCGAGCAAGGTTTTCATCGGCGCCGACAGCGCTTCATACGCCGCAATACCGCTGGCCCACAACGTGTCGCCGCCAAACTCCGGCAACAATTTTGCGCTGAGCACCGCGCCCATCGCCGGGGTCGGCAGGAAGGTTACGTCGGTGTGCCAGATCGCGTTGTCGCGCACATCGGTGACGGCGGTGTCGAGGATCAGTACTTCCGGCTGTTCCGGCACGTTGGGGTAGATCGGGTGAATGTGCAGGTCACCGAAATTGGCGGCGAAACGCGCCTGTTGCTGCGGCGTGATCGGCTGGTCGCGGAAGAACAGCACCTGATGCTTGAGCAGTGCCTGCTCAATGACATCGCGTTGTTCCAGGTTCAGCGGCTGACTGATGTCGATGCCGCTGATTTGCGCGCCGAGCGCGGAGCTGAGGGGGACGATGGTCAGGTGGCTCATGGTGGTTCTCTTCAATCCGGGGTGCCGAGCTGTCGGCATGGTCAATGACAAGTCGTTAGTGAGCCTGGCCGTGCCACGGCACCAGTTTGCGTTGCAGCGCACGCAAGCCCATCTCCATGGCAAAGGCGATCAGCGCAATCACCAGAATCCCCAGCACCACCACATCGGTGACCAGAAACTGCGCGGCCGACTGCACCATGAAGCCCAAGCCGCTGGTGGCGGCGATCAGTTCGGCGGCGACCAGCGTCGACCAGCCCACTCCCAGGCCAATGCGCACGCCGGTCAAAATGTCCGGCAATGCGCTCGGCAAAATCACATGGCGAATCAACTGTGCACGGGTCGCACCCAAAGATTGCGCTGCGCGCAATTTGGCCGGGTCGACGGTGCGCACGCCGGTCGCGGTGGCGATGGCGATCGGGGCGAAAATCGCCAGGTAGATCAGCAAGACTTTCGACAGCTCGCCAATGCCGCACCAGATCACGATCAGCGGCAGGTAGGCCAGCGGTGGAATAGGGCGGTAGAACTCGATCAGCGGATCGAGAATGCCGCGCGCGATGCGGTTGTGCCCGATGGCGATGCCCACCGGAACGGCGGTCAGCACGGCAAAACCAAGGCCCAGGCCGATGCGGCCGAGGCTCGCGCCCAAGTGCTGCCACAACGTCGAATCCATGTAGCCGGTGGTCACCAGCAACCAGCCTTTTTGCAGCACGGCGGACGGTGGCGGCAGGAACAGCGGTTCGATCATTCCTGTGGCGGTAACGGCCCACCACAGGGCAACCAGCGCGACCAGGGTCAGTACGCTGATCCAGCGCGTGCTGAGGCTGCGTCGAACAGGAATCACCGTGGAGCCCGGTTTCACCGTCACGGCCGGAATTTCATAGCTGCTCATGCGCGCTCCTGCCGCGTGGCGGCGCTGCGTTGGGAGAACACTTTGGCGAGTACGTGTTCGCGGGTTTCGATAAAGCGCGGGTCGGATTTGATCGCCCGTGCGGATTCGCCGGCGGCGTAACGCTGACCGAAGTCCAGGCTCAGGCGCTCGACGATTTGCCCGGGGTTTGGCGCCAGCAGAATCAGGTCCGTGGCGAGAAACACCGCTTCTTCGATGTCGTGGGTAATCAGGAATACGGGTTTGGCGGTGCGCTGCCAGACCTGCAATAGCAGCTCTTGCATCTGTTCGCGGGTGAAGGCATCGAGGGCGCCGAAAGGTTCGTCCATCAGCAACACGCGAGGATCAGCGGCGAGCGCACGGGCCAGGCCAACACGCTGCTTCTGGCCGCCGGAAAGCTGCCAGATACGGCGGTGCTCGAAACCGGACAGATCAACCAGGGCGAGCATTTCCCGAGCGCGGATTTCGCGTTTGTCACGGGAAATACCCGCCAGTTCCAGACCGAAACCGACGTTGGCCAGCACGTCCTGCCAAGGCAGCAACGCGTCATCCTGAAACACCACGCCACGTTCCGCGCTCGGGCCTTTGACCGGCACGCCATCGAGGGTGATGCGCCCGGCGCTAGGCTCTACAAAACCGGCAATCAGGTTCAACAGCGAAGTCTTGCCACTGCCGGACGGGCCGAGGGCCACCAGCAATTGCTGGGGCCCAAGGCTCAAGGAAATATCCGCCAGCACCGGTTCCGGGCTGCCGGGGTACTGTGCGCTGATGCGCTCCAGCTGAAGCAAGGCCATCGCAAATAACTCCCGATCAGTTAGTGATGAACTTGGCGCTGACATACGGCGCGTAGTCCGGCAGCACGGCCTCGACCTTGCCTTGTTCCTTGAGGAACACGGCGGTGTCGGTGATGGCTTTGGTGGTCGGCGCGCCGAGGGTGATTACCTGATCAGCCGCCAGCGGGTAGACGTTGCCTTGCAGCAGCAGCGGAATGTCGCTGGCCTTGGCGCCAGACAGCTTCACCAGTTTGTCGACGTTGGTTTGATTGGCGAGCCAGGCTTTCGGGTCTTTGCGGTAATCGGCGTAGGCGTCGAGGGTGACCTTGGCGAACGCGGTGACGATTTCCGGGTGTTTCTGGGCGAAGTCTTTGCGCACGATCCATGCGTCGAAAGTCGGTGCGCCGAACTTGGCCAGTTCGCCGGAGGTGATCAGCACTTTGCCGTTTTCCTTGGCCACGCCGAGCGCTGGGTCCCAGACGTAAGTGGCGTCGATGTCACCGCGTTTCCACGCCGCGATGATGGCTGGCGGGGCAAGGTTGAGCACGGTGACTTTCGACGGGTCGATGTTCCAGTGTTTCAGCGCGGCGAGCAGGCTGTAGTGACCGGTGGAAACGAACGGCACGGCGATTTTCTTGCCGATCAGGTCTTGCGGCGTTTTGATCCCGGAACCGTCGCGGGCGACCAGCGCTTCGGCGGCGCCGATCTGGGTGGCAATGAGGAAGGTTTCAACCGGGACTTTACGGGTGATTGCAGCCGTCAGGGGGCTGGAACCGAGGTAGCCGATCTGCACGTCGCCGGAAGCGATGGCGGCGATGATGTCGGCACCGTTGTCGAATTTGCGCCAGTCGATCTTGGCGTTGGTGGCTTTTTCGTAAGCGCCGTCAGCCTGGGCGACTTTCGCCGGGTCCACGGTGGTCTGGTAGGCGACAGTCACGTCAGCCGCCTGGGCAAAGAAACTCGCCGCAGCCAAAGACGCGGCCGCCAGGAGGCGAAGAGGGAAATGCAGTTTCATGGGGAAGCTCCTTGTCAGGCGGACCGAGAGTCGGCGTGAAAAGGAGACTAAATGATCTAAGAATCCAAAAATAAATAACTTTTTAGAATTAGCTTATGAGCGGAAAATTCTAAGTGCCATTATCGCGCAGCGCCCTGTAGGTGACTGCTTGTCGGCAATCGGGCCCTTGAGCCTTGTGGCGAATCCAAGGCCGCCATCGCTGGCAAGCCGGCTCCTACAAGGTTTTGTGTCGGGCGCGCATTTGGTGGCGATCCCGAATCTGTGTAGGAGCCAGCTTGCTGGCGATAGGTCCGCAGGACCTTCTGAGGTTAGTTGCTGATCGCCAGAATGCTTGCCTGATACGAGCCGACAAACACATCGAAATCGCCGACTTCGTTCTGTTCCAGCTCCACTTGCTCAGCCAGCGACGAGCGTGCGCGCTCTTCGAATTTCGCCTGGTCGTCGCTGCTCAAAGGCTCGCTACGGAAATATTCCGCATGGGCCTGGCTCTGACGCAGGGAGAACTGGCTGAAGCTTTCCTTGTGCTCGGCCATCGCCGCCAGTACCTGGGCCGAAGGCGTCAGGGCCGGGTCCTTGACCTTGGCCAGTTGCGCGTCCAGCGCTTTGCTATGGGCATCGCCGCCATGGCTCTGATCCAGCAAGGCCGCCAGTGGCGCAATCTTCTCCAGCAACTCGCCTGCCCACTCTTTCAGGTCAACCGGTTGACCGTCTCGTTGCAGTTGCAGGCCCGGACGGCGACCTTCCTTGACCACGCTGAGGAAGTTCGAAGTGGCATTGCCGCACGAATTATTGGTCAGCAGCGGACTGTCGTTCAGCGCGCAGTACAACAGGAATGCGTCGAGGAATCGCGACTCCGGCAGGTCGATGCCCATCGGCAGGAACGGGTTGATGTCCAGGCAACGCACTTCGACGTACTGAATGCCACGGGCTACCAGCGCCTGAATCGGCCGCTCGCCGGTGTAGGTCACGCGTTTCGGGCGGATGTTGGAGTAGTACTCGTTTTCGATCTGCAGGATGTTGGTGTTGAGCTGAACCCACTCACCGTCCTGATGCGTGCCGATTTCGACATATGGCGCATACGGTGTGGCGACTGCCTTGCGCAGGCTGTCGGTGTAGCTCGCCAAGTCGTTGTAGCACGGCGTCAGACCGGCCTGGGCGTTGCTCTGGTAACCGAGGTCGCTCATGCGCAGGCTGGTGGCGTACGGCAGGTACAAGGTGTCCGGGTCCAGCTGTTCCAACTGGTGCGAGCGACCGCGCAGGAAACCGGCGTCCAGCGCTGGCGAAGCACCGAACAGGTACATCAGCAGCCAGCTGTAGCGACGGAAGTTGCGGATCAGCGCGATGTAGGCCGACGACTGATAGTCGCGGTCAGTACCGACAAAGCCTTCCGCCTGTTTGAGCAGCGGCCAGAGTTTTTCCGGCAGGGAAAAGTTGTAGTGAATCCCGGCGATGCACTGCATGGTCTTGCCGTAGCGCAGGGCCAGGCCCTTGCGGTAGACGTACTTGAGCTGACCGATGTTGGAGGTGCCGTAATAGGCAATCGGGATGTCTTCCTCGGCCGGCAGCGGGCACGGCATCGACGGACTCCACAGGTACTCGTTGCCGAGCTTGCTGTAGGCAAAACGGTGAATCCTGTCCAGGCTCGCCAGGGTTTCAGCCGGGTCGGGCAGGGCGGGCGTGATGAACTCCAGCAGCGACTCGGAATAGTCGGTGGTGATTTGTTCGTTGGTCAGCGCGGAACCCAATGCTTCCGGGTGCGGCGTTTGCGCCAGGCGACCTTCGCCGGTCACGCGCAGGCATTCACGTTCGATGCCGTGAAGGCACTGTTCGAGCAGAGAGAGGTTAGCGCGCTCGCCGAGCAGAGCCAGGCGGCGGTTGAGAAGTTCGCTCAAGTTGGATTCCTTCACGCGTCAGTCGCCCCAATATGGGGGTGGGCAAGACGGTCTACAAGGGTGAAGTTAAAACTGGCGTTTTCGCCTGGTTTTTGAGCCGTACAGACCAATGTCAGTCAGCCAAGTCGCCACAATCCCTGTGGGAGCGGCGGTGCGCCGCTCCCACAGGTTTTCATAGCGCCGAAATTAACTCAAATCGATGACGGCTAGCTACAGGACAGCGAACGTGCCTTGTGCTTTTACGACGAGTTTGTCGCCCTGCATCACGTCGGCCTCGACCACCAGCGTGCGTCGGCCCGGGTGGATTACCCGCGCCGTGCAAATCACTTCGCCATCAGAAACGGCGCGAATGTAGTTGATCTTGCACTCGATGGTCGCGCTCTGCTGGTCAAAGCCGTGGGTGCTGGAGCAGGCCAGCCCCATGGCGATGTCCACCAGACTGAACAAAGCCCCGCCGTGCAGCTTGCCGCCGCGATTGCGCAGTTCTGGCGCAAGCCCCAGGGCGACTTGCGCCACCCCGGTCTCCAGGCTGTGCAAGCGACACCCCAGCAGCTTGAAAAAAGCGCTTTCGGTCAGCCCGGCAGGAATGTCCATCAGCGTTTCTTCAACGTTTTGGCGTTGGCGAACAGCGAAGCCATGGCGTTGTTGGCCGGGGCCGCTGCCGTGGTTTCCTTGCGCGGTGCAGTGTTCTGGGATTGGCGCGGCGCCGACCCCGGACGCGCGCCACGGGCACCGTCGATTTTCTCGCCCGGCGTGTCGCTCATGCGCATCGACAGGCCAACGCGTTTGCGCGGGATGTCGATTTCCATGACCTTCACTTTCACCACGTCACCGGCCTTCACCGCTTCCCGAGGATCCTTGATGAACTTCTCCGAAAGCGCGGAGATATGCACCAAACCGTCCTGATGCACGCCGATGTCAACGAACGCGCCGAAGTTGGTCACGTTGGTCACCACGCCTTCGAGGATCATTCCCAGTTCAAGATCCTTGAGGTCTTCGACGCCTTCCTGGAACTCGGCGGTCTTGAACTCGGGGCGTGGGTCGCGGCCCGGTTTTTCCAGTTCTTGCAGGATGTCGGTGACCGTTGGCAGACCGAAGGTTTCGTCGGTGTACTTCTTCGGATCGAGGCGCTTGAGGAAGCTGGCGTCGCCGATCAGCGAACGAATGTCGCGGTCGGTTTCAGCGGCAATGCGCTGCACCAGCGGATAGGCTTCCGGGTGAACGGCGGACGAATCCAGCGGGTTGTCGCCGTTCATCACACGTAGGAAACCAGCCGCCTGCTCGAACGTTTTCTCGCCCAGACGCGCAACTTTCTTCAACGCCGCACGGGTTTTGAACGCGCCGTGCTCGTCACGGTGGCTGACGATATTCTGCGCCAGGGTCGCATTGAGGCCGGAGATACGGGCCAGCAGCGCCACGGACGCGGTGTTCACGTCCACGCCCACGGCGTTTACGCAGTCCTCGACCACGGCGTCCAGGCCGCGGGCCAGTTTCAGCTGCGACACGTCGTGCTGGTACTGGCCGACGCCGATGGATTTAGGATCGATCTTCACCAGTTCGGCCAGTGGATCCTGCAAGCGACGGGCGATAGACACCGCGCCACGGATCGACACGTCGAGGTCCGGGAATTCCTTGGAAGCCAGTTCCGACGCCGAGTAAACCGATGCGCCGGCCTCGGAGACCATGACTTTGGTCATCTTCATCGCTGGGTATTTTTTGATCAGCTCAGCGGCCAGTTTATCGGTTTCGCGGCTGGCGGTGCCGTTGCCGATGGCGATCAGGTCTACCGAATGCTTGGCGCACAGGGCGGCGAGAATCGCGAGGGTCTGGTCCCACTTGTTGTGCGGCACGTGCGGGTAAACCGTGGCGTGATCCAGCAGTTTGCCGGTGGCATCGACTACGGCGACCTTGCAGCCGGTGCGCAGGCCCGGGTCGAGGCCTAGGGTGGCACGCGGGCCGGCCGGTGCCGACAGCAGCAAGTCGTGCAGGTTGTGCGCGAACACGTTGATCGCTTCGGTTTCCGCGCCATCGCGCAGCTCGCCTAGCAGATCGGTTTCCAAATGCGTGTAAAGCTTCACTTTCCAGGTCCAGCGCACCACTTCGCCCAGCCATTTATCGGCGGCGCGGTTCTGGTTCTGAATGCCGAATTGCTGACCGATCATGCCTTCGCATGGGTGCATGGTGCCCGGCAGCTCGTCGCCGACTTTCAGCGCGGAGCTCAGGATGCCTTCGTTGCGGCCACGGAAAATCGCCAGCGCACGGTGCGACGGCATGCTTTTCAGCGGTTCGTCGTGTTCGAAATAGTCGCGGAACTTGGCGCCTTCCTCTTCCTTGCCGGCGATCACGCGGGCACTGAGGGTGGCTTCCTGCTTCAAATAGCTGCGCAGCTTGTCCAGCAGGCCGGCGTCTTCGGCGAAGCGTTCCATGAGGATGTACTTGGCGCCTTCGAGGGCCGCCTTCACATCGGCCACGCCTTTTTCGGCGTTGATGAACCGTGCGGCTTCGGTGTCCGGGGCCAGCGAGGGGTCGTTGAACAGACCGTCGGCCAGTTCGCCGAGGCCGGCTTCCAGGGCAATCTGGCCCTTGGTGCGGCGCTTCTGCTTGTACGGCAAGTACAAGTCTTCGAGGCGGGTCTTGGTGTCGGCGAGCTTGATGTCGCGCTCAAGTTGCGGGGTCAGCTTGCCTTGCTCTTCGATGCTGGCGAGGATGCTGATGCGCCGTTCGTCGAGTTCTCGCAGGTAGCGCAGACGCTCTTCCAGATGACGCAACTGGATGTCATCGAGGCTGCCGGTCACTTCTTTCCGGTAACGGGCGATGAAGGGAACGGTAGAGCCTTCATCGAGTAGCGCGACGGCCGCTTCGACCTGTTGTGGGCGTACACCGAGTTCCTCGGCGATGCGGCTGTTGATGCTGTCCATAAAACCACCTGACAAATTGTGAAAGCAGGCTCGCAGGCGCAGGGATAAAGGCTCGGCGAGACTGGTTGAGCGGCCTGGCCTGCGCCGCTACCTGGATCAACAGGCATCCCGTTGACCCGTGAAATCGAACAATTACTGCCGTGGCGATGAAAATAAAAAGCCGCCACTACGGTAACGATCAGACGTTGCCTGACACAAAAGGCCGCGCATTATAACCAGCGTTCTATCATTCAGGGGCAACACAGGCTGTAGGCACAATGCCCGGATTCCTGGCGGTGAAGGAAAAATCTGCTAACAATGCACACGGTGCGTATAACGGCAGCTACGCCATAATGCGCGCCGAGATCAAAGGAGCATCTAATGAGCAGCACTGCAAACATTGCTGAAGGCGAAAAAATTCTTATTGTTGACGACGATCCGGGGCTCAGCAGCCTGCTGGAGCGCTTTTTCGTCAGCAAGGGCTACCGTGCCCGCGCCGTACCGAACACCGAACAAATGGACCGCCTGCTGGCGCGTGAAGTGTTCAACCTGGTCGTCCTCGACCTGATGCTGCCCGGCGAAGACGGTTTGACCGCCTGCCGCCGTCTGCGCGGCGCGAACAATCAGATTCCGATCATCATGCTCACCGCCAAGGGCGACGAGCTGAGCCGCATCAAGGGCCTCGAACTGGGCGCTGACGATTACCTGGCCAAGCCGTTCAACCCGGACGAGCTGATGGCACGGGTCAAAGCGGTCCTGCGTCGTCAGGCAGCACCGGTGCCGGGTGCGCCGGGCAGCGAAGACGAAAGCGTGACCTTCGGTGACTACGAACTGTCGCTGGCGACCCGCGAACTGAAGCGCGGAGACGAAGTGCACATGCTCACCACCGGTGAGTTTGCGGTGCTCAAGGCATTGGTCATGAACGCGCGTCAGCCACTGACTCGCGACAAACTGATGAACCTGGCCCGTGGCCGCGAGTGGGATGCCCTGGAGCGTTCCATCGATGTGCAGATTTCCCGTCTGCGCCGGATGATCGAGCCTGATCCGTCCAAGCCGCGTTATATCCAGACTGTCTGGGGCGTGGGCTACGTGTTCGTTCCGGATGGCGCCGCCACCAAGTGATCGGCGATTTGTAGGAGCGGGTCGTGCGGATGATAGTGTCCGCAGACTCGCGATCCGCAATATGCGAGCATGGCTCGCTCCTGCAAGTGTGTAGCGGTTATTCATGAAAACCCCGGTTTGGTTCCCCCAGAGTTTCTTCTCCCGCACCCTGTGGCTGGTGCTGATTGTCGTCCTGTTCTCCAAGGCGCTGACCCTGGTTTATCTGTTGATGAACGAAGACGTGCTGGTGGACCGTCAATACAGCCATGGCGTCGCCCTGACGCTGCGCGCCTATTGGGCGGCCGATGAAAACAACCGCGACAAGATTGCCGAAGCCGCGACCCTGATCCGGGTGGTGGGCACCGGTGTGCCGGAAGGCGAGCAACACTGGCCTTACAGCGAGATCTATCAGCGGCAGATGCAGGCTGAGCTCGGTGCCGACACCGAGGTGCGATTGCGCATGCACTCACCGCCGGCGCTGTGGGTTCGAGCGCCAAGTCTGGGTGATGGCTGGCTGAAAGTGCCGCTGTATCCGCATCCTTTGCGTGGCCAGAAAATCTGGAACGTACTCGGCTGGTTCCTCGCCATCGGCTTGCTCTCCACCGCCTCGGCGTGGATCTTCGTCAGTCAGCTCAATCAACCTTTGAAACGCTTGGTCTATGCCGCGAGGCAACTCGGCCAGGGCCGTAGTGTGCGTCTGCCGATCAGCGATACGCCAAGCGAGATGACCGAGGTTTATCGTGCCTTCAACCAGATGGCTGAAGACGTCGAACAGGCCGGCCGCGAGCGCGAGCTGATGCTGGCCGGGGTGTCCCATGACTTGCGTACACCACTGACGCGATTGCGCCTGTCGCTGGAACTGATGGGCGACCACAGCGACCTGACGGACGACATGGTGCGTGACATTGAGGACATGGACGCGATTCTCGACCAGTTTCTCGCGTTCATCCGCGATGGCCGTGATGAGTCCGTGGAAGAGGTGGACTTGACCGACCTGGTGCGTGAAGTCGCTGCGCCTTACAACCAGAATGAAGAGAAAGTACGCCTGCGCCTGGAGCCGATTCAGCCGTTCCCGTTGCGGCGGGTGTCGATGAAGCGGCTGCTGAATAACCTGATCGGCAACGCGTTGCATCATGCCGGCAGCGGTGTTGAGGTGGCGGCTTATGTGTCCGGGGATGTCAGCGCTCCGTATGTGGTGCTGAGCGTCATGGACCGTGGGGCGGGGATTGATCCGTCGGAGCTGGAGGCGATCTTCAATCCGTTTACCCGGGGGGATCGTGCTCGAGGCGGGAAGGGGACTGGCTTGGGGTTGGCCATCGTGAAGCGGATTGCTTCGATGCATGGCGGCAATGTTGAGTTGCGAAACCGTACTGGCGGTGGGCTGGAAGCGCGGGTGCGGTTACCGTTGGGGTTGATGCTGCCTCGGGATGCGGTTTAAACGCGGGTAGTTCCGGTTGGGCTGATGGCCCCTTCGCGGGCGAGCCCGCTCCCACAGTGATTTATGGTGGATACAGAACTTGTGACCGACACCGAACACTGTGGGAGCGGGCTTGCCCGCAAAGGCGGCTTCCCTGCCGCCACATGATTCAGGGATTAACCCTTGCCTTTGGTCCGCGTCATGTTCGGCCCACCATTCTTCTCAAGATGCTCGATGATGATCCCCGCCACATTCTTCCCGGTGGTGGTCTCAATCCCTTCCAGACCCGGCGACGAATTTACTTCCATCACCAGAGGCCCATGATTGGAACGCAGGATATCCACGCCCGCCACCGCCAGCCCCATCACCTTCGCCGCGCGCAATGCGGTCATGCGTTCTTCCGGGGTGATCTTGATCAGACTGGCGCTGCCACCGCGATGCAGGTTGGAGCGAAACTCCCCCGGCTTGGCCTGACGCTTCATCGCCGCGATCACCTTGTCACCGACCACGAAGCAGCGAATATCCGCACCGCCGGCTTCCTTGATGTATTCCTGAACCATGATGTTTTGCTTGAGGCCCATGAACGCCTCGATCACCGATTCCGCCGCCGTCGCGGTTTCACACAGCACCACGCCGATGCCTTGGGTGCCTTCCAGCACCTTGATCACCAGCGGCGCGCCGTTGACCATGTCGATCAAGTCGGGAATGTCATCCGGCGAGTGTGCAAACCCGGTGACCGGCAAACCGATCCCGCGGCGCGAGAGCAATTGCAGCGAACGCAGTTTGTCCCGCGAGCGGGCAATGGCCACCGATTCGTTAAGTGGGAACACCCCCATCATTTCAAACTGACGCAGCACTGCGCAGCCATAGAACGTTACCGACGCACCGATCCGCGGAATCACCGCGTCGAAACCTTCCAGTGGCTTGCCGCGGTAGTGGATCTGCGGCTTGTGGCTGGCAATGTTCATGTAGGCGCGCAGGGTGTCGATCACCACCATTTCATGGCCACGCTCGGTACCGGCTTCGACCAGACGACGAGTGGAATACAGACGCGGGTTCCGCGACAGCACAGCGATCTTCATGCAACACCTGTGGAGGAGGTAGATACCGGGAACACCGGCTTGTCTTGTACATATTTAATACCCGGATTGACCACCAGTTGGCCGTCGATCAGGGCTTTGGAGCCAAGTAGCAGGCGATAACGCATGGATTTGCGGCAGGCGAGGGTGAACTCGACCCGCCAGACCCGATCACCGAGGGCCAGGGTGGTGCTGACCACGTAACGCTTCTGCGCATGGCCGTTGGAGCTCTTGATGGTTTTCATCGTCACCAGCGGCGCTTCGCAGCGTCGGTGACGCAGTTGCACCACCGTGCCCAGGTGCGCCGTGAAACGCACCCAGTTCTCGCCTTCGCGCTCGAACGGCTCGATATCGGTGGCGTGCAGGCTGGAGGTGCTGGCGCCGGTGTCGATTTTTGCTCGCAGGCCCGCTACCCCCAGATCAGGGAGCGCCACCCACTCGCGCAGACCGATAACGGTCAAATGGTCAAATGTCTTCAATAGGAAAAACCGGCGATTATCGCGTCCAGGCTTCAGGCGATACCTGAGGCAACGCTTTGAATGCAGGTTTGGCGAACCAGTAACCCTGCATCAGAAAAATTCCACAGTCCGCCAGGAAATCCCGTTCTCCAGCGCTTTCGATGCCTTCGGCGATGACTGTAACGTCCAACTCCGCACAGATTGTGACAATCCCCCGAACGATAGCCTGACGAACACGATCGCGGTCGACATCGCGGATCAGTGCCATGTCGAGTTTGATCAGGTCCGGTTGGAAATCAGCCAGCAGATTGAGCCCCGAGTAGCCCGCGCCGAAATCGTCGATGGCGGTCTTGAAGCCGAATTCGCGGTATTCACGCAGAATATTAGTCAAATGGCGATAGTTATCTACGTGCTCGCTTTCCAGGGTTTCGAAAATCAGCCGGTCGATGGGGAAGTTGTGTGTTTTCGCGGCCTCCAGCGTGCTGCGAATACACAGCTCCGGGCGGTACACGGCGTTGGGCATGAAGTTGATCGACAAATGTGTCTGCATATTCAAATTCGCCGCACCTCCAATGGCGCGGGTCCGGCAGAGCTGGTCGAAACGGTAGCGATTCTCATCAGTGACCTGATCGAGCACTGACAGTGCACCTTCTCCGGCAACCCCACGTACCAGGGCTTCATGGGCGAAAATCGACCGGTCTCGCAAGTCGACGATCGGTTGGTAGGCAAAGGCAAAATCGAAGCCCAGCGGCTCGCTTTGCTGGCAACCCTGGCAACCGCCCTGGGTTGAAGTCAATGAAGATGGAAATATAGTCACTCGATCACTCCATGCCGGTCAGCCGGCCAAGATCACATTCTATCTGGAGGGCCGAGTTCTTGCGCCCGACAGAAACGGTAGTACAGTTCCGACTATTGGCCGAAAGAGGAATTCATATGGCACAAAAACAGGAAGAGGACGACAAGGTCCGTCTCGATAAATGGTTATGGGCTGCACGTTTTTATAAAACTCGTGCCTTGGCGAAAGCGGCAATTGAAAGCGGCAAGGTGCATTGTCGGGGCGAGCGCTGCAAACCGGGCAAGGAGCCGCGGATCGGCGACGAGTTTCAGATTCGAGTAGGGTTCGAGGAGCGCACGGTGGTGGTCCAGGCGCTATCGATAGTGCGCCGTGGTGCGCCGGAGGCGCAGACGTTGTACGCCGAAACCGAAGCCAGTATCGCCAAGCGCGAAGCGGCTGCGGCGATGCGCAAGGCGGGTTCGCTGGGCGTGAGCACTGACGGCAAGCCAAGCAAGAAGCAGCGGCGGGACTTGTTTAAATTTCGTGGGAGCAGCAACGACGAGTGAGTCAGTCAGTGGATGCTGTGTCGTTCGGGCTGACGTCTTCGCGGGCAAGCCCGCTCCCACAGTGACCTTGGCCCCAATGAGCGCCGGCCACCAGACGCGGCATCATGAACAGCAGTGCCAATCCCCAGATCACCCATGTTTGCCAGGCAGAGCGGCTGAACACCGTCATGAACAACGCCCAAATCAGCAGCACCGAAGCATGGTCGCCCGGAAAGCTCTGGGTCGAGCGGTCCTTCAATTCCCAGGTTTTCTCAAGCCCCGGAAAGTAGTCGCTCATCCGGATGGCGCTGTCGATCATCATCGACGGGCTGCTGTGCTGCCAGCCCATGTAACCCGCAAGTTTGGAAAACAGCAGACGGATAAACAGCATCAACAGCAGCACCGCGAAAAAACCGAAAAACGCCCGGCGCACCTCAACCGCTTTGAACACCCAGCCACTCTTGATCAGCAGTGCCAGCAGAATCCCACCGACCACTGCATCGAATGGGCGCAGACTTGCAATTGCCCAACTGTGCAGCCATATCGGGTGAGTCGCCAGTTGCGAATTGAGTTGGTGGAAAAGCCACTCGTCGAAAATCCCACACAGCATCTGACCTGTAGGCCATAACCAGAAGGCCAGCAGCGCCAGCGGTACAAAATTGCATAACGCCAACCGGCGGACGTTCCACCTTGCTTGGAACAAACCCGGATTGTTCATAAAATGCCTCCCATGGCTGAACAGTGCGCACCAAAATGGTGCTGCAGAGGCGCGTTTTTCACGTTTTGTAACCTTTTTGTCATTTACTTCAGATACCCAGACCTATGACCGATCTACCGGATACCGACTACACCCAACGCTTCATCTTCGATGACAGCGACACCCGCGGCGAGCTGGTTGCGTTGGAGCGCAGCTACGCCGAAGTGCTGGCCAAACACCCGTATCCGGAGCCGGTCGCGCAACTCCTTGGCGAACTGATGGCCGCGGCGTCTTTGCTGGTCGGTACGTTGAAGTTTGATGGGTTGCTGATTCTCCAGGCGCGTTCCGACGGCCCGATTCCATTGCTGATGATCGAATGTTCCAGCGAACGCGATATTCGTGGTCTGGCGCGTTATGAGGCCGACCAGATCGCCCCTGACGCAACCCTCGCCGACCTGATGCCTAACGGCGTATTGGCGCTGACCGTTGACCCGACTCAAGGTCAGCGTTACCAGGGCATCGTCGACCTGGATGGCGAAACCCTGTCGGAGTGCTTCACTAATTACTTCGTCATGTCCCAGCAGGTGGGCACGCGTTTCTGGTTGTACGCCGATGGCCGTCGCGCTCGCGGCCTGCTGCTGCAGCAACTGCCCGCCGACCGTCTGAAAGACGAAGAAGAACGCGCCGACAGTTGGCAGCACCTCACCGCGTTGGGCGGCACGCTGACCGCCGATGAACTGCTGAGCCTGGACAACGAAACCGTGCTCCATCGTCTTTACCACGAAGAGCAGGTCCGCCTGTTCGATGTGCAGAAACTGCGCTTCCGTTGCAGCTGCTCGCGCGAACGTTCTGCCAATGCTCTGGTCAGTTTGGGTCTGGAAGATGCGCAGAGCCTGGTCGTCGAACACGGTGGCAACATCGAAGTCGACTGTCAGTTCTGCAATGAACGTTACCTGTTCGACGCCGCCGATATTGCTCAATTATTCGCCGGCGCGGGCGTTGACACGCCGTCAGATACCCGTCACTAAAACGGTTCAGCGCAGGTAAATTCACTGCTTAGCGCCGGAATAACGCCGTTACGACGGGAGGGCCCTACTATTTTTGGGCGTTTCTGGCATAATCCGGCCCACTTTTTGTCGCGGTAGTAGTGCACGACTTTCTACTACAAAACGTTTGGAGCACACTCGGCCACTGGCCGACGGGGAATCTCATGACGCAAGCCAATAACGCCGTGTACACCGATCTGAGTGTTGATGATCTGGTAAAAGAAGCTCTGAGTCGCGGTGAAGGCGAGCTTGCCGATACCGGCGCACTGGTTGTTCGCACCGGTCACCGTACCGGCCGCTCGCCAGTCGATCGTTTCATCGTTGAAGAGCCGACCACCCAGGCCGCCATCGCCTGGGGCCCGATCAACCGCAAGTTCCCGGCCGACAAGTTCGATGCCCTGTGGGCTCGCGTCGAGGCGTTCAACAACGCGCAAGAGCATTTCGTTTCCCACGTGCATGTAGGTGCGTCTGAAGACCACTACCTGGCCGTGAAGATGACCACTCAGACTGCCTGGCAGAACCTGTTCGGTCGTTGCCTGTTCATCAACCCGGAAAAGTACAACCCGGCGGGTCGTGATGAGTGGCAAGTGCTCAACGTTGCCAACTTCGAATGTGTGCCAGAGCGTGACGGCACCAACTCCGACGGTTGCGTGATCCTCAACTTCGCACAGAAGAAAGTGCTGATTGCCGGCATGCGTTACGCCGGTGAAATGAAGAAAGCCATGTTCTCGGTGCAGAACTTCCTGCTGCCGGCTTCCGACGTGCTGCCAATGCACTGCGCAGCCAACATCGGCGAAGCAGGCGACGTAACCCTGTTCTTCGGCCTGTCGGGCACCGGTAAAACCACCCTGTCCGCCGACGAAAGCCGTTACCTGATCGGTGACGACGAACACGGCTGGGGCGAGGGCGTTGTCTTCAACATCGAAGGCGGCTGCTACGCCAAGTGCATCGACCTGTCCGAGAAGAACGAGCCGGTCATCTGGAAAGCCATCAAGCACGGCGCAGTCCTGGAAAACGTCGTGATCGACGACGCCAAGCACGCCGACTACGCCGATGTCAGCCTGACCCAGAACAGCCGCGCCGCCTACCCGCTGGAGCACGTTGCCAAGCGTTCCGAGAAAAACCTCGGTGGCGAGCCAAACGCTGTGATCTTCCTGACCTGCGACCTGACCGGCGTACTGCCGCCAGTCTCGATCCTCAGCGAAGAACAAGCGGCCTACCACTTCCTGTCCGGCTACACCGCTCTGGTGGGCTCGACCGAAATGGGTTCCGGCAGCGGCATCAAGTCGACCTTCTCCACCTGCTTCGGCGCACCGTTCTTCCCGCGTCCGGCCGGCGAATACGCAGAACTGCTGATCAAACGCATCCGCGGCTTCGGCTCCAAGGTCTATCTGGTCAACACCGGCTGGACCGGCGGCGGCTACGGCGTCGGCAAACGCTTCAACATCCCGACCACTCGCGGCGTGATCGCAGCGATCCAGAGCGGCGCGTTGATCGGTGCTGAAACCGAACACCTCGACACCATTAACCTCGACGTGCCACTGGCCGTACCGGGCGTTGAGACTGGCCTGTTGAACCCACGTAATACCTGGGCTGACAAGGCTGCTTACGATGAATCGGCAAAAGCACTGGCCGGGTTGTTTGTTGAGAACTTCAAGAAGTTCGAAGTGAGCGACGCGATCAAGGCGGCTGGGCCGAAGTTGTAAGATTGGTTTGATGTAATGAGAAAGCCGCCCTTTTGGGGCGGCTTTTTTGTATGTGCAATTCAGACTGTCAGGCACACCGTAACTGCCATTATTCCAGCCAAAAAGTCACTAAACGACCAGAATAATGGCACTTACGCGTTCGGCTAGATGCCTTCCAATTCCTGTGTTTCCCACCGCTGCACTTTGATCGCCTGGTAAAGCATTCCGATGGTTAGCGGGACTTTGTCACCGCGCCCCTTCGCCCGGCGCTTTTGAAACACATCAAACCCTTCCGGTTGGAAGTAGCGATAAGCGTCGTAGTCGATGAAGTCGATCCCAAACTGTTCTTCCAGCGCTTCCATCAAATTCTGCGCATCAGCGCCATCGCAACCTAAGTCGAAGTTGATCGAGGTGGTGAGGTTGATGGTTTTGCGTTCGGGCAGGCCGAGCTCTTCGTGTAGCAGCTGCATGAGCAGGTGCATGGTGTGGTCGTCGGGGAAGTTGGGGGCGAGGTTCATGGTGCGTTGTCCCTTATTGGCCTCGGTCATATCGATATCCTTACGATTTTGTTTGGCTTGCAACGCATCAACGTGGGATTCGCGGGAAGGTTGACGCTCACCCAGTAAGATCTCGTCCATCTGTTGAACGCTTTCCATCAGCTCATCAAAAAACTTGCTCATGGTTACCTCCAGTGTTCGATGGCGGCTTTCAACGCCGTTTGACCGTTCTCACGCAGAACGTGAGAACGATCTGTTCACTCGACGTCAGGCGGGGGCTTTCCAGCCCATCATTCGTTGCTGGGCGACTTTTAGCAGGTCGCAGCCGTCCTGGGTCAGGAGGTAGAGCGCGTGGGTGATGTGGGGGATGTCTTCTATATCGCCTTGCTCGAAGCTTTGGCAGTGCAGGGTTCGGAGTAGTTCGCTGGAGGCTCGGATGCGCTGGAGGGCGGCTTCGAGGATGTCTTGCGGGTTGGCTTCTGTGTCGATGATCAGGGGCGGGGAATCGGTGAGGTTGGTTTCGAGGGGGCGGTAGCGATCTGTGAGCGGGTTCCAAGTATTCATTTAAAATCTCTCTTTTATGTAGCTGAGGACCCGCCACTATCGTGACCAAACGATGGGTGGCGGACTGTGTTCAGGTTGGTCAACCAGGGAGAGAAAACCCGGGTACGCAGAAGCGTCCCAAACACAGCCGCCATAAAGCGTGCCGACACAAAAGAAGTCGGCAGCATACAAGGGCATGCGTAAGTTTTCTCTCAAATTCAGGTGACCAAACCCGAGTCGCTGATTTGGCAGCGACCATCCGACTATAGATACCAGTCGCCTGTTAGCGATAGGCGACAAGGTGTCTTCTTTTGTAGGACCGGGATGAAGCTTTGATAGGGCGTTGCCTACGGAGTTATCCCCAGCCGAAATTTTTAGTCAGGCACACCGCGTTATCGTTCATCGCGAGCAGGCTCGCTCCCACAGGGGATTGCGCCGGGGGCATTAACCTGCGGTGATTTTTGGCAGGCGTTGGTGGGCGATTTCGAGGAGTTCGTTGCCGTCCTGGGTCAGCAGGTAGAGGGCATTGACGATGTTGGGAATGTCGCTCGCGTCCGCCTGTTTGAAGCACAGGCAGTAAAGCGTTTCGAGCAGGTCGCTGGCGGCGTGGATGCGTTGGCGGGCGGCGTCGAGGATTTCGTGTGGGTCGGCCTCGGTGTCGATGACCAGAACCGGGGTGTCGCTGTAGCTGCTTTTGAGGGGGCGATAGCGGTCTTGCATCGTGAGCAGTCCTTTGGGAAGTCGGGCAGGCCGACACACTGTTTCAGCCGCGCCGAAAACTATGAAGGGGACGGCGTGCTGCGGCAATACAGCCGCAATCGACAGAGTGTGTAGGGGATTTACTGGTCTTCGGGCATTGGCCCTACGCGTTTCCCGAGGTTTTTTTGACCGAAACCCTTACAGATGAAGTTTCCTACGTGTTTATCAGGCGTGGCGCAGTAAACCTCTGTATGGTGCCCGCCAGAATCTGTAGGGCATTTCGAAAATGCCTGGTTAGGCACTTAAAGGGAATTAGGTATGCAGTGGCTACGTATGGCCTCGGTTTTGTTGTTGTGGGCGGGTGTTTGTCGTTTGACGGGTGCGGCCGACGCCGGTAGTTCGATGATGCTGGCCAACATGGCCCGCACCGGTTGGCCGGACGCCCTCACCACTCAGGCGAACATGGACACCGCGTCCCGCGCGGAGGTGCTGATGTTCGGCAAGGCGTTGCTGGCCAGCGAATCGCTTGACGAGCAGGGGCTGAAACAGCGTCTGGGCGTGCAGGCAGTGAAGCTCAAGTCTGTACGCCAGGTGCGTGATGGATTGTGGGATCGGTTGCTGACCACTTACCGCAATGCCAGTCAGAACTGCGACGGCGAACCGTTCTGTCCGCGTGTGCGAAGCGTCGCTGATTTACGTCAGCTGGCGGCGGCGTTCACCGGTGAAATCAGCCCGGCCCATGCGGTGTGGGCGAGCAAGAGCCAGGTGTTTCATGAGCAGGCGTTAAATGAGCAGCTGCGTGTGGCGGTATTGGTGCCCTGACGCTGTCGATGGCAAATCCCGGTGACACTCTCTCACCCATCCCGGCTCAGTCGACCATGGATTCCGGAGCCTGGCGCGAGGCCGCTTCAAGATCCATCAATCCTCGACCGTATGCTTCACTGTTGGCATAGATACCTGTGCGGTTCGCCGTTGCCAGCAGGCGTTCGCGGACTTGCTGCGCGGTGAGCTCGGGATAGCGGCTTTGCAATGCTGCAAGGGCACCGCTGACCATGGCGGCAGCAGGCGAAGTGCCGGCGGTCTGTACGTATTTGCCGTCCTTGTTGGTGCTCAGCAGTCCTTGTCCTGCGCCGGCATCGCCGCCAGGTACCGCGATGCACCAGGCAGCCGCGACACCACAATAGTTGGATTTGGCATTGATGGCGCTGCCGTCGTTTTTTAGTGCCACTACGGCGATCCAGCCCTTTTCCAGTTCGGGAATGGCGACTGGTAAACCGGGTTCTGCCAGCGGTTCTCGTTTCAGTTCGTTACCCGTCGGGAACACAAAAACAGCGCCGTCCTGAACCAGTTTCCGGGCAGTCAGCAACGACTCCGGCATGACCTGCTTGTAACGCGCCTCATTGATCTCGGTCGCTGGAATGGCGTTGGCCCACGAGTTGTTGAGGATGCGCGCCCCCTTGTCGAAACCGGCCTGCCAGGATTGAGCAATCTGCGTGTCGAAGAAAAACGGCTCATTGTCGTCGCCGAAACGGAACGGGATCAGCAGTGCGTTGAATGCAATGCCGTGCATTCCCTGGTCATCCTTGTTGGCGGCGAGAATGCCGGCCATCTGGGTACCGTGACCGACCCGGTCGAAGGTGCCGGTACGGTTCTCGACATAGTCAAAACCCGGATCAGCGATCCTTCCCTGAAATTCCGGCAAGTTGCTGTTCAGGCCTGAGTCGACCAGCGCTACGGCAACGCCTTGGCCAGTGCCGCCGCGGGCATAAAGGGTTGATGCTTGAACAATCGCCAAGCCCTTTTGGGCTTGATATTCCGGAGTTTCGAACTGGGTAGGGTCGATGGAGGGCTGCGTGGGAGTTGTCAGGCATCCACTCAACAACAATGGCAATGCAAGCGCGGTGGTGGTTGAAAAACGGGGTAATTGACGCATGGTCGTTCCTTCATGAGTATCCGTGCACATCAGGCTTCCTGCCGTGATGAACCATTCACGAATAGTGATTTTTTGAAGGCGAACCTTACCGCTGGAATGGGGCCGGGCGTCAGGGAGGCAAAGTGCCCCGTTTGTTTCAACCTGTGGCGAAGGCTTACCCTGATGGACGCTGTATCATCCCGTATCGTTTTTGCCCCCGACCTTTTCTCGACTCGCTGCGATCACCGGCTAGGCTTTGGGCTTCGCAGCGGTCAACGGAGTGACAGCTTATGCACAACACCCTGGAACAGGTTTTCGGCTATCCACAGTTTCGGCCAGGCCAGGAGGCGGTGGTCAGCGCAGTGATGGCCGGGCGCTCGGCGGCGGCGATTTTCCCCACGGGCTCAGGCAAGTCCCTGTGTTACCAGATGTCGGCGGTCTTGCTGCCGCACCTGACGCTGGTGGTTTCGCCGTTGCTGGCGTTGATGCAGGATCAATTGGCGTTTCTGCAACGCCATGGCATTTCGGCAGGCAGTATCGATTCGGCTCAAAGCCGCGACGACGCCAGCGATGTAATGGCGCGCGCCAAGTCTGGCGAATTGAAGATATTGATGATTTCCGTGGAGCGCCTGAAGAACGAGCGCTTCCGCAATTTCTTGCAGCAGGTGCCGATCTCTTTGTTGGTGGTGGACGAGGCGCATTGCATCTCGGAGTGGGGCCATAACTTCCGCCCTGACTACCTCAAGCTCCCGGACTATCAGCGTCAGTTCAATATCCCTCAGGCATTGTTGCTGACCGCCACTGCGACTCCGAAAGTAATCGCCGACATGGAAGCGAAATTCGCCATTGCCCCTGAAGATGTGGTGACTACCGGTTTCTACCGGCCAAACCTCAATTTGCTGGTGGAACCGGTGCGCGGTCAGGACAAACGCCGACGCCTTGTCGAATGGATGAGCGAGCGTCCCGACCAGCCGAGCATCGTCTACGTCACTTTGCAGAAAACCGCCGAGCACATCGCTGAACACCTGGGTCGTAATGGCATTCAGGCCGAGGCTTATCACGCCGGTTTACCCCACGAAAAGCGCGAAGCCATTCAGAAACGCTTCATGGGCGGCCAGTCCAATTGCATCGTCGCCACCATCGCCTTCGGCATGGGCATCGACAAGAGTGACATCCGCAACGTGGTGCATTTCGACCTGCCCAAATCCATCGAAAACTACAGCCAGGAAATCGGCCGCGCCGGACGTGACGGGCAGCCATCGGACTGCCTGGTATTGGCCAACCGCGACAGCCTCAATGTGCTGGAAAACTTCGTCTACGGCGACACACCGGAACTGGACGGCATCCGTCATGTGCTCGACGAATTGCAAGCCGCCGCGCCCGAGGGGCAATGGGAGTTTCTGCTAGGGCCGTTGGCCGACCAGAGCAACATTCGCCAGTTGCCGCTCAAGACCTTGCTGGTGCAGTTGGAGCTACGCAGGATCATCGCCCCGCGTTATGCCTATTACGCCGAATACCGCTTCAAGTATTTGCTGGAGCCGGAAGACTTGCTCGCCCGCTTCGAGGGTGAGCGCAAGGACTTCGTCGCGGCGATCATCCAGACCTCCAGCCGCGCGCGGACTTGGGCTACGGTGAATTTCGATGCGTTGTACGAGCAGCATCAAGCCGAGCGCAATCGGGTGGTCAAGGCGCTGGATTACTTCCAGGAAAAGGGTTGGCTCGAGCTGGAAAGCAAGCAGATGACCGAGGTCTACAGCCTGCTGCAAACGGATTTCGACAGTCAGGCGCTGAGTGCCGAACTGCATGATTGTTTCACTCGGCACGAACGCACCGAGATCGCGCGGATTCACGCCATGCTGGATCTGTTCGCCACCGACCACTGCCTGGGTAAACGCCTGGCCGAGTACTTCGGTGATGAAAACGCGCCGCAGCAGTGTGGGCATTGCTCGGTGTGTCACGGGCATGTGGCGCGACTGCCCGAACCACCGGAGTTGCCGGCGCTTGTGGATAAAAACTTCGAGGCGCTGTGCGGTGATTTTATCCACAGGCATGAACAGCACGTCGGCAGCGTTCCGTCAGCGGAGCGTGTTACGCGGTTTTTGTGCGGGATCAGCGTGCCGCTGTTTACCAAGCTCAAGGCCCGGTCGATTCCGGGGTTTGCAGCGCTGGAGGATCATCCGTACGGCGATGTGAGGAGTTGGACCGAGGCGCATTTACCGGGTTAGATCCATCCGCTGAATGTCTCCCATCACAGGAATAAATTTCAAAAAAGCCCGGTGGCTGACTATGGTGAGGTCTGACTTTGGATCGCCAACAAGAGAACAACTATGAGCCAGACACCGTTCAACATTCAGCGCGCTGCCGTGATCGGCGCGGGCACCATGGGCCGTGGCATTGTCATGTGCCTGGCCAATGCCGGGGTGCCGGTGCAGTGGGTCGACAACAATCCGCAGATGCTTGAGCAGGCGCTGGACAGCGTGGCGGCGATCTACGCGCACAACGTGCGGCAGGGGCGGATTGATCAGGCTGAAGCGGACGCGCGCATTGCACGGGTCACGGCGGCTGCCGATTACGCGGCAATCCGCGAGGTTGATCTGGTGATCGAAGCGGTTTACGAAAACCTTGAGCTCAAGCAGAAAATCTTCCGCGAACTGGATGGTCTGCTCAAGCCCGAAGCCATACTGGCCAGCAACACGTCGGCGCTGGATATCGACGCCATTGCCGCCGCCACGCGCCGTCCGCAACAGGTCCTGGGCCTGCACTTCTTCAGCCCGGCACACATCATGAAACTGCTGGAAATCATTCGTGGTGCACAGACTTCGCCGGCGGTGCTGGATGCCGCGCTGGAACTGGGTAAACGCATGGGCAAAGTCAGCGTCGTGTCGGGCAACTGCGAGGGTTTTATTGGCAACCGTATGCTCAAAACCTACGTGCTGGAAGCGCGCAAGATGTTGCTTGAAGGCGCTTATCCCTATCAGGTGGATGCGGCGCTGCAGGGCTTCGGTTTCGCCATGGGGCCGTTTCGCATGTACGACGTGGTCGGTATCGACCTCGAATGGCGGGCTCGGGAGCTGGCGGGCAAGGGGCAGGATGCGCCGCAGGTCCAAGTGGATAATCGTCTGTGCGAACTGGGTCGTTTCGGGCAGAAGAGTGGCAACGGCTATTACCACTACGAAGCGGGCAGTCGCCAGGCTGAGCACGATGTGCAGGTGGATGCGCTGGTGCTTAAGGTCAGCGAGGGCTTGGGCTTCCAGCGTCGCGAGATCGGGGCCGAGGAGATTCTGGAGCGCTGCTTGCTGGCGCTGGTCAACGAGGGGGCAAAGATTCTTCAGGAAGGGATTGCCCAATCAGCGCATGACATCGATCTGGTGTACCTCAACGGGTATGGTTTTCCGGCGGACAAGGGCGGGCCGATGACCTGGGCGGATCAGCAGGGGTTGGCGGATATTCATCAGCGGTTGTTGGCGCTTGAGACCCGGCAGGGTGATCACTGGCAACCGGCGCGGTTGATTGGGGAGTTGGCGGCGGTGGATAAAGGGTTTGCTGACAGGTGATTGATCCAGCGCCTGCACCGGCCCCCTGCAAGGTCCCCACTATCCTGTAGGAGCTGGCTTGCCAGCGATGATAGCGACACGGTTTACTTGCCTTCCAATTTCAGGAACCGATGCTGATGCCCCAACGCACCGACTACCCGCACTTCCAGCCCATCACCACGCGCTGGCACGACAACGATGCCTACGGTCACGTCAACAACGTCACCTACTACAGCTTCTTCGACACGGCGGTGAACACTTACCTGATCGAAGTCGGCGGTCTGGATATCCATGACGGCGAAGTCGTGGGTTTTGTCGTGAGTTCGGCTTGTGATTACTTTGCTTCTATCGCTTTCCCCGACCGGATCGAGATCGGTTTGCGCGTGGGCAAGTTGGGCAACAGTTCGGTGCAATATGAACTGGCGGTATTCAAGGCCGGAGAGGACGAAGCCTGCGCTGCGGGGCGTTTCGTGCATGTGTTTGTGGATCGGACGTCGAATCAGCCGGTGGCGATTCCTGGCGGATTGCGCGGTGCGCTGGAGCGGTTGGTGGTTTGACCGGCAAAAAAAATCGCAGCCCGAAGGCTGCGATTTCTTGATCTACCGGTAAACGAGGCGATTCAAGCCTCAGTCGCGATAGCGATTGTGATGCTTGCGGTGGCCATAGGCGTGACCGCGGCCGGGATGACCATCACGGTAGTAGCGACGATCGTCACCATGGCCGCGATAGGAGCGACGATCATCGTCCTCGTCGCTCTTGTTGCCCATGTAGTTACCCAGCGCGCCACCGGCGCCGCCACCTGCTGCGGAACCGATCAGGCTGCCGGTGGTGCCTCCCATGCTGCGGCCGACCACGTTACCGCCCGCTGCGCCCAACGCACCGCCAATGGCCGCTTCGCCACGGCTGCGTTTGTCTGCGCCGACTGCGCTACCACCCGCGCCGCCCAGGGCCGCGCCAATGGTTGAACCTGTGTTACCGCCTAACGATTGACCGACGACCGAGCCCAAAACCCCGCCCAATGCGCCGCCCACACCTGCTTCGGTGGTGCCTCCGGCAGAAGCGAAGCCACTGACCAGGCCAAGGGACAACAAGAGAATCGAGGAGAACTTCATAGGGGAACCTCAAGGGGATGACGGCGCGATCCTGAGGCTGAGTCATGGTGCTTACAATCGAAATCCGACGAGTGACACGACTTCAGAAGATATACCTAAGTTGCTGTTTTTTAGACGGAACTTAACTGTTTTTCGCCGGTCTTTAGCTACTTCGGAATGGCCGTTTTTGTGAAGAAACGGCCTTTTTTGTGGGTGATTGGAAAGTCATCGGATGGTGCGGATACAGGTGTTTCCTGATCCGAAGCCATCGCGATACGACCTGCTCGCGATGAGTCCAGATCAGACGAAGCGCTACGCCGACTTCGCCAAAATCAACCCAGTCTCACTCGCCGTTTCCAGCCGGATCGCCACGAACTTCGACGTCGGCGTATGGCTGCCATCCCCGGTGCTTTCCAGTGGCACCAGCGGATTCACTTCCGGGTAATACGCCGCCGCTTGCCCGGCAGGAATATCAAACGCCAGCAGCGTGAAACCCTTCACCCGCCGCTCCCGGCCATCGTCCCAGATCGAAACGATGTCGGCCTTCTGCCCCGGTTTGAACCCCAGGCGAATAATGTCTGCTTCGTTCACAAACAGCACATCACGCTGACCTTTCACGCCGCGATAACGGTCGTCGAGGCCGTAAATGGTGGTGTTGTACTGATCGTGGGAGCGCATCGACTGCATGATCAGATCCGGCAACACGCCTGTAGCGCGAGTGCGCTCGTGCACCAGATCCTTGGGCAGGGCGTTCGCCCGGAAATTGGCGCGCCCCGACGGCGTGTTCCAGCGACGAGCACCGGCGCTGTTGCCGAGGTAGAAACCGCCCGGATTCTTGATCTTCTCGTTGAAGTCCTTGAAACCCGGAATGGTGTCGGCAATCAGGTCACGGATGCGCCGGTAATCGGCCACCAGCCAGTTCCAGTCCACCGGTTTGCTGCCCAGGGTCGCGGCAGCGATACCGGCGATGATCGCAGGCTCGGAGCGCATCTGGTTCGACAACGCCTGCAACTGACCGTTGGAAGCGTGAACCATGCTGAACGAATCTTCCACGGTCACCGCTTGCGGGCCTTCGGTCTGGATATCAATGTCGGTGCGGCCCAGGCACGGCAGGATCAGCGCGTCTTTGCCGTGAGCCAAATGGCTGCGGTTGAGCTTGGTGCTGATTTGCACGGTCAGGTCGCAATTGCTCAAGGCCTGGAAGGTGCGCGTGCTGTCCGGAGTGGCTTGGGCGAAGTTACCGCCCAGAGCGATAAACACTTTTGCCCGACCTGCGGCCATGGCATGAATCGCTTCGACCACGTTATGACCGTTTTCGCGCGGCACCTTGAACTGGAAACGACGCTCCAGGGAATCGAGGAACGCCACCGGCGGACGCTCGTTGATGCCCATTGTGCGGTCGCCCTGCACGTTACTGTGACCACGCACCGGGCACAGACCGGCGCCCGGCCGGCCGATGTTGCCGCGCAGCAGCATCAGGTTGGCAATTTCCTGGATGGTCGCGACCGAATGGCGATGCTGCGTGATGCCCATCGCCCAGCACATAATCACGTTTTTGCCTTTGGCGTACATGCGCGCCGCCTGCTCGATTTCCACGAGCGTCAGGCCGGACTGCTCAACGATCTGCTCCCACGGCGTATCGTCGACGGTGCCCAGGTATTCCAGCACGTTGACGCTGTGTTCATTGAGGAAGTCGTGGTCGAACACGGCGGTCTCACCGGCTTTCTGCGCGTCGCGCTCCCATTGCAGCAGGAATTTCGCCATGCCGCGCATGATCGCCATGTCGCCGCCCAGCGCCGGGCGGAAATACGCGGTGTTGGTCGGTTTGTCGCCGTTGGTGAGCATTTCGATCGGGTGTTGTGGGTGCTGGAAGCGTTCCAGGCCACGTTCTTTAAGCGGGTTGATGCACACCACCTGCGCGCCACGTTTCACTGCTTCGCGCAGCGGTTCGAGCATCCGTGGGTGGTTGGTGCCGGGGTTCTGGCCCCAGACGAAAATCGCATCGGCGTGCTCGAAGTCGTCGAAGGTCACGGTGCCTTTACCGACGCCAACGCTCTGCGCCAATGCGACACCGCTGGCCTCGTGGCACATGTTCGAACAGTCGGGGAAATTATTGGTGCCATAGGCGCGCACGAACAATTGATAGAGGAACGCCGCTTCGTTGCTGGCACGTCCCGAGGTGTAGAACTCGGCTTGATCCGGGCTCGACAGACCGCGCAGGTGTTTGGCGATCAGGGTGAAGGCATCATCCCAACTGATCGGTTGGTAGCGATCGGTTTCGGCGTTGTAGACCATCGGCTCGGTCAGGCGGCCCTGATATTCAAGCCAGTAGTCGCTCTGTTCCAGCAGCGAGGTGACGCTATGTTTGGCGAAGAATGCCGGGTTGACCGCCCGTTTGGTCGCTTCCCAGTTCACCGCTTTGGCGCCGTTCTCGCAGAACGCCACCATGCCGGCTTCATTGGAATCGCCCCAAGCGCAACCGGGGCAGTCGAATCCGCCGTTCTTGTTGGTCTTGAGCATCATGCGCAGGTTTTTCAGCGCGTTGTCGCTGGTCAACCAGGCCCGGGCAACGCTGGCCAGCGCGCCCCAACCGCCGGCCGGGCCTTTATAGGGCTTGTAGCGAGGAACGGGTTTCTGGTCGGCTTGACGGTGTTGACTCACGCTTGATTCTCCAACGCTGGGCTGTAGACCCGCGGCGCATTCTTCTGGGGCAAATGGATAAGGTTTAAGTTGTGACGACGGGCCCATTGCACGGCAAGGCCGGTGGGCGACGACAGGCTGACGAGGGTCTGGATGCCGGCGCGCAACACTTTCTGGATCAATTCGAGGCTGCAACGACTGGTGACAATCGCCAGGCCGCCGGTGGTCGGGATCTTCTGCCGGATCAGCCCGCCGATCAGCTTGTCGAGGGCGTTGTGCCGGCCAATGTCTTCGCGGCCCAGCAGCAATTCGCCCTGACCGTTCATGAACACCGCCGCATGCACTGCGCCGCAATGCTGGCCAAGCGGCTGGAATGCGCCGATGCGTTGGCGCAAACCATCGAGCCATTCGGCGGGCGGCAGCGGTGTGCCGGGCAACACCTTGAGGTCCGGCAAGGCCTGCTCGACCGCTTCCACGCCGCAGAGCCCGCAACCGCTGGTGCCGGCCAGTTGCCGACGCTGCTGTTTGAGGTTCCAGAAGGCGCGGTTGGCGATGGTCACTTGCGCGTACTGCGCCGATCCCGAACCGCTCAGTTGCAGGTCATAAATGTCGCAGGGATCTTCGATGATGCCGCTGCCGAGGCTGAAACCGACGATGAAGTCTTCCAGGTCCGTCGGTGTCACCAGCATCACGGCCTGACTGATACCGTTATAGGAAATCGCCAACGCAACTTCTTCGGCCAGCGCGGTGCTGGCCGATTCGATGTATTGAAGATCGCTGTAACTGTACGTTTGGCTGGCGGCAGGCGCGGGCGTTTCGAGGGCTGGCGCCGCGCAAACGGGACGCTTGGCGTTCATGGGGCATCACCGACGGTTTAGTCAGCTTTAAGCCTATGCGCGTCAAAGTGTCGCGTCTAATCGCTATTACTGATCTGCCGATAGATGGCGTCGATCAAGAGTTTGTCATTGATTGTTGATAAATCGCGAAACAGGCTTCCGCCAACGCCGAGCGTGGAGCACTACGCCGCATGATCAGCCCCAGCCGGCCGAGGGTCTGGGCGTTTTCGATCGGTTGCAGGCGCAGATGGTCAGTCAGGTTTTCCAGGCCGCCTTCGAGCGGCATCACCGCGCAACACAACCCGCCGTGAACAGCTTGTAACAGTTGATGCACGGCGTCGGTCTGCAACAGCGGCTGCGGAGTAAGGCCGCGGCTGTGGAAATTGTGATCGATGGACTGGCGGAAATGCATGCCGCTGGTGAGCATGCCCAGCGGCAGTTCGATCAGCGCCTCCCAGCTCAGCGGCGCCTCCCCGAACGTGAAGAAGCGCTGATCGTAGAGCAGGCCCATGCGGGTTTCGCTGAAGGCCAGGGAGTCGAAACGTTCGGCATCCAGACGTTCCAGGTACGACACACCGAGGTCCAGGCGATTGTTCGCCAGTTGTTCGAGGATCTGTTCGGAACTCAGCGCCGAGAGTTCGAAGCGCAGGTTCGGGTGTTCGCCGTGCAAGCGTTGCAACAGCGGCAGCGGATCGAAACTCGACAGCGGCACCACGCCCAGACGCAACGTGCCGACCAGATTCCCGCGACAGGCCGCCGCTTCGGCCTGCAAACCGTCGTAAGCCGCCAGCACCGTGCGGGCCCACGCCAGCACCCGTTCGCCCGGCGCGGTGAAACCTTCGAAGCGTTGGCCGCGGTTGACCAAGGGCAACTCAAGTTCTTCTTCAAGGCTGCGCAAGCGCATGGACAGGGTCGGCTGGGTGATATGACAACGCGCCGCGGCCTGGCCGAAATGCCGGGTTTCGTCGAGGGCGATGAGGAATTTCAGCTGCTTGATGTCCATCTTCGCTCCAGGGTGCGGGGAGGTCGGGATTCTAGCGCCTGGGGGGCGGCGGCGTCATTGGTCGGGTGGGGACCGAGTGTTGCAACCTTGGTCTAGGCTTTTGCGTCTGGAACCAAAAACCAAGGAGAGTGCACCATGAGTATTTTTAGCTTTGTGAAAGAAGCAGGCGAAAAGCTTATCGACTTGCTGACGCCGGGCAACGCCAATGCCAGCGAGCAGTTGAAGGAGCACATCAGCAAAGTCGGCCTGGGTAATCCGAATGTGCAGGCGACGGTGGATGGCGACAAAGTCACGGTGACCGGTGAGGTGGCGAGCCAGGAAGAGAAGGAAAAAATCCTGCTGGCCGTGGGCAATATCGCCGGTGTCGGCAGCGTGGATGATCAGATTACGGTGACCGGGCCAGTGGTGGTGGCCGCGAAGTTTGTCACGGTGGTGAAGGGCGACACCCTCAGCGCGATTTCCTTGCGCGTGTATGGCGATGCCAACAAGTATCAAAAAATCTTCGAGGCCAACAAGCCGATGCTCAAGGACGTGAACAAGATTTATCCGGGGCAGTCGTTGCGGATTCCTGAGTAAGTCTCCAAACCGTGTGATGGCTATCGCGGACAAGCCCGCTCCCACAGGTGTTGTGGCGTATGCACTTTTAGTGAACGACACAACACCTGTGGGAGCGTGGCTTGCCCGCGATGCAGACGACGCGGTCTAAAGCCCGGCAATCAGCTCCCGATAATCAACCAGTGCCGCAAACTCCGCTGTGTCTTTCGGCCCTTTACGGCTGTCCGGCTCCCGCACCGCCAACAAATGCGCAACACCGAAATCCCGCGCACTGCGCAGGATCGGCAATGTGTCGTCGATAAACAGGCTGCGCGCCGGATCGAAGCCGATGTCCGCCTGCAGTGCCTGCCAAAACTGCGGATTCTCTTTGGGAAAGCCGTAATCGTGGGAGCTGATCAACCGCTCGAAGTACGGCGCCAGTTCAATCCGTTCCAGTTTCAGCGACAGCGAATCACGGTGCGCATTGGTGATCATCACCACACGTTTGCCGGCCTGCCTGATCGCCTCCAGAAACGTATCCGCATCCGGGCGCAATGCAATCAGGTGCGCGGTTTCCAGTTTCAACTCGCGTACCGGCAGCTTCAGTTCGGCACTCCAGAAATCCAGGCAATACCACTGCAACTGGCCGGCGTTACGTTCAAACAGCGGCTGCAATTCCATCTCGGCCATGGCCCGGCTCACCCCGTGCAATTCGGCGTAACGCCGGGGCAGGTGTTCCAGCCAGAAATGGTTGTCGAAGTGCAGGTCCAGCAGCGTGCCGTCCATGTCGAGCAGAACGGTGTCGATGTCGCGCCACGGCAGCAGTGACATAAAAAACTTCTCCAGCGGTAAAAAAGATATCCGAGGTCAACAATCAGGATAGGCCGGGTATAGTAACGCGTTCACGCCAAGGAGCTTTTCATGCGCCAGAAACCCACCATCCTCGCCCGCGAGATCGTCGCCACCAGCCGCTTGTTCTGCGTCGAAGAGCTGAAATTACGCTTTTCCAATGGCGTGGAGCGCACTTATGAGCGACTGGTCGGCAAAGGCGCCGGGTATGGCGCGGTGATGATCGTGGCGATGCTTGACGCGGACCACGCGGTGCTGGTCGAGGAGTATTGCGGCGGCACCGATGAATACGAGCTGTCATTGCCCAAAGGCTTGATCGAGCCGGGTGAAGATGTGCTGGCGGCGGCCGAGCGTGAGCTCAAGGAAGAAGCCGGGTACGGCGCGCGACAGCTGGAGCACCTGACCGAGTTGTCCTTGTCGCCGGGTTACATGAGCCAGAAGATTCAGGTGGTGCTGGCCACTGATCTTTACGAAGAACGACTTGAGGGCGACGAGCCTGAGCCGATGGGGGTGGACAAGATCAACCTGCGAGAGCTGTCGGCCCTGGCCCAGAACCCGAAATTCACCGAGGGCCGTGCCTTGGCGGCACTGTACCTGGCTCGTGATCTGCTGACCCAGCGCGGGGTATTCCTGCCATGAATAATTTCCCGCATGCATTGATGGCCCCGGTGGTTGAGCTGGCATTGAAGGCTGGCGACGCGATCCTGCCGTTCTGGCGCACCGGCACAACCGTGACCGCCAAGGCCGACGATTCGCCGGTCACCGCCGCCGATCTGGCTGCCCATCATCTGATTCTGGCCGGGCTGACGGCGCTGGATCCGAGCATCCCGGTGTTGTCCGAAGAAGACGCCAACATCCCGCAGAGCGTTCGCGCCGGGTGGCAGCGCTGGTGGCTGGTCGATCCGCTGGACGGCACCAAGGAGTTCATCTCGGGCAGCGAAGAGTTCACCGTCAACATCGCGTTGATCGAACAGGGGCGGGTGGTGTTTGGCGTGGTGTCGATGCCGACCAACGGACGTTTCTACGTCGGTGGTGCCGGGCTGGGCGCGTGGCGTGGTGATACAGGCGCGCAACCGTCGCCCATTCATGTCCGCGAGGTGCCACCACCAGGTGAGGCGTTCACCGTGGTCGCCAGTCGCCGGCATTCGAGTCCCGAGCAGGAACGCTTGCTGGCCGGGTTGAGCGACAGCCTGGGTGAACTGGAACTGGCGAATATCGGCAGTTCGCTGAAGTTTTGTCTGCTGGCGGAAGGCGCGGCGGATTGTTATCCGCGTCTGGCGCCGACTTCGCAGTGGGATACGGCGGCGGCGCAGGGTGTGCTGGAAGGGGCGGGTGGTGCAGTGCTGGATTTGAGCGGTGCGCCGTTTTGTTATCCGGCGCGGGAGTCTTTGCGGAACGAGTTTTTCCTGGCACTGCCGGCGAAGGCTGCCTGGCGCGAAAAGCTGCTGGCGCTCGCAACCTCGTAGGAGCCGGCTGACCGGCGATTCAGGCGATGCGGTGAAACAGAGACACCGCGTTGACTGGATCGCCAGCAAGCCGGCGCCTGCAAAGTCGAGGTCGTTCCACGCAGAGTGTGGGAGCGTAGAGGTTTACCGGTGCAGGACGTACTGCCCGGTAAACGTCACCGCATCTTCTGCACTTCCTGCATTCACAATCCGTGAATGCAGCGTCAGCCGCGCCCGCCCATAGCGCTGATACATCGCCAAAAACTTCTTCCACATCGCTGCACTCGGCGCTTGGCAAATTGCGGTTGCGTCCATGGTCACCGGCAGCGGATAGCTGATCTGCCCTTCTTGAATCACGATGTGCCCGTCTTCAATCCCTTCCTCACGCAAACGCAAATGCAGCCAGCCCCAACCCGCCAGCACCGCGCCGCAATACAGGCTGCCGCCGAACATGGTGCTTTTGTGATTGACGTTGGCTTCCAGCGGCAAATACAGGCGCAATTGCTGGTCGTGCCAGTCGAGCACTTTGACGCCCATGGCCTGCGTCAGGGGAATGTCGCGATGGAGGATTGATTCCAGGTGACGACTGTCGCGGTTCATGACGGGGCCTTTTGTTTGAAGAGGACGGTTCGACGGTCGATCAATCGAGTTCGTCGGTCGGATGGTGATCGGCGAAATTCAGCCCGTGCTTGCGCAGTTTGTCGTGCAAGGTCTTGCGCGGAATGCCGAGGGCTTCGGCGAGGCTGCGCACCGAGTTGTGAGCGCGCGCCAGTTCGGCAGTAATCAACGACTTTTCGAAGTTTTCCACTTGCTCGCTCAGGCCGCCGCTGACCGCTTCAACCGTTGTGCCCGCCGCGCCATCCGGCGCGCTGTTGTCCAGCGCCAGTTCCAGGCCCAGGGCAAAACGTTCGGCAGCGTTCTGCAATTCCCGCACGTTGCCCGGCCAGGTGTGACGCAACAACAGCGCCCGCTGCCCCGGTTGCAATTCATGGGGCGGCAAGCCATGGCGAGCGCTGGCTTCATCGGCGAAATGCTGGAACAGCATCAGCGCATCTTCACCGCGTTCGCGCAGCGGCGGAATGCGCAGCGGGGCGACGTTGAGGCGGTAATACAAGTCGGCGCGGAAGCGCCCCTGATCGGCGGATTGGCGCAGGTCTTCCTTGGTCGCGGCGATGATGCGGATGTCCAGCGGGATCAACTGATTGCCGCCCAGGCGCTCGACCACTCGCTCTTGCAGCAAACGCAGCAATTTCACCTGCACGTCCAGGCTCATGCTTTCGATTTCATCGAGGAAGACCGTGCCGCCGCTGGCGAATTCGAACTTGCCGATACGGCGCTTCTGCGCACCGGTAAACGCGCCCGGCTCATGACCGAACAACTCGCTTTCCACCACGGATTCGGCCAGGGCCCCGGCGTTGATGGCCACGAACGGGCCGTTACGCCGACTCGACAAATCGTGCAGCGCCCGCGCCACAACTTCTTTGCCGGCGCCGGTTTCGCCGAGGATCAGCACATCGGCTTTGGTCGCCGCCAGCGCGCCGATCTGTTCGCGCAGACGCATCATCGGCGCCGATTGCCCGACCAGTCGGGTGCTCAGTTCATTGCGGTCGCTCAGCGCCAGACGCAAGCTGCGGTTATCCAACACCAGTCGGCGCAGGGCCAGCGCGCGACGGACGCTGTCGAGCAGGGCGTCGCTGGCGAACGGTTTTTCCAGAAAGTCATAAGCCCCGGCGCGCATCGCCTGGACCGCCAGCGGCACGTCGCCGTGACCGGTGATCAGCAGCACCGGCAGCTCCGGGTCCTGGGCGTGCAGTTCGGTCAGCAGTTCGAGACCGTCCATGCCGGGCATGCGGATATCGCTGACCACCACGCCCGGCCAGTCACGCTCCAGTTGCCCGGCCAGGCCCCTGGCTTCGGCGAGCGGGAGGATTTTCAGGCCGGCCAGATCGAGTGTCTGGCTCAGGGCTTGGCGCAGATGCGGATCGTCGTCGATCAGCACGACCTGGATGCGGTTGTCGATGGTCATGCACTTCGGTCCTCGGACGGTTGCAGGCTCACGCCCGGTGCGCCTGCGCGCAGTTTCAGGGTAATCAGGGCGCCGCCTTCCTTGTGGTTGGCGAACGACAGTTCACCGCCGAAGGCGCGCATCAGGGTTTCGCAAATCGCCAGCCCCAAACCGAGCCCCTGCGTGCGGGTCTTGGTGGTGTAGAAGGGCTCGCTGGCGCGACCAAGGGCTTCCATGCAAAAGCCGGGACCGTTGTCGCGAATGTACAGAATGACGCCGTCGGCGGTGGATTGGGCACTCAACCAGAGTTTACGCGGCGGGCCTTTTTCCGTCAGCGCGTCCAGTGCGTTGGCCAACAGATTGCCGAGCACCTGGCGCAGACGGGTTTCCCCGGCCTCGACCCACAGCGTGGCGGCGGGCAAATCGCGGATCAGCTCGACTTCCATGCTGCGCCGCCGTTTGGCCAACAGTGCCAGCGCGTCATCGAGTGCCGGTTGTAGCGCGACGCTTTCCGGGGCGTGGCGATCACGCCGGGCAAACGCGCGCAGGTGCGCAATGATCGAGGCCATGCGCCCGGTCAGTTCGCTGATCAGTTTGAGGTTGCCACGCGCATCGTCGGTGCGTTGATGATCGAGCAGCACTTCGGCGTTTTCCGCGTAGCTGCGGATGGCGGCGAGCGGTTGATTCAGTTCATGGCTGATGCTTGCCGACATGGTCCCCAGCGCCGACAACTTGCCGGCCTGCACCAGGTCATCCTGGGCGCGTACCAGTTCCTGTTGGGCGTGTTCGCGCTCCAGCACTTCCTGTTTCAATCGGCGGTTCAGGCCTTCGAGGTCGCTGGTTCGTTCCGCGACCCGGCCTTCGAGTTCGCGCCGGGCCTTGGCTTCGAAGGCGATGCGTTCGAGGTAGTGACGGCGGCGTTGCATCATCAGGCCGAGCAGCAGCATCAACACCAGCAGCGTCGCGCCGCCGATGGCGACCACCGTGCGCACCGGGCGATCGATCAAGGTGCGCGGCGCAAGGATGCTGACGCTCCAGCCGGTTTCGTCGATCTGCCGGGTCTGGGTCAGCCAGGCGTCAGGATTAAGATTCAACGGCTTCGGGTCGCGGGTCGGATAGGGTTGAATCGCGGTGATAGCCGCGCGCTCGCTTTCGCCCAGAGGCCGGGTCGCACGGAATCGCCACTCCGGCCGCGAGGTGAGGATGACCACGCCGTTGTGGTCAGTGACCAGCAGTTGTTCCGGGGTTTTGCCCCAAAGGCTTTCGGTGTGGTCCAGGTCGACCTTGACCACCAGCACGCCGAGGACTTTCTCGCCGTCGCGCACCGCCGCCGCAAAGAAGTAACCGCGTTTGGCCGACGTGGTGCCCAGCCCGAAAAACCGCCCGAGACGCCCGGCCATGGCTTCGCTGAAATACGGGCGGAAGGAAAAATTTCGGCCGACGAAGCTGTCGTGTTTGTCCCAGTTGGACGCCGCTAGGGTCTTGCCGGTGGTGTCCATCAGGTACATGACTTCGGCGCCGGTTTGCGCGCTGATGTTTTTCAGCAGCCGGTTGGCATTGCCTTGGCTCACACCGTCGTCGGGGGCTCCGAGCGTGGCGCGCAGCGCAGGCAGGTCGCCGAGGATCTGCGGCAACACTTCATAACGGTGCAGCGTGCCCAGCAGGTTGGCGACGTACAGGTCGAGGGTCTGCCGGTTCTGCCCGGCCAATTCGCTGCGGTAGTAACGCTCGGCCAGATGCTCCAGCGGCCACAGCAACGGCGCCAGGCACAGCGCCAACAGGGCGAGGCTGCGCCAGCGGGGTCTGCGGGGGAGGGTCGGAGTCATGAGCATCAGGCGCCTGAGGGTACAGGCGCATTATGCCTAGGCTTGCCCGGCAAGACACTCGCGCAGCGCGGTTTGCCAGTCTGGCTGGCTGACGCCCCACTCGCGCAGCAGGCGACTGCAATCGAGGCGCGAGTTCAACGGTCGGGCGGCAGGCGTCGGGTAATCGCTGGAGGGGATGGGCAGCAGGTGCGCGCAAGGCTTGCCCTGTTCCCGCAGTGCTTCGCCAATGGCCTGGGCAAAACCGAACCATGAGGTTTCACCCTGGGCGGTCAGGTGATAAGTGCCCCAGGCGCCGCTCTCACCGGCCTGCCAGCGCTCGATCAGGGCGAGGGTGCTGTTGGCAATTGTACCGGCCCAGGTGGGCGCGCCGATCTGGTCGGCGACGATGCGCAACTCCGGTTTTTCTTGCAGCAGACGTTGCATGGTCAGCAGGAAGTTGTGACCGTGGGTCGAGTAGACCCAGCTGGTGCGCAGGATCAGATGCTTGCCCTGTACCGCCGTGATCGCCTGTTCACCGGCCAGTTTGCTCTGGCCGTAAACACCCAGAGGGTGCGGTGCATCGTCTTCGTTGTAAGGCGCGCTTTTGCTGCCGTCGAACACGTAATCGGTGGAGTAGTGAATCAGCGGGATGCCCAGCGCCAGTGCTTCTTCGGCCAAAATTCCCGGGCCCGTCGCGTTGATGGCGAACGCCAGCGCAGGTTCGCTTTCTGCCCGATCGACCGCCGTGTGGGCGGCGGCGTTGATGATCAGGTCGGGATGAACGCGCCGGACCTGTTGGCGAATTTGTTCCGGTTGAGCCAGATCGAGCTGGTCGCGCCCCAGCACCACGAGTTCCTCAGCCGCACTCAAGCAACGCTGCAGTTCGCGGGCGACCTGGCCGTGCTGGCCAATGATGAGAATTCGCGAAGAGATTTTCATGAAAGCAGTTCAGATTCCTGCCAGCTTTTACCGTGTTTGTCCTTTTCTGACAGTTGAGGCGCTTCTTCCAGTTCCCAGTCGATGGCCAGTGTCGGATCGTCCCAGCGAATGCAGCGATCTGACGCCGGGTCGTAATAGTCAGTGGTTTTATAGAGAAACTCGGCGTACTCGCTGAGTACCAGGAAGCCGTGGGCGAAGCCTTCCGGTATCCACAACTGGCGATTGTTCTGTGCGGACAAGCGCACACTGGCCCAGCGTCCGAAGTTCGGCGAACTGCGGCGGACATCAAGGGCCACATCGAGCACTTCCCCAGCCGTCACCCGAACCAGCTTGCCCTGGGTGTGTTCCACCTGATAGTGCATACCACGCAACACGCCTTTTCGCGAACGCGAGTGGTTGTCTTGTACGAACGCTTTCTTGAGGCCCGTGGCGTTTTCAAACTCACGGACATTGAAGCTTTCATAGAAAAACCCACGTTCGTCCCCAAACACCTTGGGCTCGATAATCAGCACCTCTGGCAACTGGGTGGGGGTGACTTTCATTATGCTTCTCCGGCAATCGTGTAGAGATACTGGCCATAACCTGTCTTGCCGAAATACTTCGCTCGCTCAAGCAAATGCTCGCGATCGATCCAGCCATTCATGTAGGCAATTTCTTCGAGACAAGCCACTTTTAGTCCCTGGCGGTGCTCGATGGTTTGCACGTACTGCGAAGCTTCGAGCAGGCTGTCGTGAGTGCCGGTGTCGAGCCAGGCGAAACCGCGGGTAAAGCGCTCGACCTGAAGATCGCCGCGTTGCAGATAGGCGTTGTTTACATCGGTGATTTCCAGCTCGCCGCGCGGTGACGGTTTGACGGCCTTGGCAATGCGGATGACGTCGTTATCGTAGAAATACAGCCCGGTGACCGCATAGCTGGACTTTGGATTGAGCGGTTTTTCTTCGATCGAGATGGCGCGGCCTTCTGTGTCGAAGTCGATCACGCCAAAGCGTTCCGGATCCTTGACCCAGTAGCCGAAAACAGTTGCGCCGCTGGTTAGCTGCGCCGCTCTTTGCAATTGGGCACCGAAATGCTGGCCATGGAAGATGTTGTCACCGAGGATCAGGCACACCGAGTCGTCGCCAATGAATTCCTCACCAATCAGAAAAGCCTGGGCCAGGCCATCCGGCGAAGGTTGTTCGGCGTAGCTGAAATGGACACCGAACTGACTGCCGTCACCCAGCAGGTTTCGGTACTGCGGCAGGTCCTGCGGGGTGGAAATCACCAGAATTTCCTTGATGCCAGCCAGCATCAAAACCGAGATCGGGTAGTAGATCATCGGCTTGTCGTAGATCGGCAACAGCTGTTTGGAAACGCCTAGCGTGATCGGGTGCAAGCGCGTGCCCGACCCCCCAGCCAACACAATTCCTTTAATCATGCGAGTAACTCCTTGATATCGGTGGAGCCTAGTCGTTGACCCTGATAACTGCCATCTTGAACGCGGCGGCACCATTCCAGATTTTCCAGATACCACTGAACGGTTTTGCGCAGGCCGGTTTCGAAGGTCTCTTCCGGCACCCAACCCAGGTCGCGCTCGATTTTGCTGGCATCGATCGCGTAACGCAGATCGTGCCCCGGGCGGTCCTGGACGAAGGTGATCAAGTCGGCATACCGGTCGACACCGGCTGGTTTGACCGGGGCGAGCTCTTCGAGCAGGGCACAAATGCCACGCACCACGTCGATGTTCGTCTGTTCGTTGTGTCCGCCAATGTTGTACGTCTCGCCGACGACACCCTCGGTGACGACTTTGAGCAACGCTCGTGCGTGATCTTCGACGAACAGCCAGTCGCGGATCTGCAGGCCGTTGCCGTAGACCGGCAGCGGTTTGCCGGCCAGAGCGTTGAGAATTACCAGCGGGATCAGTTTTTCGGGGAAGTGGAACGGCCCGTAATTGTTCGAGCAGTTGGTCAGCAGCACCGGCAGGCCGTAGGTGCGTTGCCAGGCGCGCACCAGATGGTCGGAGGCCGCCTTGCTGGCGGAGTATGGCGAACTGGGCGCGTAAGGCGTCGTTTCGGTGAACAGATCATCGACACCGTGCAGGTCGCCGTAGACTTCGTCGGTGGAGATATGGTGGAAGCGGAAGGCGCTTTTTTCCGGCTCGGCCAGTGTGTACCAGTAGGCGCGGGTCGCCTCAAGCAGGCTGTAGGTGCCGACGATATTGGTTTGAATGAAATCCGACGGACCGTCAATGGAGCGGTCGACGTGGGACTCAGCTGCCAGGTGCATGATGGCGTGTGGCTGGAAACGCGCCAGTACCGCGCTCACGGCCGCCTGATCGACGATATCGGCCTGCACGAACTCGTAGCGAGTATCGGTAGCAATGCTGATCAGCGATTCGAGATTGCCCGCATAGGTCAGTTTGTCCAGGTTGAGCACTTCATGCTCGGTGTGCCGAATCAGCTGGCGAACCAGGGCAGAGCCAATAAAACCGGCGCCGCCGGTGATGAGAATACGCATGTGGGCCAGCCTTTTTTCCGTCAGACGATATAGCGAATGATCATAGCTTGTCGGCAGCAGAGTGGAGGTGCAAGAGGGCAGTGACGGCTATTTAAGGTTTGCCGCGTCAACAGGGGGGTTGATTATCGACCGATGCAGTGGCGATATAAGCGCCTAATAACATTTCAGGGGTTGTTGTATGCCGCTCGCCACGTTGATTCATCGCGCCAGTTTGCCCAGTCCGCAAGTGTCTGCGGAGCAAGCGCTAGAGCTGCTCGAGGGGCATTACGGGCTGAGCGGAAAACTGCAGGCGCTCGGCAGCCAGCAGGATCTCAACTTCCGCGTCGACAGCGAACAGGGGCGTTTCGTCCTGAAAATCTGCCGTGGCGACTATTCGGCCCTGGAACTGCACGCCCAGCACGCGGGGCTCAAGCATTTGGCTGAACACGCCTCGGTACACGTGCCGCGAGTGATCCCTGCCCGGAACGGCGCAGACCTGCTTTCACTGGAGGTCGACGGGCAAGCGGTGCATGTGCGCCTGCTCGATTACATCGAAGGTCAGTCGCTCACGCACCTCGATCATCTGCCCGGTTCCGTGGTGGCCGGTTTCGGACGGCTCTGCGGCAAAATGGACCTGGCGCTTGCCGCTTTCGATCATGCGGGCCTTGAGCGTACCCTTCAGTGGGACGCCCGCCACGCCAACGCGTTGATCGCGCATTTGCTGCCGGTGATTGCAGATGACCGGCAACGCGCGTCGATCGCCGAAGTGGCCGAACAGGCCGAGCGGCATTTGCAGCCGCTGGTGGACAAGTTGCCGGTGCAGGCCATCCACATGGACATCACCGACGACAACGTAGTCTGGCAGCGCGATGCGCAACGCCAGTGGCAATTGCAGGGCGTGATCGATTTCGGCGATCTGGTCCGCACCTGGCGCATTACCGATCTGTCGGTGACCTGCGCAGCGCTGCTGCACCATGCCGGTGGCGATCCGTTCTACATTTTGCCGGCGGTTCAGGCTTATCACGCGGTCAATCCGCTGCAACACGAAGAGCTGCTGGCGCTGTGGCCATTGATCGTTGCGCGGGCGGCGGTGCTGGTGCTCAGCGGCGAGCAGCAGGTCAGCATCGATCCGGGTAATGCCTACAGTCGCGACAACCTGACACACGAGTGGGAAATTTTCCGGGTGGCCACGTCGGTGCCGTTGGCGTTGATGGAAGCGGCGATCCTCACGTCGGTCGGCCACAGCCTGGCGGACATCGGCAGCGACGGCTTCGCGCCGCTGCTGCCGAGCCTGGTCGGGCGTGAATTCGCCTTGATCGATCTGGGCGTACTGAGCGCACATTTCGAGGCCGGTAATTGGGAGCAGGAGGGGATCGATCAACGTCTGTTGAGCGAAGCGGCTGCGGCCCACGGTTTGGCGGCGAGCCGTTATGGCCAGTACCGTTTATCCCGCACCCGCCCGGACAGTGCGGCCGAGCCAGACACTTGCCCGTTGCACGTCGAGTTGCGAGTGCCGCATGGCACTGCGGTCGAATCGCCGTTCGCCGGGGTTGTTCATCAACCGGCGCCGGGCGTGCTGCAACTGGACGGCCCGCAGTTGAGCGTGCGGTTATGGGACGTGACGCCGTCGTTGCACACCGGCGCCGCGCTGGTCAAAGGCCAGGTGTTGGGTTCGGTCAGTGGGCCGTTGCGGGTGCAGTTGTGCCGAGGCGCGTCGCTCGATGCGCCGTTGTTTTGCACGCCTTCGCGTGCGCCGGCCTGGCAAGCGTTGTGCCCGTCACCGGCGGCGTTGCTGGGGCTGGCGTGCGATGCGCAAGCCGAGCTTGATTCGCAGACCTTGCTGGCGCGCCGCGACGCCAGTTTCGCCCGGACGCAGAAGCACTATTACGTCGACCCGCCGCGCATCGAGCGTGGCTGGCGCAATCACCTGATCGACATGCAGGGCCGCTCCTACCTCGACATGCTCAACAACGTCGCGGTGCTTGGCCACGGTCACCCGCGCATGGCCGCCGTCGCCAGCCGTCAATGGTCGCTGCTCAACACCAATTCGCGGTTCAACTACGCGGCGGTTGCCGAGTTTTCCGAGCGCTTGCTGAAACTGTCGCCGGAGGGCATGGACCGGGTGTTCCTGGTCAACAGCGGCAGCGAGGCCAACGACCTGGCGATCCGTCTGGCGTGGGCCTACAGCGGCGGCCGCGACATCATCAGCGTGCTGGAGGCCTATCACGGCTGGACCGTGGGCGCGGACGCGGTCTCGACTTCGATTGCCGACAACCCCAAGGCCTTGAGTAGCCGTCCCGACTGGGTGCACCCGGTGACTGCGCCGAACACCTATCGCGGCGAATTCCGTGGCGCGGACAGTGCGCCAGACTACGTGCGCAGCGTCGAACACACCCTGGCGAAAATCGCTGAGCAACAACGCCCGCTGGCCGGTTTCATTTGCGAGCCGGTGTACGGCAATGCCGGGGGCATCTCGCTGCCGCCGGGGTATTTGAAACAGGTGTACGGCCTGGTTCGTGCGCAGGGCGGCGTGTGCATCGCCGACGAAGTGCAGGTCGGTTACGGGCGCATGGGTCATTTCTTCTGGGGCTTCGAAGAGCAGGGTGTGGTGCCGGACATCATCACCATGGCCAAAGGCATGGGTAACGGCCAACCGCTGGGCGCGGTGATCACCCGTCGGGAAATCGCCGAAGCGCTGGAGGCCGAGGGCTATTTCTTCTCGTCGGCAGGTGGCAGCCCGGTCAGTTGCCAGATCGGCATGGCGGTTCTGGATGTGATGGAAGAGGAAAAACTCTGGGAAAACGCCCAGGTCGTGGGCGGGTATTTCAAGGAACGTCTTGAGGCGCTGATCGACAGTCATCCGCTGGTGGGCGCGGTGCACGGCTCCGGGTTTTATCTGGGCGTCGAATTGGTCCGCAACCGCGAAACCCTGGAGCCAGCGACCGAGGAAACCACCGCGTTGTGTGATCGCCTGCGGGAGCTGGGAGTTTTCATGCAACCGACCGGTGATTTCCTGAACGTGCTCAAAATCAAACCGCCGATGGTCACCTCGCGGCAGAGTGTGGATTTCTTTGTCGACATGCTGGCGAAGGTGCTGGACGAAGGTTTGTAAGGTTTGAAATCGCTTTCGCGGGCAAGCCCGCTCCCACAGGTTTGGCGTCGTGCTCATTATCAGCATCCGACATAAAACCTGTGGGAGCGGGCTTGCCCGCGAAGGCGTCATCAAAAACACTCACGAAATATCGATTGTTATCGGGTTTAAGTGCTGTTGTTTTCGACGTAAGGAAGATTAATCGCTTTTAAAGCCGATTTTTATCGGCTATAAAGTCGGCATTGCATCGGCGTGCCTCATCACGCCCGGCGCTTCTCTTTCTGTCATCGGTCGATGCCAAACTCGACCCACAGCACTTGCCCGGAGATGATTCATGAGCCGTATCGTTACCGTCGCCGCCACTCAGATGGCCTGTTCCTGGGACCTTGAAGCCAACCTCGAAACCGCTGAAAGGCTGGTCCGCGAGGCGGCGGCCCAAGGCGCGCAGATCATCCTGATCCAGGAACTGTTCGAGGCGCCGTACTTCTGCCAGAAGCCGAACGCGGATTACCTGCAGCTGGCCACGACGGTTGAAGACAACGTCGCCATCAAGCATTTCCAGAAAGTCGCCAAGGAACTGCAAGTGGTGCTGCCGATCAGCTTCTACGAATTGGCCGGCCGCGCGCGTTTCAATAGCATCGCGATCATCGATGCCGACGGCTCCAATCTCGGGATTTATCGTAAAAGCCACATCCCGGACGGCCCTGGCTACCACGAAAAGTACTACTTCAATCCGGGCGACACCGGCTTCAAAGTCTGGAACACCCGTTACGCGAAAATCGGCGTGGGCATCTGCTGGGATCAGTGGTTCCCGGAATGCGCGCGCAGCATGGCGTTGCTGGGTGCGGAAATTTTGTTCTACCCGACCGCCATCGGCAGCGAACCGCACGACAAGACCATCTCGTCCCGCGATCACTGGCAGCGTGTGCAGCAGGGACATGCCGGCGCCAACCTGATGCCGCTGATCGCCAGCAATCGCATCGGCAATGAGGAGCAGGACGGGTACGACATCACCTTCTACGGCTCGTCGTTTATCGCCAACCAGTTCGGCGAGAAGGTTCAGGAACTCGATAAAACCGAAGAAGGCGTGCTGGTTCACAGCTTCGACCTCGACGAGCTTGAGCACATCCGCAGCGCATGGGGCTCGTTCCGTGATCGTCGCCCTAACCTATACAATGCGCTGAAAACCCTCGACGGTTCCCTGGAGTCCTGACCGCATGACCACTTTAAACAGCACCCCGCGCGCCGACGGCTTTTACATGCCCGCCGAGTGGGCGGCGCAAACCCAGACCTGGATGATCTGGCCCGAGCGGCCGGACAACTGGCGCCTGGGCGGCAAACCGGCACAAGCCGCACACGTGGCGGTGGCCAAGGCCATCGCGCGTTTCGAACCGGTGACCGTGGCGGTGTCCGCCGGCCAATACGAAAATGCGCGGGCGCGTCTCGACGTGCCGAATATTCGTGTGGTCGAGATGTCCAGTGATGACGCCTGGGTCCGCGACACCGGCCCGACATTCGTCATCAATAACAGCGGTGAAGTCCGCGGCGTGAACTGGGACTTCAACGCCTGGGGCGGTTTTGACGGTGGGTTGTATTCGCCGTGGAACCGCGATTCGCAGGTCGGTGGCAAGATCCTCGAGATCGAACGCAGTCAGCGTTATCGCACCGAGGGTTTTGTGCTCGAAGGGGGTTCGATTCACGTGGATGGCGAAGGCACGCTGATCACCACTGAAGAATGCCTGCTCAACCGCAATCGCAACCCGCACCTGAACCGAGCGGACATTGAAGCGGTACTCAGCGCGAACCTGGCCGTGGATAAAATCATCTGGCTACCGGACGGTTTGTTCAACGACGAAACCGACGGCCATGTGGATAACTTTTGCTGCTACGTGCGTCCGGGTGAAGTATTGCTGGCCTGGACCGATGATCCGCAAGACCCGAACTACCCGCGCTGCCAGGCGGCGATGAAAGTGCTCGAAAGCAGCACCGACGCCAAAGGTCGCCCATTCACGGTGCACAAGATGCCGATTCCGGGGCCGCTGTATGCGACCGAAGAAGAGTGCGCCGGTGTCGACCCGGTGGACGGTACCCAGGAGCGTAATCCGACCGTTCGTCTGGCCGGTTCCTACGTGAACTTTCTCATCGTCAACGGCGGCATCATCGCGCCAAGCTTCGACGATCCGCTGGACGGTCCGGCCAAAGAGATTCTGCAGAGCCTGTTCCCGCAACATGAAGTGGTGATGGTGCCGGGCCGCGAACTGTTACTGGGCGGCGGTAACATTCACTGCCTTACCCAACAGCAGCCTGCGCCACACAAAGAGTGAGTGCAGTTGTAACATCTTGAGTTGATTGAAAAATCGCTCCCGCAGAGGTTTTTCCCGGACGCCTCGCAGAAAAGCCCGCAGCCCATCAGGACTGCGGGCTTTTTTGTATCCGCTTGTCGACCATCCCGACAGATTGGCACAGCTCTTGTATCTCTCCTGGTGTAAACAGGGAGGGGGAGAACTTCGATGTTCTGTCATAAACCTTGGATAAGTTAGCCGCTCACAAACCAGGAGAGAGCGCGGAAATGAACGCCGAAGTTAATGTGGTGAGAGAGCGGGCATTGCATCCCCTGGCAGTAAAAAACAGCGAATCGCTCCAGATTCTGGCGCAATGGTTGAAATCCAATGGAACGCGTCAGATCAGGGAACCTGATCCGCGCCGGATGATCATCGAGCGCTACCCCGCTGGTTTATTCAGCGAAGCGGAACTGGATGCGTTGTGGGATGTGATGGAAGGATAAGAAGAAAAACAACGGATTGATAAAAGCGCTGCCGGGAAGGCGGCGCTTTTTTATGGGCGATGGTTTTGCAGGAAAGTACGCAGGACCCTTGTAGGAGCTGGCTTGCCAGCGATGAGGCCATTACATTCAACATTGATGCTGGATGATAAACCGCCATCGCTGGTAAGCCAGCTCCTACACAGGTTCTGCGTGTTGTCGGAGTCTGAGGCGTTTAGAAGCTGTAAGTCCCGGTCACCACCAGGCTGCGCGGTTCACCCGGTTGAATCTGCGCCGCGCTGGTGGCCGACGAGTAATAGGTTTTATCGCTGATGTTGTTCAGCGCCGCGCGCAAATCCCAATCCTTTTGACGGAACCCGGCCAACGCATCCCAACGGCCATAACCCGGCAGCACGGTGGTGTTGAGGTTGTCGGCGTAACGCTGGCCCACCAGGGTCAAACCGGTTTCGGCGTACCAGCCCATTTCCGGTTTCCAGGTCAGGAACAGGCTGCCGTTGTGCTTGGCCACGTTGCTGATGCGCTTGCCTTCAAAGCCGTTGTTGTCCTTCTCGACCGTCGCGTCCTGCACGCCCACACCACCGCGCACGTACCAGTTGCCGACAATCTTGCCGGTGCCGGTCAGCTCGATCCCGCGTGAACGTTGCTGACCGGAAAGCAAGATGATGGTCGGGTTGAGCGGGTCGCTGGTGCGACGGTTGTAGAGCTCCAGTTCGTAGATCGCCAGCGTGGTGCTCAGGCGATCGTCGAGCCAGTCGCTTTTCACGCCGATTTCCTTCTGCTTGGTCAGCTCGGGGCTCAGGTCGTTGGTGTTGCCGGCAGCGCCCGGCGTGATGCCGATCAAGCCACCACCCGCCGGGGAAAACGTCTTGGTCCACGAGGCATAGAAGGAATGATTCTGCAGTGGCGTCCAGACCAGTCCTACACGTGGACTGGTGCTGTGGCTGTCGCGGTCCTTGGAAATGCCCCGCAGGTTGTTGGTCGATTCGATGTCGAAGGTGTCGTAGCGCAGACCGCCCAACAGTTGCCATTCATCGCTCAGGCGCAGTTGATCCTGCACGTACACTGCGCGGCTCTCGACTTCGGTGTGGTTGTCGCTGGACACCTGCATGCGCCCGGTGTGACGCAAGTTGCGATTGGGGTTGTCCAGGTTCAGCGCCGGTACAGGCCGATTGCCGGGACCGGTCGTGGCGGCGGTGTACAGGATCGGGTCGCGGCGCTGGCTGCCGATTTCGATGCCGGTCAGCAGTCGATGCTCAAGGCCGAAGGTATCGAAACCACCCTCCAGCTCCACGTTGTTAAACACGTTGCGGGTGTTCAGGTCCTGCTGCCAGTGCTGGCGCGTGACCGAGTTGGTCGCCGGGGTGTAGCCGATCAGGTAGGTGTTGTCGAAATCGCTGTTGAGCTTGAATACGCCCAAGGTCTGGCGCAGTTGCCAGTTCTCGTTGATGTCGTAGCTGAGTTTCGAGCGTAGGGATTGCGACTTGTCATCGATGAAATCGTGATCGCTGCCGTAGGTCGTATCCCGTCCGACATCCGCCGGGCGTCCGTTGACACCGGGCACTCCGCGATCCGGCGTACGGTTGTAGCGGCTGTATTCGTACTGCACCAACCAGTTCAGGTCGGGTGTCAGTTGCCAGCTCATCGACGGCGCGAACAACTGGCGATTGCCGCTGACGCCATCGCGGAAACTGTTCTGATCCATGTTGCCCATGTTCAGACGCAGGCTGATGTTTTCGCTGGGGTCGGTGCTCAGGTCCGCGTAAAGGCTGCGCAAATCGTTGCTGCCACCCTGGGCTTCGATGGTCGAGCGGCGGCCGAATTCCGGCAACTTGCTGACCCGATTGACGATCCCGCCCTGACTGCCACGACCGTACAACACTGCCGCGGGCCCCTTGAGGACTTCGATGCGCTCGATGTTGTGCAGGTCGCGCACGTATTGGCTGTCGTCCCGAATCCCGTCGAGATAAAAGTCGTTGCTGGCGTCAAAACCGCGAATGCGCAAGCTGTCGAAGCGCGTGTCGGCGCCGCTGCTCACGTTGGGGATGCCGCTCAGCGCTGTGCCCAGATCGTTGGTCCCGTAATCGACGACGTTCGAGGTTTTTATCGAGTCGATGGCTTGTGGCACGTAGCGTACCGGCGTGGCGGTGCGGGTCGCTGTGCTGGTTTCTTTCACGCGCGGATCGTCGGCCTCTGCTTCGGCGCTGATCGAAGTGGCCGGCAGGGTTGTAGGCGCGGCGTAGGAAAAACCGGCAGATAGCAAGGCAGAGAGCCCAAGACTGAAGGGCGTAAGGCGAAAAGGGGCAGGCATTTAAGGACGCGTCCGTAGGATTTTTGGGTTGTAACGTACAGGGCGCGAATGATAATGCTTATGATTTGCTCTCGTGAATTATTCCTGAAAAGTTCCGTTGTTTGATTGTTTCAATTTGTGTCGGAGTTGTTACAGAAAGGATTCGCAACATTCGACCGATTTACGAAACAGACTGAAAGCCATTCCGACGTTTTTCCGAAACCGGCCCAGGGCTAACCTGCCGGCATCGAATTTTCCTACCTTTTCGCCGGAGCCTTCCCATGATCCTTCACTACATTTACGACCCGTTGTGCGGCTGGTGCTATGGCGCAAAACCATTGGTGCAGGCCGCTCAGGCCGTTTTACCGTTGATGGCCCATGGCGGCGGCATGATGACCGGCGCCAATCGCCAGACGGTCTCGTCACACTTGCGTAACTACGTGATGCCCCACGACCGGCGCATCGCCGAGTACACCGGTCAGCCGTTCGGCGAAGCGTATTTCGAAGGGTTGTTGCGCGATGAGACGGCGGTGTTCGACTCCGCTCCGTCGATTGCCGCCGTACTCGCGGCGCAGCAGATCGCTGGCCGTGGCCTGGAATTGTTGGGCCGTTTGCAGAGCGCGCATTACGTGGAAGGGCGGCGCATCGCCGATGAAGCCGTGTTGTTCGAACTCGCCAACGACATCGGCCTGGAGCCCGAAGCCTTCCAGTCAGCGTTCAAGAACGCAGAAATCGATCGCCACATCAAAGCCAGTCGCGCCTTGTTGGCCAATGTCGGTGGTCATGGTTTTCCGACCTTCGTCCTGGAGCAGGATGGCCAATTCACGTTGGTCGACATCAGCCCATGGCTCGGCAAGCCACAAGCTTTCGCGGCATGGTTGAGTCAGATGCTTCCCGCGCCCGAGGCTACAGCCGAGTTTCAAGCCTGTGGTCTGCATGGCTGCAATTAGAAGTTCTTAGACGATTTTCGCCTATTGCCAGACGATTCATGAAATTGACACATGGTTCAGGGCGCGGATAGGATTCGCCCCAACGCCTGTGGCTAACCGCCATGACTCAAAATAATAAGAAGGCCCGCCCCGCGATTTATCGTGGGCGGGCCTTTTTGTTTCGGGGTGAAAAAAAGAGTGCGACAGCGCCGTTTCAGCCGTTCGACACAGCGCGTATCAACCCGTAATAAGGAAAACAAAATGTTGAACAAGCGAATCAGCCTGATCGCTCTGGGGATGTTGAGCGCGACACAGGCCATGGCAAACGACCAGGCCGAATCCAAGGGTTTTGTTGAAGACAGCAGCCTCAAAGTGCTGCTGCGCAACGCCTACATCAATCGTGACTACAAAGACGGTCGACCGGACAAAGCCGAGTGGGGCCAAGCGGCCATCGGCACGTTCTCGTCCGGTTTCACCCAAGGCACCGTCGGTGTGGGTGTGGACGCTTTTGGTCTGTACGCACTGCGTCTGGATGGCGGCAAGGGTCGCACCGGCGCGCAAGGCATCGACTTCTTCAAAAAGGGCGACAGCGGCAACGCGGCTGATGACCTGTCGAAGGGCGGCGCAGCGGTCAAATTCCGTCTCTCCAGCACTACGCTGACTTACGGCGACCAGATGCCGGCCCTGCCGGTATTGAGCTACGACAACTCGCGCCTGCTGCCGGAAAGCTACACCGGTACCTTGATCACCTCCAAGGAGATCAAAGGCCTGGAACTGAACGCCGGTCGTTTCACCGCCGAATCGCGCAAAAGCGCGGAAGGCCGTGACAGTGGTGGCCTGAAGTCGATCAACGTCTTGGGCGGTAGCTACCAGTTCACCGAACAGTTCAAGGCGGCGGTGTACGCGTCCGACGTTGAAGACGTGTTGAAGAAGCAATACGTGAACGCCAACTACGTGTTCCCGATCGACAAGGATCAGTCCCTGACCCTCGACTTCAACGGCTACCGCACCAAGCTGGACAACTCCTACGTCCGCGAAAGCGGTGCCACCGGCGACGACAACAAAATCTGGAGCCTGGCAGCGACCTTCGCCACCGGCCCACACTCGTTCACCGTCGCGCACCAGCGCAGCACCGGCGACAGCAACCTGGGCTACGCCTACGGCGGCTACCAGAAAGATCAAGGTCGCGTTGGCGATGGCGGCAACACCATCTACCTGGCGAACTCCTACTGGTCCGACTTCAACGCCGAAGACGAACGCAGCTGGCAGCTGGGCTACGGTCTGGATTTCAGCACTTTCGGCGTTCCAGGCCTGAGCTACAACGTGGCTTACGTGCGCGGCGACAACATCACCACTTCCACCAGCGAAGGCGGTACCGAGCGCGAAATCTTCAACCAGTTCAAGTACGTCGTGCAAAGTGGCCCGGCCAAAGACCTGAGCGTGAAACTGCGCAGCTCGATCCTGCGTGTTTCGCAGAAATCCAGCGAATACAACGTCAGCGGCAACGAAGTGCGTGTGTTCGTGGATTACCCGATCAACATTTTCTGATGATCGGTTGCCGTATCGAGGCCTGATTCAAGGCTGATAAAGAAGAAGCCCCGACTGGTTCGGGGCTTTTTTGTGGGCGGCGCGAGGCTCTAGGTGGCGGCAAGAGCGTCACTGCTCAATCGTTGCGTACGGAAAATGATCAAAACGAGCATCACAAATGATTGGTTTGCGCATTTTATACGAGTGTCATAAGATTATTTTGACTGAGTCAATCACAAGGTGATCAGTTCAGTCAGTTTCGAGGTGAAACACGTCTTACCCCACAATTATAAAAGGAGACCCTCGTGGCCCAATTTCCTATCAAACGCACCATAGAACGCATTCCGGGCGGCATGATGATCGTGCCCCTGCTGATCGGTTCGCTGGTCGCCACCTTCATGCCTGATACGCCGAAGTTTTTCGGTTCCTTCACCAACGCGCTGTTCACCGGAGCGTTGCCTATCCTCGCGGTGTTCTATGTGTGCATGGGCGCGAGCATCAACATCAAAGCCACGCCCTACTTGCTCAAGAAGGGCGGCACACTGCTGATTACCAAAGTCGGCATCGCGGTGCTCATCGGTATCGTGCTCGGCCATTTTCTCGGTGAGCAGCCGATATCGTCAGGCCTGTTCGCCGGCATCTCGACGCTGGCGGTGGTCGCCGCGATGAATGACACCAACGGCGGCTTGTACATGGCGCTGATGGGGCAGTACGGCCGCTCCGAAGATGTCGGTGCCTATTCCGTAATGTCGCTGGAGTCCGGCCCGTTTCTGACCATGGTCACCCTCGGCATAGCCGGCCTGTCGGCGTTCCCGTGGCCGACGCTGGTGGGCAGCATCCTGCCGCTGGCGCTGGGCATGTTGCTGGGCAATCTCGACCGTGACATGCGCGACTTCCTGGCCAAGGCCGTTCCGGTGATGATCCCGTTCTTCGCGTTGGCACTGGGCGCCAGTCTGGACCTGCACAACGTCTGGCAGGCCGGTTTGCTGGGTCTCGGCATGGGTGTTGCGGTCGTTGTGTTGACCGGCATTCCGCTGTTCTTCGCTGATCGTTTGACCGGTGGCACGGGCGTCGCCGGTGTCGCTGCGGCCACCACGGCGGGGAACGCCGCAGCCGTTCCTGCGCTGATTGCGGCGGCCAATCCGGTTTACGCCGAAGCCGCCAAGAGCGCGACCATATTGGTAGCGGCCTGCGTGGTAGTCACCGCGATCCTGGCGCCGATACTCACCGCAGCCGTCGCCAAACGCGTGCAACAACGCAACCCTGTCGTCATCCCTGAGCAGGAGATCGAACCTCAAAAGCAGGAGGCGTTGCGATGAGGATTCTGATCATCGCCGATGATCTGTCCGGCGCGGCGGATTGCGCCATTGGCTTTGCAAGCGTGGGGCTGCAAACGGTGGTCACGCTCGACCCCTTGAATGACAAGGCCGATGCACAGGTGATCGCCGCCGACACCGACACGCGTCGCCTCTCGCCGGCGCACGCCGCCGAGCGCAGCGTCGCTGCATTCAAGGCACTGCATCAGCCCGGGCAGCGGCTGTACAAGAAAATCGATTCGACCCTGCGCGGCAACTGGGCGGCGGAAGTTGCTGCCCTGCAACCCTTGGCCGGCCTGGCCATCGTTGCCCCGGCGTTCCCCGCGACGGGGCGCACGTTGCGCGGCGGTCGGGTGTTCGTCAACGGCCAGCCGCTGGAAACCACCGACACCTGGAAACTTGAAAACGCTGATCGTCCAGCGGATGTTGAAGCGATGCTCATCGCCGCCGGCCTGAGCACCGCGAAGTTGGACCTCGAGACCTTGCGCGGCAACGAAAATGCGCTCGCGCAGCACATCGCCGAAGTCGCCCGCAGCAGTACGCAAGCGCTGATCGTCGATGCACAAACCGAAGACGATCTGCTGACCCTCGCTCGCCTGACCGCGTCGATGGAGCAGCCGCTGTTCTGGATCGGCTCGGGTGGCCTGGCGCGGGAAATCGCCAGTCTCCCCGACTTTTCCGAGGTGCGATTCACGGCCATCGAACCCACCGCGCAGGAAAAAAGCCAGGCGCCGATTCTGATCCTCGTCGGCAGCCTTTCCGGTGTCTGCGAGCGCCAATGCGCGCTGCTCAAGGAGCGCGGCGGTGTCAGCGAATTGATCGTCCCGCCGGAGGTCCTTCGCCAAGGTATTGCCCATGAAGATTGGGCAACCTGGCAGGCACGCATCGGCGAGCAACTGGACGGCTGGAGTGACCTGCTGCTGCGCATCGGCCGCGATGTCGCGTTCGATCCGCAGGAGGGCGCGCAACTCTCGAGCATGCTGGCCGTATTGGTCGAACCGCACTTCGCCAAGGTCGGCGGTCTGATCGCCACGGGCGGCGAGACCGCGCGGGCGATATTGACCACCGTCGGCATCGACAGCCTGCAACTCATTAGCGAAATCGAAGCCGGCGTTGCCTTCGCCCGCCCGACTGTTTCCCGGCAGGGCCATCGTCCCGGCATTGTGACCAAGGCCGGCGCGTTCGGCACCGATCACGCGTTGTATGCGGCATGGCAACACCTGAGCGACAGCGCCGATCGCTCCCCGCCCCAACGCACACGAATCCAAGGACTCGAATGAACACTATGAGCAACTACCTCCCCGTCATTGGCATCACCATGGGCGACGCCTCGGGTGTCGGTCCGGAAATCATCGTCAAGAGCCTGACTCACGACATCGTCTATCAACAATGCAGACCGCTGGTGATTGGCGATGCACGCCGTCTCGAGCAGGCCAATGTGATCGTCGGCGGTAGCGCCAAAGTGCGCCGTATCAACGATGCGTCCGAAGCGCTTTACGAGACCGGCGTGATCGACTGCATCGACCTCGACCTGATCCCCGACGACCTGCCGTTCGGCGAACTGTCGCCCATCGCTGGCGACGCCGCATACCAATACATCGCCCGTGCCGTGCAACTCGCCGAGGCCGGCCAGATTGATGCCATTTGCACGGCGCCACTGAACAAGGAAGCGCTGCACGCCGGCGGCCACAAGTACCCCGGCCACACCGAAATGCTCGCGCACCTGACCAACGTCGACGAGGTGTCGATGATGCTGGTGGCGCCGCAGCTGCGGGTGATTCATGTCACGACCCACATCGGCATCATCGACGCGATCCGCAAGATCGAGCCGGGCCTGGTCCAGCGCACCATCGAACGCGGCAACGCGACGTTGATCAAGGCCGGCATTGCCCGTCCGCGCATCGGCGTGTGCGGGATCAACCCGCATGCCGGTGAAAACGGCCTGTTCGGTTATGGCGAAGAGGAAGAAAAAATCATCCCGGCGGTGAAGCTGTTGCAGGAACGCGGCCTTGACGTCACCGGCCCGCTGCCCGCCGACACCCTGTTCTTCCGTGCCGGACGCGGCGACTTCGATCTGGTGGTGGCGATGTATCACGACCAGGGCCATGGCCCGGTCAAAGTGCTCGGACTTGAAGCCGGGGTGAACGTCACCGTCGGCCTGGATGTGATCCGCACCTCGGTCGACCACGGCACCGCGTTCGACATCGCCGGCAAAGGCATCGCCGATGAGCGCAGCCTGCTCGAAGCGCTGCGCCAGGGCGCGGAGCTGGCCACGCGACGGGGATGAGCCGCACGGGCGCTGTCGTGTAAGATCGATCACCGTCCATCGTGCGAGATCCACCATGAAAGCCTCCGAACGCCACCGCGCCATCCTCGACCTCGTACGCATTGGCGATGCCAACGTCGAGCAATTGAGCGCGGCGCTCGGGGTTTCGGAAGCGACGGTGCGCCGTGATCTGACCATGCTCGCCAAACAGCGGCACCTGGTGCGCACCTATGGCGGCGCTACTTCCGTGGTCGGCGTGCATGAACCGGAAGCCTCACTCGAAGAACGCAAGACGTCTCAGTGGGAGCAAAAAGACGCGATCGCCCAGGCTGCGGCGGCGCATGTCCAGGACGGCGATACCGTCCTGCTCGACGGCGGCACCACCTGCGCCGCACTGGCCCATCATTTGTGCTCGCGGCAGGACGTGCATGTGGTCACCAACAATCTGCTGGCGGTGATGACCCTGGCCAATGCGCCGGGCGTGCGGTTGACCTTGATCGGCGGCGACCTGCGCGGTTCGAGCATGAGCACGCTGGGGCCGTTGGCAGAGCTGACATTGAGCCGGTTGAGTGTCGACAAGGCCTTCCTCGGTGCGGATGGCGTGGTAGCGGAGTTTGGTTTGTGCGAGGCGAGTGCGCAGCAGGCGTATCTAAAGGAGTGCATCATCAAACGGGCGGCACAAATCGTCGTTCTTGCCGACACCGACAAACTCGGCCGCGCGCGGCAGCAGCATTGGACGCCGATTGAGCGGGAGTGGCGGTTGATTACTGGTGCCACTGCTGATGAAGCGGCTCTCGCGCCGTTTCATGCGCTCAAGCAAATCACCGTGGAAACCGTGATCGTCGCTTGATTGCCCCCCACCTCTGTGCTCGAAACGATTTTGTGCAAAGTGCCAGATTTATGATCGTTTTTGAGCAAATAAACTCGTATTTATGCGTATTGGGTCAGTTCGACGGGGCCCAATTCAATCACGGAGCTCATTGATGGGCTCTGCATGTTCGTTTTTATGCATTAGCACCAAAAAATAATCATTTTTATGCAGCGAAAGCTGATTTTGATCGTTACTCTTCATTTTGTGGTGGTTGATTCGGCCGAAGTTTTAAAAGGAGTGTGACGTGAGCGAGTTTCCCGTAGACGCCATCGGTGCTGCCTGGCTGGCAACAACATTCGACGTGCGGCCGATGGCACGGCTACCCGTGTTAAGTCAGGTCGGTAGCCGACGGTCAACTCAGGTCGAAGACGGGTTTCGTCTTGAGACCTTTACGGAAAACATGCGCCCCGATCCGGACTTTTCATCCCATCTGCAATTTCACCTGCGGCATGAAGTCCCGAACCTGGAGTTCTTGACCAGGCTGTTTACCAAGGTGGGTGCTGCACCGGTACAAGGCTGGTTGAATGACGAACCCACTGGCCAATATGCCCGCAGGTCAGCGTTCTTGTATGAGTGGCTCACTGGCGAGCAGTTGCAAGCGCCAGAACCTATAGGTGGTAAGTATGTCGATGCCATCAACGCCGACCTGATGGTGGCAGCTTCACCCGAAGAGGCGGTGAAAGTGCCGCGTTGGCGAGTGAATGACAACCTGCCTGGCTCTAGCTACTTCTGCCCAATCGTCGTCAAGACAGCAGCTGTCAAGTCAGCAGCGGACCTTAATGTGCCTCACCTCTTTGGGCAACTGACGGCAGAGTTTGGCGAGGCGCTTCTGCTGCGCGCCGCCGCATGGATGACGCTCAGGGAAAGCAAAGCCAGCTTCGCCATTGAAGGGGAGGCGGATCGTTCTACGCGTATCCAGCGCTTCGCAGATGTGTTGGCGCGAAGAACCGGACAGGGCGAACTGCCGCTCACTGATGCTGCACTTGCTGAGATGCAAGAAGAAATCCTTGGCGCAGTGACCACACTGACACGCTTGGGGATTCGGCAATCTCCGGTGTTTGTTGGCGAAACTGTGCGCTATCAGGAAATTGTCCATTACGTCGCTCCCCCGGAGAGCGATCTGGAGCGGATGCTGGAAGGCATTCGCGTCTTTCTGAATCGTACTCAAGGGCAATCCCCGGTCATGCGCAGTGCTGTAGCCGCGTTCGCTTTCGTCTATATCCATCCGCTGGCCGACGGCAACGGTCGGGTCCATCGCTTTCTGATCAACGACATTCTGCGTCGTGATGGGGCCATTCCAGACCCGGTGATTCTTCCGATTTCAGCTGTTATCACCGACGATTCTGCTGAGCGGCGTCTTTATGACAGCGTGCTGGATCAGGTTTCAAAACCGCTCATGCAGGGCGTACGAGACCAGGTAGCATTCGCCAGTACTCGTACGCAGTACCCTGACGGCGTGGTCTCGAATATTGAATTCACAGGCCAGGATCAGGCCCGCCCGGTGTGGCGCTATCCCAACCTGGGGCCACACGTTGTTTTCATGTCTAACGTCATTCGCCGCACCATCACCGAACAGATGCGTGAAGAGTCGCGCTATTTACGCAGTCACATAAGGGCCAGGCAGGCAATCAAGGAAATCGTTGAGATGCCTGATCAACAAGCTGATCGGCTCTTGCGATCCATTGAGCAGAACGAAGGGACACTGAGCAACGTACTGGCCAAGGAAATGCCTGTGCTGACCAGGCCGGATATCTGGGCCGCCATTATCGAAGCTGTGGCTCAGTCTGTTCGGGGGGAGGAGCCGATAGACAGTGGTGTGAGCGATCGATACCACCCAAATCAGCCCGTGGGTAGATGACCGATTTACACAAAAAGCCCCGATTGATTCGGGGCTTTTTATGTGCGCACTTTCGGTACGCGTGATGGTGTTACTGGCTGCGATTGTTCATCGGTGCGTCCAACACCTTCACCACATCATCAATGATCGCCTTCGTCATATCCTGCAAGAAATGCGACGCCCAGGCATGCCGGTCGGTGTCACGAATTATCGCGGCGTCTGATGCGAGAAGTTTGGCGACGTGAAGCAGATCGGAGGCATGGGAGAGGGCCTCGATTACTGGGACACCGGCGCTGATGCGGAAGAGCGGTTCGTTGGCATGGAAGGAGAAGTGCGTGAGGCCGATGGTTTTCAGGTCTTGGGGATTGGTCATTGGGCACCCCCGATTTTTGGGCGATGGTGGGTGGTGACCGGTGTAGCAGAGGTGGAAGCTTTGGACGGAATAATAACGGGCATTAGCAAAAACTCCTGAATCAAAGTTAGAGCTACCACGTTCGTTCTCAGGCGAATGGGTGGCAGCTATGCGCGGGCTGAGAAACCGGAGATACAGGAACCCGGCAGACCCGAAGGTCTCCCACGCACAGCCGCCATTACACGGGAATGCAGACACAAAAAAACGCCGGCAATCGTGATTTGGGGCGCTTGTGCGCCTGTATCTTACTTGGGTTCTCAGGCCCGGTCGCTGAATTGGCAGCGACGGTTTGAAGGTAGCTTGAGGGGGGAGGATGCGCAATCGTGGCTAGGTGGTGGCCTGAGTGGAAAGTTTAGGAGCTTGATCTGACAAACGCGCATTGCTCCTATGTACGGCAAGGCCGTATAGTCGGGCTCATGTTCACGATTATCGAAACCGAAATTTTCAAGCGTTACGCAGAATCCATCTGGGACGATGGCGAACGTCATGAATTCATTACCTGGCTGGCGGCTAATCCGTTGGCCGGTGATGTGGTTCCTGGCAGCGGCGGTCTGCGCAAGATTCGTTGGTCCCGTAGCGGGATGGGCAAACGAGGTGGTACACGTGTCATTTACTACAACACGCTCTCAGAAGGCTCTATCTGGTTGCTGATCGCCTACACCAAGGCGAAATTCGACAATTTGCCCGCAGCCTTCCTTAAGCATCTGAAGGAGGAAATCAGCAATGGTCAATGAACTGGAGCAATTCCAGCAGGACTTGCTGGACTCTGTGCGTCAAATGAAAGCCGGCAAAGCGGCTCGCGTGACAGAGGTGCCGCTGTCAGCAGCTGCTGAAGCGCGTGCCAAAGTGGGCGTTTCTCAAAGTGCGTTCGCGAAGCTGATAGGGGTCAGTTTGCGGACGTTGCAGGATTGGGAGCAAGGGCGTCGGCAACCGACGGGAGCGGCGCAAACGCTGCTGCGTGTTGCGAGTCAGCATCCTGAGGCTTTGCGTGACCTGCAAGCAGTCTAGGACTAAGGAAAGGCCAGATTTGTTGCACGTAACTAATCTGGCCATTTAAAGATTACTGTTCCATTTTTTCAGCGTACATCTCGAGCTGGTCATTACACCACGTAACTAATGATGTTCCCGCCCCCACCTTTATCCCCACCCCCCAAACTCCTACATTGAACTCCAACACCTACCCATCATCCCGATGAGCAGGTCACTGGAGATCTTCCTCATGCCTTTCGTAAGCGTACGCATCACCCGCGATGGCGTTACCTCTGAGCAGAAAGCTCAGGTGATCGCTGAAATCACTGAAACACTGGAGCGCGTGCTCAAGAAAGACCCGCACCTGACCCACATTGTGATCGAAGAAGTCGACACCGATAACTGGGGCTACGCCGGCATCACCACCACCCAGTACCGCAAGCAACTGGCTGAGAAGGAGGGCAAGTCGTGACTGCGTCGGTCTCCATCGATTTCATCTCCGACGTGGTGTGCCCTTGGTGTGCATTGGGCGCGACGGCGTTAGAGCAGGCGATCGCGAACGTGGCCGGTGAGGTCTCGGTAGAGCTGACCTACAAGCCCTTCGAGTTGAACCCGAACATGCCGCCGGAAGGCGAGAAAGCCGTCGAGCACTTGATGCGCAAATACGGCCGCACTGCCGAAGATGTTGCCGCCGGTAAAGCCATGCAGATCGCTCGCGGCGAGGCCATCGGTTTCACCTTCGATCTGGAAAAGCGCAGCCACTTCTACAACACGTTTGATGCGCATCGGTTGCTGTTGTGGGCGTTGCAGGAAGGGCGGCAGGTTGCACTGAAAAAGATCCTGCTACGCGCTTACTTCACCGACGGCCAGAACCCGAGCAATCGCGATACGCTGGTCCGTTTGGCAGCAGAAGCAGGGCTGGATGCAGCAGCGGCTCAAGAAGTGTTGGCGTCCGACGCGTTCGCCAAAGAAGTGCGTGAACTTGAAGCGTTTTACCAGCAACACGGCATCAATTCGGTACCGGCCATGATCCTCAACGGTCGTCAGCTGGTGTCCGGTTCACAGTCGGTCGAGTACTACGAACAGATGTTGAGACAAATGGCGAAGGAACCCGCCGAAGCTTGATTCATTACTTTTCAAACCATCATTTATGAGTAGAGGTTCATCATGAGCAATTCGAAAAAAGTCATCGTTATCACCGGCGCTTCCCAAGGTCTCGGCGCAGGCATGGTCAAGGCATTCCGTGATCTGGATTACAAAGTTGTCGCCACTTCGCGTTCGATCAAGCCATCCACCGATCCAGACATCCTCACCGTGGCCGGCGACATCGGCAACCCGGAAGTCGCTCAACAAGTGATCCGCGAAGCCATCGCACGTTTCGGCCGCGTCGACACCCTGATCAACAACGCCGGGATCTTCGTCGCCAAACCGTTCACCCAGTACACCGCTGAAGACTACGCCAATGTGCTGTCGGTGAACCTGAACGGCTTCTTCTACATCACCCAACTCGCCATCACCGAGATGGAAAAACAAGGCAGCGGCCACGTCGTCAACATCACCACCAGCCTGGTCGACCACGCCATCGACGGCGTGCCATCGGTACTCGCTTCGCTGACCAAAGGTGGCCTGAACGCGGCGACCAAATCCCTGGCCATCGAATACGCCAAGCGCGGGATTCGGGTGAACGCGGTTTCCCCAGGCATCATCAAAACCCCGATGCACGGCGAAGAAACCCACGCAGCACTGGGCGCTCTGCACCCGGTCGGGCACATGGGCGAGATCAGCGACATTGCTCAGGCGGTTGTGTATCTGGACAGCGCCAACTTTGTTACGGGTGAAATCCTGCACGTGGATGGTGGGCAGAGCGCGGGTCACTAAGACCGGCTTCTCCAAACGGCAGAAACAACAAAACCCTCGCCTTGCCGCGAGGGTTTTTTTATTTTTCGCCCACATTTATCCGGCAGTTGGCTGGCGTTATTGCGGATGATGTCGTATTAGTGGCCATCAATAATTGTCCCTGCCACAGCGCCCAAAAGGAATTGAGATAATTTCATGAGCTTTTTTACCATTGACGGTTTCAACACTGAACATTTCGCACACGATGAACATATCCGGCAGCTATTGCAGGGGTGGAAAAAGTCGATTGACCGCTACCTGCGCAATGTTGATAAAGCGACTGGACAGTCCTTCGGTGATGCACCGTGGTGGTACAACGAGCGGACCAGCATCAGCGTTTTGGCGGGCGCGGCATGGATCAATCAGTGGTCGGCGCTTGAGGAATACAGCACGACCAAGCGCGGGGCCCCTGATGAAAATCTTGAGAAAAATCATCGCATCGGTCGTGCCGATCTGATGGTGCAAACACCCGAAGTTTCTTTTGCATTCGAAGCCAAGCAGGCATGGCAACGAATTGGCACGCGCACCGCAACGGGTCCTCGTAGCAAGAACATCTTCAAGAAAAAGAAATCTGCCTGGAAGAATGTTAGAGAGTTGAGTGTGCAGGAAGCGAACTACCGATTTTCAGCTACTTTCGCCGCGCCGTTCTTTCCCGATTCAGATTTCGAGAAATTGCTGGAAAACTCGGGCAAAAAACCGGTCACGGCCTACATCAAGGCTTGGTACGAAGAACTTCATGAGCAGTTGAGTAGCCGGACAGCTGGTCGGACCCATTACATGGCGGCCTACTTTCCGGATCCGGAGAGTGGTTTGGTTACCAGCACGTCCGGGTTTCATTATCCGGGGGCAGTTCTCATTCTTGAGCAATGCCAGAAGGGTAATTAGAGCGCCCGTGGATCAATAAGGCCTGCGTTTCCAAACCGCAGAAACAACAAAGTCCTCGCACCGATACGAGGGCTTGATGTGCTGCCTTGACGGCGGCCCCGTGGGCGGCGATGGCATCGAGGGTTTCCGCCGGGGTGCCGGTATCACACTTGAAAGCTATGACTTCAAGAATCGGGCCTTCAATGTAAAAGCACCGCAGGGCGTCGTGACGAGCCCATCACGGCTGCCTTTTTCAGGAATATGGGTGATCCTGGTTTGGTGCGTGGGTCTGGCTCTAGCAGCTTTGAGCGAACCGTTTCTGCAACAAGAGACATCAGAAAGTGAGGCGTAACGAAAAACACCACGGCACCAGATGAGGATATGACTTGCTGAATTGCCGTAACGATTTTCTCACCATAATCAATATTGATTTTGTCATACCAAACAGGTTGGCCCTTGTTTGTCAGATTTGGGATAGCGCCCTCAATAAATGGCTTGTCATCCGAGCGTCTGCCATCAAAGACTAATCGCCTCGGAAAGACCATTACTGCCTGCGCGCGTGTGGTTCGCAGCTTCGCCAACGCCCGCCCACGACTGGAAAAGCACGATGAACCAATTCGTCATTCTCTACGAGGAGCGCTTCACCAGACCCTGCATCTAGACTATGATTGCGCCGCCGCCTGAACGTAATCCTCTATTCTACGGGCCATTCCCCCGATCGCTACCCGGTTCTTTGTTTGGCAGCAAACGCCGCGTTGGGCCTCCCGCACTGGCACCAATTATCCCAAGCTTATTGTGAATATTAGAAAAGATGATCTTTATAAGAAATAATAAGTTTTTCTGCTGCTTATACTTGCTGGCAGTCGTTATAACCATCGGCATGGTGTACGCACTGGGCTTCCGGGCAGCGGTAGGCCAAATTGTGAACGCGCCCGAGCGCCTGAGAAACATCACGTTTCCCATCTGGGAGCAACACGCTTTTTCGCAGCACGGTTTCCTCGTCTTCTATTCGATGGAGCACTACGCAAACAAGATCGCGTATTCCAACCACTCCACGGCTTATCTGTTCTACATGTACTCCCTCTTTAAACTGGAAATGTATGTGCCGGCATTACCGATGAGAGTGACAGGGGCTTTCCTGAACATCATTTCGCTGGCAGGCGTTACGTTCTTTTTTCTGTCCCGTTTGGTGGAAAAGCGCCTGGCATTCGGTCAGGGACTGCTGATTCTGTTATCGGTCGTATTCATGGTGTCGATGCCGGGATTCTGGATTTCTTCGGCCAGATTCAACGTCGACAATCCGTTTCCATTGATATTTGCGTTCCAGGCGCTGGCTGCGTTCTTGATCTGGAAAAATCAGGAACGGTCCGGAGCGGTCATAACAGTGATCGTGTTTTTTGCCTTGTTTAATCCGGTCTCGGCGGGGTTGCTGGGCGCTGCCTTGCTGGTTTTGGCATGCCGCAGCGACGGTCTCGACAGACGGATGTGTCGTCTGGCATTGGTGGCTTTCGTTGCGGCCGCTGCCTTCTATCTGCCGTCCCCACTGATATCGAAGGCACTGGGTTTCAGCTCGTCCAACAGCGGCTGGCTGTTTCGCGCTGGTCTGGATGGCGACACCTCTTATTTCACCCACATCTTGAAGTCGATACTTGATCCGGCGGACCCGCGGCCAATTCCGCCCATTGCCGTGCCGATCCTGTTCCTGGTAGCCCAGTTGGCCTATTTCCGCATGGTCAAACGGCGTGAGCCTGCCGGCGTTGCGGCACCGGCGGGGACCTCGCCGGTGGCCGGCATCAGCATGTTCTACTACCTGCTTTTTTCGCAATACGTGATGACCTGCCTGCTGTGGCCGCAGGCCATTACCATTCATCCGTACCTGTATGACTACCTGCTGATGGCACCGGTTTTTGTCGCGATTGTTCTGAATTTTGCGTACAACCCTTCACCGGCTGCGTTGCGTTTCTGGGCACTGGCGCTGTTGTTCTGCATTTCCTTCCATCTCCAGCAGGTCGCGCAGGCAAAATGCCCAGGGTGTGTCTACCCGAACGCCTGGGAACCTAGCGGCAAGCACCCATGAAGACCGTCGTCAACGGCTGCCGGCGATGATGATTTCACGCTGCGCCAAGAAGCAACAGCGGGGCGATACTAGCGAGACCGCCGAATTAGCGGTACCCAAGGCGCTCAATGTGCTGTTTGGTTTCGTGATGTGGCTGGAGTGTTTGCTCATCAAGGTGTGAGCGAGCTTTCCGGTCGGTGTTTCCAGGCGGCTTTTCGTCCGGAAAAAGAGTGGATGCCCCCCACTTTGCATAACGATGTGATGTCTAGTTCGGCCCGACTAAAATTTGCGTGCGAAGGCTCAAATGATGGAAGACAAAACGATCCAGTTCAATCGCCCCTACATGACGGGGAAAGAACTTTATTACATCGCTGAAGCCAAGTTCGGCAATATCCTCGCCGGCGATGGCCCGTTCACCAAGCGGTGTCATGAGTGGTTGGCCGAACGTACCGGTTCGAGCAAGGTCTTGCTGACCCACTCGTGCACGGCAGCGCTGGAAATGTCCGCGTTGTTGTTGGACATCCAATCGGGCGACGAGGTCATCATGCCTTCGTTCACGTTCGTTTCCACGGCCAATGCCTTCGTTTTGCGCGGCGGCGTTCCTGTGTTCGTCGATATCCGTCCGGATACCCTGAACCTGGATGAGGCGCTGATTGAGGCGGCCATCACGCCGCGCACTAAGGCCATCGTGCCGGTTCATTATGCGGGCGTGAGTTGCGAGATGGATACGATCATGGAGATCGCCCAGCGTCACAACCTGAAGGTGGTCGAGGATGCGGCGCAGGGGGTCATGGCCGCTTACAAGGGCCGGCCTCTGGGCAGTATCGGGGACTTCGGCGCCTTTAGCTTCCATGAGACCAAGAACGTCATTTCGGGCGAGGGCGGCGCATTGCTCGTCAATGATCCTGCGTATGTGTTGCGCGCAGAAATCATCCGCGAAAAAGGCACTGACCGTAGCCGTTTCTTCCGCGGCGAGGTCGACAAATACACCTGGCAGGAAGTCGGGTCGTCATTCCTTCCGGGGGACGCGATTGCTGCGTTTCTCTGGGCGCAGTTGGAAGAGGCCGAAAACATCACGCAGGCGCGGCTTGCCATCTGGCAGCGGTATCACGAATTGCTGGCGCCGCTGGAAGCCAGCGGGGCACTGCGCCGCCCTATCGTGCCGGCCGACTGCCAGCACAACGCGCACATGTACTACGTGCTGCTGCCCGCAGACGTGCCGCGACAACCGGTGCTCGATGGCCTCAAGCGAGAGGGAATCAATTCGGTCTTCCATTACGTGCCCTTGCACTCCTCGCCGGCTGGCCAGCGTTACGGCCGTGTCCATGGCGCCATGGACAACACGGTGAGCCTCTCGGAGCGCTTGCTGCGACTGCCGCTTTGGGTAGGCATGTCGGTCGAGCAGCAGGAACGTGTGGTGGAAGTCTTGCGGGACCAACTGTAACGCTGATTCGACAAGCACTCTTGCCGGAGTTCGGCACGATCCCGAGTCCGGGTTTTATCGCAGCAGCTTTCGGCTCGGCGCGTTCTTTGTAGCCCAAGAAGGCCAGGCACTCCGCCAGTGTGCGAGCTTGTCGCGCGGGAAGCCGCCTCGGGCGTGTTGGTGCATCGTGTGACTGAAGGACAGACCGGCAATCCGACCGACTTCCTGGTGGATTTGTGCCACGAGTTTGAACAGCAGGGAGGGGGGCAGATCTATGTTCGGCGTGGTGTTTCCTCCGCGAGGAGGAAAGGGTGGCAGGAGGTTGGCTGGTGGGTCTGAAGCGAGTTTCGGTCATTGCGCTACATGGGGAGTCCTTTCGGCGTAAAACAAACGCGGGAGCCCACCCAGCAGCGCGGCGAGGTGCCAGTGAAAAAGGCTGCCCCCCCCCAATCAACTGAGAGGCTGTTACCAAACCGGGTATGAAACCCCAGAAACAACAAAGCCCTCGTATTTCTACGAGGGCTTCGTTTTGTATGGTGCCGGCACCAGGAGTCGAACCCGGGACCTACTGATTACAAGTCAGTTGCTCTACCAACTGAGCTATACCGGCGTGTTAGGGCGACGATTATAGCGATTGCGTTGGTTCTGTAAACCCCTGAATTCAGACTATTTTTATACAGCCGTCAGACCAACCCCGCAGACGCTTCTGCGGAGCTGGTCAGCGCAGCATTACACGCCGTTTTTAACCGCGTTGATCAAGTCTTGACTCAGCACCTGCGCCGGCGCCACTTGCACGCTTTGCGTATAGAACGGCGGCAGGTTCTGGGCCAGTGTCGACAACGCTTGGGCGGTGGTATTGCCCGGCAGCAGCACGTATTGCAGGTTGGACGGAAAGCTTTGCGGCACGGGGCCTTCCATGGTCGAACCGTAGGCGCCGAAGGTCATCACGGCTTGCGGCGTTGCTGGGTCGGGGGCATAGAGGAAGACGAATGTGCCGTATTTCGGGTGCGTCAGGTATTGCCCGGCTTCAGCGCGAACGGCCGGGTCGGGGTCGTTCATCAGGGTCCAACGCATGACGGCGTAGTTGCGGGTTGTTTCCATGAACGCTGTACGAATCGGCGACAGGTTCTCCGCGCCGCCCAGGCACACCAGCAAATTGCCGAACGGATCGATCAGCGCTACCGAGTTGAATACCGGAGTTTTTGGGTTGGGTTGTGCTGTTTTCAGCAGCGGCGGGGCAAGTTCTGCACCGGGGTCGCGTGGGTTCGCCGATTGCACGGTCAGCGCGAACGGGCTGAGCGCCGTCAGCGCTTGGCGCACTTTGCTGTTGGCCGGCAGGTTTGCCGGGTTTTGCAGTTGATCTGGGGGCAGGCCACTGTTGTTGCTGGCATCGCGCACGGTGTTGACGCTGGCGGAGAAGATCGAGCTGCACAGGAAGTACGCCGCCGAGTCGATCGTCTGGTTGGCAAACACCGGGCTGTTCGAACCCTGATAGGCGCGGCTGACCGGCGCTGCAATCGCGTAATAGCCCCAAGTGTCCTGCGCCTGCTGGCGAATTTGCGGCGGCAGCGATGGAAAGGTGAACTGGCTGTTGTAGTTGATGCCTGCGTAATCATCGATCGCACTGACGGCGACGTTGAATCCTGCGGTCAGCAGCGAACCGGCGCACATGGCGCACGGGTCAAGCGTGGTGACGACGGTCAGTTGATTAGGTGGTGGCAAGTTTAGTGGGGCGACGTTTTCGTAGTACCAGTCGACCAACTGTCGTTCGCCGTGGGCGGTCGGGTCATGGGGTAGAAAGTAAGTCATGCCACTGCCTGGGAAAGGCATCAGTACGTTGTTGTGCAGCGCGGCGATGACTTCGCCTGTTGCGTTGTTAATGATGGCGCCGCCCACCGCGAAGGTTTGCTGCAGCGCAGCGTAAATGGCTTCGTTGGCGACGGTATCGACGGCTTCCTGCGCACTGTTCAATGTGCTCATTTTTCCCAGCTCCTTGCTGTCCCTGACATCAGAGAATTCTGACGCATGGCAAAGATAGTTGAGGATTAGCGGGTCGTTTATGTTCTTTTGGCTTAATGCTTATGCACAACGACGAGACCGACGCACGCGATTAAGATCGAAAATGTGGATCCATTCTCATTTTCTCGCAAACGCCTGTTTTTCCGGTTTTTTATTCGGGTGTACAAAAATTGAACAGTGTAGTTTCAGCCCTGAAACAGGCGTGAATATTGGATCCACGATATTTCATCAACAGAGTTATCCACAGGCTGTGGCTGTTTAGGCGCGCTCCGCCAGCAGCAGGAGATTGCGCGGCGTGAGTGGGGTTTCACAGAAGGTGCCGAGTCGAACGGTATAACCCTGCTCGGCGAGGAAAAGTGCTCGATCAAGGTTTAACCAAAGCTCCAGCGGGCGTCGGAAAAGCCCACGCAGCAGTTCCAGATTGCGTACTTCTGCCAGTCGCTGCCAACCGGCGGCTTCGAGCGCTGACCAGTCTTGCGGGCCGACTGTGGATAACTCTTTAAGCGCGGCCAAATGATGGCAGTAGTCGGCAAAAGAGCTGTCCAGCCAGGCGCTGGGCAGGGAAGGCGTGGGCAGGTATTCGTCAACGCCGCGCAGTTGCCGTTGCAGCAGGTCGAAGGCCAGGCGCCGGGCCATGGACGTGTCGCGCTGACGCCGGACACGGGCACCGGCGGTGACGGTTTCGCTCATCGGCAGTGAGAGATCATCGAGTGACAGCTGTAGGTCGGAGCGCAAAGCGACAGAGGAAACTGGCTGGTACGCAGCAAGACTGATCCTGTTATAGCAACACGGCGCAACAGCCATTTGTTTGCACCCGGCGGCGCTGGCGAGCTGGATCAGGCGCACATGCAGATCGCCACAGGCATGCAGTGCGATCGGCGTGTGATCGGCGTTCAGCAAAGAGGCGGCGCCAAGTGCCAGCACATCCTGCTCGACATGCAACGCATGCAACTGATGACGCTGGCTGAGTGCCTGGCCGCTAAGGACGAGCGCCGGATCGTATTCAAGGCAAGTGAGCTGCTGACCGGTTTGCAGCAACCGTCGACCCAAGTGACCTTTGCCCGAACACCAATCCAGCCAATGCGTCGACGGCGCAGCAAACGTCAAGCGGCTGGCAAACGCCTCGATCTGCTGCCACTTGCGCCCCGGCACATCGACATTCAAGCGATGCCCGGCTGTCTCCAGCGCATGAGCGGGTAACTCGCCCACCGAACCCAGTTCAAGGGATTGCGCCGCCAACGAAGCAAACGGCTCCGGCGCATCCAGCAGACAAGGTTGGTTATGACTGTTTTCCGCGTCTTCCAGCGACCGTCCACGTAGCCATCCAGCCAACTCCGGGTAGGACGCTTCCCAAGAAAGTTGCAGATGAGTAAACGGTCGAGGCTTCCACAGCGCCTGATGCTCGATCAGAAAAGCATCCAGCGCCGTGAAACGGGCGAGCAAGGCGTCGCCCGTCAACACGCAGGAATCAACGCCCTTGGCAGGCATCGACGCGCAACCAGCGCTCCAGCAGCTTGAAGCCGCGAACCAGCACGTAAGCCATCAGCAGATAGAACATGCCAGCGGCGAAGAAGATCTCCACCGGGAGGTAGGTTCGGGCAATGATGGTGCGGGCCATGCCGGTCAGTTCCAACAGGGTCACGGTACTGGCCAGCGCGCTGGCCTTGAGCATCAGGATCACTTCGTTGCTATACGCCGGCAGGCCGATGCGCGCGGCACGGGGCAGGATGATGTAGAACAACGCCTTGGCGCGGGACATACCCAGGGCGCGCGCCGCTTCAATCTCGCCCGGTGGAATCGCCTGAATCGCACCGCGCAGGATCTCGGCGATGTAGGCCGCGGTGTGCAAGGTCATGGTGGCGGTGGCGCACCAGAACGGATCGCGCAGGTATGGCCACATCGAGCTGTTACGGATTGCGTCGAACTGCGCGAGGCCGTAGTAGACCAGGAACAACTGAACCAGCAACGGCGTGCCCCGGAAAAAGAAGATGTAGCCGTAGGGGAATGCGCGCACCCACCACAGGCGCGACGAGCGCGCGATGCCCAGCGGAATCGCCAGCAACAGGCCGGCGATCACGGCGATGGCCACGAGCTCTAGGGTCAGTGTTGCGCCCTGAGCCAGTTTTGGCAGCCACTTGATGATGACTTCCCAGTTCATTGGGTGCTCCTCGCGAAGCCGCGAGCGGCGCGTTTTTCCATGAAGTGCATGCCGGTCATGGCGAGAATCGTCAGGCCCAGGTACATGAATGCCGCCACCATATAGAAGGTGAACGGTTGCTTGGACACGGTTACGCCGTTTTGCGCGTGACGCATGATTTCTTCCAGACCGATGACTGACACCAGTGCGGTGTCTTTCATCAGGATCATGAACAGGTTGCCCAGACCGGGCAGTGCGATGCGCCACATCTGCGGCATGATCAGCTTGGTGAAAATTCGGAATTTCGACAGGCCCAGAGCCACGCCGGCTTCACGGTGACCCTTGGGGATCGCCAGAATTGCACCACGGAACACTTCCGTGGCGTAGGCGCCGAAGCACAGGCCCAGTGCAATGACACCGGCGGCGAAGGCATTGAGTTCGAGATCGGGATTGCCGAAAAACTCGCCCAAGGCACGCATCAGGTTGACCGTGCCGAAGTAGATCAACAGCACCCAGAGCAATTCCGGGATGCCACGCACCAGGGTCGAATAAGTGCCGCCAAGCCATTGCAGCGGCTTGTACGGGGAAGTCTTGGCCAAGGCGCCGAGCAGACCGAGTACCAGCCCCAGGCACAGGGCCGAGAGTGCCAGTTTCACAGTCATCAGCGCGCCAGCGGCGAGCGCCGGGCCGAATCCGTAGAGATCGATAGTCATGGATTTCTTTTCAAATCGCGGCAGGCAATGCCGGGGACTGGCGCCGTCAGAGAACGGCGCCGGTCCGGCAGGTCAGAATCAATAGATGCTGAACGGGAAGTACTTGTCGTTGATCTTTTTGTAGGTGCCGTCAGCGACGATTTCTTTCAGCGCGACGTTCAGCTTCTCGCGGATCGGGTCGTTCTTGCGAACGGCGATACCGATCTTGTCGCTTTCTTCCACCGGGTCACCTTTGAATTCGTAAGGGCGACCGGCGTCGCTTTTCAGCCACTCGTAGTTGACGTATTTGTCCGCCAGGATGCCGTCCAGACGACCGGAAGTCAGGTCGAGGTAAGCGTTTTCCTGGGTGTCATAGAGCTTGGTTTCAACGTCTGGCATGTTGTCTTCGAGCCAAGTGCCGGCCAGTGTCGCGCGTTGGGCGCCGATCACTTTGCCCTTCAGCGCGTCTTTGTCGGTTTTGAAATCGACGTCTTTCTTGGCGATGAATTGCAGCTTGTTCGAGTAGTACGGGTCGGTGAAGTCGACCGCTTGCTTGCGCTCGTCGGTGATCGACATCGAGGAGATCAGGAAGTCGAACTTCTTGGCGTTGAGGGCCGGGATGATGCCGTCCCAATCGGACGTGACCACGGTGCAGTCGACTTTCATCTTGGCGCACAGGGCGTCGCCGATTTCCTTGTCGAAGCCGACGACATTGCCACTGGCATCTTTGTTGTTGAACGGCGGGTAGGCCGCTTCGATGCCCATCTTCAAGGTTTCGGCCATGGCACCGGCGCTGAATGCCAGGGTGACGGCGGCTGCCAGGAAGACCTTTTTGTAGTTCTGCATGCGGGTAGCTCCGTTAGCGGTTGCTGGACATGAATTGTTTGCAGCGCGCCGAAAGCGGGTTTTCGAACACCTGCTGTGGCGATCCTTGCTCTTCTACCAGGCCCTGGTGGAGGAACACCACCTCGCTGGACACTTGACGGGCAAAGCCCATTTCGTGGGTGACCAGCAGCATGGTGCGGCCTTCTTCGGCCAATGCGCGGATGACATTAAGTACTTCCTGGACCATTTCCGGGTCAAGGGCGGAGGTGGGTTCGTCGAACAGGATCACCTTGGGCTGCATCGCCAGCGTGCGGGCGATGGCGGCGCGTTGTTGCTGACCGCCGGACAGTTGCGCCGGGTAGGCGTGGCGTTTGTCGGCGATGCCGACCTTGGCCAGCAGGGCTTCGGCGACTTCGATGGCTTCGGCTTTGCTTTGGCCGAGCACGCGACGCGGCGCTTCGATGATGTTGTCGAGCACGCTCATGTGCGGCCACAGATTAAAGTTTTGAAACACAAAACCAATCTCGCTGCGCAGGCGATTGATCTGCTTGCCGTCGGCTGCGACCAGTTCGCCATTCTTGGTGGCTTTGAGCTTGAGTTCTTCGCCGGCCACCAGGATCTGACCCTGGTGCGGGTTTTCCAGCAGGTTGATGCAGCGCAGGAACGTGGACTTGCCGGAACCGGAGGAACCCAGGATCGAGATCACATCGCCGTCGCGGGCGGTCAGCGAGATGCCTTTGAGCACCTCAAGCTGTCCGTAGCGTTTGTGCAAGTTGCGGATTTCAAGCGCGGGCGGGGCCTCAGCCATGTGCGTTCCTCATATATGTTGCGCTCCTGCTGTTGGCGGGCCTTCCTGGCGAGGCGGCCAACCTAGCATAGCGTCTGAATGGCAGCCAACAGCGCCAAGGGCGGTAAACGGGTGGCATGTGACAGGTTGTCGCATCGGTACAGCAGACTGTCGCGCTGCTATCAACCGAACAGCCGTTTTAACCTCGGCATTAACTTAAAAGCGCGGCGGCTATCGCAAAAAAGGGCGCGATGTTGCCAGCTTTGGCGGGGTGTTGGAAGCGCTAACCGGCCAAACGTTCCTGATCTGCACTTTTATTGTGCGATGCGCTTTTTTGCGGTGTGTTTCCGGTGCGCCGATTCGTTCATTAAGTGAGTCGCAGGGTAACGCTCTGGCAAAGTGCCATTATTTTCAATGACTTGCGATGACTGTCCGGTCAGGGCGAGATCGCCGGATTAGCGAGACTTGAAACATTTTGGCGCAATTATTGCGTGCAGATTCCGGAACGCCCCGTTTGTTTCTTTTTACAGAAGAGAGTTCACGGGGGGATGCACGCATTCGCTTTTCCTTACAAAGGTAGTTTCAATGAGCAATACCCAAAGCTCTAACGGCCTCGAACAGGGGCTCAAACCGCGTCATGTGACCATGCTGTCGATTGCCGGGGTTATCGGCGCCGGCCTGTTCGTTGGCTCGGGCCACGCAATCGCTGCAGCAGGCCCGGCCGTGCTGTTGGCCTACGCCGCCGCCGGTATGCTGGTGGTGTTGGTGATGCGCATGCTCGGTGAAATGGCGATTGCCTCGCCAGACACCGGCTCCTTCTCGACGTATGCCGATCGCGCGATCGGTCACTGGGCCGGTTTCACCATCGGCTGGTTGTACTGGTGGTTTTGGGTGTTGGTGATTCCGCTGGAGGCCAACGCCGCCGCGACGATCCTGCATGCCTGGTTCCCCGGCGTGGACATCTGGGCCTTCGCGCTGGTCATCACGATGCTGCTGACCGTCACTAACCTGTTCAGCGTGAAGAACTACGGTGAGTTTGAATTCTGGTTCGCCCTGATCAAAGTCGTGGCGATCATCGGTTTCATCGGCCTTGGCCTTCTGGCCATTTTCGGTTTCCTGCCGACCAGTCAGGTCAGCGGTGTGTCGCATCTGTTCGACACCCAAGGCTTCCTGCCTAACGGTATGGGGGCTGTGCTCGGCGCTATCCTGACCACCATGTTCTCCTTCATGGGCACTGAGATCGTGACCATCGCGGCCGCGGAATCGAAGAACCCTGGCAAGCAAATCTCCAAGGCCACCAACTCGGTGATCTGGCGGATCGGTTTGTTCTACCTGGTATCGATCTTCATCGTCGTGGCCCTGGTGCCATGGAACGACCCGGCACTGGCCGCCCTCGGTTCCTACCAGACCGTGCTTGAACGCATGGGCATCCCGAACGCCAAGATGATCGTCGACATCGTGGTACTGGTCGCTGTGACCAGCTGCCTGAACTCGGCGCTCTACACGTCGTCGCGCATGATGTTTTCCCTGGGCAAGCGCGGTGATGCACCGGCCGTGTCCACGCGCACGAACAAAAGCGGCACGCCATATTGGGCGGTGATGCTGTCCACTGGCGCAGCGTTCCTGGCCACATTCGCCAACTACGTGGCCCCGGCCGCCGTGTTCGAATTCCTGCTGGCCAGCTCCGGCGCCATCGCGTTGCTGGTGTACCTGGTGATCGCGATCTCGCAACTGCGCATGCGCAAACAGCGTGTGGCCCGCGGTGAAAAAATCGCCTTCAGCATGTGGCTGTTCCCGGGCCTGACCTACGCGGTGATCGTCTTCATCGTCGCGGCCCTGACCATCATGCTGTTCCAGGACGCCCACCGCGTGGAAATCCTCGCGACCGGTCTGCTGAGCCTTTGTGTGGTGGCTGCGGGGCTGTTTGTGGCTCGCCGTCGCAAGCTGCAAAAGGTTGGCGCGGTGGTGCTGAACTGATTCTTACCGCGTGACGCAAAACGGCCGCTGTCAGTGATGACGAGCGGCCGTTTTTGTTTCTGACGGTGGTGCTTACTCGGCTTTTTCTTCCTGCGCGTCCAGCGACTGGCGATAGCTGTCCAGCGCATCGCCGAAGTCGGTGATGAACTGCGGGTCGGTCAGCCACGCTTGTGCGGTGTCGCGGTCCATGCCGTCGGTCCACATGCGGTAGTCGATCAGCATGTCGGCGGCGAGGTGGGTGGCGGCCATGGCTTCGTTGTCAGCGTTTTCCATGTCCAGCAGTTCTGGGTGGTCGCTGATGATCTGCGCGAGGTTCGTCAGCAGGGTCAGTAGCATGTCGTTGCGGCTGGTGGCTTCCGCGTCGCGCATTTTACTGAACATCGCCAGGGTGTATTCCGGGACCGGCTCGCCGATGTCGCCCAGGTCATCGTCCAGCGCGGCGGGTTTTCTGCCGTGGATGTTGATCTGTTTGGCTTTGATCTTGGCGCGCTTGGCGCGTTTTTGTTGCTTGTTCAGGGATGCCATGGGAACTCAGTTTTTCTGTTGGGTTTGGGCTGCGATCACGTCGGACGCCGCCACATAATCAGCCTGGAAGGCCGGGGATTCGATCCACGCCAGGGCACCGGCTTCGTCGACTTCGGTGGACCATTGGCGGTATTCGATCAGCGCGGCGAGGATGAAGTCCATTGCACCTTCTTCGCCTTCTTGCTCGTACACCAGTTCCAGCAATGGGTCTTCAAGGAAAGCGATGCACATGGCTTGCTGACTGGTTTTTTCCGCGTCGATCATTTTCTTGAACAGTTCGGTGAGGTCCACCGATTCGAAGTCGATGCGATCGTCGTTCGGGTCCAGCTCGACCGGCGCAGCAGCCCGTTGGGTGCGGTTCTGCTTGGCCTTGGCTTTGGCGCGGGTGGCGCGTTTTTGCTGCTTGTTGGCGGAGGCCATGGTTTTGATCCGTCGTGCGTTAAAAGGACTCGCTGCGCGGCACTGTCCGCCCGGGGGTGTCGGGGGGCAGTTCGCCGCTTTGCAGCCAGGACAATGCAATGGGCCATAGTGTGGCTTGGTATGCGCTACGAAAAAAGGCGAAATGTCCGACTTCTGCTTCGCCGATGTCTTCGGGGGCGATTCGCAGGTGGGTGTTCGTACCGCCGCTGAAGTAACTGAGCAGGCGTTCGATGGCCGGGATCGTGCCGTAAGGATCGTCGGCAATGCTGATGGCCAGGGTTTTGGCTGTCATCGTCGCAAAGGGTAGGGCGCCGGTCTTGGCGGCGACGGCTCGACCGCTGGGGCGCGTTTCGTAGCGGGCGGTGGGCGTGCTCCAGTCGCGAACCACGCCGGCGGGCGTGTCTTCCAGCCAGCCGAGGCGTTTGCCGGGGAAATATCCGCAGATCAGCGTGATCAGCGGCATCACCACGTGCCACTTGCCGAACATCCGCCAGCGATGAGCGGGCGCGTAGTCGCGCCAGTAGGCGAATTGCGCACCGACGGTCACCAGGCGTCGGATCAGATGTCCTGAGGCTCCCAGGCCCGCTGCACAGCCGCCAAAGCTGTGGCCGACCACGTCGATGGGCTGGCCGGGAAACTCGCGCTGAGCGCGCTTGAGCATCGCCTCGAAATCCAGCGCGCCCCAGTCGGACCATGAAGCGTCGAGATTTTTTAATGATGCAGGGCGTGATTCGCCAATGCCGCGGTAGTCATAGGTGATGACGTCGAAGCCGTTGGCAAACAGATAATCGGCGAAACGTGAGTAATGCCGGCAGCGGACGGAGGTGGCAGCGTTGATGATGACGACCGGGTGCGCAATGTCCTGACCGGCGTGCCGCCAGGTGAAACCGCCGAGGATGAAACCGTCTGCGGCGGGCTCCTTGAACGGTTCGCCAGAAACGGCGATTGGCAGCGGCAACTCGATTTGAGTGGGGGCCAATGGCATGTCCTGCAAATTCATCGGGCGTGGACCTTTGCGGGTAGTTGCCAACGATAGTCTTTGCGCGGCAGGTGAACAATCCATGCGTGGTTACAGTGGGATTTGATCGAGCAGTCGCTCCTCGATTGCCGCCCGTTCCCGGTCCAGTTCAGCGCGGAGTTCGTCTTCGGTTGGCAGGACCGTTTTGTATTTGCTGGCGAAGAGTTGTTCGTTGTCTTTCAACACCGAGTAGCGCACCACTGATTCATCTTTTTTCGCACAGAGAATGATGCCGACGGTAGGGCCATCCTCCGGTTCGCGTTTGAGGTCGTCATACATGCGTACGTACATGTCCATCTGGCCGACATCCTGATGGGTCAGTTCGCCACGCTTCAGATCGAAGATGACGAAGCACTTGAGCAGGTAGTTGTAGAACACCAGATCAATATAGAAATCTTTGCTCTCTGTACTGATGCGTTGCTGGCGGGCTATGAAGGCGAAGCCTTTGCCCAGTTCCAGCAGGAAGGCTTGAAGTTGATGGATCAATGCCTGCTCAAGATTGGTTTCCTGGGTGAGGCCTGCGTTGGTCGAGCCAAGAAACTCCAGCATCACCGGATCCCTGATGAAATCCCGTGGCTGCGCTTTCATTTTCTGGATGTTGGTGGCGGCTTCTTGCATGACGGCGGGTCGGTCGCGGCTTGTCAGGAGGCGTTCATAGTAGAGGGTGTTGATCTGGCGCTCCAGAGCGCGGGATGACCAGTTTTGGCTGGCAGCTTCGTCCATATACCATTGACGTGCCGTGTCACTATCGACTCGCAGCAACCTGCGGTAGTGGGTCCAGCTCAATTCGTGACGCAGTGCGTCACGAATTGGGAATGCTTGGTAAAAAAGGCGCATGTAGCGAAGGTTGGAGTTGTCAGAACCCCTCCCGAACTCCGCGGTCAGTACCTCGGCTAGCGTTGCCAGCAATTGCTTCCCATAACCCGCCCGCCGAGCCCCATCCTGTTCGAACTCGACAATATGCCTCCCAATCTGCCAACAGGTTTGTACCTGAACGGTATCGACCGCTCGTAGCACCTTATGTCGCGAATCACGGATGAGCTCACCGAGATTTCCAAGTAATGAGGCGAAATGTGGGTCTTGAGTATTTTGGGGTTTCAGTTCGTTCATAAATCGTCCGCCGCTGGATGAACAGGCAGAAGAGGATTGCAGAGATGGATGGGTTAATGATGCCGGGCGCAGCTGGTAAGCCTGAAGGAAAACCCGATTGGTTTTGCGAGATCGCTCCGACGGAAAGCCGGGATCGAGGAATACAGCGTGTAGTCCACTTCGCAGTGATCCCAAGTGCTAATCGATCTAAAACTTGGGTTTCCGGGATGAAATCTAAAAAGGAGTAACGATTGGGTTCTGCTGAGCCCGGGAGTCGCCCCCTATGAAACGCACACATGCATTACTTCTACCCCTCGCAGCCGTCGGCCTGTTGATGTTCCCGCTCATGTTGTCTGCCACCAGTCTTGAACCCATCGACAGCTCAGGCGTGCAAGTTCAACGGCAAGAGCAAAACGGAATTACTTATCTGTCCGGTGGTATTGGCGAGGATGAGTCGAAGGCTATCCAGCAAACGACTGGCTATAACTTGCACATGACGTTTTCAGTCGGGCCGGAGAACAAATACATTCCCGATGTCGACGTGGTCATTCAGAAAGCCCAAGGGCAAACCGTGTTGACACTGAGTCAGGCTGGCCCGCTGGTTTATGTTCAGCTACCGCCCGGCAAGTACACCGTGGTTGCCACGCGAAAGGGTGAGGAGCGGCGTGACAGTGCCGACGTAGGAGGTGGCCCTGCGCGTAATCTGGTCTTTCACTGGGCCGGTGAAAGCTAAGAGGTTGCCGGTGTTGACCGGCCGAAGCGTGTGTTCCAGCAAATGGGCGGCAGTGAATCCTCTGACCGCCCATTGCGTGGTTTTAGGCTTGAGCGGTCTGGCCTCTCAGGATCTGCTGCTTACGCTGTTCTTCCGGCAGATCGTTGATGCAGTAGTTGATGTAGTAAACGTTGAACAGGAACGTGTAGAAGGCATTCATTCGCAGGTCGATCTTGTGCTCGCTGAGGGCATATTCCGTCAGTGCCTTTTTAGCCTTGAATGCCCATACGATGTACAGCACGCCACCAGCAAGGCCGAGAACGGCGGATGTAAAATCCAGAGCCACGTTATTGAGGTTTGAGAAGGTACCGCTTAAACCAACGCAAACGGCAATCCAGATAATATAAACATCATCAACCAATCGAACTTTGGTGGTGTCACTGATGACTTTGCTGTTTTTGTATAGCCACAAAATAAGATAGATCCCTGCAGTGGCTATGGATAGCAACACCAGATTCCAGGTCTTCGTGTCGATCTTGTCTTTTAGTTCATTGATTGTTGACATAACTTTTCCATGTCCTGTGACTTAGGGGTATGTGTAGCGCTAAAACTGATCGTGGTAACGCTTTGGTGGTTACTGCGGGGGAAGCTGTCCTTGCGTGTCGCTTGTCCTTTTAAGCTGTGTCCAGCTGCGTTGCGGGGCAGTGGAATGCGCTGGCATCAACTTGGCCAAGGTCCATGGCGTTCATTGAGTTCGTGGCACAACGCTACTACAGAGCCTTGCTAGTGGCGAGTGTTGTTTTTCCGGATCGTCGACCCGTCACTCCCGGCGGGGCGGCTGCGATCAACGTTGAAGGCAAGAAGTACTGGTAGCGCCGCACCGTTAGTCATAACCCAGCCAACGATTTAATGACTGCAACTCGTAAAGGATTGGTTTCTACACTAAGCAGTTTGATGGCCAGGGCGCAGCAGACCACGATCAACATGGGTTTGATCAGCCGCGGACCGACGCGAACGGCAGCTCGTGCCCCCAATTGGGCGCCGATGAACGCCGCCAAAGCCATGGCTATGGCAATCGGCCAGATAATCACACCTTTGGTAATGAACACTGACAGTGAGCCCAGGTTGCATGACGCATTGGCAAGTTTGGTAAAACTCATGGCCCGCATCATGCCCAGGCCGCAGAGCAGTACAAACCCGACAATAAAGAATGAGCCCACGCCGGGGCCAAATATGCCGTCGTAAAAGCCCAGGATCGGCGCCACGGTAAACGAAAAAAGCAAAATACCGATTCTCTTGCGTCGATCTTCATTGGCTAGCTTTGGCGAGAGCGCAAAATAGATAGCCACCAAAATCAGCATGATAGGCACGCAAACTTCCAGATAGCGCTTATCAATAGAACTGACCAGCAAGGCACCACTGGCGCCGCCAATAAATCCGCAGATCATCAGGAAACGGCCTTCGCGCCAGTCGATCATCCCTTTGCGAGCAAAGGTAGCAGTTGCCGAAATAGTTGCCGAAGCCGCCTGGAACTTGTTCGTTGCAATTGCACTGATCGGATCTACACCTGCCAAAAACAATGCAGGCAAGGTGATCAAACCGCCACCTCCGGCAATCGCATCAAAAAAACCGGCGCAAAAAGCGACGAGCGCCAACATGCCAATCACATCCCAAGACATTCCATTCCCTCTTCATAGAAATTGGCCAGTAGTCAGGCGACTGGTCGTTCAACAGCCGAATTCAGCCACGCCGCAGTGGCGGATCTTCTGAAATAACAAGAGGGATCGAAAATTTCGACAGTCTGAAAATGCGCGCCAGGCACGTCTGTTGTCTCTGATGGCATCGCAACAGTGCGGCGCAAGAGCGAGGCGCCAGTTCTTCAGGGAACGGGCTTAGCAATGACGACTGCCACCTATCAAAGCTGAGCATTTTGATTTCTTGTTCAGCAAAAAGCTCAGCGGTTTTGACATCTTGGTAAAAGGCGTCAGTCATCGTCTACATCCCTGTTGTGTATCTGCTCCCGGTTATGCGGCAGCTCCTTTTTCGATTCTGCCCAATCCGATGATCAGCGTATGTCGTCCATTTCTGTTAAGGAAGGCAGAGCGTTCCGACAGATCCGAGAGACTGCAAAGGCGGGCCGATCACTAGTGCGGGCTTCTCGGGACTCCAGCGACGAGTGAAACGGCGCGTCACTAAATCCCAGGCATAAAAAAACCCTGAATCTTGCGATTCAGGGTTTTCGGTATTTGGTGCCCAGAGACGGAATCGAACCGCCGACACGGGGATTTTCAATCCCCTGCTCTACCGACTGAGCTATCTGGGCAACGGGGCGCATTAAACTGGTTTTTCAGGGGGTCGTCAAGCAAGTTTTCAAAAAATATTTAATTATTACCGTCGCTTACGATCCGCCCCCCGAAAAATCGGGATTATTCAGCCGGCGGAACGTAGCCGTCAGCCTTGGCGTATTCCTCGCCGGAGAAGTACTTGTCCATCTCGCCCTGAAGGTATTTGCGGTCTTCGGCGTTCATCATGTTCAGGCGTTTTTCGTTGATCAGCAGGGTCTGGTGTTTTTGCCAGTCGGCCCAGGCCTTGGCCGAGACGTGGTCAAAAATGTCCTGACCTTTGGCGCCCGGGAATGGAGCGCGCTCCAGGGCGGGCAATTCTTCTTTGTACTTGCGGCACATGATGGTGCGGGTCATGACGACTCTCCTGCGTTCAATACGGCGGCCGCGCGTTCGAGCAAGGTTTTGACCGGGGCGGCAAGGCCCAGGCGCGGCGGGGTGGCGAGGTTATACCAGAGCCAGTCGGCCTCGGCCACGTGATGGCCGGCCTCCTGGACCTGAACCAGCCAGGGTTCGATGGACAACTGAAAATGACTGAAGGTGTGCACCAGGCTCGGCAGCGCCTGTTGGCTGCCCAGTTCCAGCGAGTGCTGCAAAGCCAGATGTTGCAGGTCGTCGAGGTCGTCGAGTTCCGGCAGGCTCCAGAGACCGCCCCACAGGCCCGTGGAAGGGCGGCGGTAAAGCAGAATCGCGCCTTCGCCGTTGGCGAGCATCGGCATCAGCGTGCGCTTCTGCGGCACGGCTTTGCGCGGCTTGGGGATCGGGTAGCGGGTTTCCAGGCCGAGCATGTGCGCTTCGCAGCCCTTTTCCAGCGGACAGAGCAGGCAGCTCGGTTTGCTGCGGGTGCAGAGCGTGGCGCCCAGATCCATCATCGCCTGGGTGTAGGCGTTGACCCGATCATGGGGCGTAAAGCGCTCTGCGTTCGCCCACAGCTGTTTCGCGACCTTCGGCTCGCCCGGATAGCCCTCTTGCGCGGTAAAGCGCGCCAGCACGCGTTTGACATTGCCGTCGAGGATCGGCGCGCGCAGGCCCATGCTCAGGCTGGCGATGGCACCGGCCGTGGACAAACCGATGCCTGGCAGCTCAACCAGTTTTTCCACATCCCGGGGAAAATCGCCGCCGTGTTCAGCGACGACGATCTTCGCGGTCTTCTGCAGATTGCGCGCACGGGTGTAGTAACCGAGGCCGGTCCACAGATGCAGCACTTCGTCCTCCGGCGCGGCGGCCAGGGCTTCGACCGTCGGCAGCGAGGCCATGAAGCGGTCGAAGTAATTCAGCACGGTGCTGACCTGGGTTTGCTGCAACATGATCTCCGAGACCCACACGCGATACGGTGTGATGCCTTGTTGCCAAGGCAAGTCGTGGCGGCCGTGGCGGTCGTACCAGTCCAGCACCGCCGATGAAAACTGCTCGGCTCTCATCGCTTGAACAGCCCCTTCAATGCGTTTTTCAATTCAGGGCTGACCTTGTCGCCCAGTTTTTCGTCGATTTTTTCACTAAGCTTGTCGCCGGCCAGTTTGGTCGCGACCTGGCCCATGCGTTCGTTGTCGAGGCGGCAAGCCTTGGCGCCAAGTTCCAGCGGGCCACGGCAGCGCAGCGGCCACTCGATGCCGACAAACTTGTCGCCGACCTGACAGGCCGGATCCGGCATCGCACTGGTGTCACCTTCGACGATGATGCCGACGCGGTAATCCATGCCCAGCACCCGCAGGTCGACGTCGCCGTCACCTTTCACGGTCATGCCCGGGATGCGCACTTTCAGGTCCGGGTTGCTGGCCACGCCATTACGGAAGGTCAGGTTGCCCTTGAGTTCCTGGAACGGCGTGTCCTTGCCGCGCGGCTCGCCGCTGAGGGATTTGCGGTTGAGCGTGGCGATGCCTTTGCACAGTTGCTGTTCGAGGTTGGCATTGAGCAGCACGCCGTTGTTGATGACGAAACTGGCAGTGCCGTTGAGGGTTTCGATCAGCGCTTTCTGGCTGTTGCCATTGCCGGTCAGGTTGCTGTCGAGCGTGACCAGGCCTTTGACCGGCGGATTTTTACCCTGGCTTTCGAGGATTTTTTCCACAGGCACTTTGCTGATGCGCGTCTGCATGTTCAGCGCCGGTGTCTGCTGGCGCACGTCGAGGGTGCCCTTGGATTCGAAGTTGCCGTCGTACAGATCGCCGCGCAGGTTCTCAAGGGTCAGCAGGCCTTCCTTGCCGTTGGCCTTGAGCGCAGCGTTCTGGATCGGCAGTTTGTCGAGGATCAACTGGCCGAAGGTCAGGTCGGCGTCTACATCGAGTTTGCTCAGGCGCTCCACCGGCAACAGGCGTTCGCTGCTCCACGCGTCTTTTGTGGGTTTGTCCGGCAGTGGTGTGCTGCCCGCGCCGGCCATGGCGTCGGCTTCGGTGCTGGCCACTTCGGCCTGGCGCACTTGCGTCGCGCTGGTGGCTTCGGCGGATTTTGGTGGCAGGTAGCGGTCGACGTTGAAGGTGTCAGCCTTGAGCACGGCGCGCAGCGATTGCTTGGCGAAATCCTCGACGGCGATGCGGCCGCTGAAGGTGCTGTCGTCGACTTTCAGGTTGATGTCGTCGAACGACACGCTGGTCGGCGTACCGGCAACACGGCTGGCCAGTTCGACTTTGCTCAAACTGCCTTCAGCCATCGCCGGAAGCTTCTGGCCGATGCTGTCGACAAATTTCGCCAGGTCGAATTGGGCAATCGAAATGCCGCCGTTGATTTGCGGCGTCTTGTCGAGGTCGTTGACCTTCAGTTCGCCCAATGCACGCAACTGGTTGGCGGAAATCTTGATCCCGGTCCATTCGGCGACGTTCGCCGCTTTATCCAACAGCAATTGGCCTTGGGCGCTGAAGGTAATGGTCTTGCCTTGTAGCGGATCGCCGGCGACTTCGCCGGACAGCTTCATGTCTTCGAATTTGTAGCGTTGCAGGGCGCGTTCGAAACGCAGCTCGCCATTGAGCTCGGTGCGTACCCGCAGAACCGGCTGATTGGTGCCTAGGAATGCGGTGAGTTTGACCGCAATGTTGGTCGAGTCGTGGACCGGTCCGGTGCTCAGCTGGATGCTTTCGGCGCTGAAATTTTTGCCGGTCTTCTCGTCGTTGTATTCAACGCGAGCGTTGTTGACCGTCAGGCTGTCGATGTCCAGCCGAATCGGCTGCGCCGGTTTTTCCACTTGAACGGTAGTTTCCGGTGCAGATTCGCCAGGCGTGACGGCAGGCGCAGTCGGATTGGCAGTCGCCGGCACCTTGCCGATGTCTTCCCAGTTGCCGTGGCCGTCCTTGTCGCGATTCAGGCGCAGGTTCAGGCCTTCGACGCGCACGTCGCTCATCTGCACTTCACGACGCAGCAGTGGCAGCACACGCACTGACAAACCGAGCATCTGCAAGTCAGCGAACGGTTCGGTGGGCTTGGCCAGGGTCGCGACACTGGCTTCGTGCAATTCCAGGCCGAGCCACGGGAACAGACTCCAGCCGATGTCGCCATTGAGCGTCAGCTCGATGTGGGCCTTGTCGCGGGCAATCTGGCGAATCTCGTCTTTGTAGTCGTTGGGATCGAAGAGGTGGGTCAGGGCAAAGCCCAGCGCCACAATGATCAGCAACAGCCCGAGAAGTACCAGACCCAGGATTTTGCCGAACGCTTTCATGGGCGAGTCCTTGTAGTTAGTCGAATTCGAATTTAGCCGGGGAGTATAGCGCTCCGAAGTGGACGACCGGTCAGCGATCAGTCCGGCGATATATCCAGTGGCACTTTGAGTTTGGCCGCCAGTGCCTGTGATTCAAGGTGCCCGGCAGGCGCCAACAGACGCAATGTCGCACCCGATTGCGACGCCAGTTTCTGCGCTTCGTTCACCAGCCGTTCGGCAACCCCACGACGACGGGTGATTTTTCGTACACACAATTGGGACAGATGCCAGACGTCCTGGTGCCTTTGCAGGCGTGCCGCCCCCAACAGACGCTCATTGAAACGCCCGGCGATCAACGAGCCGTCTCGCAGGCAGGCTTCGATCAGTTGCACGTCACTGGCAAACGGTGCGAACAGCCAATTCGGTGCATCGCGGTAAATCTTCTGCAAATCCTGCTGATCTTGATAGGTGGCTTCTTTCAGCAGCTCGACGATGACAGGCATGGCGAATCCTTCAGTGGTACGAGATCGGATGACTTGTAAAAAGGTGATGTCAGTTTGGTTTTTCTGTCACGTGCAAATGGTAACCTCTGCCAGTTCGTCCGTCCTTCTGCGACGTGATGTCGCACTAAAGTGGAGTTTCACCTCAAAAAACAGTCATGCGTGCGCATAAAGGCTGGAGGTGAGCAGTGGCTGGCGAACCATATTAATAATTGGGGGATACACAATGACCACGAGCACCACGGCGGACGGCCTCAACGCCGGCCAGCCCTCGTTCCTGTCCAAGGAGCGCATCATCGCCAAGCCCGGTTTCAACCGTTGGCTGGTGCCACCGGCCGCGTTGGCCATCCACCTCTGCATCGGCATGGCTTACGGCTTCTCGGTGTTCTGGTTGCCACTGTCCAAAGCCCTGGGCGTGACCAAACCAGTGACTTGTGCGCCGGACATGAGCTTCATCTCGCAAGTTTTCTCGTCGCAATGCGATTGGCCGATCTCGATGCTCGGCTGGATCTACACCCTGTTCTTCATCTTCCTCGGCTGCTCGGCCGCGATCTGGGGTGGCTGGCTGGAACACGCCGGCCCGCGCAAGGCGGGTGTGGTGTCGGCACTGTGCTGGTGTGGTGGTCTGCTGATTTCGGCGCTGGGGATTTATACCCACCAGATCTGGCTGATGTGGGTCGGCTCCGGGGTCATTGGCGGTATCGGCCTGGGCCTGGGTTACATCTCGCCGGTCTCGACCCTGATCAAGTGGTTCCCGGATAAGCGCGGCATGGCGACCGGCATGGCGATCATGGGTTTCGGTGGTGGCGCGATGGTCGGTGCTCCGCTGGCCGCAGCCCTGATGGGTCACTTCGCTTCGCCAACCAGCGTCGGTGTATGGCAGAGCTTCCTGGTGATGGCCGCGATCTACTTCGTGTTCATGATCGGTGGCGCGCTGTCCTACCGCGTTCCGCCCACCGGCTGGAAACCTGAAGGCTGGACCGCTCCGGCGAAAAAAGCCTCGAACGCGATGATCACCCATCGTCACGTGCACGTGAATGTGGCGTGGAAAACCCCGCAATTCCGTCTGGTGTGGCTGGTGCTGTGCCTGAACGTTTCCGCCGGTATCGGCATCCTCGGCATGGCTTCGCCGCTGTTGCAGGAAGTGTTCGGCGGCAAACTGATCGGTGTTGACCTGCCATTTGGTCAGCTGGACGCTGGCCAACTGGCTTCGATTGCCGCGATAGCTGCCGGTTTCACCGGTCTGCTGAGCCTGTTCAACATCGGCGGGCGGTTCTTCTGGGCGTCGTTCTCGGATTACCTGGGCCGTAAAAACACTTATTTCGTGTTCTTCGCCCTCGGTTTTGCGTTGTACGCGTTGATCCCGAACCTTGGTCACCTGGGCAACGTTGCGCTGTTCGTGGCGGCGTTTTGCATCATCCTGTCGATGTACGGCGGTGGTTTTGCGACGGTTCCGGCTTACCTTGCCGACCTGTTCGGCACGCAAATGGTCGGTGCGATTCACGGTCGTCTGCTGACCGCCTGGGCTGCCGCAGGCGTGCTGGGCCCAGTGTTGGTGAACTACCTGCGTGAGTATCAGTTGAGCATCGGCGTTGAACGCGCCGCAGCGTATGACATCACGCTCTACATCCTCGCCGGCCTGCTGGTGCTGGGCTTCCTGTGCAACCTGCTGGTGCGTCCGGTGGCCGACAAGTACTTCATGACCGACGCTGAACTGGCCGCCGAACAGGCGCTGGGCCACGACAAAGGCGCTGACAGCAGCACCGTGCTGGAGTGGAAAGCGGCGCCGGGCACCAAGCCGTTGGCGATCGCTGCGTGGCTGGTGGTGGGGATTCCGTTGGCGTGGGGTGTCTGGGTGACCCTGCAGAAAACGGCAGTGCTGTTCCACTAAGGTGCAGGGCGTGGCTGATCTGAAGCTTTCAGATTAGCCAGTAACAACACAAACCCTGTGGGAGCGGGCTTGCCCGCGAATGCGTCAGGTCAAACAACATCGCTGTTGTGTGTGCCGGCCTCTTCGCGGGCAAGCCCGCTCCCACATGGGGCTCCACAAGACTTCAGATTTTCCGTTTTTCGACTTGTATGGACATGTCTATCCCCGGCTGCGCGGGATTCAGTCCGTCAGTCATATCACCTCCCGTGTTTCTGTTTCCCGCCCGCGCCCCTATAATGGCTGCCTTTTTCGCCCAATGATTTTGCGGAGCTGGTGATGGCCGAACGTAAGGCGTCAGTCGAGCGCGACACTCTGGAAACCCAGATCAAAGCCTCGATCAACCTGGATGGCACCGGAAAGGCCCGATTTGATATCGGTGTTCCTTTTCTTGAGCACATGCTGGACCAGATCGCCCGTCACGGGCTGATCGACCTGGATATTGTCAGCAAGGGCGACCTGCATATCGACGACCACCACACTGTGGAAGACGTCGGTATCACCCTGGGTCAGGCCTTCGCCAAAGCCATCGGCGACAAGAAGGGCATCCGTCGCTACGGCCATGCCTACGTGCCGCTCGATGAAGCGCTGTCGCGCGTGGTGATCGACTTCTCCGGCCGTCCAGGCCTGCAGATGCATGTTCCCTATACCCGCGCCACCGTTGGCGGTTTCGATGTTGACCTGTTCCAGGAATTCTTCCAGGGCTTCGTCAACCACGCACTCGTCAGTTTGCACATCGACAACTTGCGTGGCACCAACACCCACCACCAGATCGAAACCGTGTTCAAGGCATTCGGCCGCGCATTGCGCATGGCCGTAGAGCTCGATGACCGCATGGCCGGTCAGATGCCGTCGACCAAAGGCGTTCTGTAATGCAGACGGTCGCGGTTATCGATTACGGCATGGGCAACCTGCACTCGGTGGCCAAGGCCCTCGAGCACGTCGGTGCCGGCAAGGTCTTGATCACCAGCGATGCCAACGTGATTCGCGAAGCCGACCGGGTGGTTTTCCCCGGCGTCGGCGCGATTCGCGATTGCATGGCGGAGATCCGTCGCCTGGGTTTCGACTCGCTGGTGCGTGAAGTCAGCCAGGACCGTCCGTTCCTCGGCATCTGCGTCGGCATGCAAGCCTTGCTCGACAGCAGCGAAGAGAACGACGGCGTGGACTGCATCGGCCTGTTTCCGGGCGCGGTGAAGTTCTTCGGCAAAGGCCTTGTTGAAGACGGCGAACACCTGAAAGTCCCGCACATGGGCTGGAATGAAGTGAAGCAGACGATCTCGCATCCGCTGTGGCACAACATTCCGGACCTGGCGCGTTTCTACTTCGTGCACAGCTACTACATCGCGGCCGCTAACGCGCGGCAGGTGGTGGGCGGCGGTCACTACGGTGTCGATTTCGCTGCAGCGCTGGCCGATGGCTCGCGTTTCGCCGTGCAGTTCCACCCGGAGAAGAGCCATACCCATGGCCTGCAATTGCTGCAGAACTTCGCTGCGTGGGATGGTCGCTGGTAAATGGCCGTCAAGAAGAAGCCGCCGATCCTGACCCTCACTCCTGAACAGGAGAACGAGGCCAATCACAAGATCAAACGCTTCATGGATGATCGCTTCGAGCTGGATCTGGGTTCGTTCGAAGCCGCCGAAATCCTTGAACTGTTTACCCGCGAAATTGCGCCGCACTATTACAACAGGGCGATTTTCGATGTGCAGACGCACCTTAAAGAGAGGTTCGAAAGCATCGAAAGCGACCTGTGGGCGCTCGAGAAAAACTGATTTCCGAGCGAAGCTGAACACTCGAATTTGAAGGTTTGCCAGATGCTGATTATTCCCGCTATCGATCTTAAAGACGGTGCCTGTGTTCGTCTGCGCCAGGGCCGCATGGAAGATTCCACGGTGTTCTCCGATGACCCGGTGAGCATGGCTGCCAAGTGGGTAGAGGGCGGTTGCCGTCGTCTGCATCTGGTCGACCTGAACGGCGCCTTCGAAGGCCAGCCGGTCAACGGCGAAGTGGTCACCGCCATCGCCAAGCGCTACCCGAACCTGCCGATCCAGATCGGCGGCGGTATCCGCTCCCTGGAAACCATCGAGCACTACGTGAAGGCTGGCGTGAGCTACGTGATCATCGGCACCAAAGCCGTGAAAGATCCGGCTTTCGTTGCTGAGGCCTGCCGCGCGTTTCCGGGCAAAGTGATCGTCGGCCTGGATGCCAAAGATGGCTTCGTGGCTACCGATGGCTGGGCTGAAATCAGCACCGTGAACGTTATCGACCTGGCCAAGCAGTTTGAATCTGACGGTGTGTCCGCGATCGTTTATACCGACATCGCCAAAGACGGCATGATGCAGGGCTGCAACGTGTCGTACACCGCTGCGCTGGCGGCTGCCACGCGTATTCCGGTGATCGCTTCCGGCGGTATCCACAACCTCGGTGACATCAAGTCGCTGCTCGACGCCAAGGCGCCAGGCATCATCGGCGCGATCACCGGCCGGGCGATCTACGAAGGCACCCTCGACGTCGCTGAAGCGCAAGCTTTCTGCGATTCGTACAAAGGCTGAGGACTGACCATGGCGCTGGCCAAACGCATCATCCCTTGCCTGGACGTGGACAACGGCCGGGTCGTCAAAGGTGTGAAGTTCGAGAACATTCGCGATGCCGGCGACCCGGTGGAAATCGCCCGTCGTTACGACGAGCAGGGTGCGGACGAGATTACTTTTCTCGACATCACTGCCAGCGTCGACGGTCGCGATACCACGCTGCACACCGTTGAACGCATGGCCAGCCAGGTGTTTATTCCGCTGACCGTTGGCGGTGGCGTGCGCACGGTGCAGGACATTCGCAATTTGCTGAATGCCGGCGCGGACAAAGTGTCGATCAATACCGCCGCCGTCTTCAACCCGGAATTCGTTGGCGAGGCTGCGCAGCATTTCGGTTCGCAGTGCATCGTCGTCGCCATCGACGCGAAGAAGGTCTCCGGCCCGGGCGAAACCCCGCGCTGGGAAATCTTCACCCACGGCGGGCGCAAACCCACCGGTCTCGACGCCGTCGAGTGGGCGAAGAAGATGGAAGGCCTGGGTGCCGGTGAAATCCTGCTGACCAGCATGGATCAGGACGGCATGAAAAACGGCTTCGACCTGGGCGTTACCCGCGCCATCAGCGATGCGCTGGGTATTCCGGTGATCGCCTCCGGCGGCGTCGGCAACTTGCAGCATTTGGCCGACGGCATTATCGAAGGTCACGCCAGTGCAGTTCTGGCCGCGAGTATTTTTCACTTCGGCGAATACACCGTGCAGGAAGCCAAGGCCTTCATGGCCCATCGCGGCATCGTGATGCGCTAAACAAACAATACAGGCCAGTGGACATCATGGCGGGCTCAAGGCACTCTTGGGTACGCCATGGATCTCGGTAGCCAGACATGCTCAAACGCCTTCTTCTTGCCCTCGCCAGCGCTTCTCTGTTGCTGATCAGTGGCGTGCACGCCGCCGAAAATCCCGACGCCGACCTGGTGTTGCTGACGGAAAACTTCCCGCCTTACAACATGGCCAAGAACGGCAAGAACTTCGCTCAGGACGAGAACATCAATGGCATCGCCGTGGACATTGTCCGCGAGATGTTCAAACGCGCCGACATTACCTACAGCCTGACGCTGCGTTTCCCCTGGGAGCGCATCTACAAACTCGCCCTCGAAAAACCCGGCTATGGCGTGTTCGTGATGGCGCGGCTGCCGGATCGTGAAAAGCTCTTCAAGTGGGTCGGCCCGATTGGCCCGGATGACTGGATCATGTTGGCCAAGGCGGACAGCAAGATAAGCCTGGAAACGCTGGACGATGCACGCAAATACAAGATCGGTGCCTACAAGGGCGATGCGATTGCCGAGACGCTGGCCAAGCAGGGGCTGAAGCCGATTGTCGTGCTGCGGGATCAGGACAACGCGAAGAAACTGACCAGTGGCCAGATCGACTTGTGGGCCACGGGCGACCCTGCCGGCCGGTATCTGGCGCGTCAGGACGGTGTCACCGGGCTCAAGACCGTGTTGCGCTTCAACAGTGCGGAGCTGTATCTGGCGTTGAACAAGGATGTGCCGGATGCGACCGTTGCCAAGTTGCAAGCGGCGCTTGATCAATTACGCAAGGAAGGCGTTGTCGACGAGATCATGGCGCGGTATCTCTGATACCCAATGATCAAAATGTGGGAGCGAGCAGGCTCGCTCCCACAGTGGTTTTGTGGTGTAGCAGATTTAGCGGTACAAGCCATCCTTGCCGTGCGCAGCCGTTGCGCGGTTACTGCGCACGCTGATCATCAACTTGATATCAATCCAGTCAATGCCCTGGGCTTTCAGCTTCGGTAACTCCCGCTCCAGCACCGCCAGCGTCTGCGGATACGGATGTCCGATCATCACCGCCGAACCCTGTTTGCGCGCCAGATTGATCGCCGTTTGCAGCTGCGTGAATATCGCCGCTTCCGTGCGCTCATCATCCAGAAACACATCCCGCGAAACACTCGCCAAGTCGATCTTCTGCGCTTCGGCCGCTGCCACGGTTTGCGCGCTGGTGCGGCTGTCGACGAAGAATTTGTGCCGACGCTGCAAATCCGCCATCAACCAGGCCATGGCGGGTTGCTGTGCGGTCATGCGACTGCCCATGTGGTTGTTGATGCCGCTGGTGTAAGGGACCATCTTGAACGCCGCGTCGAGGCGCTTCTCAAGCTCGTCGATGGGCAGGTCGGGATGCCAGGCGAACGGCCCCGTGGCCGGGTCCATCGGCATGTGCAGGATGACGATCTTGCCGGCGCGATGGGCTTCGCGAGCGAATTCGGTGGCGTGGGGGGTGTCGGGCATGATCGCCGTGGTCACCGGGCCGGGCAGGGCCAGCACACGGCGATCCCGGGGCAGGTTCTGCCCCAGGTCATCGATGATCAGGCTGATGTAGGCTTTTTGCGGGGCGGGCGCCGCGTGAGCAACACCCGCCAGACAGCACAGCAGACCGAGAACCAACCGCAGGCGCATCTCAGCGGCCGGAGGTGATGCTCAACCCTTTGAGCAGGCTCAAGGCCTGGGCCAACTGGTAATCATCATCCTGCGGCATTGCCTTGGCCTTGCCGGCGGAACCGCTCGGTTTGTCGGCGCCGCCGTTGCCATTGCCCAGGTGGCCTTGCAGATCGGCTTCCTTGAAGTACTCGCCGTCCTGCTCGCTGGTGATCTTGGCCTTGCGCACTTCGATGTCCGGGACGATGCCCTGAGCCTGGATCGAGCGGCCGTTCGGCGTGTAGTACAGCGCCGTGGTGATCTTCAGCGCGCGGTCGTTGTTCAGCGGCAGCACGGTTTGTACCGAACCTTTACCGAAACTGGTGGTGCCCATGACCACCGCGCGTTTCTGATCCTGCAGGGCGCCGGCCACAATTTCCGAGGCCGAGGCGCTGCCGCCGTTGATCAATGCAACCATCGGCACGGCTTCGCTTTCGTCTTTGCCGGTGGCAGAGAAGCGCAACTCGGAATTGGCGATGCGGCCCTTGGTGTAAACGATCAGGCCTTTGGTGATGAAGTGGTCGACCACTTCCACCGCCGCCTGCAGCACGCCACCCGGGTTGTTACGCAGGTCGAGGATGATGCCTTTAAGCTTCTTGCCGTTGTCCTTGCGCAACTTGGCCAGGGCCTTGGAGACTTCGTCGCCGGTCTTGACCTGGAACTGGGTGATACGGATGTAGCCGTAGCCGGACTCCAGCAACTGCGCCTTCACGCTCTTCACCTGAATGATGGCGCGGGCCAGGGTCACGTCGAACGGCGTGCCGCCATCGCGGACCAGGGTCAGGGTGATTTTCTGGCCGATCTTGCCGCGCATCTTGTCCACGGCTTCGGTCATGGTCTGGCCGCGAGTCGGCGCGCCGTTGATCTTGACGATGAAGTCGCCGGCCTGAATGCCAGCCTTGGAGGCCGGGGTGTCATCGATCGGCGAAACCACCTTGATGAAACCGTCTTCGGCGCCGACTTCGATGCCCAGGCCGCCGAATTCGCCGCTGGTGCTTTCCTGCAACTCAGCGAAGTCTTCCGGGCCCAGGTAGGCGGAGTGCGGGTCGAGGTTGCTGAGCATGCCTTTGATGGCGTTTTCCAGAAGAGTCTTGTCGTCCACCGGTTCGACATAGGCGGCCTTGATCCGGTCCATGACCTCGGCAAAGGTGCGCAACTCTTCCAGCGGCAACGGCGCCTTGGTGGTTGCCGCAGTGCCCGCAGGCGCGACCGCCGGAGCCGGTTGGGCAGCGAACGCGAGAGGCGCGCCGATCACCAGGGCGATCGTCAGGGCCAGCGAGGTAAGACGGGACAAATGCAGCATGTCGAACGAACTCCTAATGTAGGTGACTCAACGCCTATCCTTGCGCGCGGCACCATTGCGCCGGATCACTCGGGTGACCCTGCTGACGAATTGCGAAATACAGTGCTGGTGTGTCCTGCCCGCCACTGTTGCCGACAGTGGAGATGGACTCACCGGCTTTCACCACGTCACCCGCAGACTTGAGGAGCGTCTGGTTGTGACCGTAAAGACTCAAAAAACCGTTGCCATGGTCGAGGATCACCAGCAAACCGGCACCGCGTAACCAGTCGGCAAACACCACTCGACCGCCATGCACGGCATGCACCTGGCTGCCGGCGGAGGCGCTGATCATCACGCCGTCCCACTTGGTGCGGGCATCATCGCCACGGCTTTCACCAAAGCGTGCCAGCAGTCGACCATCAACCGGCCATGGAAGTTTGCCGCGAGTTGAAGCAAAGGGGCCGCCGAAGGTCTCGCCTGAACTGGAAACCAGTGCGCCGGGTGTCGATTTGACGGGTTTGCGTGGGGCGTCGGTGGCATCTGCTTGAGCCTCGGCCTCACGTAAACGCTTTTTTTCGGCTTCCTGCTGGGCAATCAGCGCTTTTTGCCGCGCTTCTTCTGCCTCTCGAGCCTGGCGAGCCAGGGTTTCTTCGATGGTTTTAAGGACTTTAGACAGGTCTGCCTGATCCTGCTCGCGAGCGGCCAGCTTCTGGTCGCGCGCCTTTACGTCGTCGCTGAGTTTGGCGAGGACTTGCTGGCGTTCCTGACGGACTTTGTCGAGTTCGTCGCGCTGGCTGTCGAGGCTGCTCTTTTGCACCAGCAATTGCGCTTGCTGCAGGGCGATGTCTTTTTCGACATTGGCCAGTTGGCGCAGGGTTTCGTTGAAACCCTTCAACTGCTCCAGGCGAGCCTGGCTCAGGTAATCGTAATAGGTAAGGGTACGGGCGAATTTTTCCGGGTTTTGCTGGTTGAGCAGCAGCTTCAGGTATTCCTGACGGCCGTTCTGATAGGCCGCACGGGCCTGAATGGCAATCAGTCGTTGCTGTTCAGTGCGCGCGCTCTGGAGTTTTTTTTTCTCACCATCGAGACGCTGCAGCTCGGATTCGCTTTTCTTCAGCTCTTTTTGCAGGGCTTCGACCTGCTTTTCGAGCTTGCCCATCTCGGTCTCGGTGCCCTTCAGGTCTTTCTGCACGCCGGATTTTTCTTCCTGGAGCTTGCCCAGCAGTTTTTTCAGCTCGGCGATGTCCTGACGCGTGGCGTCCAACTGTTGTTGGGTTTGCGCGCGCTCGTCAGCAAAGGCCGGTTGGAGCAGGCAAGTCAGAGCAAGGGCTATCAGGACGCGAAGCATAGAGGCGGGTGATACCAGGGAAAGGGACGGCCTAGTATGCCCGCCCCACGCTGCAAAAAAAACGCCCAATTGGGGCTGTGTGATAACCGGACTGGGGTACGGGTGTAATTAATCTTTGAAACCACCACAAACCACTGTGGGAGCGGGCTTGCCAGCGATGGCGTCCTGACATTCACCATAGAAGTTGGCTGTCAGATTGCTATCGCGGGCAAGCCCGCTCCCACAGGGTTATTCGGGGGTTTGCGGGGTTCGGTTACACCAGAATGGAAGTGCCGGTCATTTCAGCCGGTTTTTCCAGGCCCAACAGCTTCAGCATGGTCGGCGCCACATCCGCCAACACACCGCCCTCACGCACCTTCAGATCGCGCTTGCCGACATAAATGAACGGCACCGGTTCGGTGGTGTGCGCGGTATGCGCCTGGCCGGTGGAGGCGTCGGCCATTTGCTCGACGTTGCCGTGGTCGGCGGTGATCAGCGCTTCGCCGCCGACTTTTTCCAGCGCATCGACGATGCGGCCGACGCACAGGTCCAGGCATTCCACGGCTTTCACCGCAGCGTCGAACACGCCGCTGTGGCCGACCATGTCGCCGTTGGCGTAGTTGACCACGATCACGTCGAAACGCTGGTTTTCGATGGCGTCAACGATGCGGTCGGTGACTTCCGGCGCGCTCATTTCCGGCTGCAAGTCATAAGTGGCGACTTTCGGCGACGGGATCAGGATGCGTTCTTCGCCCGGGAACGGTTCTTCACGACCGCCGGAGAAGAAGAAAGTCACGTGGGCGTATTTCTCGGTTTCGGCGATGCGCAGCTGGGTTTTGCCGTTTTTCGCCAGGTAGTCGCCGAGCACGTTGTCCAGGCTGCCGGCGGCGAAGGCCGATGGCGCAGGAATGCTCGCGGCGTATTGGGTTAGCATGACGAAGCCGGCCAGTTTTGGCTGACGCGCACGTTCGAATTCCTTGAAATCGTCTTCGACAAAGACCCGGGTCAGTTCGCGGGCGCGGTCGGCGCGGAAGTTCATGAACACCACGGCGTCGCCGTCTTCGACTTTCACCGGCTCACCGATGGAGGTGGCCTTGACGAATTCGTCGCTCTCGCCACGTTCGTACGCGGCTTGCAGGCCTTCCTGAGCGGTGGCAGCGTTGAATTCGCCGTTGCCATCGACAATCAGGTTGTAAGCCTGGGCTACGCGGTCCCAGCGGTTGTCGCGGTCCATGGCGAAGTAACGGCCAATAATGCTGGCGATCCGGCCTTTGCCGAGGGCCTGGAAGGTCGCGTCGAGCAGTTCGATGGACGACTGGGCGCTTTTCGGCGGCGTATCACGGCCGTCGAGGAAGGCGTGCAGGTAGATTTTTTCGGCGCCGCGCTTGTAGGCCAGTTCCGCCATGGCGACCAGGTGATCCTGGTGGCTGTGCACGCCGCCATCGGACAGCAGGCCCATGAAGTGCACGGCTTTACCGGCGGCAACGGCTTTGTCCACAGCCGCGCAAATGGTCGGGTTCTCGAAAAACTCGCCGTCGCGGATCGATTTGGTCACCCGCGTAAAGTCTTGATACACCACGCGGCCCGCGCCGAGGTTCATGTGGCCGACTTCGGAGTTGCCCATCTGGCCATCCGGCAGACCGACGTCCATGCCACTGCCCGAGATCAGGCCGTTCGGTGCGGTGGCCCACAGACGGTCCAGCACGGGCTTCTTCGCCGCAAAGATGGCGTTGGATTCAGGGCTCTCACTGTGACCGAAGCCGTCGAGAATAATCAGGACCAAAGGTTTAGGCGTGGTAGTCATGGATTCCACTCGTGGCTGAGTTAAAAGAGGGCAATGGAAAAGGGAGTGGCAGTTTAAAGCGAAGTTCCGACGGCGTCACCGCCGGACGGGGTTTGGCCCACCATAGTGGCTGTGTATACTGGCCGACATTTTAACGCCCTGGAACCTCCTTCGATGGTTGCTCACCTGATTGAATTTGCCACTAACCACTATCTGCTCGTCGGTATCTTCGTCGTACTGCTGGCGTTGCTGATCGCCTATCAGATGCAAGGCGGCGGTCGCAGCCTGAGCACCGGTGAACTGACCGGGCTGGTCAACAAGGACGCGGGCGTTGTGATCGACATTCGTCCGGTCAAGGATTTCGCCGCCGGTCACATTGTTGGCGCGTTGAACATTCCTCACGACAAACTGGCGGCTCGCGTCGCCGAACTGGAAAAGCACAAGGCCAAGACCATCATCCTGGTCGACGCGATGGGCCAGACCGCCGGTACTCACGCTCGCGAACTGATGAAATCCGGCTTCACCGCCGCCAAGCTGTCCGGCGGGATTTCCAGCTGGAAAGGCGACAACCTGCCGCTGGTGAAGTGATATGAGCAACGTCGTCGTCTATTCCAGCGATTACTGCCCTTACTGTTCGCGAGCCAAGTACCTGCTCGAGAACAAAGGCGTGGCCTTCGAAGAGATCAAGGTCGATGGCAAGCCGCAGGTGCGCGCCGCCATGGCTCAGAAGGCCGGGCGCACGTCCGTGCCGCAGATCTGGATCGGTGAGCGCCACGTTGGCGGCTGTGATGATTTGTTTGCCCTTGAGCGCGCCGGCAAGCTCGACGCCATGCTCAAGGCCTGAATGCCTTCCCTATAAGACCCCAAGATCAGAAAGGATCTGAGATGACTGACCAACAGAACACTGCAGCTAGCGAAGAAGAAACCGCACCGCAATTCTCCTTGCAGCGCATCTACGTACGTGACTTGTCCTTCGAAGCCCCGAAAAGCCCGGCGATCTTCCGCCAGCAGTGGGAACCGAGCGTCGGTCTGGATCTGAACACTCGTCAAAAGGCCCTGGAAGGCGACTTCCACGAAGTCGTACTGACCCTGTCCGTGACCGTGAAAAACGGTGAGAACGGCGAAGTGGCGTTCATCGCTGAAGTGCAACAGGCCGGGATCTTCCTGATCAAGAACCTGGACGACGCTTCGATGAGCCACACCCTGGGTGCTTTCTGCCCGAACATCCTGTTCCCGTACGCCCGCGAAACCCTGGACAGTCTGGTAACCCGCGGTTCGTTCCCGGCGCTGATGCTGGCTCCGGTGAACTTCGACGCGCTGTACGCACAAGAATTGCAACGCATGCAGGCGGCGGGCGAGACTCCGACCGTTCAGTAAGCGGTCAGCGTCGAAGCAAGTCCAATGTGGGAGCGGGCTTGCTCGCGAAAGCGGTGTAACAGTCAACGATAATGTTGAATGTTATGACCCCTTCGCGAGCAAGCCCGCTCCCACATTTGCTATGCGGTGTTATTTAAAACCGAGCTGGCGCCAGCCTTCGTAGACAGCAACGGCCACGGTGTTTGACAGGTTCAGGCTGCGGCAGCCTTCGCGCATCGGCAGGCGCAGGCGTTGTTCACCCGGCAGGGCATCCAGCACTTCGGCGGGCAAGCCACGGCTTTCCGGGCCGAACAGGAAGGCATCGCCCTCGGCGAAGCTCGCGTCGTGGAACGGCCGCGAACCCTTGGTGGTAAACGCGAACAGCCGGGGATGGCCAAGGCTTTCCAGGCAGCTGGCGAGGTCTGCGTGACGTTGCAGCGTGGCGTATTCGTGATAGTCGAGGCCGGCCCGGCGCAGGCGCTTGTCGTCCATCTCGAAGCCCAGCGGTTCGATCAAATGCAGGTGGCAGCCACTGTTGGCGCACAGCCTGATAACGTTGCCGGTATTCGGCGGAATTTCTGGTTGAAAAAGGATGACGTGAAACATGCACGGCTCCGAAGGTAAAGATGACGGGCATTCTACGCCGCAAGCGGACCAGCGTTCGAAACTATTCCCGCGAGTGATGGCTTCGCTGGCGATTGTCGGGGTCATGGTGGGGCTGATGATCGGTCGCCTGACCACTCCCGACCCCAGCGAACTGCAGCAAGTCGACGTGACGAACGACGGGCTGGTGGTGTGGTTTAACAACCAACCCAAGTCCCACGGTGAGTTTGTCGACGGAAGCCTGGCGTTGCTGTTCGAGGCTGAAGGCAAAGCGCGCAAAGGCCAACTCAAGCTCAACGACAAGAGCGTGAACTGGCGTGTGCGTTTGAGTGATGGGGGATTGTTGCTGTCGGTGGTGGCGGCCCGGCCACTGCAAGGCGAGTGGGCCGGTAGCGAGGTCGATGGCCGCTGGCGGCTGGAGATCCATCTCCGAGAGCAATAAAAGAGGGAATCCCCGGCCTGCCTGTACCAAGGTTCCCAAAACGGCAGGGCTCGCGCATTGCGTCGTGAGCCCGGTGTAAAGAAGGAACCCCTGACCTGCCTGTATCAAGGGCCCCAAAACTGTTTGGGCTCGTCGCAAGTGCGGTGTGAGCCCGATGTAAAGAGGGGAATCCCCGGCCTGCCTGTACCAAGGTCCCCGAAACCGGGTAGTGAACTGAATCACTGATTGGACTATTGCAGGTGGCGTGCCAGGTTTTAACAAGTTGAAACAGAAAGCCGCTTCGAAACGCTGAAAGCCCCGGATTACGGGGCTTTCGTGTTTTTTCGATAAGGCTTCGATTGCGAACGCAGGCAGGATTTCGGATCAGTTGGCGTGCGCGATTGCGGTTCACGGTGCATTCAGTCGGTGCACCGTGGTCCCCAAAAGCATCGCGGGCAAGCCCGCTCCCACAGGGTTCAATGGTGTTCACGCAATCGTGAACACACTGAAGATCACTGTGGGAGCGAGGCTTGCCCGCGAATGGATTTAAGCAACGATGGAAATTGAAGGCTGATTAACCCTCTTCCCCTTCATCATCATCCCCGCCATCCACCTTCATCCCCAATTCCTTGATCTTGCGCGTCAGGGTATTACGCCCCCAACCCAGCAAAACCGCGGCATCGCGGCGGCGGCCAGCCGTATGCTTGAGCGCAGTCTCGATCATGATCCGTTCAAACGCCGGCACCGCGCTGTCGAGCAGGCTCGACTGACCACGCGCCAACGCCTGATCGGCCCACTGGCGCAGCGCTTGTTCCCAGTTGGTCACCGGCGCCGAATCCTGCGGCAGGCTCAGCAGCTCCGGCGGCAGGTCGCTGATGTGCACTTCACGACCCGAAGCCATCACCGTGATCCAGCGGCAGGTGTTCTCCAACTGACGGACGTTGCCGCCCCACGGCAGGTTCTTCAGGTATTCCTCGGTTTCGCTTTTCAACAGCTTCGGCTCGACCGCCAGTTCTTGCGCGGCGCGGCTGAGGAAGTGTTTGGCGAGGGTCGGGATGTCTTCGCGACGGTCCGACAACCGTGGGATATGAATGCGGATCACGTTGAGGCGGTGGAACAAGTCTTCACGGAATTTCCCGGCGTGCACCAGGGTTTCCAGATTCTGGTGGGTCGCGGCGATGATCCGCACGTCGACTTTGACCGGCACGTGGCCACCGACTCGGTAGAACTCGCCGTCTGCCAACACGCGCAGCAAACGGGTTTGCGTGTCCGCTGGCATGTCGCCGATTTCATCAAGGAACAGCGTGCCGCCATCTGCCTGTTCGAAACGTCCGCGACGCAGGTTGGCCGCGCCGGTGAACGCGCCTTTCTCATGGCCGAACAGCTCGGATTCCATCAGGTCTTTCGGGATCGCCGCCATATTCAGTGCAATGAACGGCGAAGCCGCCCGTGGGCTGTGGCGGTGCAAGGCGTGGGCGACCAGCTCTTTACCTGTGCCCGATTCACCGTTGATCAGCACGGTGATGTTGGAATGGCTCAAGCGCCCGATGGCGCGAAACACTTCCTGCATCGCCGGCGCTTCACCGATGATTTCCGGGGTTCGAGTCAGGGCGACCGGGACTTCCAGGCCTTGCTGTTCCTGGGCGTGCTGGTTGGCGCGCTTGACCAGGGACACCGCTTCGTCGACATCGAACGGCTTGGGCAGGTATTCGAACGCGCCGCCCTGATAGGACGCGACAGCGCTGTCCAGATCGGAGTGCGCGGTCATGATGATCACTGGCAACCGTGGGTGTTGCTCGCGAATCCGCGCCAGAAGGTCCAGACCGCTGGCACCCGGCATGCGAATGTCGGAGATGATCACGTCTGGCTGCTGGCGCGCCAGGCGGCTCATCACGCCATCGGCGCTGTCGAAGCTCTGCGTGGTCATGCCTTCCTGCTGCAAGGCTTTTTCCAGGACCCAACGGATAGAACGGTCGTCATCGACGATCCACACGGTTTCACTACGGCTCATGTCGATGTGGCTCCTTGTTCCAGTGGCAGAAAGATCGAGAAGGTGGTGTGGCCTGGATGGCTTTCACATTCGATCAGGCCCTGGTGCTGGCTGATGATGTTCTGGGTAATGGCCAGGCCGAGTCCGGTACCGTCCGGGCGCCCGCTGACCATGGGAAAGAAGATGGTTTCCTGAAGTTCCGCAGGAATGCCGGGACCGTTGTCGATGATTTCGATCTTGGTCACCAGGCGATGGCGCACATGGCCGATGGTGAATTGGCGCATGGCGCGGGTGCGCATAGTGATGCGGCCCAGGCGCAGTTCGTTCTGGCTGCTGATGGCCTGCATCGCGTTGCGCACGATGTTCAGGACGGCCTGAATCATCTGTTCACGGTCGATCAATACGTCGGGAATGCTTGGATCGTAATCGCGCACCAATGTGATGCAGCCCTGGCTTTCGGCCTCGACCAAGTGGCAGACGCGTTCCAGCACTTCGTGGATATTGCACATGGCCAGGGACGGCAGCTTGTTGGAGCCGAGCATGCGATCGACGAGGTTTCGCAGGCGGTCGGCTTCTTCAATGATGACGTTGGTGTAATCGCGCAGGCTTTCTTCCGGCAGTTCGCGGGCAAGCAACTGGGCCGCGCCGCGAATCCCGCCCAGCGGGTTCTTGATCTCGTGGGCGAGGCCGCGCACCAGCATCTTGCTGGTTTCCTGCTTCGACAGTTGCGCCTCTTCCTTGGTGATTCGCAGCAAGCGGTCACGCGGATGGACTTCCAGCAGCAGCATGGTGGCGCCGTTGGCCAGGATCGGGGTTACCGCGTAGTCGACGGTCAGCGTCTGGCCGGTGAGGGCGGTCAGCATCGCTTCGCGTTTGGTGAACGGATGCGCCTGCTCGACCGCCTGACGCAGGGAATTCAGGGCTTCGGTGGACTCGGTGAACAACTCACTGATGAACTGGCCATGGCTGCGCTGGCCGCTGATGGCCAGAAGCATCTCTGCCGCCGGGTTCATGTACTCGAGGCGCAGTTCGGCGTCGAGCAGAATGGTGGCGGTGGTCAGGTTGTCGAGCAGCAATCGATGCAGTGCGTCGCTAATGGTCATCAGGACCTCTTTTGGAGCAGGGCGTGCGCGTGAATAACGCGCCGATACCAGGAAAATGCAAAAACCAAACCAAGGCTCCGAAAAGAAGCGTTAAAGGCCTGAAACGGGCGTTTGACGCGCGCTTGCGTGGCGTTCTGCCAGCTTTCGCGGGTACTTTCGAACCAAAATGGGGTGGTATGTGGGTACGGTGCAACCTATTGCACCAATATAGTGCGCAAAGCTGAACGATGTTAGAAGAAGCGCAGGAAGGGATTTTTTGGCTCGTCAGGCTTGTCTTTGAGCGGACATTCCGGTCGTTGGCCGTAGTCGGCGAGGGTGCAGGGTTTGACCTGGCGTTTTTGCGCGAGGGAGATGCGCAGCATGTGGAACGGTTGATTGGCGGTGCGTTCGACGGTGCGGCCATGTTCGTCGAGGATTTCCACGGACAGGTTGTGGCTGCCACGGTCGATGTTGCTCAGGGCCAATACCGGGCTGGGGCCGGGTTCGGCGGTGGGCTGGCCGTCGAGCAGCAAGCGGTAGCGATGACCGTGTTGCAAGCCGGGTTCGCTGGTGATGCTGACGATCAACTCTCCGGCACTGCTGCGGATTGTGGCGTCGGGCTCGGGCACCAGTACTCGTAGCATGTCGTAGCGGAACAGGGGTTTGGTGTCGGATTTTTTCTCGGCAATCAATGGCGCTGCGCCGGTTGGGTTGGCGGACATACGATTGCCTGCGGCGATCGGCACGCGCTTGGCGTTGCCGGAGCCTGGCTGATCGGTGAAGACCCGATTGCCCTGGGCATCGACGTAGGTGAAGACTTCGGCCGATGCGGGCAGCACGATCAGGCATACAACCAGCAGCCATAACCTCACGGCTTATGCACCCGCTGTACCGTGAAGGTCGAGGTCGGACTCTGCTGCACGATATTTTCGCCGTCGATCACCTGCACCGCGAGGCTGTGCAACCCTCGGTCAATATTCACCAATTGCAGGATCGGTACGTTGCTGGGCTGGCCGTATGGTTGATCGTCCAGCAACAGCCTGAACAAATGTGGGCCCTGCAAGCGCGGTTTGATCAGCACGTTGACGGTGAAGGTGCCGTTGTTGGCCCGCAGCGCTTCGGTGGTGGGCAGATTGGTCAGCTCCAGTACCTCGTAAGCGCTGCGCGGTTGTTCGCGGCGGGTGGCTTCGGCGGGTGGGGTAGGCGCCTGGCGCTCGACGCTGTTGAGCGGCGGCAATTCGACCGGTTGAGCCTTCACACCGTCGGGCGGTTGATTGCTGTAGGCGGTGTTACCGGTGGCGTCGGTGTATTTGTAGATCTGCGCCATCAGGGGAAAAGCCAGAGTAAGCAGCAGAAGCATCAAGAGTGGCCGCATTCAGTCTCCCTACGGACAGCGAGGATTACTCCGACAATGGAATACCTTGGCTGCCAGCATAGAACACAATCAGTTCTACGGGTTTGTCGCCGGTTTTTCCCCGATGGGTGATGTTGACCATTTCAGCCAGCGCCTCGCCTTGCTTGAAGCGTCGGATCTCGCCGCTGTCCCTGCTTTCGACCGTCAGTTCGCCGGCGAGGATGTAGGCCGCGTTGGGGATGGCATGAGTGTGCCAGTCGAGTTCGGTATTGGCGGGTATCTTGAGTTTGAGCAGTGACAGCTCGGGCGCGCTGTCGGGGTAGCGATCGTAGGGCGTGCTGTCCCAGGATGTGCTGGTCTGCAGCAGGATTTTACGTTCTACCTTCATTGTCGGTGATGCGCTGTCGCAGCCTTGCAAGGCAGTCATGGCCAAGGCCGCAAGTGCTGCAAGCAGGGGGGTAAGCGGGCAGGTTTTCATTGTTCAATCCTTTGAGAGCGGGCAAGTCGGAACAGGCTACGAGCAACTCAAAAGGGTTTATGCCGGACGATGCTGTGAATGCCCTAGGAGATTGAGGCGTCTCTTGTCAGAAATCGCCCACAAAAAAGGCCTCCCGAAGGAGGCCTCTTTTGTTACGCCGCGTGTGCTGGCGCTACTGGATCAGCAGCTGTAGTACAGCTCGTATTCCAGTGGGTGTACGAAGGTACGTACCTTGATTTCTTCTTCGCTTTTCAGAGCGATGTAGGCGTCGATGAAGTCATCGGAGAACACGCCGCCTTTGGTCAGGAACGCACGACCTTTGTCCAGCTCTTCCAGGGCCTCTTTCAGGCTGCCGCAAACTTGTGGGATCTCTTTCGCCTCTTCAGGCGGCAGGTCGTACAGGTTTTTGTCGGCTGCGTCGCCAGGGTGGATCTTGTTCTGGATGCCGTCCAGGCCAGCCATTACCAGGGCAGCGAAGGCCAGGTACGGGTTGGCTGCTGGATCCGGGAAGCGGGCTTCGATACGGCGAGCGCGCGGGCTGGACACGTAAGGAATACGGATCGAAGCGGAACGGTTGCGAGCCGAGTAGGCCAGCATTACCGGTGCTTCAAAACCTGGGACCAGACGCTTGTAGGAGTTGGTCGACGGGTTGGTGAAGCCGTTCAGGGCCTTACCGTGCTTGATGATGCCGCCGATGAAGTACAGAGCGGTGTCGGACAGGCCGGCATAGCCTTCGCCAGCGAAGGTGTTCTTGCCATCTTTGGCGATGGACAGGTGAACGTGCATACCCGAGCCGTTGTCGCCGTACAGAGGCTTAGGCATGAAGGTCGCGGTGCGGCCGTATGCGTCAGCAACGTTGTGTACGCAGTACTTCAGGGTCTGAACTTCGTCAGCCTTGGCCACCAGGGTGTTGAACTTCACACCGATTTCGTTCTGGCCGGCAGTTGCCACTTCGTGGTGGTGAACTTCGATGACCAGGCCCATTTCTTCCATGGCGTTGCACATGGAGGTACGGATTTCGTGGTCATGGTCGAACGGCGGAACAGGGAAGTAGCCGCCTTTGACGCCTGGACGGTGGCCACGGTTGCCGCCTTCCACGTCCTGGTCGGACATCCACGAACCTTGTTCGGAGAAGATTTTGAACATCGAGCCGGAGATGTCGGACTTGAACTTCACTTCGTCGAAGATGAAGAATTCTGGCTCCGGGCCAACGAATACGGTATCGCCGATACCGGTCGACTTCAGGTATTCCTCGGCACGCTTGGCGATCGCACGTGGGTCACGGTCGTAGCCTTGCATGGTCGAAGGCTCGATCACGTCGCAAACCAGGATCAGGGTCGGCTCTTCGGTGAACGGGTCGAGAACGGCAGTGCTGTCGTCCGGCATCAGGATCATGTCGGAGGCTTCGATGCCTTTCCAGCCAGCGATGGAGGAACCGTCGAACATTTTGCCTTCTTCGAAGAAAGCGTCATCCAGCGCGTCGCGAGCCGGCATGGTCACGTGGTGCTGAGTGCCTTTGGTGTCCGTGAAGCGCAGATCAATCCACTTGACGTCATGATCTTTGATGAGTTGAACCGACTTCGACATAGTGTCCTCCGGGTGGCTTCGGGCTTAGTAGTGGATGCCCTTAGAATGTGGGTGATGCCGGCGCGAATACTCTGCCAAGGCAACCTGCCTCACAAGGGAGCAAATTGCATGCCAGTGCCCCACCATGGGTTTTTTGCCCCAATATCACGCTTATAAAGGTGCAAAGCCCGATAACGGAGAAAATCCCGCCCTACAATGTGGCGCGCAAATCGATAAATGACCTGTTTTGGTGCGAGCAAAACCTTCTGCACATTAACTGGTTAAACCTTGAGCAATTTCCGCTATAATCCGCGCCCCCCTTTTTCGGCTGGCCCAGCGCGCGCTGTTTTCATGAAACTAATCGTAAAAGTCTTCCCCGAGATCACCATCAAGAGCCGCCCGGTACGGATGCGTTTCATCCGCCAGTTGGCCAAAAACATTCGCGCCGTGCTCCGTGACCTGGACCCGGCCGTGGTGGTGAACGGTGTGTGGGACAATCTCGAGCTTGAAACCCGCGTCAGCGAGCCCAAGGTACTGAAGGAGATCACCGAGCGCCTGAGCTGCATGCCGGGCATCGCGCATTTCCTGCAGGTCGACGAATACCCGCTGGGTGATTTCGACGACATCGTTGCCAAGTGCAAGCTGCATTTCGGTGATTCGCTGGCCGGGAAGATTTTTTCGGTGCGCTGCAAACGCGCCGGCAAGCATGAATTCAGTTCGATGGACGTCGAGAAATACGTCGGCAGCCAACTGCGTCGTCAGTGCGGCGCCGCGGGTATTTCCCTGAAAGAGCCGCAAATCGAAGTTCGCATCGAAATTCGCGACAAACGGTTGTTCGTGATCCACAGCCAGCACAACAGCATCGGCGGATATCCGCTGGGAGCCCTGGAACAGACGCTTGTGCTGATGTCTGGCGGCTTCGATTCCACCGTTGCGGCCTACCAGATCATGCGCCGTGGCCTGATGAGCCATTTCTGCTTCTTCAATCTGGGCGGACGGGCCCATGAACTGGGCGTCATGGAAGTCGCGCACTTCATCTGGAAGAAGTACGGCAGCTCCCAACGCGTGTTATTTGTCAGTGTGCCGTTCGAGGAAGTACTGGGAGAAATTCTCGGGAAAGTCGATAACAGTCATATGGGCGTAGTTTTGAAGCGTATGATGTTGCGCGCTGCTTCCCGTATTGCCGATCGGCTGGACATCGAAGCGCTGGTCACCGGTGAAGCGATTTCCCAGGTGTCGAGCCAGACCTTGCCGAACCTGTCCGTGATCGACTGCGTGACCGACAAGCTGGTCTTGCGTCCGCTGATCGCCAGTCACAAGCAGGACATCATCGACCTGGCCAACGAAATCGGCACTGCCGACTTCGCCAAGCACATGCCGGAATACTGCGGGGTCATCTCGGTGAACCCAAAGACCCACGCCAAGCGTCCGCGCGTGGAGCATGAAGAGAAAGAATTCGACATGGCGGTGCTTGAGCGTGCGCTCGAGAACGCCAAACTGGTGCCGATCGATCGCGTGATCGACGAATTGGGCCAGGACTTGCAGATCGAAGAAGTCAGCGAAGCACTGGCGGGCCAGATCATCATCGACATCCGTCACCCGGATGCCGCTGAAGACGAGCCGCTGGAACTCGGTGGCATTGAGGTACAGACGATGCCGTTTTATGCATTGAACGCTCGTTTCAAGGAACTGGACCCTACTCGCCAGTACCTGCTGTATTGCGACAAAGGCGTGATGAGTCGCCTGCATGCCCACCATTTGCTCAGTGAGGGGCATGCCAATGTGCGCGTTTATCGACCGAGCTAAGAGCCCGGGGCTGTTTGCCTGTGGCCTGCGTCATCGGCCCCCCGACTCTGCCGTCAAGCTGTAACGGCAAGGCCTGACTCTACTGTTAATCGCTGCCAAGACTTGTCAGCACACCGAATCCTCTGATCGAGATACACAAGTGATCGAAAATCTACGTAACATCGCCATCATTGCTCACGTTGACCATGGTAAAACCACCCTGGTAGACAAACTCTTGCGTCAATCCGGCACCCTGGAGCGCAACGAGCTCAACGACGAGCGCGTGATGGACTCCAACGACCAGGAGAAAGAGCGCGGTATTACCATTCTGGCGAAAAATACCGCCATCAACTGGAACGGCTTCCACATCAACATCGTGGACACCCCGGGCCACGCCGACTTCGGCGGCGAAGTTGAACGCGTAATGTCGATGGTTGACTCCGTTCTGCTGCTGGTTGACGCTCAAGACGGCCCTATGCCGCAAACCCGTTTCGTGACCAAGAAGGCTTTCGAAGCCGGCCTGCGTCCAATCGTGGTCATCAACAAGGTTGACCGTCCAGGCGCGCGTCCGGACTGGGTTCTGGACCAGATCTTCGACCTGTTCGACAACCTCGGTGCTACCGAAGAACAGCTGGACTTCAAAGTCGTCTACGCCTCGGCCCTGAACGGCATTGCCGGTCTGGAACACACCGACATGGCTGAAGACATGACCCCGCTGTACCAGTCGATCGTCGACAACGTACCTGCGCCGAAAGTCGACCGCGATGGTCCGTTCCAGATGCAAATCTCCGCTCTGGACTACAACAGCTTCCTTGGTGTTATCGGCGTTGGCCGTATCGCTCGTGGCCGCATCAAGCCGAACACTCCGGTTGTCGCTATCGACGCCGACGGCAAGAAGCGTACCGGTCGTATCCTGAAGCTGATGGGTCACCACGGTCTGCACCGTATCGACGTTGAAGAAGCAGCTGCCGGCGACATCGTCTGCATCAGCGGCTTCGACCAGCTGTTCATCTCCGACACTCTGTGCGACCCACTGAATGTTGAAGCGATGAAGCCGCTGACCGTTGACGAACCAACCGTTTCGATGACCTTCCAGGTTAACGATTCGCCGTTCTGCGGTCGTGAAGGCAAGTTCGTCACCAGCCGTAACATCAAGGAACGTCTGGACAAAGAACTGCTCTACAACGTTGCCCTGCGCGTTGAAGAAGGCGACACCGCCGACAAGTTCAAAGTCTCCGGCCGTGGTGAGTTGCACCTCTCGGTACTGATCGAAACCATGCGTCGCGAAGGCTTCGAAATGGGTGTTGGTCGTCCGGAAGTGATCATCCGTTTGGTTGACGGCGTGAAGCACGAACCGTACGAAAACGTGACCATCGACCTGCCAGAAGAATCGCAAGGTTCGATCATGGAACAGATCGGTATCCGTAAAGGCGACCTGACCAACATGGTTCCGGATGGCAAGGGCCGTGTGCGCCTTGAGTACAACATCCCGGCTCGTGGCTTGATCGGTTTCCGTAACGAGTTCCTGACCCTGACCTCCGGTGCAGGCATCCTGACCTCGATCTTCGACCGTTACGACGTGATGAAGTCCGGCGATATGTCCGGTCGTCAGAACGGCGTGCTGGTTTCGGTTGCTACCGGTAAGGCTCTGACTTACTCGCTGGAAACCCTGCAAGCTCGCGGCAAACTGTTCCTGGGTCACGGTGAAGACGTGTACGAAGGTCAAATCGTCGGCATCAACAGCCGCGACAACGACCTGGGCGTCAACCCAACCAAAGGCAAGAAGCTCGACAACATGCGTGCTTCGGGTAAAGACGAAACCATCGCTCTGGTTCCGCCTATCCGTTTCACCCTGGAACAAGCGCTGGAATTCGTTCAAGAAGACGAATTGTGCGAAGTCACTCCTAAGTCCATCCGTCTTCGCAAGAAGATCCTGGGCGAAAGCGAGCGTACCCGCGCTGCCAAGAAAAGCGGCAACTGAGTTTCGACTTAGTTAAGGCTTAAAAAAACGCCCCCGACCGCAAGGTCGGGGGCGTTTTTGTTTGTCTGGGGTTTGTGCAGTGTTTGTGCCGGCCCCTTCGCGAGCAAGCCCGCTCCCACAGGGGATCTATGGCGGACACATCAGTTGTGTACGACACCAATCCCCTGTGGGCGCGGGCTTGCTCGCGAAAGCGGTCTGTGTGTCGCCGAAGCACTCAGCGAAGGTTAAAACTTCTCGAGAGGGCGACGGCTGCTGCTGGTCTCGCGCACCACTTCTTTGGGCTTGTAAGCGCAATACCCAGGTCGCGGTCCGATCTTCGGGTGGTTGCGGCAAGTATCCGGGCGCTTTTCATAAATAGTGCACAGACGGCTCTTACGATCCAGGTACAGGCAATCGTTGTTGCTCATGCGCTGGAGGGTGAAGATCTCGGTCTTCTGGCTGTAACGCTCGACGATCCCTTCCTTTTGCAAACGCTTGGCGATGTTCTTCGCCGGTTCGCCACGCTCGAACTCGTCGACGATGCCGATGCGGATCAGGTCCTTGATCTTGACCTCGACCGGCAAGGTGCAGCAGCTGGATATGCAAGAACCGCACATCGGCGCAGAGTACTTGGCCCAGGTATCGAGGCGATCGATCTCGGCGGCGGCGATCAGGTTGGGTTTCATCATCGGTTGTTACCAGCGTGTGCATCAGGGCGCGCGATCATACCGGGACTGGTGGATTTTTGAACAACCTTTCGCCAGATTTTTTTTATTTGCGGCCAACAACACTTGAATTCCGGCACGGCCCCTGCATTGATTCAGGCACACGCCAAGCTAATGTCGACCTATCTCGCACTAACAGGAAATACTGCCGAACCAGAGCCTCTACCGCCTGTCAGACCGTCTAGGCTCAGACAACTCAAAGCTCGCTCGAGGTCCTATCGATGACTCAAGAACCACTTGTTCGCGAAGCAGAGGTGGCCGCATTCCGCGACGCCGTCTTGACCAAACTCACCTACGCGGTGGGCAAAGACCCGGATCACGCCTTCGACCACGACTGGTTCGAAGCCATTGCGCTGGCCGCGCGCGATCACATGGTCGAGCACTGGATGGACCACACCCGGCAGATCTACCGCAAAGGTCAGAAGCGGGTTTACTACCTCTCCCTGGAATTTCTCATCGGCCGGCTGCTCTACGACAGCCTGAGCAACCTCGGCCTGCTCGACGTCGCCCGTGAAGCGCTGACCGAGCTCGGCGTCGACCTCGAACGCATCCGCCTGCTGGAGCCCGACGCGGCCCTGGGCAATGGTGGCCTGGGTCGTCTGGCGGCGTGCTTCATGGAAAGCATGTCGACCCTCGGCATCGCCGGCCACGGTTACGGCATTCGCTATGAGCACGGCTTGTTCCGTCAGGCGATTGTCGATGGCTGGCAGCAGGAACAGACCGAACATTGGCTGGATTTCGGCAACCCGTGGGAGTTCGAGCGACCAGAAGTCGTTTACCCGATTGGCTTCGGCGGCAGCGTCGAGACCATTACCGACGCGAGCGGCAAGAGCAAGCAAGTCTGGACCCCGGGCGAAACGGTGCGCGCTATTGCTTACGACACTCCGGTGGTCGGCTGGCGCGGGGCGAGCGTCAACACGTTGCGCCTGTGGCGTGCCCGGGCGATGGAAGATTTGCACCTTGAGCGCTTCAACGCCGGCGACCACTTGGGCGCGGTCGCGGAAGTGGCCCGCGCGGAAAGTATCTCTCGCGTGCTTTACCCGGCGGACAGCACCGAAGCCGGCCAGGAATTGCGCCTGCGTCAGGAATACTTCTTCGTCGCGGCATCCCTCCAGGATTTGCTGCGCCGCCATCGCAACATGCACACCTCGGTGCTGACCCTGGGCGACCACGCGGCGATCCAGCTCAACGATACTCACCCCTCGATTGCCGTGGCCGAGCTGATGCGTCAACTGGTCGATGTCTACGACGTGGCATGGGACGCCGCGTGGCAGGTCACCGTCGATACGCTTTCGTACACCAACCACACGCTGTTGCCGGAAGCGCTGGAAACCTGGCCGGTCGGGTTGATGGAGCGGATGCTGCCGCGGCACATGCAGATCATTTACCTGATCAACGCCCAGCACATCGACTCGCTGCGCGCCAAAGGCATCCATGATTTTGACGTGCTGCGCGCGGTATCGCTGATCGAAGAAGACAACGGCCGCCGGGTGCGTATGGGCAACCTCGCGTTCCTCGGTTCCCACAGCGTCAACGGCGTGTCCGGGCTGCACACGCAGTTGATGCGCAAAACCGTGTTCTCCGAACTGCACAAGCTCTATCCGGAGCGGATCAACAACAAGACCAACGGTATTACCTTCCGCCGCTGGTTGTATCAGGCCAACTCGGAATTGACCTCGATGCTGGTCGATGCCCTCGGCCCTGATCTGATGGATAACGCGGAAGAGCGCTTGATTGATCTGGAGCCGTTCGCGGAAAAAGCCGCGTTCCGCAAGGCCTTCGCCGAACAGCGCCTGCACAGCAAGAAAGCGCTGGCGTACATCATTCACGAGCGCCTTGGCGTTGCGGTCAACCCGGCGGCGATGTTCGACGTGCAGGTCAAACGGATCCACGAGTACAAACGCCAGTTGCTGAACTTGCTGCACACTGTCGCGTTGTATCAGGCGATTCGCGCCGAGCCGGAAATCGACTGGGTGCCACGGGTGAAGATCTTCGCCGGCAAGGCCGCCGCCAGCTATCACCAGGCCAAGCTGATCATCAAACTGACCAACGACATCGCCCGCGTGGTGAACAACGACCCGACCGTGCGCGGCTTGCTCAAAGTGGTGTTCCTGCCCAACTACAACGTCAGCCTGGCGGAGAGCATCATTCCGGCAGCGGATTTGTCCGAGCAGATTTCCACTGCCGGTTTTGAAGCGTCGGGCACCAGCAACATGAAGTTCGGCCTCAACGGAGCGCTTACGATTGGCACGCTGGACGGCGCCAACGTGGAAATGTGCGAGCGCATCGGCGCCGAGCACATGTTTATCTTCGGCCTCAGCGCCCAGCAGGTGGAAGCGCGCAAGCAGAACCACGAGTTCAGCGCGGTGCCGGACATTGCCGCGTCCCATCGGTTGAATGACGTGCTGCAAGCGATTCGCGGCGGGGTGTTCTCGCCAGATGATCCGTCCCGCTACACCGGTTTGATCGATTCGCTGATCGACTACGACCGCTTCCTGGTCTGCGCCGATTTCGATTCCTACTGGGACGCGCAGATGCGCGTTGAAGCCCATTGGCACGATTCGAACGAGTGGTGGCGTTCGGCGGTGTTGAACACGTCCCGGATGGGCTGGTTCTCCTCCGACCGGACCATTCGCGAGTACGCGACGGAAATCTGGAAAGCGCTGGAGTAACTTTTCGCAATAATTGCGAGCCAGGCCCGACGGTTGTTGGCCTGATCGATATACTAGGCACCGGTTACACCGGGCGGTAAGCATGGCGACCCATTGTGGGAGCGAGCTGGCTCGCGAAAGCGGTCTGACATTCAGTATCAGAGCTGAATGTCAGTGTCACTTCGCGAGCAGGCTCGCTCCCACAGGTTTGTGTGGTTTCACACTAGACTCAGCCAGATGCTGTATCACCCGGATTCGCCCCACAGCGGGGCTGCTTAGGGATATCGACCATGCAATGGATGTTCATGCTGATTGGGCTGGTGCTGGGCTGGGTACTCGACGAGTCCTTCAGCGATGCGCTGTTGGGTGCGTTGCTCGGATTGGGTATCGGCCAGGCCATTCGCATCGGCCGTTTGGGCTCGCAATCGGCCGAACAGCGCGTTCTGCTGGCGCAGGCGCAAGTGGCGTTGAGTGCGGTCCAGCAACGCCTGGCCTTGCTGGAGGTCTCTGGCGTCAAGCCCCTGGAAACCGGCGAGCCGCTTGCCAGCGAACCCGCCTTTTCTCCTGTATTCATTCTCGAAGAAATCCCTGTCTCGACCCCGGAGATGGTCTGGGAGCTCCCACCCGAACTCGAACCGATTGGCGCGTCGGCCACGCAAACCAGCCGTCCGCTGCCCGACGATGCCTGGAAACCTGAACCGGTTACCCGCGAGCCCGCGATCCCGCGTGGCCCGAACTTTATCGAGCGCGCCATCAGCGGCGCACGCAACTGGCTGTTCGGTGGCAACACCGTGCTGCGGGTCGGCGTGGTGTTGTTGTTCCTCGGTCTGGCGTTTCTGCTGCGTTATGCCACCGAAGGCATGGTGGTGCCGATTGAACTGCGTTACGCCGGTGTCGCGGCGGCGGCGTTAGGCCTGCTCGGTCTGGGCTGGTGGCTGCGTCATCGCAACAATCACTATGCGTTGATGCTGCAAGGCACCGGGATTGCCGTGTTGTACCTGACGGTGTTCGCGGCGATGCGTTTGCACCCACTGCTCGATCCGACGGCGGCGCTCGGGCTGCTGGTGGCGGTGACGGTGTTCTCGGCCATTCTGGCCATCACTCAGGACTCGCTGGCACTGGCCTGCGCCGCAGCGTTGGGTGGTTTCGCCGCGCCGATCCTGACGTCCACCGGCGCCGGCAACCATGTCGCGTTGTTCAGCTATTTCGCCTTGCTCAACGCGGGCATCCTTGCCATCGCCTGGTTCAAGGCCTGGCGGCTGCTCAACCTGATCGGCTTCGTCGGCACCTTTGGCATCGGGTTCGCCTGGGGCTTGCGCTCCTACACGCCGGACTTGCTGTGGAGCACCGAGCCGTTTCTGCTTCTGTTCTTCCTGATGTACCTGGCCATCGGTCTGTTGTTTGCGCGGCGCAAGTTACTGGAAATGAGCGACGCGCCCGAGGACGACAGTCGCGAGGCGTTGCTGCGCCGGTCGGCGCGCAAGGGTGATTACGTCGACGGCACGATGCTGTTCGGCCCGCCGCTGGTGGGTTTCGGTTTGCAGTTCGCGTTGGTCCAGCATCTGGAGTTTGCTGCGGCTTTCAGCGCATTGGCGCTGGGCATGATTTACATGGGCATGGCCCGCCTGCTGATGGGTGGCCGGGCGTTGTTGCTGGCGGAAACCTGTCTGGCGTTGGGCGTGATCTTCGCCAGTCTGGCGATCCCGTTGGGGCTTGATGCGCGTTGGACAGCGGCCGCTTGGGCCGTGGAAGGTGCCGGGATTTTCTGGCTCGGCCTGCGTCAGCAACGACCGCTGGCGCGCGCGTTTGCCTTGCTGCTGCAACTGGGCTCGGCGCTGGCGTTCCTCAGCGAGTTGCGCATCGGCGAAAGCAGCCTGCTCGAGGGCGCACCGCTGGGCGCATTGATGCTCGGCGTGGCGCTGCTGTTCAGCTTCTACCAATTGCGCAACGCCGCACCCGAGCAAACGTCGGAGTGGGAGCGCAAAGGCCTGCCGGTGTTGGCGTGCCTCGGTTTGACCTTCCTCTATCTGCTGGCGCCGCTGTTCTTCTTCACCCACGGCACGGCGATCAGTTGGGCGCTGGCCGGTCTGGCGACGCTGTTTGTCGGCCTGCGCCTGCAATCGCGCACCTTCCTGTTCAGCGCATTTGCCGTCCAGTTGCTGGGTGGCGCGTTGTTCCTGCTGCGACTGCAAGGTGCGAGTGGTGAGTCGGGCGCGGTGTTCAGCGCAGGTTGGAGCGGTTTGCTCAGTGCGTCACTGATCGGTCTGGCGTTGATCGCCGGTATGTTGCTGGCCGCGCGCGATGACATGGTGCGCAGCGACGTTCGGTTGTTGCGCGGTTTGTCGGTGGTGTTGCTGGCCGGGCTGGTGCTGATCAACCTCGCCGTGCTGTTCGTGCTGCCATGGCAAACCGCGAGCGCGGTGTGGGCGGCCAGCGGTTTGTTCATTATCTGGCTGAGCCTGTATCTGAAGCAGCGCGTGAGTTTCGTTTTCGGTCTGCTGTTGCAGGTGATTGGCGGGGCGGCGTTCCTGTTCGCCGGGCCGGATCTGCTGGGGCCGCTGGCCAGCGAAGGTTTGAAACCGCTGGCGCACAGCGGCTTCTGGACCCCATTGGTGTTGGGTCTGGCGGCGATGGTTGGCGCCTGGCGTCTGCAGCTCGGCAACCATGCTTCGGCTTTCGATGTACTGAGTTTGCAGCGTTTGTCCGAAGTGCTGCTGGTGTGGGGCGCGGGTTGGTGGGCGTTGGCGTGGGTCAGTGAAGTGCTGCGGTTTGCTCCGGTGAATGTGCAAGCGACGTTGCTGCTGACGGTCGCGGCGCTCAGCGTTGCGCTATGGGCAGTGTTGGCGTTGCGCTTGAAATGGCCGTCGCTGGGTTTGCTCTGCACCTTGCTGATGCCCGCGAGCGGTGTGGTATTGCTCGGGGCGTGGCACTCGCGTTACCACCCGGCGGCCGATGTCGGCTGGCTCGCCTGGGCGGCGGTGTTCGTCGTGCATTTCATCTCGCTGCGGCGTCTGGCGCCGCTGTTGCCGGCTCGTGCCTTGAGTACGGCTCATGTGCTCGGCTGCTGGCTGTTGATCGGTGTGCTGGCGCTGGAGTTGCGTTACGGCTTGCTGCTGTTGTCCGAGCAATACAACGCCTGGCGTTGGTTGGGTTGGGCGATTCTGCCGAGCGTTTACCTGGTGTTGATGGCCGCACCGCGTGCCTGGCCGTGGCCGGTGTCGGCGTATCCGCGCGAGTATCGACTGTACGCGGCGGCGCCGCTGGCATTGCTCATGCTCGGTTGGTTCTGGCTGGCGAACATTGTCAGCGACGGCACCGCCGAGCCGTTGCCTTATGTGCCGCTGATCAATCCGCTGGAATTGGGGCTGTTGTTTGCGCTGTTCGGCGTTTACGTCTGGGCTCGCAGCGCGGTAATGCAACTGGCAATCCGCAAGGGCCGCTTCGATCACGCCACGCAACTGATCGCCGGCGTCTCGCTGTTCGCCTTCTTTACCGCGTCGGTGATGCGCACGGCGCACCATTGGGGCGGTGTGCCGTATGAGCTGGATGCGCTGCTCGAATCGATGTTGGTGCAAGCGGGCTTGTCCATCGTCTGGACCTTGATGGCGCTGAGTCTGATGATCGGCGGCCATTTGCGTCATCGTCGCGAAGTCTGGCTGATCGGCGCGGTGCTGATTGGCGTGGTGGTCGCGAAACTGTTCTTTGTCGAATTGAGTAACCGTGGCGGACTCGCCCGGATCGTCTCGTTTATTGGTGTTGGCGTGTTGCTGTTGGTGGTGGGCTATTTCGCCCCGTTGCCGCCCAAGCGTGCCGACGCTGCGCGCCAAGGCGGAGCCGAACCTGAAAAACCGGCCCCGGAAACCGAAGGAGTATCGTCTTGAGTCAGAAGCTGAACCTGGTCTGGTTGGGCGCTGTTGCGTTGGGCGTGGCGTTGTCGGCCACTGCGCAGGAAAAACCGGCGGACTTCGCCACGCAAGTGCCGTTGACCGTGAGCGGCGAAGGTCCGTGGTATCGCCTCGAATTGCCCCTGGCCGTGCAGTTGAATGCGCGGCAAACCGACCTCAGCGATGTGCGCGTGTTCAACGCGGCCGGTGAAACTCAGGCCTACGCCGTGGCGCGAGAGTCCGCGAAAACCGGTGAAAACCCTCTGACCGACGTGAAGTGGTTCCCGCTGTACAACTCGGCGGACGCCACCGAACGTGCGCCGAGTGTGCGGGTGCAATCGAACGCCAACGGCACGCTGGTCGAGGTGCAGCCTTCGAGTCAGCTGGAGGCGGGCGAAGAAGTGCTGCGCGGTTGGCTGCTCGACGCCAGCGGCATCAAGGCGCCGTTGCAGCAACTGATCTTCGACTGGACCAGCGAGCGCGATGGCTTCCAGCGTTTCAGCATCGAAGCCAGCGACGATCTGCAACATTGGCAGGCGTGGGGTGACGGGCAGGTGGCGCGGCTGACGTTTGCCGACGAACGGGTCGAGCAGCATGAAGTCAGCTTGCCGGGGCAACCGGCGCGTTATCTGCGCTTGTTGTGGAACGCGCCGCAGTCGGCGCCGATATTGACCTCGGCGCAACTGGAGAGCGCCAGCACACGCAGCCTGCCGCTGCCGTTGGTCTGGTCGCAACCGTTGGCCGGCGCCAGCGTGAAGGCGGGTGAATACACCTGGCAATTGCCGATGGGGCTCAATGTCGAGCGCTTGCAGGTCGAGCTGAATCAGCCCAACAGTCTGGCGCCGGTGACGTTGTCCGGTCGTCGCGAAAGCAGCCTGCCGTGGCAGCCATTGAGCAGTGGTTTGCTCTATCGCCTGACTCAGAATGGCCAGGACGTGGTGCAGAACGAATTGCAGCTGCCGGGGCAAACGGTGCAGCAATTGAAGTTGACGGTGGACGAGCGCGGCGGTGGCTTGGGCGCCGAGGCGCCGACGGTGCGTTTCGCTGTGCGTTCCACGCAATTGGTGTTCCTGGCGCGCGGCGCCGGGCCTTATACGCTGGCGCTGGGCAGTGCGACGGTGAAAGCGGCGAACCTGCCGCTGGCGACGCTGATTCCGGATTACAGCCCCGCGAAGTGGGCGGCGTTGGGCAGGGCAACGGTGGAGGGCGGGGTGATCGCGACCCCCACGTCGGCAGTCACCTCGACGGCACAAGTTGAAACCAACTGGAAGAAGTTCAGGTTGTGGGCGGTGTTGTTGCTGAGCGTTTTGTTTTTGGCAGCGATGGCGTTCAGCCTATTGCGCAAACCTGCTGCCAAATCCTGAGAATGGCTGACGCTACGCGCCAGATCGCGGGCAAGCCCGCTCCCACAAGGACCGCACGATACCTGTGGGAGCGGGCTTGCCCGCGATAGCGGCCGATCAGTCGAAAAATGCTGAATTGGCCGCTATTCCCCGGACCACCTCCCGTCCGTTTCGAACTACGCTAAACCCGGCACATGAACTCTATTGGGCATCTCACGTCTGATAGGAGGAAATGCGCCCCGACTCGCGTTAAACTGCGCGGGTTTTTAGCCCCCCATTCCACCGGAGCCTTCCATGTCCCGCGTTACCCTGAGTCGCTATTTGATTGAGCAGACCCGTAGCAACAACACCCCTGCCGATCTGCGTTTCCTGATCGAAGTGGTGGCGCGCGCCTGTAAAGAAATCAGCCACGCCGTCTCCAAAGGCGCCTTGGGTGGTGTGCTGGGCAGCATGGGCACCGAAAACGTCCAAGGTGAAGTGCAGAAGAAACTCGACGTGATCTCCAACGAGATCTTGCTCGAAGCCAACGAATGGGGCGGTCACCTGGCCGGCATGGCGTCCGAAGAAATGGACAATGCCTACCAGATCCCTGGCAAATACCCGAAAGGCGCGTACCTGCTGGTATTCGACCCGCTGGACGGCTCGTCGAACATCGATATCAACGCACCGGTCGGTACTATTTTCTCGGTGCTGCGTTGCCCGAGCGAATACCTGAGCCAGAACGAAGCCTTGAACGAAAAGGCTTTCCTGCAGCCAGGCACCGAGCAGGTTGCCGCCGGTTATGCCATCTACGGTCCGCAAACCATGCTGGTGCTGACCCTGGGCGATGGCGTGAAAGGCTTTACCCTGGACCGTGAAATGGGCAGCTTCGTGCTGACTCATGAAGACATCACGATCCCGGAGTCCACTCAGGAATTCGCGATCAATATGTCCAACCAGCGTCACTGGGAAGCGCCGGTACAACGCTACGTCGGCGAATTGCTGGCCGGCGAAGAAGGCCCGCTGAAAAAGAACTACAACATGCGTTGGGTCGCCGCGATGGTGGCCGACGTGCACCGCATCCTGACCCGTGGCGGCCTGTTCATGTACCCACGCGACAGCCGCGAGCCGTCGAAGCCGGGCAAACTGCGCTTGATGTATGAAGCCAACCCGATGTCGTTCCTGGTTGAGCAAGCGGGCGGCGCCTCCACTGACGGCCATCAGCGCATCCTCGACATCCAGCCTGAAGGCCTGCACCAGCGCGTAGCGGTGTTCCTCGGCTCGAAAGAAGAAGTCGAACGCGCCACGGCTTATCACAAGGAGTAAACATGACTGCGCCCTGGCAGCCGTTGCTCGAATGGTGGTTCGGAACCCTCGAATCACCTAACGACATAGCGGCTGACAAGGGCAGGTTATGGTTTGGCAAGCGCGACAGCCAGGACCTCGAAGCGCGGACGCGTTTCGGGGACTGGGTCGAGCAGGCACTGGCCGGTGGATTGACTGACTGGGCGCAACGCCCGGAAGGTTGGCTGGCCTTGGTGCTGCTGCTCGATCAACTGCCGCGAATGATCTTTCGCGATACTCCCAAATCCTTTGCAGGCGATATCAGGGCTCAGGCGCTGGTTGCGCAAGGCATCGCTGCGGATTTCGACCGGCAGTTGCGGCCGATTCAGCGGGTGTTCATCTACCTGGTGTTTGAGCATTGCGAGCATCTGGCGGTGCAGGATGAGGCGGTTTCGCGCTTTATCGCGCTGGTTGCCGAGCAGCCAGAAGCTGATCGCGCGGTGTTTGCCGATAATCTGGATTATGCCGAGCGGCATCGGGAAGTGATTGCGCGGTTTGGACGGTTTCCGCATCGCAATACGGTGTTGGGGCGAGAGTCTACGGCGCAGGAGTTGGCGTTTCTTTCGCAACCAGGGTCTCGGTTCTGAATCTTCATTGCGGCTGATTCCGTCATCGCGAGCAAGCCCGCTCCCACAGTGATTTCTGTCGTACACAAAATTTGTGTCCACCAAAGATCCCTGTGGGAGCGGGCTTGCCCGCGAAGAGGCCCGCAAGAGCGCCTTAGATTCTGAAACTGCCGACCAACTGCTTCAACCGCGCCGCCTGCTGCTCAAGGTCAGAGCACGCACGCAACGTCGCCTGCAGGTTCTCCACCCCTTCCTGGTTCAGCGTGTTGATCTCGGTGATGTCGACATTGATCGACTCCACCACAGCGGTCTGTTCTTCCGTCGCTGTCGCCACGGACTGGTTCATCCCGTCAATCTCACCAATACGCTGCGTCACGCTGCCCAGACGCTCGCCCGCCTGATTGGCAATGCCCACGCTGCTTTCACTCTGACGCTGGCTGTCGGTCATGGTGCTCACCGCTTCGCGGGCGCCGACTTGCAGTTCTTCGATCATCTTCTGCACTTGCTGCGCCGAATCCTGCGTGCGGTGGGCGAGGTTGCGCACTTCGTCGGCGACCACGGCAAAACCGCGCCCGGCTTCACCGGCACGGGCGGCTTCGATGGCGGCGTTCAAGGCCAGCAGGTTGGTCTGCTGCGAGATGCTGGTGATCACTTCCAGAATCTGTCCGATGTTCACCGTGTTGCTGTTGAGCGTTTCGATGTTGCCGCACGAATCGCTGATCTTCGCCGAGAGCTGTTGCATCGCCGCGATGGTTTTATCCACCACCTGCTGACCGTCTTCGGCCAGGGCGCGTGCATCGCTCGAATGTTGCGAGGCGAGGGCGGCGTTCTGGGCGATTTCCTGGGCGGCGGCGCCCAGTTCGTTGATGGCGGCGGCCACGCTGCTGGTGCGCGAGGCTTGCTGGTCGGAGTTGAACATCGACGAGTTGGAGGCGGCGACAACGCGCAGGGCGACTTCGTTGACCTGGCCAGTGGCCGAGGACACTTCGCGGATCGAGGTGTGAATACGCTCGACAAAGCGGTTGAACGAAGTGCCCAGCGCGCCGAATTCGTCATGGCCGTGGATGGTCAGGCGTTTGGTCAGATCGCCTTCACCTTCGGCGATGTCATGCATGGCGCGGCCCATGGTCAGCAATGGCTGCATCAGGAAACTGATCAGCATGCCCAGCAGCGCGATGATGATCACCACCGCGATAACCATGGCGATGATCGCCGAGGTGCGGAACTCGCTGAGCATCGAGAACGCGGTGTCCTGATCCAGCACCAGCGCCACATACCAATCCGCCGACGGCACGCCGTTGACGTGGGTGAAGGAGATGAACTGGCGCTTGCCGTCGATCTCGACCTCCTTCATGCCCGGGCTGACTTGCGGTGCGCCGTTCGGGTAGGCCTCGGCGAGGTTTTTGAGCACCAGTTTGCTGTCCGGGTGAATCAGGATTTTGCCGTCGGCGCTGACGATAAATGCATGGCCGTGACCGCCGAAGTTCAGCGAATTGATGATCGCGCTGATGCTGGACAGGTCAATGTCGGCGCCGGCGACGCCGATCATCTGGTTTTGATGCTTCACCGGTGTCGCCACGGTGATCACCAGTTTGCCGGAGGACGCAGCAATGTACGGTTCGGTGACGATGGTCTGTTGCGCGCCGTTGGCCGCCTTGTACCAGCCACGTGCGCGAGGGTCGTAATCGGCGGCGCGATTGCCGGCCGGAACCGAGAACATCACGCCGTCGGTGCCGCCAAAATAACTCAGCTGGAAATTGCTGGTGTAGGCCGGCAGGTCGATGGCGCGCTTGAGGTTGGCCTGGGCGCTGCCGTCCACGGCGATCTGTTGGGACAACGATTGAAGTAGCTGAATGCGGCTTTCCAGCCAGGTTTGAATGTTGCTGGTGGTCAGGCTGCCGAGTTCCTGCATCGACGATTCGGTACTGCTGCGCAGCGTCTGGCGCTAACGGTAGTCGTTGAACAGGATGAAACAGGCGAATGCAACGGCCACCACGAGGGCAGCAGCCAACAAGATCTTGTGGCTGAACTTCATGTTTCTGGTCATTAAATGAACTACCGCGGAGGGGCTGGTCTACAAGGGGCGCCAATGTGCCACAGGAACGGGCTTTGCGCTGCTTTTATGTCGACAGACCGGCGCCAAAGATTAGGCGTGTTTTGTCAAATCCGACGAAATGCTCAGCAGCGTAAGAAAGTGGCTGATTTTTCGGCAAAAGGTAGACGAGCGGCCCAATAAATAGCCGTTCGGTCAGGGAACCAGACAGGGCTTTTCTCTTCTAAGCTTCAGCTTGGCAGCCATGCCATTCCCCTTCGACCCAGGAGCTACACCATGTCGCTGCGTTCCATCGCTTTGCTTTCGTTCTGCGTGTTGTTGGCCGCATGCGGCAAGATCAATCAGGAGAATTATTCGAAGCTGTCGACCGGCATGCCCAAGGCCGAGGTGGAAACCTTGCTGGGCAAACCCACCGACTGCTCGGGCGCGCTCGGCATGTCCAGTTGCACCTGGGGTGACAAGAACAGCTTTATCAGCGTGCAGTACGCCGGTGACAAAGTGTTGATGTTTTCCGGCCAAGGCCTGAAGTAAACCGGGGCGATGCGCCCGCGGGAGAAAAACAATGAAGCGGTTATTGATCCTCCTTTTTGCCGGCCTGGTATTGGCCGGCTGCGCCACGTCTGGCGAAGATCCGTTGGCGCCGAAAACCGTCAACAGCGTCAATCTGAAGAAGTACCAAGGGACCTGGTACGAGTTGGCGCGTCTGCCGATGTATTTCCAGCGCAACTGTGCGCAATCCGAAGCCCATTACACGCTCAAGCCGGACGGCAACGTGCTGGTGCTGAACCGCTGTCTGACGGCGGACTGGCAATGGGAAGAGGCCAAAGGCACGGCTTATCCACAGGTGCCGGGCAAGACCGACAAGTTGTGGGTCGAATTCGACAATTGGTTCTCGCGATTGCTGCCGGGTGTGGCGAAGGGCGAATACTGGGTGTTGTTCGTCAGCGAAGACTACAAGACCGCCATTGTCGGCGACCCGAGCCGCCGGTATCTGTGGCTGTTGTCACGGACCCCGACGGTCAACGGCGTAGTGCGTGAAGAGCTGCTGAGCAAGGCGCGTCAGCAGGGGTATGACACCACTCGGTTGATCTGGCGTGCGACGGATACGCAGATGGCCAAGACCTCGAATTGATCACACAGCCCTTGTAGGAGCCGGCTCGCCGGCGATGGAGTGTCAGTCGACTTCAATGTGGCTGATACACCATCGCCGGCGAGCCGGCTCCTACAGGGTTTTGTATCAACCCAAGAGGTCGCGCAGGACCTGGGTGAAGGCGCGGCTACTTTCTTCTTCGCCAGCATGACGGCCATCGCGCACGACCCACTGGCCATTGACCAGCACATCGCGCACCTGGCGGTCACCGCCGGCAAACAACCAACGGTTGAGAATCCCGTCGCCACTGGCGGTCGCCAGGTACGGATCGTTGCCGTCCAGCACCAGCCAATCCGCGCGCTTACCCACCTCCAACGCACCGATCGGCTGCCCCAGCGCTTCGGCGCCGCCATCCAGCGCGGCGTCGTACAGCGTCCGGCCGACCATCGGCTGTTCCGCGCCATACAACCGATTACGCCGCTGGTCGCGCAGACGCTGGCCGTATTCCAGCCAACGCAGTTCTTCCACCACGCTCAACGACACATGGCTGTCGGAGCCGATGCCCATGCGCCCACCTTGAGCGAGGAAGTCCACCGCCGGGAAAATCCCGTCGCCGAGGTTGGCTTCAGTGGTCAGGCACAAGCCGGCGATGGCGCGACTCTTGGCCATCAGCGTGACTTCTTCCGGGTTGGCGTGGGTCGCGTGGACCAGGCACCAGCGTTGATCGACTTCGGTGTTTTCGTACAACCATTGCAGCGGGCGGCGACCGCTCCAGCTCAGGCAGTCATCGACTTCCTTCTGCTGCTCGGCGATGTGAATGTGCACCGGGCACTGCTTGTCGCTGGCCGCCAGCACTTCGCTGATCTGTTGCGGGGTGACCGCTCGCAGCGAGTGGAAACACAGACCCAGCGACTGTGCCGGTTGCTGCGCCAGGATCGGCTGCAAGCGCTCTTGAAGGTTCAGGTAATTTTCGGTGCTGTTGATAAAGCGACGTTGGCCGTCATTCGGTGTCTGGCCGCCGAAACCGGAATGGCTATAAAGCACCGGCAACAAGGTCAAGCCGATACCGGCGGAACTGGCCGCCTGGCTGATGCGCAGCGCCAGTTCGGCAGGGTCTGCGTACGGTTGCCCGGTCGTGTCGTGGTGCACGTAATGAAATTCCGCGACCGAGGTGTAACCGGCCTTGAGCATTTCGATGTAAAGCTGACGGGCGATCACGCCGAGTTGATCGGGGCTGATTTTTCCGACGAGGCGGTACATCAAATCGCGCCAGGTCCAGAAACTGTCGTTCGGATTACCGGCCACTTCGGCCAATCCGGCCATCGCCCGCTGGAACGCGTGGGAGTGCAGATTCGGCATCCCCGGCAGCAGCGGACCGCTTAGCCGTTCGGCGCCATCTGCATGGGAATCGGCCTGGACATGGGTCAAAACGCCGTCGGCGCTGACCTCAAGACGTACATTGTTGGCCCATCCACTAGGCAGCAGCGCGCGTTCGGCAAAGAAGGCGGACATGGTTCAGCACCCCATCGTGTGTTATTTGTATATACATATACAGACGTTTGCCTGCTCGGTAAACTCCGGCAAGCTAGCAACTTCTACCAAATGACCAAGGATTAACCGTGCCGACTCCGCCTACAGTGTCACCGTTGGCCGCGAACATGGGCGACAGTCCGGCGCCTTTGTACGCCCGCGTCAAACAGATGATCACCCAGCAAATCGACAGTGGAAACTGGCCGCCGCATTACCGCGTTCCGTCGGAAAGCGAGCTGGTCAGCCAACTCGGTTTCAGCCGCATGACCATCAACCGCGCCCTGCGCGAAATGACCGCCGACGGTCTGCTGGTGCGTATGCAAGGTGTCGGCACGTTCGTCGCCGAACCGAAAAGTCAGTCTGCGCTGTTCGAAGTGCACAACATTGCCGATGAAATCGCCTCCCGTGGCCATCGCCACACCTGCAAGGTCATTACCCTTGAGGAAGAGGCCGCCGGTTCCGAGCGTGCCCTGGCGCTGGATATGCGTGAAGGTCAAAAGGTCTTCCACTCGCTGATCGTGCATTTCGAAAACGACATTCCGGTGCAAATCGAAGACCGTTTCGTCAACGCGCTGGTCGCCCCGGACTACCTCAAGCAGGACTTCACCCTGCAAACGCCTTACGCCTATCTGAACCAGGTCGCGCCGCTGACCGAAGGCGAGCACGTGGTCGAGGCGATTCTGGCCGAGGCCAGCGAGTGCAAATTGCTGCAGATTGAGAAAGGCGAGCCGTGCCTGCTGATTCGTCGCCGCACCTGGTCCGGCCGTCAGCCCGTGACCGCCGCTCGTTTGATCCACCCTGGTTCCCGTCATCGTCTGGAAGGTCGGTTTCATAAATGAGTCAGTCGAAGGTTTTACGAGCAAAAGATTACCCGCGCATGCCGTGGAAAAACGGTGGAGGCAGCACTGAAGAAATCACCCGCGATGCGGGCACCGGTCTTGATGGTTTCGGCTGGCGCCTGTCGATTGCCGACATCGGCGAGTCGGGCGGCTTCTCGACGTTCGCCGGCTATGAGCGGGTGATCACCGTGCTGCAAGGCGACGGCATGACGTTGCGCGTCGATGGTCAGGACACGCATCCGTTGTTACCGCTGGAGCCGTTTGCTTTCAGTGGTGAAAGTCAGGTGTCCTGCACGTTGCTTGGCGGGCCGATTCGCGATTTCAACCTGATTTATGCGCCGCAGCGTTACCACGCGCGGTTGCAGTGGGTGGACGGTGAGCAGCGGTTTTTCAGTTCGGCGGGCGCGGTGTTGGTGTTCAGTGTCAGCGAGACGCTGGAAGTGCAGGTCGGTAACAGTGCCCAGCAATTGGGTCGCCATGACTGCCTGCAACTCGACGGTAACACCGGCCTGCTGGAAGTCTCCAGCAACGGCCCGTGCTGTGTGGTCGAACTGACTGCGCGCTAATCCAATACCGGGTCGCCTCTATCGCGGGCAAGCCCACTCCTCCAGGATTTCCACCGGACCTGTGGGGGCGGGCTTGCCCGCGATGCTTTTCAGGGCTCAAACGCGTTCCCCATAGCGCACCAACTTGTTACCGAACGCCCCAGCGTGGCGCAAAACCATGCTCAAGTAACAAGCCGTCACCCCTTCGCAAAATCCCCCCGAAAAATTTCATCTCCCGCAGAACCCCGGATCTACAAGCCTTCCAGCCCTGTGACAGTTTTTCTTGAACACTTATCCAACAAGTTGGCCGCTTGATTGCATATGCTTGTATGTACAAGTAAAGACGTATGCGTATGAGTCGACCGAGACTCTCCGCAGCGTCCACTGATTCGCTTGTGTCGCTTTGACGCGCACAGGCTGGCTTACCCACCGCCAGGGTTGGTTTGGATTGATCGCTGAGGAGTCTTTTTCGTGACTGACATTAAACCTACTAAGTTTCGTGACGTTGAAATCCGCGCTGCCCGCGGTAACAAGCTGACCGCCAAGAGCTGGTTGACTGAAGCGCCGCTGCGCATGCTGATGAACAACCTCGACCCGGAAGTCGCCGAGAACCCTAAAGAACTGGTGGTTTATGGTGGTATCGGTCGTGCGGCGCGTAACTGGGAATGCTACGACAAGATCGTCGAAAGCCTGACCAACCTGAACGACGACGAGACCCTGCTGGTGCAATCCGGCAAGCCGGTCGGCGTGTTCAAAACCCACACCAATGCACCGCGCGTGCTGATCGCCAACTCCAACCTGGTGCCACACTGGGCGAGCTGGGAACACTTCAACGAACTCGACGCCAAAGGCCTGGCCATGTACGGCCAGATGACCGCCGGCAGCTGGATCTACATCGGCAGCCAGGGCATCGTTCAAGGCACTTACGAAACCTTCGTCGAAGCCGGTCGCCAACATTACAACGATGACCTGAAAGGTCGTTGGGTCCTGACCGCAGGCCTCGGTGGCATGGGTGGTGCTCAACCACTGGCTGCAACCCTGGCCGGTGCCTGCTCGCTGAACATTGAATGCCAGCAGGTCAGCATCGATTTCCGTCTGAACAGCCGTTACGTCGACGAGCAAGCCACCGACCTCGACGACGCGCTCGCTCGCATCGCCAAATACACCAAGGAAGGCAAGGCGATTTCCATCGCCCTGCTGGGTAACGCGGCTGAAATTCTGCCGGAGCTGGTCAAGCGCGGCGTGCGCCCGGACATGGTCACCGACCAGACCAGCGCCCACGACCCGCTCAACGGTTACCTGCCGGCCGGCTGGACCTGGGAAGAGTATCGCGCTCGCGCCAAGACCGAGCCTGCTGCCGTGGTCAAAGCCGCCAAGCAATCGATGGCCGTGCACGTTAAAGCGATGCTCGAATTCCAGAAAATGGGCATCCCGACTTTCGACTACGGCAACAACATCCGTCAGATGGCGCAAGAAGAAGGCGTGGAAAACGCATTCGATTTCCCTGGCTTCGTTCCCGCTTACATCCGTCCGCTGTTCTGCCGCGGCATCGGTCCGTTCCGTTGGGCTGCGCTGTCGGGTAACGCCGAAGACATCTACAAGACTGACGCCAAAGTAAAAGAACTGATCCCGGACGACGCGCACCTGCACAACTGGCTGGACATGGCCCGCGAGCGCATCAGCTTCCAGGGTCTGCCGGCGCGTATTTGCTGGGTCGGCCTGGGCCTGCGCGCCAAGCTCGGTCTGGCGTTCAACGAAATGGTGCGCAGCGGTGAATTGTCCGCGCCAATCGTCATCGGTCGCGACCACCTGGACTCCGGTTCGGTTGCCAGCCCGAACCGCGAAACCGAGTCGATGCAGGACGGTTCCGACGCTGTGTCCGACTGGCCACTGCTCAACGCTCTGCTCAACACCGCAAGCGGCGCGACCTGGGTTTCCCTGCACCACGGCGGCGGCGTCGGCATGGGCTTCTCCCAGCACTCGGGCATGGTGATTGTCTGCGACGGTACTGACGAAGCGGCCGAGCGTATTGCTCGCGTCCTGCACAACGACCCGGCGACCGGCGTTATGCGTCACGCCGATGCGGGTTACCAGATCGCGATCGATTGCGCCAACGAGCAGGGCCTGAACCTGCCGATGATCACCGGCAAATAACGCAAAACCTGTGGAACTGCGTCCTGTGGGAGCGGGCTTGCTCGCGAAGAGGCCGGCACATTCAACATCTGTGCTGGCTGACCCAACGCTTTCGCGAGCAAGCCCGCTCCCACAGGTCAAGCAGAGCCAGACGAATTCCCATAACAATCCACAGAGGTTGAATCATGGCTGTTAACAATGATCGTGCAGGCAGTAAACCGTTGATCGAGACGCGTTCGATCGACTACATCCCGGAAGCGGAAAGACACGGTCGTCTGTTGAGCCAGTTCACCCTGTGGATGGGTGCCAACCTGCAAATCACCGCGATTGTCACCGGGGCCTTGGCCGTGGTGCTGGGCGGTGATGTGTTCTGGTCGTTGATCGGTTTGCTGATCGGCCAACTGATCGGCGGTGGCGTGATGGCGTTGCATGCGGCGCAAGGGCCCAAGCTTGGCCTGCCGCAAATGATCTCCAGCCGGGTCCAGTTCGGCGTGTATGGCGCGGCTATCCCGATCGTACTGGTCTGCTTGATGTACCTCGGTTTCACCGCAACCGGCACCGTGCTGTCCGGCCAGGCGCTGGGCCAGTTGTTTGGCATCAGCGACAGCGTCGGTATTCTCATTTTCGCCAGTGTCATTGTGTTGGTGACGGTGCTCGGTTATCGGGTGATCCATTGGATCGGCCGTGTTGCCAGCGTCATTGGCGTGATTGCCTTCGTTTATCTGTTCAGCCGTCTGATGAGCCAGGTTGATGTTGGCGCACTGTTGCAAATCCGCCACTTCAGCTGGAGCAGTTTCCTGCTGGCGGTGTCGCTCGCGGCGTCCTGGCAGATCGCCTTCGGTCCGTATGTGGCTGACTATTCACGCTACCTGCCAAGCAAGACTTCCTCGGTGAAAACTTTTTTTGCCGCCGGCGCAGGTTCGGTGATTGGCGCACAGGTGGCGATGGTCCTCGGCGTGTTCGCTGCCGCATCGGCCAACGGCCAATTCGCCGGCCACGAAGTGGCCTATATCGTAGGTTTGGGTGGTACCGGTGCCACCGCTGCGCTGCTGTATTTCAGCATCGCGTTTGGCAAGGTCACCATCTCAACGCTGAACTCCTACGGCAGCTTCATGTGCATTGCGACCATCATCAGCGGCTTTCGTGGTGACCTGAAAGTAACGCGCCTGCAGCGTCTGGCCTTCGTGCTGGTCATCGTCGGTGCTGCAACCCTGATGGCGTTGCTCGGTCAGCACTCGTTCCTCGGTGCGTTCAAGTCCTTCATCCTGTTCCTGCTGGCGTTTTTTACGCCATGGAGCGCGATCAACCTGGTGGACTACTACTGCATCACTCGCGAGCGCTATGACGTGCCGGCGCTGGCCGATCCGGACGGTCGCTACGGCCGCTGGAACATCCTCGGCATCAGCGTTTATGTGTTCGGTGTGCTGGTGCAATTGCCGTTCATTTCCACCAAGTTCTACACCGGTCCGCTGGTGGCAGCCCTGGGTGATGTGGATATTTCCTGGATCATCGGTCTGGTGATTCCCGCTGCCCTGTATTACGTGTGCGCAAAAAAATGGCACAGCGCAGTACCCGATCACCTGATTCTGCCGGTCGAGCAGAACAGCGATGCAGCACCTAAAACAAGCGGGGCCGGTCGCGCTGCGGCGCAGGCCTGATTTGGATATGCACAGGGCTGGATGCCTCTTGACTGCCGTAAGCCAACTCATGATTAGGAGCGTCACAACAATGAAATCGAACAAGACCCTGCTGACCACATTGTTTTCCATGGGCCTGTTGGCCAGCGCCGGCGCCACTCAGGCTGCCGGTTGGTGCGAATCGGGCAAACCGGTGAAATTCGCCGGCCTGAACTGGGAAAGCGCCATGTTGCTGACCGACGTGCTGCAAGTCGTGTTGGAGAAAGGCTACGACTGCAAGACCGACAGCCTGCCAGGCAACTCCATCACCATGGAAAACGCCCTGAGCAGCAACGACATTCAAGTGTTTGCCGAAGAGTGGGTCGGGCGCAGCGAAGTCTGGAACAAGGCCGAGAAGGCCGGCAAGGTTGTCGGCGTCGGCGCTCCAGTGGTGGGCGCAATCGAAGGCTGGTACGTGCCGCGTTATGTGATCGAAGGCGATGCCAAGCGCAAGCTGGAACCGAAGGCGCCGGACCTGAAAAACATTGCTGACCTGGCCAAGTACTCCGCCGTGTTCAAGGACCAGGAGGAACCGTCCAAGGGCCGTTTCTACAACTGCCCGGCCGGTTGGACCTGTGAGCTGGACAACAGCGAAATGCTGAAAAGCTATGGTCTGGAAAGCACCTACACTAACTTCCGCCCAGGCACCGGCCCGGCGCTGGATGCGGCGGTGTTGTCGAGCTACAAGCGTGGCGAGCCGATCCTGTTCTACTACTGGTCGCCAACCCCGCTGATGGGTCAGGTGGACCTGGTCAAACTGGAAGAGAAGCCAGGCGTGGATAAAAGCGTGACCATCAAGGTCGGCCTGTCCAAGACCTTCCACGAGCAAGCCCCGGAACTGGTGGCCGTGCTGGAAAAGGTCAACCTGCCGATCGACATCCTCAACCAGAACCTGGGACGCATGACCAAAGAGCGGATCGAGTCGCCAAAACTGGCGAAGATCTTCTTGAAGGAACATCCTGAAGTCTGGCACGCATGGGTGAGCGAAGACGCAGCCAAAAAGATCGACGCGGCCTTGTAGGTTGAGCTTCTCCGACTGCTGGCGACGGCAGTCGGACGCTGAATCGCAACCCCTTGATTGAGAGTCTCTTATGTTTCCCGAAAGCTTTACCTTTTCCATCGCCGACTGGGTCAACGGTTGGGTCGATTCGCTGGTCACCAACTACGGCGACGTGTTCCGGCACATCTCCGACACCCTGTTGTGGGCCATCGTCAATCTTGAAGGGCTGCTGCGCGCGGCGCCCTGGTGGTTGATGCTGGCCATCGTGGCGGGCGTTGCCTGGCACGCGACCCGCAAGGTCGTGACCACCGCCGTCATCGTCGGTTTGTTGTTCCTGGTGGGCGCGGTCGGCCTCTGGGACAAGCTGATGCAGACCCTCGCGCTGATGATGGTCGCGACGGTCATTTCGGTGCTTATCGGCATTCCGCTGGGCATTCTCTCGGCGCGCAGCAATCGCCTGCGTTCGGTGCTGATGCCGCTGCTGGACATCATGCAGACCATGCCGAGTTTCGTGTACCTGATCCCGGTGCTGATGCTGTTCGGTCTGGGCAAGGTCCCGGCGATTTTCGCCACCGTGATCTACGCCGCGCCGCCGCTGATCCGTCTGACTGATCTGGGCATCCGCCAGGTGGACGGTGAAGTGATGGAAGCGATCAACGCCTTTGGCGCCAACCGTTGGCAGCAACTGTTCGGCGTGCAATTGCCGCTGGCCCTGCCGAGCATCATGGCCGGGATCAACCAGACCACCATGATGGCCCTGTCGATGGTGGTGATTGCCTCGATGATCGGTGCCCGTGGCCTGGGCGAAGACGTGTTGGTGGGGATTCAGACCCTCAACGTCGGGCGTGGCCTTGAGGCCGGTCTGGCGATCGTGATTCTGGCAGTGGTGATCGACCGCATTACTCAGGCGTATGGTCGGCCACGGCATGAGGTGAGCAAATGAACGACGCAACCGTGAGCAAAATCGAAGTCAAAAACGTCTTCAAGATTTTCGGCAACCGTTCCAAAGAAGCGCTGGGCATGATTGGCCAGGGCAAGACCAAGGATCAGGTGCTGGCCGAAACCGGCTGCGTGGTCGGCGTTAACGATTTGTCGTTGAGCATCGGCAGCGGCGAGATCTTCGTGATCATGGGCCTGTCCGGTTCCGGAAAATCGACCCTGGTGCGCCACTTCAACCGCCTGATCGACCCGACCAGCGGCGCGATCCTGGTGGACGGCGTGGACATCCTGCAATACGACATGGAAGCCCTGCGCGAATTTCGCCGGCGCAAGATCAGCATGGTGTTCCAGAGCTTCGGCCTGCTGCCGCATAAGACCGTGCTGGACAACGTCGCCTACGGCCTGAAAGTGCGTGGCGAGAGCAAGCAAATGTGCTCCGAGCGCGCGCTGCACTGGATCAACACCGTGGGCCTCAAGGGCTACGAAAACAAATACCCGCATCAGCTTTCGGGCGGCATGCGTCAGCGTGTGGGCCTGGCCCGCGCGTTGGCGGCGGACACCGACATCATCCTGATGGACGAAGCGTTCAGTGCCCTCGATCCGCTGATTCGCGCCGAGATGCAGGACCAGTTGCTGGAGCTGCAAAAGACCCTGCACAAGACCATCGTTTTCATCACCCACGACCTCGACGAAGCCGTGCGCATCGGCAACCGCATCGCGATCCTCAAGGATGGCCGCCTGATTCAGGTCGGCACGCCGCGGGAGATCCTGCATTCACCGGCGGATGAGTATGTCGACCGGTTCGTGCAGCGGCGGGCGGCGGTGGTTTAAGAGATTTGCGGTGTTTTTGCTGGCCTCATCGCTGGCAAGCCAGCTCCCACAGTGGTTCTGGGGTGTGCACACAATCTGTGTCACAAAGCCTATCCCTGTGGGAGCGGCGGTGCGACGATTCGACTTGCCCGCGATGAGGCCGTTAGAGCTGCATCAATATTCAGTTTGCACGCACGAGGTCAATGATGTCCCAGGCTGAAAAAATCGTTATCGCCGACGCCCCGTTGCGTTGGCAGGATGTGGTCGCGGTAGCCCGTCACGGCGCACAACTTGAGCTGTCGGCCCATGCCTGGGCACGCATCGACAATGCCCAGGCGATCGTCCAGCGCATTGTCGCCAGCGGCGAACGCGCCTATGGCGTCAACACCGGTCTGGGCGCGTTGTGCAACGTCTCGCTCCAAGACGAACAACTGAGCCAACTGTCGCGCAACACGTTGCTCAGCCACGCCTGTGGCGTCGGCGCACCACTGGCCGACGAGCAGACCCGCGCGATCATGTGCGCCGCGATCCGCAACTACAGCCACGGCAAATCCGGCATTCATCGTCGGGTGGTCGAAGCGTTGCTGGCGCTGCTCAACCGCGGCATCACCCCGCAAGTGCCGTCCCAGGGTTCGGTCGGTTACCTGACCCACATGGCGCACATCGGCATCGCGCTGCTGGGCGTTGGCAATGTCAGCTATCGCGGGCAGATTGTTTCTGCGCAACAAGCCCTGGCGGAAGAAGCTTTGCAGCCGGTTCAGCTCGGCGCCAAAGACGGCTTGTGCCTGGTCAACGGCACGCCGTGCATGAACGGCCTCAGCTGCCTGGCGATTGCCGATGCGACGCGCCTGGTGCAATGGGCTGACGTGATCGGCGCCATGAGTTTCGAGGCCCAGCGCGGTCAGATCGCCGCGTTCGATGCCGAGATCATCGCCCTGAAACCGCACCCGGGCATGCAGCAGGTGGGTATCAACCTGCGGGCTCTGCTCGATGGCAGTGAAGTGATCGCCAGCAGCAAAGGTATCCGCACGCAGGATGCGCTGAGCATTCGTTCGATCCCGCAAGTCCACGGTGCCGCACGGGATCAACTGGCCCACGCGATTCAACAGATCGAAACCGAACTCAACGGCTGCACCGACAACCCGTTGCTGCTGGGCACGCCGGACAACTTCCGCGTCATGTCCCAGGCTAACCCGCATGGTCAGTCGGTCGCGTTGGCGGCGGATTTGCTGGCGATTGCCATGGCCGAAATCGGCTCCATCGCCGAACGTCGTCTCGACCGGTTGATCAACCCGCACGTCAGCGGTCTGCCGGCGTTCCTGGTGGCCAATCCGGGCGTGAACTCGGGGATGATGATCGTGCAATATGTCGCCGCTTCACTCTGTGCGGAAAACCGCCAGTTGGCGCAACCGGCGGTGCTCGATAACTACGTCACCTCGGGGCTGCAGGAAGACCATCTGAGCATGGGCACCAACGCTGCGCTGAAGCTGCATCGCGCGCTGGAAAACTGCACGCAGATCCTCGCGATTGAGTATTTGCTCGCAGCCCAGGCCTTTGAGTTCCTGAAAGAACAGCGCTTCGGCGCCGGCACCGATACCGCATGGCGTCTGCTGCGCGAGCGCGTTCCGGCCTACGACCAGGACCGCTGGCTGGCACCGGATATCGCGGCGGCGGCCGGGGTTTTGAAAGATTCGAATTTGCTGCACAAGGCTTTACCGAACCTGAACTGATTTCTACATCAAACCAGCGTGCCAAGGCGCAGCCCCCCACAAGGCGGGAAGCGACGGACAACGGACATCTCCGGAGCGTCTGGTTAGTTAAAAACAAACTCTCAAAAGGAGCACAAAATGACTGCGCTAAACCTGATTCCAGGCCAACTGAGCCTTGCCCAACTGCGTGATATCTATCAGCAACCGGTCCAGATCACTCTTGATGACAGCGCCTCGGCCCAGATCGAAGCCAGCGTCGCCTGCGTGGAACAGATCCTCGCCGAGAACCGCACCGCTTACGGTATCAACACCGGTTTCGGTCTGCTGGCCTCGACCCGCATCGCCAGCGAAGACCTGGAAAACCTCCAGCGCTCGCTGGTGCTGTCCCACGCCGCCGGTGTCGGCGAGCCGATCAGCGACGCGTTGGTGCGTCTGGTCATGGTGCTCAAGGTCAACAGCCTGAGCCGTGGTTTCTCCGGTATTCGTCGCGTGGTCATCGACGCGCTGATCGCCCTGATCAATGCCGAGGTTTACCCGCACATCCCATTGAAAGGTTCGGTCGGTGCCTCCGGTGACCTGGCGCCTTTGGCGCACATGTCGCTGGTGCTGCTGGGTGAAGGCAAGGCGCGCTACAAGGGCGAATGGCTGGAAGCGACCGATGCGCTGAAAGTCGCCGGTCTGACCCCGCTGACCCTCGCTGCGAAAGAAGGCCTGGCGCTGCTCAACGGCACTCAGGTGTCCACCGCTTATGCGCTGCGCGGTCTGTTTGAAGGTGAAGACCTGTTCGCTGGCGCGGTCGCGCTGGGTGCGCTGACCGTTGAAGCGGTGCTGGGCTCACGCTCGCCATTCGACGCCCGCATCCACGCCGCACGTGGCCAGAAAGGCCAGATCGACGCCGCTGCCGCTTACCGCGATTTGCTGGGCGAGCGCAGTGAAGTCTCCGATTCGCACCAGAACTGCGAAAAGGTCCAGGACCCGTACTCCCTGCGCTGCCAGCCGCAAGTCATGGGCGCTTGCCTGACGCAGTTCCGTCAAGCCGCCGAAGTGCTCGCCGTCGAAGCCAACGCCGTGTCGGATAACCCGCTGGTGTTCGCTGCTGAAGGTGACGTGATCTCCGGCGGTAACTTCCATGCCGAACCTGTCGCGATGGCCGCCGACAACATGGCCCTGGCCATCGCTGAAATCGGCTCGCTGAGCGAACGCCGCATCTCGCTGATGATGGACAAGCACATGTCGCAACTGCCGCCGTTCCTGGTGGCCAATGGCGGCGTGAACTCCGGTTTCATGATTGCTCAGGTGACCGCTGCGGCCCTCGCCAGCGAAAACAAGGCGCTGGCCCATCCGCATTCGGTGGACAGCCTGCCAACGTCGGCGAACCAGGAAGACCACGTGTCCATGGCCCCGGCGGCCGGCAAGCGTTTGTGGGAAATGGCCGAGAACACCCGTGGCGTTCTGGCGGTGGAATGGTTGGCGGCGGCTCAAGGCCTGGACTTGCGCAACGGCCTGAAAACCTCGCCGAAACTGGAAAAGGTCCGCTCGATCCTGCGTAAAGAAGTGCCGTTCTATGAGAAGGACCGCTTCTTTGCGCCGGACATCAATGCGGCGACTGAACTGTTGGCGACGCGTTGCCTGAATGAACTGGTCCCGGCCAAGCTTTTGCCGAGCCTGTGATGTACTCATCGCCAGCAGGCTGGCTCCCACAGTTGCATTGTGCATCCCTCTGGGAGCCAGCCTGCTGGCGATTCGATTTTGAACATTGTGGAGACTAAGGGATGAAAACTCTCTGGCAACACTGCCACGTCGCAACCATGGCGCAAGGCGTCTACTCGATCATCGAGGACGCGGCCATCGTGACGTCCGGTGCGCACATTGAGTGGATCGGCCCATGCGCTGAACTGCCGGCGGGCGACTACCCGGCTGTCAACGATTTGAATGGGGCCTGGGTTACGCCGGGCCTGATCGACTGCCACACCCACACGGTGTTCGGCGGTAACCGCAGCGGTGAATTCGAACAGCGCCTGCAAGGCGTCAGCTACGCGGAAATCGCCGCGGCCGGCGGTGGCATCGCCAGCACCGTGCGCGCCACGCGCGCGGCAACCGAAGACGAACTGTTCGCCAGCGCCGCCAAGCGTCTGAAAAGTCTGATGCGCGACGGTGTGACCACGGTCGAGATGAAATCCGGCTATGGCCTCGACCTGGCCAGCGAGCGCAAAATCCTCCGTGTCGTCCGTCGTCTCGGTGCCGAACTGCCGATCAGCGTGCGCAGCACCTGCCTGGCCGCTCATGCCTTGCCGCCGGAGTACGCGGATCGCGCCGACGCCTACATCGATCACATCTGCGCCGAGATGCTTCCGGCCCTGGCCGCCGAAGGGCTGGTGGATGCGGTGGACGCGTTCTGCGAATACCTGGCGTTCTCGCCGGCACAGGTCGAGCGCGTGTTCATCACTGCGCAGGAACTCGGCTTGCCGGTGAAACTGCACGCCGAGCAACTGTCGTCGCTGCACGGGTCGAGTCTGGCGGCGCGTTACCACGCCCTGTCGGCCGATCACCTGGAATTCATGACCGAAGACGACGCCATCGCCATGGCCAAGTCCGGCACCGTCGCGGTGTTGTTGCCCGGCGCGTTTTACTTCCTGCGCGAAACCCAATTGCCGCCGATGGATGCCCTGCGCAAACACGGCGTAAAAATCGCCGTCGCCAGCGACCTCAACCCCGGCACCTCACCAGCGCTGTCGCTGCGCTTGATGCTGAACATGGCGTGCACCTGTTTCCGCATGACTCCGGAAGAAGCCTTGGCCGGCGCGACGATTTATGCCGCCACCGCGTTGGGCATGGCCGAAACGCACGGTTCGCTGGAAGTCGGCAAGGTCGCGGATTTCGTCGCGTGGCAAATCGATCGTCCCGCCGACCTGTCGTACTGGCTGGGCGGGGATCTGGAAAAACGCGTCGTGCGTCACGGCGTCGAAACAAGCGTTTAGGAGAGCAGTTGTGGATAAGGTTCTGAACTTCAAACAAGGCCGCGTGCCGCTGCTGATCAGCATGCCTCACGCCGGCCTGCGCCTGACCCCGGCGGTCGAAGCCGGGTTGATCGCCGACGCGAAAAGTTTGCCGGACACCGATTGGCACATCCCGCAGCTATACGAATTCGCCGCCGAGCTGGGCGCCAGCACCCTGGCTGCCGAGTACTCGCGGTTTGTCATCGACCTGAACCGACCGTCCGACGACAAACCTTTGTATGCCAGCGCGACGACCGGTCTGTACCCGACGACGCTGTTTGACGGCATTCCATTGTTCCGTGAGGGCATGGAGCCGTCGGCCGCGGAGCGCGCGACGTATCTGGAAAAGGTCTGGACGCCTTATCACAGCACGCTGCAGAACGAGTTGGCGCGACTGAAAGCCGAGTTCGGCTACGCGTTGCTGTTTGATGCGCATTCCATCCGTTCAATCATCCCGCACCTGTTTGACGGCAAGCTGCCGGACTTCAATCTCGGTACGTTCAGCGGCGCCAGTTGTGATCCGCAGTTGGCGACTCAGCTGGAAGCGATCTGCGCCCGGCACACCGATTACAGCCATGTGCTGAACGGGCGCTTCAAGGGCGGCCACATCACCCGGCATTACGGCAACCCGGCGCAAAACATCCACGCCGTGCAACTGGAATTGGGCCAGTGCACGTACATGGAAGAGTTTGAGCCGTTCCGCTATCGCCCGGACCTGGCAGAGCCGACGCAAGTGGTGCTCAAGGAATTGCTGCAATGGCTGCTGGCGTGGGGCGAAAAGCACTACAAGCACTGAAATCTGGCGCATAACCCTGCAGGAGCAAGCTTGCTCGCTCCTGCAGGGTGCGTTCATTCGAAAGCGCTTGCTGACTGTCGCCACCGTGCAAAACACAGTCGCCACAGTTCGCTTTTACCCTCTCGACGCTGCGTAATGTTCTGGGCACGGTGCATCAAGACACCGGACCCATAATAATTCTGCCGCACGAGACCATTCCCAATGAAAAGACTGTTGACCCGCTGTCTCTCAATCCTCTGCGGCACCGCTCTTCTGAGCACCCCTGTTCTGGCCAGTGACGACGCTTCCTGCAAAGCCGTGCGCATGGGGGTGGTCAACTGGACCGACGTCATTGCCACCAGCGGCATGGCCGACGTACTGCTCAACGGCCTTGGCTACGAAAGCAAGCAAACCAGCGCCGTGCAGCAAATCATCTTCGCCGGCATCCGCGACAAGCGCCTGGACATCTTCCTCGGCTATTGGAAACCGGCGATGGACAAGAACATCGCGCCGTTCTTGTCCGCCAATCAAGTGAAGGTCCTGGAAAAGCCCAGCCTGGCCGACGCCCAGGCGACCCTCGCCGTGCCGGAGTACGTCGCCGAGGCGGGCCTGAAAACCTTCGCCGACATCGCCAGATTCAAAGACAAACTCGGCGGCAAAATCTACGGCATCGAGCCGGGCAGTGGCGCCAACACCACGATTAAAACCATGATCGAGAGCAATCAGTTCGGCTTGAAGGATTTCAAACTGATCGAGTCCGGTGAGGCCGGCATGCTTGCCGCTGTGCAACGGGCGGTGAATCGCAAGGAATTCGTGGTGTTCGTCGGCTGGACTCCGCATCCGATGAACATCAACATGAAAATCACCTACCTGACCGGCAGCGAAGATGTTTACGGGCCGAACGAAGGTGCGGCGACTGTCTCCACAGTGACGGCCCCGGACTACGCCGAGCGTTGCCCGAACGTGAACCGTTTGTTGGAAAACCTGACCTTCACCGCGGCTCAGGAAAGTCAGCTGATGGTGCCGATCATGGAGCGCAAGACGCCGCAGGATGTCGCCAGGCAATGGCTGCGTGATCATCCCGAGGATCTGCAGCGTTGGCTGGCCGGTGTCAGCAGTTTTGATGGCAAGGAGGGTGTAGCCACCGTTCAGGCCAGTTTGAAACCTTAAATGACTTCTTATCCTTTATCCGCGTCGATGACGGCTTTCGTCGAGAAAACCGCCAGCTTCAACGCCACCGACAGCAGCCTCGCCGGATTGCGCCAGGCCTACAGCGAGATGTGCCGGGCATTCACCCCGCCGCGCCCCGCCGGGCTGTACGGAGTGGATTTCGAGTTGGGTGGCGTGCCGGTGCGGTCGTATCAGCCAGTGGCTTCACCAGCGACCGACGGCAGTCCCTGCATCCTGTATCTGCACGGTGGCGGTTGGGTCGTGGGGGATCTGGATTCCCACGACTTCATCTGCGCCGAACTGGCGTCGACGCTCGGCGTGTTGGTGATCGCGGTCGATTATCGTCTGGCGCCGGAGCATCCGTTTCCAGCGGCGTTCGATGACTGCCTGAAGGTCTGGCGAGCGCTGCGCTCCGGGCCGTTTCAGCTGGACCCCGCGCGTACGCTGGTGGCCGGCGACAGCGCGGGTGGCAATCTCGCCGCCGCGCTGTGCCTGGCACTGCGCGATGCGGGCGAACCACCGCCAGCGGCGCAAGTCCTGATCTATCCCGGTCTCGGAGGCGATCAGCGTCTGCCTTCACGCAGCGAATGCAGCGACGCTCCGCTGCTCAGCAGCAGTGACCTGGATTGTTATCACGCCTTGTATTTGCGCGGCACCCGAACGCCTGGCGCCTATGCCATGCCGTTGCTCGCCGGGGATTTGCGCGGATTGCCGCCAGCGTGGATCGCGGTGGCGCAATTCGACCCGTTGCGCGATGACGGCGTGCTGTACGCCGAGCGTCTGAACGCTGCGGGCGTAGCCGCGACGCTTTATTACGGGCAAGGGCTGGTTCACGGCTGCCTGCGGGCTCGGGGCCAGGTCGCGGAGGTCGATGTGCTCTACGAAACGCTGCGCGGCTTTCTGGCAAAAAAACTGGCGGCAAAACTCTGACTCTGCATGGACATGCTCATTGACGTAAATCGGGTTTATGATGCCCAACGGCAGAATAATAGAAGTCCCCCCAGGGATGACCTCGACCCCTTACGGAGCGCGCAATGCAGACTTTGTACCCGCAGATCAAACCCTACGCCCGGCACGATCTGGCTGTCGATGAAACCCACACCCTGTATGTCGACGAAAGCGGTTCACCGCAAGGTTTGCCAGTGGTATTCATCCACGGCGGCCCCGGTGCCGGGTGTGATGCACAGAGTCGCCGCTTTTTTGATCCGAACCTGTACCGTATCGTCACCTTCGATCAGCGCGGTTGCGGCCGTTCCACCCCCCACGCCAGCCTGGAAAACAACACCACCTGGGATCTGGTCGCCGATCTTGAGCGGATTCGCCAACACCTGGGCATCGATAAATGGGTGCTGTTCGGTGGTTCGTGGGGCTCGACCCTGGCGCTGGCCTACGCGCAAACCCATCCGGAGCGTGTGCACGGTCTGATCCTGCGCGGGATTTTTCTCTGCCGTCCGCAAGAAATCGAGTGGTTCTATCAGGCGGGCGCCAGTCGGCTGTTCCCTGATTACTGGCAGGATTACATCGCGCCGATCCCGCTGGATGAGCGCGAAGATTTGCTCAGCGCTTTCCACAAGCGTCTGACCGGCAACGATCAGATCGCCCAGATGCACGCGGCCAAAGCCTGGTCTACCTGGGAAGGTCGGACCGCGACCTTGCGTCCGAACCCGCTGGTGGTCGATCGGTTCTCCGAGCCGCAACGCGCGTTGTCCATCGCCCGCATCGAATGTCACTACTTCACCAACAATGCGTTCCTTGAGCCGAATCAGCTGATCCGCGACATGGGCAAGATCGCCCATTTGCCGGGCGTGATCGTTCACGGTCGCTACGATGTGATTTGCCCGCTGGATAACGCCTGGGAGCTGCATCAGAACTGGCCGAACAGTGAATTGCAGGTCATCCGTGATGCCGGGCACGCCGCCTCCGAACCCGGCATAACCGATGCCTTGGTACGCGCCGCCGATCAGATGGCCCGGCGCCTGCTCGACCTGTCTCCTGAAGAAGCATGAAGGGCCTGTTGCAGCGCGTGCGTGGCGCGCGCGTCGAGGTAGCGGGGGAGGTGGTCGGTGCCGTCGATCAGGGGTTGCTGGTACTGGTCGCGGTCGAGCCCGAGGACACTCGGGCCAGCGCCGACAAACTTCTGCATAAGCTGTTTAACTATCGTGTGTTCAGTGACGCCGAGGGCAAGATGAATCTGTCCCTGGCGGATGTCGGAGGCGGGTTGCTGCTGGTCTCTCAGTTCACCCTGGCCGCCGACACCAAAAGCGGGTTGCGCCCGAGTTTTTCGACCGCCGCCCCTCCGGCCCTTGGCGAGGAACTTTTCGACTATCTATTAGGCAAGGCGAAACAGGTGCATGGCACTGTGGCATCAGGTAGATTCGGCGCGGATATGCAGGTGCACTTGGTCAATGATGGCCCGGTAACCTTCCTGTTACAGACCTGAAAGCGCTTGAAACATGTTTTTAAGCCCATTTCGACTGAAAACAGGGGTTTTTCGCGATAAATACTTTGTTACCCCTGATGCGTTGTAACGCGGCCTACTAGATAATCGCGCGCTACGGGGATCAGCGTTCGTTGGTCCGTTTTGACTTAGGTAGAGACTTGTCCTGGACCTGTTGGGGAATCATTTAGCCCCATAGGAGTCGGAACAATGCTCGCCAACTTGGCAAGAGTGGTTTGTAGGGGCGGGTTTTTCATCCCGTTTACCTCACAGCCCTTTAACTGGCCGTTGGTTTTTTGATCTGTTTTCGGCGAGGGTTGCTCGTGATTGTTAGTCCCTGTAATGCACCAAGATTGTCAGCCAAACGGTTACGAAGCGCACTGGTAGCGGGCTCTGCACTGCTCTGCCTGTTCAGCGCCGGCCAACTTTGGGCATTCAATCTGGATGATGTATCGGTCAAGGCAAAAGAGCTGGCCGGGCAGAAATTCGAAGCCCCGCGCAGTAACCTGCCGAACGAATTCCGTGAGATGAAATTCGCGGACTATCAGAAAATTCGTTTCCTGACCGAAAAAGCCGAATGGGCCGATCAGAAAACCCCGTTCAAGCTTTCGTTCTATCACCAGGGTATGCATTTCGATACGCCGGTGAAAATCAACGAAATCACGGCCAACACCGTCGAAGAGATCAAGTACGACCCGACTCGTTTCGATTTCGGCGACCTGAAATTCGATCCTAAATCCACCGAACAACTGGGTTATGCCGGTTTCCGTGTGCTGTACCCGATCAACAAGGCCGACAAGCAAGACGAAATCATGACCATGCTCGGCGCGAGTTACTTCCGCGTTGTTGGCAAGGGGCACACGTATGGCTTGTCCGCTCGCGGCATGGCGATCGATACCGCGTTGCCGTCCGGCGAAGAGTTCCCGCGTTTCCGTGAGTTCTGGATTCAACAGCCGAAACCGGGCGACAAGCACCTGGTGATCTTCGCGCTGCTGGATTCGCCACGCGCCACCGGTGCCTATCGCCTGACCCTGCGTCCGGGCAGCGACACCATTGTCGACGTCAAGGCGCAGATGTTCTTGCGTGACAAGGTCACCAAGCTTGGCGTTGCGCCGCTGACCAGCATGTTCCTGTTCGGCGCCAACCAGCCGTCGAAAGTGCTGAACTACCGCCGCGAACTGCACGACTCCAGCGGCCTGTCGATCCATGCCGGCAACGGCGAGTGGATCTGGCGCCCGCTGAACAACCCGAAACACCTGGCGGTGAGCAACTTCTCGATCGAGAACCCGCGTGGCTTTGGCTTGCTGCAACGTGGCCGTGACTTCAGCCACTACGAAGACCTCGACGACCGCTACGACAAGCGCCCAAGTGCCTGGATCGAGCCAAAAGGCGATTGGGGCAAGGGTTCTGTCGATCTGGTCGAAATTCCGACTGCCGACGAAACCAACGACAACATCGTTGCCTTCTGGAGTCCGGAAAAACTGCCTGAGCCTGGTCAGCCGCTGGAATTCGGCTATCGCATGCACTGGACCATGGACGAAGCGTCGATTCACGCACCGGACAGCGCCTGGGTCAAACAGACCTTGCGCTCCACCGGCGACGTCAAACAATCCAACCTGATTCGTCAGCCGGACGGCAGCGTTGCCTATCTGGTGGATTTCGAAGGCCCGTCCCTGGCGGCGTTGCCGGCCGATGCAGACGTTCGCAGTCAGGTCAGCGTGGGTGACAATGCCGAGCTGGTCGAGAACAGCGTGCGCTACAACCCTGAAACCAAGGGCTGGCGCCTGACCCTGCGGATGAAAATCAAGGACGCGGGCAAGTCCACCGAAATGCGTGCCGCTCTGGTCCAGAACATCGTCCCTGAAGACCTGGCCAAGTCATCCGTGCCGGCGTCCACTTCTTCTGTAGCCAAGGCCGACAAGGTAGCCGCCAAACAGCAAGAGAAAGCAGACAAGGAAGCCAAGGCAGCCGAGGCCAAGCAGGCTGACGCCAAGCCGGTTGCAGATGCCAAGGACAAGGCTAACAAAGACGCCAAGCAGCCTGCCGCTGCCGACGCGGCCCCAGCCACACCGGAATCGACAGCGACTGAAGAAGTGCTGACCGAGACCTGGAGCTATCAGTTGCCTGCCGATGAGTAATTCTCAAGTACAGCCAGAAACTCTTGCCGAGTATCTGGCGCATCTGCCGATGACCGATGAGCAGCGCGCAGAACTCGCGGGCTGCAAGTCGTTCAGCGAACTCCACGAGCGTCTGTCGTCCTCGACGTTCGATGCACCGGTCGAGGCGGCTCAAGCCTCGGTCGGCCGTCGTTTGACCCTGAACACTGCTGAAGAGCTGGAAGAAGCGGAAATGCTGGCGCTCGACGCCAGCGGCCGTGTTTGCCTCAAGGCAACCCCGCCGATCCGCCGGACCAAAGTCGTGCCGGAGCCGTGGCGCACCAACATTCTGGTGCGTGGCTGGCGGCGTCTGACCGGTCGCACCAATCCGCCGGCCCCGCCGAAGGACGAAAACGTGCTGCCGGCGGCTCGCTGGCGCACGGTAGGTTCGATCCGACGTTACATCCTGCTGGTACTGATGCTGGGTCAAACCATCGTCGCCGGCTGGTACATGAAAGGCATCATGCCTTACCAGGGCTGGTCGTTCGTCGACCTCAATGAAGTCCTGCATCAGCCGCTCCTGCAAACCGTCACGCAAGTGCTGCCGTATGCGCTGCAAACCAGCATCCTGATCCTGTTCGGGATTCTGTTCTGCTGGGTCTCGGCCGGTTTCTGGACCGCGCTGATGGGCTTCCTCGAGTTGCTCACCGGTCACGATAAATACCGTATCTCCGGTAAAAGTGCCGGCAACGAGCCGATCCCCAAGGATGCGCGCACCGCACTGGTGATGCCGATCTGCAACGAAGACGTGCCACGGGTATTCGCCGGTCTGCGTGCGACCTTCGAGTCGGTCGCTGCCACGGGTGACCTGGATCGTTTCGACTTCTTCGTCCTCAGCGACAGTAACGATGCTGATATCTGCGTCGCCGAACAGCAGGCATGGCTGGACGTCTGCCGCGAAGCCAAGGGCTTCGGCAAGATCTTCTATCGCCGCCGTCGCCGTCGCGTCAAACGCAAGAGCGGCAACCTCGACGACTTCTGCCGTCGCTGGGGCGGTGATTACAAGTACATGGTCGTGCTCGACGCTGACTCGGTGATGAGCGGCGAATGCCTGACCAGTCTGGTGCGCTTGATGGAAGCCACGCCGGACGCCGGGATCATCCAGACCGCGCCACGTGCGTCGGGCATGGACACTCTTTATGCGCGCATGCAGCAGTTTGCGACCCGCGTGTACGGTCCGCTGTTCACCGCCGGCCTGCACTTCTGGCAGTTGGGCGAATCCCACTACTGGGGTCACAACGCAATCATCCGCATGAAGCCGTTCATCGAGCACTGCGCCTTGGCGCCGTTGCCCGGTAAAGGCGCGTTCGCCGGTGCGATTCTGTCCCACGACTTCGTCGAAGCCGCGCTGATGCGCCGTGCCGGTTGGGGCGTGTGGATTGCCTACGACTTGCCGGGCAGCTACGAAGAATTGCCGCCGAACCTGCTGGACGAACTCAAGCGTGACCGTCGCTGGTGCCACGGTAACCTGATGAACTTCCGCCTGTTCCTGGTCAAGGGCATGCACCCGGTGCACCGTGCGGTGTTCCTGACCGGCGTGATGTCGTACCTGTCGGCGCCGCTGTGGTTCTTCTTCCTCGTGCTGTCGACGGCGCTGCTGGCGGTCAACACGTTGATGGAGCCGCAGTACTTCCTTGAACCGCGTCAGCTCTATCCGCTGTGGCCACAATGGCACCCGGACAAGGCAATCGCGCTGTTCTCGACCACCATCGTGCTGCTGTTCCTGCCGAAGCTGTTGAGCATCATCCTGATCTGGGCCAAGGGCGCGAAAGAGTTCGGTGGCAAGTTCAAGGTGACCCTGTCGATGCTGCTGGAGATGTTGTTCTCCATGTTGCTGGCGCCGGTGCGGATGATTTTCCACACCCGCTTCGTGCTTGCCGCGTTCCTCGGCTGGGCGGCGACCTGGAACTCGCCGCAACGTGACGACGACTCCACGCCGTGGAGCGAAGCGGTCAAGCGCCACGGTCCGCAAACCCTGCTGGGCTTCTTCTGGGCGCTGCTGGTGATCTGGCTGAACCCGAGCTTCCTCTGGTGGCTGGTGCCGATCGTCGGTTCGTTGATGCTGTCGATCCCGGTTTCCGTGATCTCCAGCCGTGTCGGCCTGGGCCTGAAGTCCCGTGACGAGAGCCTGTTCCTGATCCCTGAGGAATACAATCCGCCGCAGGCGCTGCTGGCAACCGACCAGTACACCCATGAAAACCGTTATCACGCGTTGAAGGACGGCTTCATTCGGTCGGTGGTCGATCCACAGCAGAACGCCCTCGCGTGCTCGCTGGCGACGTCGCGCCACGGTCAGGCCGAGCCCATCGAGTGGCTGCGGATCGAGCGGGTTCGCCATGCCTTGAAAGTCGGGCCTGACGGTCTGACCAACAATGAGCGTGTGCAACTGCTGAGCGATCCGGTGGCACTGGCTCGTTTGCATGAGCAGGTCTGGAGTGAAGGTCATCCCGAATGGCTGGAAGCCTGGCGCAAATCGGTGAAATCCGATCCCCATGCGCCGTTGCTGCCGCTCAAGCCGCTGAGTGCGCAACCGCAGTTGGCATAACAAAAGAACCCCGCGAAAGCGGGGTTTTTTTATCTCATCGTTGCCAAACACTTGTGCAAACGAGCGAGTGCGTTAGCATCCGTCCCCGAATTGGTGCGCCCGGATAATTTTTGTCCGTATCGATGCGTTTCCTGAGGGGAGCCGCCGTTTGCGCGCCTCATAACGCAATGGGTTTGGGGACATGATGATGAAGAAGTATCTCTCGATGCTGCTGGTCGGCGTCACGGCATTGGTTGCAGTCAGCGCGGCGCAGGCCGGTGCCATCGATGACGCGGTCAAGCGCGGCACGCTGAAAGTCGGCATGGACCCGACCTACATGCCGTTCGAAATGACCAACAAGCGCGGTGAGATCATCGGCTTCGAAGTCGACCTCCTCAAAGCCATGACCAAAGCCATGGGCGTCAAGCTGGAACTGGTTTCCACCGGTTACGACGGCATTATCCCGGCCCTGCTCACTGACAAGTTCGACATGATCGGCAGCGGCATGACCCTGACCCAGGAACGCAACCTGCGCCTGAACTTCAGCGAACCGTTCATCGTGGTCGGCCAGACCCTGCTGATTCGCAAGGAGCTGGAAGGCACCATCAAGTCCTACAAAGACCTGAACACTGCCGACTACCGCATCACCTCCAAGCTTGGCACCACCGGCGAAATGGTCGCCAAGAAGCTGATTGCCAAAGCCAAGTACCACGGCTACGACAATGAGCAGGAAGCCGTGCTCGACGTGGTCAACGGCAAGGCCGACGCCTTCATCTACGACGCGCCGTACAACGTCGTGGCGGTGAACAAGGTCGGCAACGGCAAACTGGTATTCCTCGACAAGCCGTTCACCTACGAGCCGCTGGCCTTTGGTCTGAAGAAGGGTGACTACGACAGCATCAACTTCATCAACAACTTCCTGCACCAGATCCACGAAGACGGCACCTACGATCGCATCCATGACAAGTGGTTCAAAGACACCGCTTGGCAAAAGGACATGGAATAAGGCTTCAGACCGAGTCGCGTCAATCGCCAGCAAGCCGGCTCCTACAGGATTAGCGTCGGACACACCTATTGTGTCCACCCAGATCAACTGTAGGAGCCGGCTTGCTGGCGATGGCGGCCTCCCAGGCGACACAGAATCCGGAACCTGCTTACCCAATGAAACAGAAAAAAGCCCAATGGCCCTGGCACGTGTTGACCGTGCTGGTGTTGATCGGCCTGGCCGGCGCGCTGTATTACGCCACCTCGCTGATGTCCTACGAATGGCGCTGGAACCGCGTACCGCAGTACTTCGCCTACCACGCTGAAGAATCCCAACGCGCCGCCGACATTTCGACGGTCAGCGAGCTGGTGCGCAAGGGCGACAAGGCTGAAGTCACTTTGCGCAACGACGCTGGGGACGAGCAGCGCGTGACCGTCGACGACAACAGCCTGCAAGTCGCCCAAGGCGATGATGTGGCTGAAGGCGACGTGATCGGTGTGACTCGTCATTGGGCTGCCGGACCGCTGATGTGGGGCCTCTGGACCACCTTGTGGTTATCCGTGGTGTCTGGGGTGCTCGGCCTACTGATCGGCCTCGCCACGGGTTTGTGCCGTCTCTCGAACAATCCGACCCTGCGCGACCTCTCGACGATTTACGTCGAACTGGTGCGCGGTACGCCGTTGCTGGTGCAGATTTTCATTTTCTACTTCTTCATCGGCACCGTGATGAACCTGTCCCGGGAGTTCGCCGGGGTCGCCGCGCTGTCGCTGTTCACCGGCGCCTACGTGGCGGAAATCATCCGCTCCGGCGTGCAGTCGATCGCCCGTGGCCAAAACGAAGCGGCGCGCTCCCTGGGTTTGAGCGCGGGTCAGTCGATGCGCCACGTGGTGCTGCCGCAAGCGCTCAAGCGCGTGCTGCCGCCGCTCGCCGGGCAATTCATCAGCCTGGTCAAGGACACTTCGCTGGTGTCGGTGATCGCGATTACCGAGCTGTTGAAAAGCGGCCGCGAAGTCATCACCACCTCGTTTTCGCCGTTCGAAATCCTGTTCTGCGTGGCTGGCCTGTATTTGTTGATCAACCTGCCGCTGTCGAAAATCGCCAGCCGGCTTGAGCGGAGGCTCGCGCAAAGTGATTGAAGTCCGCGATCTGGTAAAAGTCTTCGACACCCGCGGCCATGTGGTGCGTGCGGTGGATAACGTTTCTACCCAAGTGGCGAAGGGGGAAGTGTTGGTCGTGATCGGTCCGTCCGGTTCTGGCAAGTCGACCTTCCTGCGCTGCCTCAATGGCCTGGAAGAATTCGATTCGGGCTCGGTGAGCATCGACGGCCTGCAACTGGCTGACCCTAAAACCGACGTGAACGCCTACCGCCGTGAAGTCGGCATGGTGTTTCAGCACTTCAACCTGTTCCCGCACATGACCGTGCTGGAAAACCTCTGCCTCGCCCAGAAAGTCGTGCGCAAACGTGGCAAGAAGGAGCGTGAAGCCAAGGCCTTGGCGTTGCTGGAAAAGGTTGGCATTGCGCAGAAGGCCAACGAGTTTCCGTCACGCCTGTCCGGCGGCCAGCAGCAGCGCGTGGCGATTGCTCGCGCGCTGGCCATGGAGCCGAAAGTCATGCTGTTCGATGAGCCAACCTCGGCGCTCGATCCGGAAATGGTCGGCGAAGTGCTGGATGTGATGAAAACCCTGGCCGTGGAAGGCATGACCATGGTCTGTGTGACCCACGAGATGGGCTTTGCGCGGGAAGTGGCGGACCGGGTGTTGTTCTTCGATCACGGCAAATTGCTGGAAGATGCCTCGCCCGCCGAGTTCTTCGATGCGCCGAAGGATCCGCGGGCGCAGGCGTTCTTGCGGCAGGTCCTCTAACGGCGGCGACCTTCCGGTCGTCATCGCGGGCAAGCCCGCTCCCACAGGGAGTAGCGGTGTTACTCAGATTGCGTGAACACCGAAAAACCCTGTGGGAGCGGGCTTGCCCGCGATTGCATCCCCTCGGTCCTGTGTGAACCGAGGCCCCCGCATCACCTCAAACCTTGAACCTGCCCACCAGCATCTGCAGATGCGTCCCCAGCCGTGCCAGCTCAACGCTGGAAGCCGCGGTCTCTTCACTGGCGGCCGAGGTCTGCTCGGACACGTCGCGCACGTTCAGCACGCTGCGGTTGATCTCCTCGGCCACCGCCGTTTGCTGCTCGGCCGCTGCGGCGATCTGCTGGTTCATCGACTGAATCGCCGACACGGTGCGGGTGATGCTTTCCAGGGAACCACCGGCGCGGCGGGTCAGTTCGACGCTGCTGTCGGTCAGGGTGCGGCTGTTGTCCATGATGGTCGCGACTTGCTGGGTGCCGCTTTGCAGACCGACGATCAGCTCTTCGATTTCTTCGGTGGACTTCTGGGTGCGCTGCGCCAGGCTGCGGACTTCGTCGGCGACCACCGCAAAGCCACGTCCGGCTTCACCGGCGCGGGCGGCTTCAATGGCCGCGTTGAGCGCCAGCAGGTTGGTTTGCTGGGCGACGGATTTGATCACGTCGAGCACGCTGCCGATCTTGTCGCTTTCGCGTTTGAGATGACCCATGGCTTCGGTGGAGTTACCGACTTCCCTGGCCAGGCGTTCGATTTGAGCGATGGCTTCGCCGACCACCTTGTCGCCTTCGCGAGCCTGCTGATCGGCGGCGAGCGCGGCCTCGGAGGCTTCCTCGGCGTTGCGCGCGACTTCCTGCACGGTGGCGGTCATTTCGTTCATCGCGGTCGCCACCTGGTCGGTCTCGACCTTTTGGCTGTTGACCCCGGCGCTGGTCTGTTCGGTGACTGCGGACAACTCTTCAGCAGCGCTGGCGATTTGCGTGACGCCGTCGCTGATGCCGCCGATCAATTCGCGCAGACCCAACGTCATGCGCTGCATGGCGCGCTGGAGCTGACCGAGTTCGTCCTGACGCTCGGAAACGAGGTTCTGGGTCAGGTCGCCGGCAGCAATGCGTTCGGCGACTTTCAGCGTCTGGCTCAGCGGAATGACGATCTGCCGGGTGATCGCCCACGCCGCGAACAGACCGAAGACCAACGCCAGGGCGGTGGCCAACAGCAGCATGTTCTTGGCGTGCGCGGCGTCGGTGTCGCGCACGATGGTTTGTGAAGCGGTGAGCTTTTTGCTGGCGTCGAGCAGAATGTCGCCTTGAGCGGCCATGCGTTTCAATGCGGCGGCGCTGGCGACCTGAGAGTCTCGGTACTGGCTGACAGCAGCGCGGTAGGCCTTGAGTGAGTCGCTGGCCTGTTGCAGGTTAGCGATGTGCTGTTCCGGCAATCTGGACGGCAGGCTTTCGAGGTTTTTCAACGCATTGTCGATGGCGTCCAGCGCCGGTTGTTCGGCTTCGGTCTTGCCACTGTAGGTATAGCCGCGCACCTGGAAGCGAGCCTGCTGGATCAGTTTGCTCAGGTCGATCACGCTGTTGAAATCGGCAACGCTGTCGCCTTGCAGAAGGGATTTCTCGACTTCGCCCACGCGTGCCACAGCGTTATCGGCCGTGGCACCGAGTTTGCTGCGAGCATCTTCCCGGTTGGCGCCGGCCTGGGTCATGGCGGCGAAGGCTTGTTTGTACTCACTGACCGCAGCCAGTTGCTGGTCGACCATGGCCGCGTCGGCCGGTTGCTCGATCAGTGTGCGCGCGGTTTTCAGCCCTGTGTCGAGCTGGCCGAGGAGGTCGTTGACGGCGCCCGGGCCTTGTTCGCCACGGCGCATTTCGTAATCCAGGCGGGCCAGGCGCAAGTCTTTGGTCAGGTCATTGAGGCTGGCAATGAACCCAAGCTTGTCGCCGCGACTCACCACATCACTCAGGCCGGTCCAGCCGGTGACAGTGATCAACAACGTCAACAGCAGCAGCAGACCGAAGCCGACCCCCAGTTTGCGATTGACGCTGACGTTCCCCAGTTTCTCGGCTAGCCATCGGTACATGCTGCAACTCCCACGGACCACAAGTTGGTTTTATGGGAACTGTATCGGCAGGCGTATGGGGTTCTGTAGGCGCTACCCGATGTATGGGCGAATGATGACCTGTGGGCGTGAAACCGGCTTGCCGGCGATGGCGGTGGGTCATTCACCACATGGGTTGACTGGCTGTCCGCTATCGCCGGCAAGCCAGTCTCGCTCCCACAGGGATGGCGGCGTGTTTAGAACAGGCGTGAAAGCAGCGCGGTGACAGCAGTTTCGACGCGCAGGATGCGCTCGCCGAGCTGCACCGGTTGCAGGCCGGATTTGCCGAGTAAATCGATTTCGTAGGGGATCCAGCCGCCTTCCGGGCCGATGGCCAGGGTCACTGGTTCGTCCAGGCCACGGGGGCAGGGCGGGTAATTGCCGGGATGGCCGACCAGGCCGAGGGTGCCTTCGGTGATCGCTGGCAGTCGATCTTCGACAAACGGTTTGAAGCGCTTCTCGATGACAATTTCAGGCAACACGCTGTCCCGGGCCTGTTCGAGGCCGAGGATCAGTTGCTCGCGAATGGCTTCAGGTTCGAGGAACGGGGTCTGCCAGAAGCTCTTCTCGACGCGGTAGCTGTTCACCAGGACGATCCGTGGCACACCCATGGCCGCCACGGTCTGAAACACCCGACGCAGCATTTTCGGCCGTGGCAGGGCCAGCACCAGGGTCAGCGGCAGCTTGGGCGGTGGCGGTTGGTCGAGGGTGACGCGCAGTTCGGCTTCATCGGCGTCCAGGCGCAGCACTTCGGCCGAGCCCATCAGGCCGCCAATACGCCCGACGCGCATGCTGTCACCCACTTCACAGCGGTGGACTTCCTGCATGTGGGTCAACCGGCGATCACGCAGGATCGCCCGGTCGGCCGCAATGAAATCGGCCGCTTCGAGGAGCAGCAGGTTCACGCTTGGGTCGCTGGCGGCTGGTCGTTGTGATCGTCAACCGGCTGATCATCCGGATGGTCGCCGCGCTTGCTGATCAGGCCGCCGAACAGGATGCCGATTTCAAACAGCAGCCACATCGGTACGGCCAGCAGCGTCTGCGAGAAGATGTCCGGCGGCGTCAGGATCATGCCGACCACGAAGCAGCCGATGACCACGTACGGGCGGATTTTCTTCAGGTATTTGACGTCGACCACGCCGATCCACACCAGCAGCACGACGGCCACCGGGATTTCGAACGCCACGCCGAAGGCGAAGAACAGCGTCATGACGAAATCGAGGTAGCTGCTGATGTCGGTCATCATTTCCACGCCGGCCGGGGTGGCGGCGGCGAAGAATTTGAAGATCAGCGGGAACACCAGGTAATAGGCGAATGCCATACCGGCGTAGAACAGCATGATGCTTGATATCAGCAACGGCACCGCGATGCGCTTTTCATGCTTGTACAGGCCCGGTGCGATGAAGCCCCAGATCTGATGCAGGATCACCGGAATCGCGAGGAACAGCGACACCATCATGGTCAGCTTCAGTGGCGTCAGGAAAGGCGACGACACGTCGGTGGCGATCATCGTCGCACCGACTGGCAGATACTGGCGCAGCGGCGTGGAGACGAAGGTATAGATCTGCTGGGTGAAGGCGAACAACCCGGCGAAGATGATGAAGATCGCCGCTACGCAGCGCAGCAGGCGGGTACGCAACTCGGTGAGGTGCGAAACCAGCGGCATGTGCTGGTCGTTTTCTGGGAGATCGCTCATGGGGCTCGCGGCGGCAAAGTGGTGTCGTGAGGGGCCGGCGGTATCGGCGCGGCGACAGGAGCAACGGGTTCTGCATGCACCACAACTGGCGCCGCTGCAACCGCATCGACAGCTTTTACGGTTTCAGTCGGCGTAGCAGGCGCGGATTCTGTTGTCGACGCATGGATCGTTTGTTCCACCACCGGCTGAACCGGTGTGGCTTCCTGCTGAGTCGGCGTGAAAATCTTCCGCGCCTCCTGCTCCAGCGACAGAATGTGCTCGTTGTGCAGTTGCCGACGAATCTCGTCGGCACCGATTTCACGTTCAACTTCCTGTTTGATCGCGTTGAAGCTGCGCTTCAGGCGCCCGACCCATAGGCCGGCGGTGCGCGCAGCGCCCGGCAGACGTTCGGGGCCCAGCACCAGCAGGGCCACGAGGCCGACGAGCAGCAGTTCAGAGAAGCTGATACCAAACATTAGTCAGTGCTCACACGTCTTTGCGGATTGGCTCTTCGACTTTTTGCGCCTGCACGTCGATAGTGTGCGGCTGGTTCACGGACTGCGTGGTTTGTGGCTGAACAGGCGGGACCGGTTGAGCCGCTGCCGGGTCGGCCGGCTTTTCGTCGTCGTTCATGGCTTTCTTGAAGCCTTTGATCGACTCGCCGACGTCAGTGCCGAGGTTTTTCAGTTTCTTGGTGCCGAACACCAGGACGACAACAACCAGGATGACGATCCAGTGTTTCCAGTCAAAAATGCCCATGTTGCTGCTCCTCTCTAATAGTTGTTCAGGCGGACGGGCGCGAGGCTTTCTCGGCGTGTCCGGACAGACCGAAACGACGGTCCAGTTCATCGAGTACAGCCTGGGGATGCTGACCCAATTGGGCGAGCATGACCATGCTGTGGAACCACAGATCGGCGGTCTCGTAGATCACATCACTGCAGTCGCCGCTGATGGCGGCGTCCTTGGCGGCGATGATGGTTTCGACCGACTCTTCGCCGACTTTTTCCAGAATCTTGTTCAAGCCCTTGTGGTACAGACTGGCGACGTACGAGCTGTCGGCGGCGGCGCCTTTGCGCGCTTCCAGCACCTCGGCCAGGCGGGTCAGAGTGTCACTCATGTGTGTGTCCTGCGGAATAGATGGCGTGCGGGTCTTTCAGAACCGGGTCGACGGTTGTCCAGTCGCCGTTCTCGAAGACGCGGTAGAAACAGCTCTGGCGGCCGGTATGGCAGGCGATGTCGCCGATCTGCTCGACCATCAGGATGATCACGTCGGCGTCACAGTCCAGGCGCATCTCGTGCAGGGTCTGCACGTGGCCGGACTCTTCGCCCTTGCGCCACAACTTGCCACGGGAGCGTGACCAGTAGATGGCGCGGTTTTCGGCAGCAGTCAGTTCCAGCGCTTCGCGGTTCATCCAGGCCATCATCAGGACGCGCCCGGTCTTGTGATCCTGGGCGATTGCCGGCACCAGGCCGTCGGCGTCCCACTTGATCTCGTCCAGCCAGTTTTTCATCTTCGACTCCGACAGCGGGCTCCGCACTTCATTAGCAGAGTCCAACGTTCAAACAGTGTGCCAGTGGATCACACAACTGGCTATCGGCGAACGACCAGATACAAACCGACGGCCATCATGATTCCGGCCGGCCAGTAGGCCAGTTCGTTCAACGGACCGCCCACGGCCAGTATTGCGCCGCCGGCCAGGTGCGCGGTGCCGAGCAGGCGCAGGAACCAGTCGTCCCGACGACGATGCCACGGTGGCGGTGGGTCGTAAGCGTGGGGCTGTGACATGCGTTCGAGCAGGTCGCGCGCCATGTTGGCCAGGTGCGGCAGTTGTTCGAACTGACTCTGCACGTTGCCGAGCAAGGCTTTGGGGCTGACTCGCTCGCGCATCCAGCGTTCGAGGAACGGTTGCGCGGTGTTCCACAGGTCGAGGTCCGGGTACAGCTGACGGCCCAGCCCCTCGATGTTCAACAGGGTTTTTTGCAGTAGCACGAGTTGTGGCTGCACTTCCATGTTGAAACGTCGAGCGGTCTGGAACAGGCGCATCAGCACCTGGCCGAAGGAAATATCTTTTAACGGTTTTTCGAAGATCGGTTCGCAAACGGTACGGATCGCCGCTTCGAATTCGTTGAGTTTGGTTTCCGCCGGCACCCAACCCGAGTCGATGTGCAATTGCGCCACGCGCCGGTAATCGCGTTTGAAGAACGCGAACAGGTTGCGTGCCAGGTAATCCTGGTCTTCCGGGGTCAGGCTGCCGACGATGCCGCAGTCGATCGCAATGTACTGCGGGCTCCACGGGTTGACGGTGCTGACGAAGATGTTGCCGGGGTGCATGTCAGCGTGGAAAAAGCTGTCGCGGAACACTTGGGTGAAGAAGATCTCCACGCCGCGCTCGGCGAGCATTTTCATGTCGGTGCGCTGGTCGGCCAGGGTCGCGAGGTCGGTGACCTGAATGCCATAGATGCGCTCCATCACCAGCACTTTCGGTCGGCACCAATCCCAATAGACTTGCGGCACGTACAGCAGCGGCGAGCCTTCGAAGTTGCGCTTCAACTGGCTGGCGTTGGCCGCCTCGCGCAACAGGTCGAGTTCGTCGTAGATGGTTTTTTCGTAGTCCAGAACCACGTCCACCGGGTGCAGCAGTCGCGCATCCGCCGAGAGTTTTTCCGCGGTGCGGGCGAGGATGAACAACCACGCCAGGTCTTGCGCGATGATCGGCTTCAGGCCGGGGCGAATCACTTTGACGACGACTTCTTCACCGGTTTTCAGCTGCGCGGCATGCACCTGCGCCACCGACGCCGAGGCCAGCGGTTCGACGTCGAAACGGCTGAACACTTCACTGATCTTTTTGCCGAGTTGTTCTTCGATCAGCTTGATCGACACTTGCGAATCGAACGGCGGCACACGGTCCTGCAGCTTCATTAGCTCATCGGCGATGTCTTCCGGCAGCAGGTCGCGTCGGGTGGACAGGATCTGCCCGAACTTGATGAAAATCGGCCCCAGGTCCTGCAGCGCCAGACGCAATCGCGCGCCCCGGCTCAGGTCCAGCGGCTTGCGCGGGAACCAGCGCCACGGCAAGGCGTAGCGCAGCGCCAGCAGAAACCACGGCAGCGGCAGGGCGAACAGCAGGTCATCGAGGCGGTAGCGAATCACAACGCGCTGGATGCGCAACAAACGGCGGACGGCAAGCAGCTTCATGCGTTATCGCTTGGGTCGAGGGATCGGGAAAGGCGCTCGAAACGCGCCTCGAGACGTTCCAGATCGAGTTTGATCTGGTCCAGTTCACTGAATCGGGCTTCGGCTTCGCGCTGACCGACGAGGGTGCGCGATTCTTCGGCCAGGTACTCGCCCAGGTTCTGACCCAGGCTGGCAAATCCTTGCTGATACCAGCGTGCGCGGCTGCGCAGGTGGCCGCCGACCAGGTACGTGGCCACAGGTCCCAGCCAGCGCGAGAGTTCGTACTCCCAGTCCAGTTCGAGGTCCTGGAGGATCGCCGCCAGTTCCAGCAGCACGCCGCTGTCGCCGTCGAGTTCGACTTCAGGGCCATGCAGGACCGAGGTCTTGTCCTTGCTCACCGCCAGTTTCAACAGGCTGGAGGCCGGTGCACGCAAGGTGCAGTCGGCGCCGGTTTCCCAGTGGGACGCCAACATCAAGCCTTCATCGCTGGGCAGGATGAACAGTTGCAGCGCCGGGCTGCGGCAGTCGACGGCAATCACTCTGCCGCTCAAATGCGCCAGCCGCGGCAGCGCCGTGCTGTCGAGACGCAGTACCCGGTTCAGACCGAGTTCAACGCTGGCGAGCAGACCGGCCAGCAACATCAGGGTTTGATGCCGCGGTGCAGGGCGACGATGCCTGCGGTCATGTTGTGGTAGGTCACGCGGTCGAAACCGGCCTCGACCATCATCGACTTCAGGGTTTCCTGATTCGGGTGCATGCGGATCGATTCGGCCAGGTAGCGATAGCTTTCCGAGTCGTTGGTGATCAGCTTGCCCATCAGCGGCATGAAGGCGAACGAGTAGGCGTCGTAGGCCTTGGACATCAGCGCGTTGGTCGGCTTGGAGAATTCCAGCACCAGCAAACGGCCGCCCGGTTTGAGTACACGCAGCATCGAACGCAAGGCGTCTTCTTTATGCGTCACGTTGCGCAGGCCGAAAGCGATGGTCACGCAGTCGAAATGGTTGTCCGGGAACGGCAGCTTTTCAGCGTCGGCCTGAACGAATTCGACGTTACCGGCCACACCCAGATCCAGCAGGCGGTCACGACCGACCTTGAGCATGGATTCATTGATGTCGGCCAACACCACCTGGCCGGTCGGGCCCACGAGGTGTGAGAATTTTTTGGTCAGGTCGCCGGTGCCGCCGGCAATGTCCAGCACGCGGTTGCCGGTGCGAACGCCCGACAGTTCGATCGCAAAACGCTTCCACAAACGGTGCATGCCGCCCGACAGGAGGTCGTTCATCAAGTCGTACTTGGCAGCTACCGAATGGAAAACCTCAGCGACTTTTTCCGCTTTTTGGCTTTCCGGAACGTTTTTGAAACCGAAGTGCGTGGTGGGTTCGGCATCGCTGCCTTTGCGCTGATCAGTCATATCGCTGTCACCAGAAGAGAATGCGGGACATTCTAATCCCGGTGGCCTGCTTTGTCTTGGCAAGGCTGAAGGTAAGATGTAGAACCGCCGGGACGTTTTGCCGCAGCAGCGGTCAAGATGCTTCAGGAAAGTATTCATAAAGCAGGAGTCATTCGATGGCCCGTATTAGTGTTGAACGTGCCCACGGCCTGGGCAAGGAAGCGGCCCGCGAGAAGGCCGACCAGTTGGCGCAGAAACTGTCCGATCAATATGGCCTGGAGCCGCAGTGGTCCGGCGACACCCTGAACCTCAAGCGTTCCGGGGTGAAAGGCGCGGTGCATGTCAGCGAAGCTTCGATCCGCGTCGATGTGGAGTTGGGCCTGATGATGTCGGCCATGAGCGGCATGATCAAATCGGAAATCGAAAAGGCCCTCGATAAAGCGTTGGTCTGACCCGGTTCTTTCTGTGAAACACGATCCCTGTGGGAGCGGGCTTGCCCGCGAAGAGGCCGGAACATCCGCAATAAATTTTGTGGTTGATCCATCGTCTTCGCGGGCAAGCCCGCTCCCACAGGTTCGGTGGCGTTCCGACTACTTGTTTATGTCAGTTGTTAGGGTGCCGTTTCTAATTTTTCTCCCTACTTTGTGCATGAGCCCGACACTTGCGCGGGCAGTTCCTCAAACCTTTTGCGCGTGAGGTGCACCATGGCCAAAGTTATTTTGAAGAAAAAAATCGACGCTTCGACAACCGCTCTGAGCGACGTCAAATCCTATGCCCGCAAGATCTGGCTGGCAGGCCTGGGTGCCTACGCCAAGGTCGGCCAAGAGGGCAGCGAATACTTTCAAGAGTTGATAAAAGAAGGTCAAACTGTTGAAAAGAAAGGCAAAAAGGTAGTTGCCGAGAAACTTGAAGCCGCTAACGCCGAGATCGATGAAGCCAAGAGCGAAGTGAGCACGTTCAAAGGCAAGGTCGAAGTTCAACTCGACAAGGTCGAGAAGGCTTTTGACTCGCGTGTTGCAAGTGCCTTGAATCGTATCGGCATTCCGTCTAAACATGACGTTGAGACACTGTCTGCTAAGCTCGATGAGTTGACGGCATTGCTCGAACGCGTCGCGCGTAAATCTTAAGGAGAACGGGATGGCTGGTAAAAAGAACACCGAAAAAGAAGGCAGCTCGTGGATCGGGAAAGTCGAAGACTACTCCCGCAAAATCTGGCTGGCTGGTTTAGGCGTGTACTCGAAGATCGACACTGACGGCAGCAAGCTCTTCGATACATTGGTCAAAGACGGCGAGAAAGCAGAGAAGCTCACCAAGAGCGCTGTCGGCAAGAAAGTCGATGACGTCAAGGACTCCGCTTCCTCGGCAAAATCGCGCATCACTGGCGTGAAAGATCGTGCGCTGGGCAAGTGGGATGAGCTGGAAGGGGCTTTCGACAAGCGCCTGAACAGCGCCATTTCGCGCTTGGGTGTACCGAGCCGTAATGAAGTGAAAGCGCTGCACAGCAAGGTCGATACCCTGACCAAGCAAATCGAAAAACTCACCGGTGCCAAGGTTGCGCCAGTTGCGGCGAAAACTGCAGCCGCCAAACCAGCGACCAAAACCGCTGCCAAGCCACTGGTAAAAGCTGCCGCCAAGCCGGCTGCCAAACCCGCCGCGAAAGCAGCGGCCAAGCCGGCTGCCAAAACGGCCGCAGCAAAACCTGTAACAGCCAAGCCAGCGGCCAAACCGGTCGCCGCCAAAGCCGCAGCTAAACCAGCTGCCAAGCCTGCAGCGAAAACCGCAGCCGCCAAACCGGCAGCAAAACCTGCTGCAGCGAAAAAGCCTGCAGTGAAAAAACCGGCAGCGCCGAAAGCCGCTGCACCAAAACCAGCAGTGGCGGCCGCCAAACCGGCAGCCCCGTCGACTCCGGTCAGCACTTCGAACTCTGCTACCGCGCCGACCCCTGCTGCAACCCCGACTGCCGCGCCAGCTCCATCGACGCCAACCAGTCAGTCCTGATTTCAGGGCTCAAAAAACGCCCGGCCTGCAAAGGTCGGGCGTTTTTGTTTGCGCACGAATCTTAGAGCGCAGCAGTACCCCTGTGGGAGCGGGCTTGCTCGCGAATACGGTGGGTCATTCAGCATTTATGTCGAATGACCCACCGTATTCGCGAGCAAGCCCGCTCCCACAATTGTTTTGTGTATAGCCCGAAATTCCGCTACTCGTGTTCTTCGAGGTATTGGAGCGCCAGTTGCTCGGTCGCGACCTTGATCGGCGGCAACAAGTGCGGCGCCACCAGCATCATGATCTGATACACCACCAACCTCACTTCACCCTCGCGATCCAGAATCCGCTGATAATCCAGCGAGAACAGCAGCGTCATGGTGATCTGTTCCACCAACTGCCCCAACGCCTGGGTGTCGCTGACCAACTGCCCTTGAGCCTTCAACCGAGCCAGCAATGACGCCAGTGTGCGCTTCAGCGCATTGAGCAGGTTGCGGATTCCTTTGGCCAGTTTCGGCAGGCGCCCGGCGAGGTTCGACAGGTCCTGGAACAGAAACCGGTAATGAGCCAGGCGCTCGACGATCAAATGTAGAAACAGCCAATAGTCTTCAGGGGCCAGTTCCACGTCGGACGGCGGATCGAGCAGCGGCGCAAGCTCCGCCTGGAAGCGCTCGAACAACCCGAGAATCAGCGGTTCCTTGCCGTGGAAGTGGTAGTAGAGGTTGCCCGGGCTGATGCCCATTTCGTTGGCAACTTCCATGGTGGAGACGTTTGGTTCGCCCTTCTGATTGAACAACTGCAGGGCACATTCGAGGATCCGGTCGCGGGTTTTCATCCAGTCTTCTTAATGGTCAGTTCATGCCACGGCCGATGCCGGCCGTGGTGTGTTGAGCGTCAGCGCACGCGCACATAAGTACCGGGTGCCGCCTCCATCGGTGGATAGTTCTGGTTGCCGAGGGCCATGTGGGTTTCTTTCTGCGCGCCCGAGCGTTCCTGAATCCAGGCCAGCCATTGCGTCCACCAACTGCCGTCGACTTGCTTGGCGTCGTAATACCAGGCCCGGGGATCGCTGCTCAGTTTCGTGCTTTCGATGAAATTGGCTTTCGGGTTGGACGGCGGGTTGAGGATGCTCTGTACATGCCCGCTGTTGGACAGCACGAAGCGCCGCTCGCCACCCAGCAGCAGGGTCGAGCGGTACACCGCATCCCACGGCGTGATGTGGTCGTTGATGCCGGCCACGCTGAAGCTGTCGACCGTGACTTTCTGCAAATCGATCGGCGTGCCGCACACTTCCAGGCCGCCCGGATGACTCAACGGGTTGTGCTTGAAGAAGTCCAGCAAGTCGCCGTGAAAGGCCGCCGGCAGGCGCGTGTTGTCGTTGTTCCAATAGAGGATGTCGAACGCCGGCGGCTCCTTGCCCAACAGGTAGTTGTTGACGAAGTAGCTCCAGATCAAATCGTTGGGCCGCATCCAGGCGAAGACCTTGGCCATGTCCCGGCCATCCAGCACACCTTTCTGGTAGGACCGACGCTTGGCCGCTTCCAGGGTCTGTTCGTCGGCAAACAGGGTCGCGGGGCTCTCCATCTGACTGTCGAGCAGGCTCACCAGATAGGTGGCGCTGGAAACCCGGCGCAACTGTCGTTTGGCTTGCAAATGGCCTTGCAGCGCGGCGATGGTCAGCCCGCCGGCGCAAGCGCCCATCAGATTCACTTCACGGGCACCGGTGATCGCGCGGCACACATTCATCGCTTCTTCGACGGCTTCGACGTACGTCGAGAGGCCCCATTCGCGATGGCGCACATCCGGGTTGCGCCAGCTGATCATGAAAGTCTGAAGGCCGTTTTTCAGGGCGAACTGAACGAAGCTGTTGCTCGGGCTCAGGTCGAAAATGTAGTACTTGTTGATCTGCGGCGGTACCACCAGCAGCGGTTTGGAATACTGCTTCTCGCTCATCGGCTTGTACTGGATCAGCTCCAGCATGTCGTTGCGAAACACCACGGAGCCGGTGGTGGTGGCGACCGTCTTGCCGACTTCGAACGCCTGCTTGGTGACTTGCCTGGGCAGGCCGTCGTTGTGCAGGAAATCATCGACCAGATGACTGACGCCACGCACCAGACTGTTGCCACCGGAATTGAAGATTTCCTTGATCGCCAGCGGATTGAGCAGGGTGTTGGACGGGGACACCGCGTCATTGAGCAAAGCAAACGCGAAGTGCGCGCGGGCGCGATCATCCGGGTTCATGTTGCTTTCATCGATCCAGCTTTTGACCTGCTTCTGCCAACTCAGGTACGCCTGCAGGCTGCGGCGATAAAACGGGTTGAGACTCCAGGCCGGGTCGGCAAAGCGACTGTCGTTGGGGTTGGTCGGGTGCAGGGTTTCGCCCAGCAACACGCGCCCCAGTTGACCGCCCAGCTTCAATGCATGGCGGGCGCTGTGCACCGGGTTGCGCAAACCATGGGCGGCAACGCTGCGCAGGGTCGACAGCAGATCCCGACCACGCAGGCCGGTAATCGCACTCTGTGCGTTGATGAACGCAGCGGGAGTGGGTAAAGATTCCCTCGCAGGCTTCTCGCGCATGACTCAACACTCCTTCGTCTTCAGGCCAAATACAAACACACCGAACCAGAACACCATAGACGCTGTAACGGGTTGTTGCGCGGCGCGACGTCCTGTCGAGCCTTTTCCGTAAACAAAATGCCGTCGTCGGTTAACCGCCAGATGGCGCAGGATGCGGATGCATCACCGCGCGCTGCCGTTCTTCCTCGAGGAACTTCATGATGATCGGCGCCACGGCCTCGGCTCGGGTGATCAGGAACAGGTGTCCGTCATCGATGATGTGCAACTGGGCATTGGGGATCCGCCAGGCCAGCATGCGCATGTTGATCAGCGGGATCAGCGGGTCGTCGTCGCCGGCCAGCACCAGCGTCGGCTGGTGGATCTTGTGCAGCCAGTGAATGCTGGTCCAGCCGAGCCCGGCGAACAGCTGCCAGTAGTAGCCGAGTTTGCCCGCCGAGCGCACCTTCGCCGCATGGCTGGCCGCCAGCGTCGGATCGCGACGGAACGAGCCGCCGTAGATCATCGGCGCGATGCGGATCACGTGCGATGGCTGGATGTACCGCCGTGGGCTGGCCATCATCCACAACACTTTCGGTTTGCCCGGCACCATCACCGCACCTGCCGCCGTTGCCGCCAGCACCAGTTTCTTGCAGCGTTCGGGATAGTCGTAAGCAAACTGCTGGGCGAGGGCGCCACCCCACGACACACCGATCACGTTGACTTGCCCGTAATCGAGATAGTCGAGCATCCGCGCCGTGAGTTTGGCCAGGCCCGGAAAACGATACGGCCGGTTCGGCGTCGACGAACCGCCGACACCAGGCACGTCGAACGCGATGACTTCGAGGTCCGGGTCCAGCGCCGCGACGAACGGAAACACCAGCTCCAGGTTGGCGCCGATGCCATTGAAAATCAGCAAGGGCGTCAAGTGAGGCTTGCCGGGGCGTACTGCCGTGCGGAGGGTCTGGCCATCCAGGTCGACGGTACGAAATATGAACGGTTGCGGCATGCTTCAAGCCCTGTAAGTGGATCGACCCCCATTCTGTAGGAGCCGGCTTGCTGGCGATTGCATCACCACGGTTTCACAGTTTCACCGCGTTGATGCAATCGCCAGCAATCCGGCTCCTAGAGGTCGGGGGGCATTTAGCGTTCGTGTACGTAAGTGCCCGGCGCTGCTTCGCCCGCGGGATAAGCCTTACTGCCCAGTTTGGTCGGAGATTTTTTCAATTCGCCCGAACGCTCGGCCTGCCAGGCTTGCCAGTGCAGCCACCAGGAGTCGGTGTGCTTGGTGGAATTTTCCTGCCAGTCCTCGGCCTTCAACGGCATCTCGACGCTTGTCATGTAGCGCGATTTCGGATTGCCCGGCGGGTTCAGAATGCTCTGGATATGCCCGCTGCTGGACAGCACAAATTCAACCTTGCCGCCGAACAGTTGCGCCGACTTGTAGCAGGACTTCCACGGGGTGATGTGGTCGTTGGTGCCGGCCAGGGAAAAGATGTCGGCCGTGACCTGCTTCAGGTCGATCGGCGTGCCGCACACTTCCAGTGCATGCGGGCGGATCAGCGGATTGTTTTTGAACATCTCGATCAGGTCGCCGTGGAACGCAGCGGGCAATCGGGTGGTGTCGTTGTTCCAGAACAGGATGTCGAACACCGGCGGCTCGTTGCCGAGCAGGTAGTTGTTGACCCAGTAGTTCCAGATCAAATCGTTGGGGCGCATCCAGGCGAAGACTTTCGCCATGTCGCGGCCTTCCAGCACACCGGCCTGATAGGAATGGCGTTTGGCGGCTTCGAGGGTCTGCTCGTCGACGAACAGGGCCACGTCGCTGTCCAGGGTGGTGTCCAGCACGCTGACCAGCAGCGTCAGGGCGTTCACCTTGTTCTCTCCGATCGCCGCGTAGTGGCCCAGCAGCGCAGTGCAGGTGATGCCGCCGGAGCAGGCACCGAGCATGTTCACGTCTTTGCTGCCAGTGATTGCAGTGACCACATCGACCGCTTCCTTGAGCGCTTCGATGTAGGTCGACAGACCCCATTCGCGTTGCTCCTTGGTCGGGTTGCGCCAGCTGACGATGAACGTCTGCACGTTATTGCGCAGGCAGAACCGCGCCAGGCTCTTGTCCGGGCTCAGGTCGAATACATAAAACTTGTTGATCTGCGGCGGCACTACCAGCAATGGGCGCTCGTGCACCTGCTCGGTGATCGGGCGGTACTGGATCAGCTCCAGCACGTCGTTGCGGAAAACTACCGCACCTTCGGTCACGCCCAGGCTCTTGCCAACCTCGAATGCGCCCATGTTGACCTGGCTCGGCATACCGCCGTTGTGTACCAGATCCTTGGCCAGGTGCGAGAGGCCGTCGAGCAGGCTCTTGCCACCCGTTTCGAAGAAGCGTTTGACCGCTGCCGGGTTGGCCGCACTGTTGGTCGGGGCCATGGCTTCGGTCATGAGGTTGATCACGAAATGCCCGCGTGCCGTGTCCTTGGGCCCCAGGTTACTGTCGTCGATCCAGTCGTGGAGTTCCTTGCGCCACGCCAGGTAGGTTTGCAGATAACGTTTGTAGAGCGGGTTCTGGCTCCAGGCCGGATCGGCGAAGCGACGGTCATCGCTGGTCGGTAGCAGCTCGGATTTGCCGAACAGCACGTTCTTCAGTTCAAGGCCGAAATGAGCGACATGCTTCGCGCTGTGAATCGGTTGTTTGATGGCCTGCCTGAGCACCATCCGAGCAGAAGCCAGTAGATCCTTTCCACGCAGCCCAACGACAGGATTAAGCCCCAAGGTGTTTTCCGAGGCTTGATACTTCAAGTCATCGTTATTCTTGTTACTCATCTACGACGCTCCATTGTCCTGAGACGAGTACCTGAGTCCAGCCGTGTAGTCACACAGCCAATGCCAGGTACTACTGCTCGGGTGACCGATAATTCTGCATCGCTGCTTTTTAGTTCAGAGAGCACTGCAGGGAACTTGCCAGCTCCATTGGTTACCCGAGTTTAATTTTTTTCGCAAGCAGGCCAATGACTGGCCTCGCGGCCAAGCATTCAAACAGATGGAATTAGAAAATGCCTTCTAATGCGCAAGAGGCGCGGGTTAGAGCATCAGCTTGACGACAGATTCGCTAGGGTCGCGGGTCTTTCCGGCCGCTTTCAGTTCGGCAAGATAATCGTTCCAGAGATCCTCCTGACGCACGCCCAACTGGTACAGATAGTCCCAGGTGAACAGGCCGCTGTCATGGCCATCGTCGAAGGTCAATTTCAGTGCGTACTGACCGGCCGGTTCTACTTTGCTCAGGCCTACGCCGATCTTGCCAAATTGCAGGATAGGTTTGCCGTGGCCCTGGACCTCAGCGGAAGGAGAGTGCACGCGCAGGAACTCGGCGGGCAGGTGATGTTCCTCGCCGGACGCGTATTTCAGCGACAGGGTTTTCGAGGCTTTGTGCAGTTTGATGTCGGTGGGGAGTTGGGTCATGACCTGATGTCCGTCTGTGTGGAACTCTCGCGGTCCCTTGTAGGAGCTGGCTTGCCAGCGATGGCGATCTCAAGGTCCCCATCGCCGGCGAGCCGGCTCCTACACAGGTCTCACATGACCTACAGGATATAACGGGACAGGTCTTCGTTCTGCGCCAATTCGCCCAGGTGGCTGTTGACGTAGTCGGCGTCGATCAGGATCACCTTGCCGTCATGGGCGCTGGCCAGGTCGCCGGCGCTGAACGATACCTCCTCAAGCAGACGCTCAAGCAAGGTGTGCAGGCGACGGGCACCGATGTTCTCGGTTTTCTCGTTGACCTGCCAGGCGATCTCGGCGATGCGCTTGATGCCGTCCGGCTGGAACTCGATGGCCAGGCCTTCGGTTTTCAGCAGTGCGCAATATTGCTCGGTGAGCGACGCGTGCGGCTCGCTGAGAATGCGTTCGAAGTCTTCAGGCGTCAGCGCCTTCAGCTCGACACGAATCGGCAGACGGCCTTGCAGCTCGGGCACCAGATCGCTTGGTTTGCTCAGGTGGAACGCACCGGAGGCGATGAACAGGATGTGGTCAGTCTTGACCATGCCCAGTTTGGTATTGACGGTGCAGCCTTCGATCAGCGGCAGCAGGTCGCGCTGCACGCCTTCACGGGATACATCAACGCCACCGGAATTGCCGCGCTTGGCGACCTTGTCGATTTCGTCGATGAACACGATGCCGTGCTGCTCGACGGCTTCAAGCGCCTTGGCCTTCAACTCTTCATCGTTGACCAGGCGGCTCGCTTCCTCGTCGCGGACCAGCTTCAGCGCTTCCTTGACCTTGAGCTTGCGGCTCTTGCGTTTGCCCTTGCCCATGTTGGCGAACAGGCTCTGCAACTGATTGGTCATTTCTTCCATGCCCGGTGGCGGGGAGATATCGACGCCGGCCACTTCGGCGACTTCGATTTCGATCTCCTTGTCATCCAGCTGACCTTCGCGCAGGCGCTTGCGGAACAGCTGGCGGGTGTTGGAATCGGCCGACGGGGCGTCATCGGTGTTGAAGCCTATGCGCGCCGGTGGCAGCAGGGCGTCGAGGATGCGCTCTTCGGCGGCGTCTTCGGCGCGGTGGCGAACCTTGGTCATTTCCTGTTCGCGCAGCAGTTTGATGGCGGCGTCGGCGAGGTCACGAATGATCGATTCGACGTCGCGGCCAACGTAGCCGACTTCGGTGAACTTGGTCGCTTCGACTTTGATGAACGGCGCGTTGGCCAGTTTGGCCAGGCGACGGGCGATCTCGGTTTTACCGACACCGGTCGGGCCGATCATCAGAATGTTCTTGGGTGTTACTTCAACACGCAGCTCTTCGGGCAGCTGCATCCGGCGCCAGCGGTTACGTAGCGCGATGGCGACGGCGCGTTTGGCATCGTCCTGGCCGATGATGTGGCGATTGAGTTCGTGGACGATTTCACGGGGAGTCATGGACATAGTAATTGGCGGTCCTCAAGCAAAAGTGAGCCGTGGCGCTAAGGCCGGAACAGGCTTACTCGGCGAGGTCCTGCTCCTCAATGGTGAAGGTGTGGTTGGTGAATACGCAGATGTCGCCGGCGATGCCGAGCGCGGTTTCGACGATTTCGCGGGCCGACAGATCGGTTTTTTTCAGCAGCGCGCTGGCAGCGGCCTGGGCGTAACCGCCACCGGAACCCATGGCGATCAGGCCTTCTTCGGGTTCGACCACGTCGCCGTTGCCGGTGATGATCAGGGACGCGTCTTTGTTGGCGACCGCGAGCATCGCTTCGAGGCGGCTGAGGGAGCGGTCGGTGCGCCATTCTTTGGCGAGCTCGACGGCGGCGCGAACCAGGTGACCCTGATGTTTCTCGAGCTGGCCTTCGAAGCGCTCGAAAAGGGTGAAGGCGTCAGCGGTGGCCCCGGCAAAACCGGCGATCACCTGACCGTGGTACAGGCGACGAACTTTCTTCGCGTTGCCTTTCATCACGGTATTGCCGAGAGAAACCTGGCCGTCGCCGCCCATGACGACTTTGCCGTGGCGGCGAACTGAAACGATGGTGGTCAAGGGAGAGTCTCCACGCAGCGGGGCGAAAATGCCTTATGCCAACTCATATGGGGGTGGTGGAGCGTTTTTCAACTGCGGGATTGGAGAGGGGACGAGCGGTGCTTAGCGGGGAAGGGTGTGTTGTTTGGTCTGACGTCATCGCCAGCAAGCTGGCTCCTGCAGGTTATGCGTTTTTCGCGGCTACGGTGAACCGTGGATTTCACGGTGTTCACGATACCGGGAACGATGCATGACTTGTAGGAGCCGGATTGCCGGCGATGAACGATAACGCGGTGCTGCTGACGGAATCAGCGGTTCTGGCGTTGTTGTAACAGCAGGTTGCTAAACCCTGCGCCGGCCAGTTGCTTTTGCGCAGTGGTCAGCTGTTCGCGGTTGCTGAACGGCCCGACCAACACCCGATACCAGGTCTCGTCCTTCACCGTGCCGGATTCAACCGCCACCGCCTGCCCCAGCAAGATGATCTGCGCGCGCACCTTGTCCGCATCGGCTTCCTTGCGGAACGAGCCAGCCTGCAGGAAGAACTTGGTCACCGGCGCTGCCTTGGCCACGGGCGGTGGCGGCGGTGGAGTGATGCCAGCCAATGCCGCCTGAGCGCGGGCGGTGTCGATCTTCGCTGCTTCTGCCGGGGTTACCGGTGTGGTCGGTACGGCTGGCGTCGGCGGGGTTTTCTCCGGCACGGCATCCGGCGGCACGATGACTTCCGATTCCGGCAGCAAGGTGTAGAAGTCGTACTTCGGCTTCACCGGTTGCGTCGGGCTCGGCGGGGTCTTGTTGGCCTCGGCGATCTTGGTGGCTTTCTGCTGCTCGATCTTCTCGCGCTTGACGCTCTCGCTACCCTTGCCCGGCTCCAGCTTCATCAAAAACACAATGAACGCGCCGACCGTCAGGCCGATGGCCATCCACAGCCAGCCCGGAATCGGTTGCTTTGCAGGAGCTTGGTAACGGCTGGCGCCACGCTTGGGTGCAGGTTTTTTCTTGGCAGCCAACTTACATACGCTCCAGAGTTTCCAGACCCAAGAGTTCCAGGCCTTGCTTGAGAGTGCGGCCGGTCAGCGCAGCGAGACGCAGACGGCTTTGCATTTGCGCCGGGGTTTCAGCACTGAGGATCGGGCAGTTCTCATAGAAACTGGAGAACAGGCCGGCGACATCGTACAGGTAGGTGCAGAGGATGTGCGGCGTGCCTTTCTCGGACACGTTGTTCAGTATTTCGCCAAATTGCGCGAGTTTGGCTGCCAGCTCATGTTCGTGCGCAGCTTCCAGAACGATCTGGCCTTCGACTTCGCTGAAGTCCTTGCCGAGCTTGCGGAACACGCCCGCTACGCGGGTATACGCGTACAACAGGTACGGCGCGGTATTGCCTTCGAAGTTCAGCATCAGGTCGAAGTTGAAGCTGTAGTCGCTGGTACGGTGCTTGGACAGGTCGGCGTATTTCACCGCGCCGATGCCCACGACCTTGGCGATATTGCGCAACTCGGCCTCGGCCAGCTCCGGGTTCTTGTCCTTCACCAAGGTGTAGGCGCGTTCCTGGGCTTCGGTCAGCAGGTCGATCAGCTTCACGGTGCCGCCGTCACGGGTCTTGAACGGACGGCCATCGGCGCCGTTCATGGTGCCGAAGCCCATGTGCTCCATTTCCATCGGGTGCGTCACGAAGCCGGCCTTGCGGGCGACGGCGAACACTTGCTGGAAGTGCAGGGCCTGGCGCTGGTCGACAAAGTACAGCGCACGATCAGCCTTGAGCTTGCCGCTGCGATAACGCACGGCCGCCAGGTCGGTGGTGGCGTAGAGATAGCCGCCATCGGCCTTGACGATGATCACCGGCAGCGGATCGCCGTCGGCATTCTTGAATTCGTCGAGGAACACGCACTGGGCGCCGTTGCTCTCAACCAGCAGGCCAGCGGCCTTGAGATCGTTGACCACGTTGATCAGGTCGTCGTTGTAGGCGCTCTCGCCCATCACGTCGGCCATCGTCAGTTTGACGTTCAACAGTTCGTAGATTTTCTGGCAGTGTGACAGCGAGATGTCCTTGAACTTGGTCCACAACGCCAGGCAGTCCGGGTCGCCGGCTTGCAGCTTGACCACCAGGCCACGGGCACGGTCGGCGAACTCTTCGGATTCGTCGAAGCGTTGCTTGGCGGCGCGGTAGAAGTTTTCCAGGTCCGACAGCTCGTCGCTGGTGATCGGGTTTTCCTGCAGATACGCCATCAGCATGCCGAACTGGGTGCCCCAGTCGCCAACGTGGTTCTGGCGGATCACTTCGTCGCCGAGGAACTCAAGCACGCGGGCCACGCCGTCGCCGATGATGGTCGAGCGCAAGTGGCCGACGTGCATCTCTTTCGCCAGGTTCGGTGCCGACAGGTCGACAACCGTGCGCTGCACCGGGCCAGCCTTGCGCACGCCGACGTGAACGTCAGCCAGCGCGGCGTCGAGGCGCGTGGCCAGGGCCTGGGTGTTCTGGAAGAAGTTCAGGAAGCCAGGGCCGGCGATTTCGGTCTTGGTGACATTCTCGTCGGCCGGCAGTGCGGCGATGATTTTCTCGGCCAGATCGCGCGGTTTCATGCCTGCCGGTTTGGCCAGCATCATGGCGATGTTGCTGGCGAAGTCGCCGTTCTTCTTGTCCCGGGAGTTTTCCACCTGGATCGCCGGCGACAGGCCTTCAGGCAACACACCTTCGTTGACGAGTTGGGTGATGGCTTGTTGGATCAGCTGGCGAATGGTGTCTTTCATGGTCTTCTCTTTCGACCGCTAGCGCGGCGGCGCTTCAATGCGCTGGTGGAAAAACTGGGCATTATCCGTTGCGAAGACGGGCTTGCCAACTATAGCGGGCAGGTTATGGATATGTGGTGACTATTCGGCCGCCATCGCGGGCAAGCCCGCTCCCACAGGGATTGCGCAAAACTTGTGGGAGCGGGCTTGCCAGCGATGGCGGCCTACCAGTCAATACAAATCCACAGGGTCCACATCCAGCGACCAGCGCACCGCCCGCCCACTCGGCATCTGCTCCAGCAGCAGCAACCAACTGGCCAGTAACCGGTGCAGCGGCGCCCGAGCCGTTGCCTGCAACAACAACTGCGCGCGATAACGCCCGGCCCGCCGTTCCATCGGCGCCGGCACCGGCCCGAGCAGCTCGATCCCGCTCAGATTCTGTTCGGCCAGCAAACGCTCAGCCTCGCTGCACGCCTCGTCGAGAAAACCTTCCGCCTGCCCCGGCTTGTGCGCTTCGGCCCGCAGCAGCGCCAAATGTGCGAACGGCGGCAAACCGGCGGAGCGCCGCTCGCTCAGCGCCTGCTCGGCGAACGCAAAGTAGCCCTGCTCGGTCAGTTGCACCAGCAGCGGATGGTCCGCCAAATGGGTCTGGATAATCACTTTGCCCGGCTCTTCGGCCCGGCCCGCACGGCCGGCGACCTGCACGATCAATTGCGCCATGCGCTCGCTGGCGCGGAAGTCGCCGGAGAACAAGCCGCCGTCGGCATCGAGAATCGACACCAGCGTCACCCGTGGAAAGTGGTGACCTTTGGCAAGCATCTGCGTGCCCACCAGAATGCACGGCTGACCCTTCTGAATAGTCGCGAACAACTGATTCATCGCGTCTTTGCGCGAGGTGCTGTCGCGGTCGACCCGCAGCACCGGAACATCCGGGAACAGAATGGCCAGGCGTTCTTCGGCGCGCTCGGTGCCAGCGCCCACCGGCCGCAAGTCCACTTTGCCGCACTTCGGACAGTGCCGGGGCACGCGTTCGACGTAGCCGCAATGGTGGCAACGCAGTTCGCCGGAGCGCTGGTGCACGGTCATCCGCGCATCGCAGCGCTGGCATTCGGACATCCAGCCGCAGTCGTGGCACAGCAGCGTCGGCGCGAATCCTCGACGGTTGAGGAACACCAGCACTTGCTGGCCGGCGGCCAGGGTCTGACCAATGGCTTGCTGCATCGGCCCGGAAATGCCGCTGTCGAGCGGACGACTTTTCACATCCAGTCGCAGGAAGCGCGGTTGCTTGGCGCCGCCAGCACGCTCATTCAGACGTAGGAGGCCGTAACGCCCGGTGTAGGCGTTGTGCAGGCTTTCCAGCGAAGGCGTGGCCGAGCCGAGCACGATCGGGATGTTTTCCTGCCGGGCTCGGACCAGCGCCAGGTCCCGGGCGTGGTAGCGCAAACCTTCCTGCTGTTTATATGAGCCGTCGTGCTCTTCGTCGATGATGATCAGGCCGGGGTTTTTCATCGGGGTGAACAGCGCCGAACGGGTGCCGATAATAATGTCGGCGTCGCCATCCCGAGCGGCGAGCCAGGCTTCGAGGCGCTCGCGGTCGTTGACCGCCGAGTGGATCAGCGCAATTCGCGCATTGAAGCGTTGCTCGAAGCGCGCCAGGGTTTGCGGGCCGAGGTTGATTTCCGGGATCAGTACCAGCGCTTGCTTGCCGGCCTCCAGGGTTTCGCGGATCAGTTGCAAATAGACTTCGGTCTTGCCGCTGCCGGTGACGCCGGCCAGCAGGAACGCGTGATAACTGTCGAACCCGGCGCGGATCGCCTCGTAAGCCGCGCGTTGTTCCGGGTTCAGCGGCAACTCCGGTTGGGCCAGCCAGTGTTCGTGGCGGGCTTCGGGGGCGTGCTTGCGGATCTCCACTTGCACCAGATCCTTGGCCAGCAGCAGGTCGAGGCTGTCCTTGCTAAGCATCAATTTGCTCAGCAACTGATGGGCCACGCCGTGGGGGTGCTGGGCCAATGTGGCCAACGCTTCGCGCTGACGCGGGGCGCGGGCGATGCGCGGGTCATCCAGGCTGGCGCCGGGGGTGGCGGACCAGAAGCGTTCCTGGCGCGGTTCAGCCAGTTCGCCCTGGCGCAACAGCACCGGCAACGCCCAACTCAAGGTGTCGCCGAGGCTGTGCTGGTAATACTGCGACGTCCACAGGCACAGCTTGAACAGCGCCGGTGGCAAGGGCGGCGTGGCGTCGAGCAGGGCCAGGGCCGGTTTGAGTTTCTCGACCGGCACTTCGCTGGTGTCGGTGACCTCGACCAGAATGCCGATCATCTCCCGCCGACCGAAGGGCACCCGCAGGCGCATGCCCGGCTGCAACTGGGCGCGCAGGACCCCGGCCGGGGCACGGTAATCGAACAGGCGGCGCAGGGGCGAAGGCAGGGCGAGGCGCAAAATGGCGTCGGGCACGCGGAGGTTTTCTCGATGAAGGGACGGTGAACAAGGCCGGGAGCCTAGCAGACGGTCGGTAGAAGCGACAGCTTGCGCGATTTCAAAGGTCTGGTAGAATCCGCGGCCTAATTACGTGCGGTATTCAACAATAGTGTTGAGTGGCGGCACGCTAGCCTGAGGAATACACCATGAAAGCCGATATCCATCCAGCATACGAAACCATCGAAGTAACTTGCAGCTGCGGTAACAAGTTCGAAACTCGTTCGAACCTGTGCAAGCCACTGGGTACTGACGTATGCAACGAGTGCCACCCGTTCTACACCGGTAAGCAGAAGACTCTGGATACTGGCGGCCGTGTACAGCGCTTCGCAGACCGTTTCGGTGCTTTCGGCAAGAAACCTGCAGCAGCAGAGTAAGGTTCGAAAGCCCCATGGGCTTTACCTTGCTAATGAAAAAGGCGTCCCTCGTGGGCGCCTTTTTTGTGTCCGCGATTTGGCTCTCGGGCGCCCAGGCCTTCTGCCCGGTGCCGAGTGGGCTGGCCTCAGTCGTGGTGCAACGGGTGGTGGATGGCGACACATTGCGCCTGAGCGATGGCCGCAGTGTGCGCATGATCGGCTTGAATACGCCGGAACTGGGCAAGCAGGGCCGATCTGACGAGCCATTCGCCGTGGCGGCGCGCAAGCGTCTGGAAGCCCTGGTGGCTGCCAGCGACGGTCGGGTCGGCATGCTCCTGGGTAAAGAGAGCAAGGATCACTACGGTCGCACCCTTGCGCATCTTTATGGCGCCGAGGGTGCCAACCTCGAAGCGCAGATGCTCGCAGAAGGGCTCGGTTTCCAAGTGGCGGTCGCGCCCAATGTTGATCTGGTTGCCTGTCAGCAATCGGCGGAGCGCAGTGCGCGGCAAGCCGGGCTCGGGGTGTGGCGCCAGTCGCCTGTACTGAAAGCGGAGCAGATCAACACGTCTGGCTTCGCAGTGGTCAGCGGGCGTGTGAGCAGGGTTCAGCGCAATCGCGGCGGCGTTTGGATCGAGTTGCAGGATTCGCTTGTACTGCGGGTTGCGCCCAATGTGCTGGGGCAATTCGATGGCGCGGCGCTGGAGCGCCTGAAGGGCAAGCAGATCGAGGCGCGGGGCTGGGTCGTGGACCGCTCCCGTCGCGGCGGATTGAAACCGGGACAAGCACGCTGGCTCCTGCCATTGACCGATCCGGCGATGCTGCAAGCGGCGCCCTGATAAAAAATTGTAGACATTTTTTCTTTCGATTGTGAACAGTCTATCCCTTGTGTTCCGTGGCTCTTGGCCCAAAGTCGTAGGGCCGGGCGCTTGACAGGGGTGACTGGTCAGTCTTGTGGGGACTTTGCGAGGCGCGTATCCTCGCTGACCAGTCTGTCCAACAGTAAAAGCGGAATGCCCCCATGTCTGATTTGAAAACTGCCGCTCTCGAATATCACGCTCATCCTCGTCCAGGTAAGCTGAGTGTCGAGCTCACCAAGGCCACCGCTACCGCCCGCGACCTGTCGCTGGCCTACAGCCCCGGCGTAGCCGAACCAGTACGCGAAATCGCCCGCGATCCTGAACTGGCCTACAAATACACCGGCAAAGGCAACCTGGTTGCAGTCATTTCCGATGGCACCGCGATTCTGGGCCTGGGTAACCTCGGCCCATTGGCTTCCAAGCCAGTGATGGAAGGTAAAGGCGTGCTGTTCAAGCGCTTCGCCGGCATCGACGTTTTCGACATCGAAGTCGACTCCGAAAGCCCGCAAGCCTTCATCGACACCGTCAAGCGCATCTCCATCACTTTCGGTGGCATCAACCTGGAAGACATCAAGGCACCTGAGTGCTTTGAGATCGAGCGCGCTCTGATCGAACAGTGCGACATTCCGGTGTTCCACGATGACCAGCACGGCACCGCTATCGTGACCGCGGCCGGCATGATCAACGCCCTGGAAATCGCAGGCAAAACCCTCGCTGATGCCAAGATCGTCTGCCTGGGCGCCGGTGCTGCCGCCATCTCCTGCATGAAATTGCTGGTGAGCATGGGCGCCAACATCGAAAACATCTACATGGTTGACCGTACCGGTGTGATCCACTCCGGCCGTGACGACCTGAACCAGTACAAGGCTGTCTTCGCTCACGCGACCGACAAGCGCACCCTGGCAGATGCCCTGCAAGGCGCGGACGTGTTCGTTGGCCTGTCCGGCCCGAACCTGCTGAGCGCTGAAGGCCTGAAATCCATGGCGGCCAACCCGATCGTGTTCGCGTGCTCGAACCCGGATCCGGAAATCTCCCCGGAACTGGCGCACGCCACCCGTGACGACGTGATCATGGCCACCGGCCGTTCGGACTACCCGAACCAGGTCAACAACGTGCTCGGCTTCCCGTTCATCTTCCGTGGTGCCCTGGACGTTCGCGCCAAGCGCATCAACGAAGAAATGAAAGTAGCGGCGGCCAACGCCCTGCGTGAACTGGCCAAACTGCCAGTTCCTCAGGAAGTCTGCGACGCCTACGGCGGCATCAAACTGGAATTCGGTCGTGAGTACATCATCCCGAAACCAATGGATGCGCGTCTGATCACCCTGATCTCCGATGCTGTGGCCAAGGCTGCGATCGAGACCGGCGTGGCAACCCTGCCGTATCCGAAGAACTACCCGCTGAAAAGCGTGGATGACGTGTTCAACGGCTAAGCCGTTGTAGCGCTTCAACAGAAAACCCCGGCTCTTGTGAGTTGGGGTTTTTTATGTCTGTGGGTTTTGTGGTTGATGTGCTGGCCTCATGGCGAGCAAGCTTGCTCCTGCGGGGCCGCGTCGTTCATAAATCCAATGTGGGAGCGAGCCTGCTCGCGATGGCGGCCTGGCAGGCGCCACAATAAAAAGCCCCGCACTTCTCTCGAAGGCGGGGCTTTTTCATATGGCTACCCGATCAGAACAAATCGATCGGCGCCGCTTCATCCGCTGGCAGCGGGCTGCCTGGCGCATTGCCGTTACCCAGCTCATTCGCCGACGGTGGCGTGTCTTCGGCCTTGAACAGCTCGAAGTACGCGCCAGGCGTACCCGGAGATGCCGCGCGACCACTGACCGGGTCAACCCGCAGGCTGAGGATGCCTTCCGGCTCTGGCTGCGTATGCGGCGGCTTGTCCTTGAGCGCGGCTGCCATGTAATTCATCCAGATTGGCAACGCCACAGTGCCGCCGAACTCACGTTTACCCAGGCTTTCCGGCTGGTCGAAGCCGGTCCAGACGGTGGTCACGTAATCGGCGTTGTAGCCCGAGAACCACGCATCCTTCGATTCGTTGGTCGTACCGGTTTTCCCGGCGATGTCGGGGCGCCCCAAGGCCAGTGCGCGGCGGCCGGTGCCGAGTTTGATCACGTCCTCGAGCATGCTGTTGAGGATGTAAGTGGTACGGCCATCGACAATGCGCTCCGCCACGGCGGGTGCCTGAGGCACAGGTTGGCCCGGAGCCTCGCCCGGTGTCGCGTTGACCGTAAAGGCTTCGGCGACGGGGGCGGCAATGCCATCCGGGGCGACACCACCTTTCGGCACGCTCGGCGGGTTGGCGACGAACAGTGTGTCGCCATTGCGGCTTTCGATCTTGTCGATGATGTATGGGGTGATTTTGAAGCCGCCGTTGGCGAATGTGCTCCAGCCGGTGGCGATTTCCATTGGCGTCAGGGTCGCGGTGCCCAGGGCCAGCGACAGGTTGCGCGGCAGGTCCTGTTTGTTGAAACCGAACTTGCTGATGTAGTCGATGGTGCGATCGACGCCCAACGCCTGCACCAGGCGGATCGATACCAGGTTACGCGACTTGTACAGCCCTTCACGCAGGCGGATCGGGCCGAGGAAGGTGTTGGTGTCGTTCTTCGGACGCCAGACCTTGTCCAGGTATTCGTCGACGAACACGATCGGTGCGTCGTTCACCAGGCTGGCGGCGGTGTAGCCGTTATCCAGCGCGGCGCTGTAAACGAACGGTTTGAAGCTCGAGCCCGGCTGACGCTTGGCCTGCAGGGCACGGTTGTAGTTGCTCTGCTCGAAGGCGAAACCGCCGACCAGCGAACGAATGGCGCCGTTCTGCGGATCAAGGGAGACCAGTGCGCCCTGAGCTTGCGGGATCTGGCTGAATTTCAGCGAATTATCCGGCTGACGCTGCACACGAATCAGATCACCGACCTGCGCTACATCCGCGGGCTGCTTCGGATTGGCGCCCATGCTGTTGGTGTTCAGGAATGGCCGCGCCCATTTCATGCTCTCCCAGCCGATGTGCTCGTCGCCGGTACGGGTCAGCACTTGCAGGCCGCTCTTGTCGACCTGCGTGACGATGGCCGGTTCAAGACCGCTGATGGTGCGCTGCTTGGTCAGCTCGCTGGTCCAGGCCTCACGGGTCTTGCCCGGCAGGCGTGACTCAGGACCGCGGTAGCCATGACGCTGATCGTAGGTCATCAGACCTTCGTGGACAGCAGTGTTGGCCATTTCCTGCAGGTTGCTCGGCACGGTGGTCGTGACGCGGAAACCCTCGGTGTAGGCATCGCTGCCGTAGCGGCCGACCATTTCGGCGCGGGCCATTTCAGCAATGTACGGGGCATTCACTTCCGGGGTCGGCACGTGATAGCTGGCGTTCAGCGGCTCGTTGATCGCGGCGGTGTAATCGCTCTCGGTGATTTTGCCGAGCTTATACATGCGCCCGAGGATCCAGTCACGACGCTCCTTGCTGCGGGCCGGGTTGGCCAGCGGGTTGAAGCGCGACGGGGCTTTTGGCAGGCCGGCGATCATCGCCATCTGCGCCAGGCTGACGTCACGAATCGACTTGCCGTAATACACCTGCGCCGCGGCCTCGATGCCGTAGGCGCGGTTACCCAGGTAGATCTTGTTGACGTACAGCTCAAGGATCTCGTCCTTGGTCAGCTGTCGTTCGATCTGCAGGGCCAGGAGGATTTCGGTGGTCTTGCGCGAGAAGCTGCGTTCGCTGGTCAGGAAGAAGTTCTTCGCCACCTGCATGGTGATGGTGCTGCCGCCGGACTGGATGTGTCCGCTTTTGACCAACTGGGTGGCGGCGCGCATCAGGCTGCTGGGATCGACGCCATAGTGGTTGGCGAAATTGTCGTCTTCAGCACTTAGTAACGCATTAATGAAATTGGGGGGAATGTCGGCGAAACGGATCGGTGTACGGCGCATTTCGCCAAATTCTGCGATCAACTTGTTGTCGCTGCTGTAGACGCGCAATGGAATCTGCAACTGGATGCTTCTCAGAGCCTCCACAGATGGTAATCCCGGACTAAGGTAAAGATATGCGCCGCTCAGACCGAGGAGCAGTCCGCAGAAAACGGCGACGATGGACCAACCGAAAAATTTCAGCAGACGAATCAAGGCTTTGGGATATCCAGGGCAAAGAATGAATTAGGCAGCGGGGCTCAGATAAACAGGAAACGACCCGCGCTTGCAGTAAAAACCGGAAAAAAACGCTGGGCATTATAAGCATTTTTCCGTCGAGGTCGTCATTTGCGCTGCTGTCAAGACGGGTGGTTTGAACGCAACGCACATTACAGAGTCCGTAAGACACGGATAGTCATAGGGAATTGGTAGTGCTAGGACTCTTCAATAAAAAAGCCAATACGCTTCTGGGGATCGACATCAGCTCCACGTCGGTGAAGCTTCTGGAGCTAAGCCGTCAGGGCGATCGCTACCGGGTTGAGGCTTACGCGGTAGAGCCGCTGCCGGCCAGCGCGGTGGTCGAGAAAAATATCGCCGAGCTCGAAGGCGTGGGTCAGGCCCTTTCGCGCGTGCTGCTCAAGGCCAGAACCAGCCTCAAGAACGTGGCTGTCGCCGTGGCCGGTTCTGCCGTCATCACCAAAACCATCGAAATGGATGCCGGTCTTTCCGACGACGAGATGGAAAACCAGCTGAAGATCGAGGCCGATCAGTACATCCCTTATCCACTGGATGAAGTCGCCATCGACTTTGAAGTGCAGGGCGTGTCGGCGCGTAACCCTGAACGGGTCAATGTGCTGCTGGCAGCCTGTCGCAAGGAAAACGTCGAAGTCCGTGAAGCGGCGCTTGCACTGGCCGGCCTGACGGCGCGCGTGGTCGATGTCGAGGCCTACGCGCTGGAGCGATCATTCGGCCTGCTGACCGGGCATCTGGCAGCGTCTCGCGAGCAGCTGACGGTCGCCGTGGTCGACATCGGCGCGACCATGACCACCCTGAGCGTGCTACGCAACGGGAAAATCATCTACACCCGCGAACAGTTGTTCGGCGGTCGTCAGCTGACAGAAGAAATCCAGCGGCGTTATGGCCTGACCCTCGAGCAAGCGGGACTGGCGAAGAAGCAGGGGGGGTTGCCGGACGATTACGTTAGCGAAGTGTTGCAGCCCTTCCGCGATGCGCTGGTGCAGCAGGTGTCGCGTTCGTTGCAATTTTTCTTCGCTTCCGGCCAGTACACCTCGGTCGACCATATCCTGTTGGCTGGCGGCACCGCTTCGGTTCCGGGGCTGGACCGACTGATCGAGGAGCGACTGGGCACTCCGACGCAAGTGGCCAATCCATTCTCCGACATGACCCTGAGCAGTAAAGTCAACGCCGGTGCCCTGGCCAGCGATGCGCCAGCACTGATGATCGCCTGCGGGCTGGCCCTCAGGAGTTTCGACTGATGGCGCGGATCAACCTTTTACCTTGGCGCGAAGAGCTGCGGGACGCACGTCGCAAACGCTTTTTGCTGGCGCTGGTCGGCGTGCTGGTGGCATCTGTGGTAGCGGTGCTGATCGCGAATCAGGCCATCAGCGGCGCCATAGACCGACAGGTCGCTCGAAACGAATACATCGGTCAACAGATTGCGGTGGTCGACGAACGGATCAAGCAGATCAGCGACCTCAAGGCCCGGCGGCAGCAGTTGGTCGAACGCATGCGCATCATTCAGGACCTGCAAGGCAATCGTCCGATCAGCGGGCGGATCTTCGATCAATTGGCGCGTACGTTGCCGGACGGGGTGTATTTCACCGAGGTGAAAATGGAGGGTAAAACCCTGTCCATCACCGGCGCGGCAGAATCCAATAACCGTGTTTCCGACCTGATGCGTAATCTGGATGCCTCGGACTGGTTCGATGCACCCACCCTGACAGAGGTCAAGGCGACCACCGCCGGTCAACTGGATCAGGCCAACGTCTTTCAGTTGACCGTGCGCCAGACCCAGCCTGCTGCCGTGGAGGCCGTTCAATGAAGCCGGCCGAATGGATCGAAGGGCTGCGCAAGATCGACATCAACGATCTGGACACCAACAACATGGGGTCCTGGCCGCCCGCCATCAAGGCTATGGCGGGTATTCTGCTGATGACTCTGGTGCTGGCGCTTGGCTACAGCTTTTCCATCAGCGACCTTGAGAGTCAACTTGAACTCAAGCGCGAGGAAGAGTCGACCCTCAAGGAACAATTCGCCACCAAGGCCCACATGGCGGCGAATCTAGAGCTGTACACCCAGCAGATGAAGGAAATGGAGAACTCCTTCGGCGTGCTCCTGCGGCAATTGCCCAGCGACACCGAAGTGCCTGGTCTGCTGGAGGACATCACCCGTACTGGCCTCGGGAGCGGGTTGGAGTTTGAAGAGATCAAGTTGCTGCCCGAGGTGATCCAGCCGTTCTACATCGAACTGCCGATCCAGATCACCGTCACCGGCGCCTATCATGACCTCGCCACGTTCGTCAGTGGTGTGGCCGGGCTGCCGCGGATTGTCACCCTGCATGACTTCGACCTTGCCCCGGCCGACCCCGAAGGCGGCCCGAAATTACGCATGAGCATCCTCGCCAAGACATACCGCTACAACGACAAGGGGCTGCAAAAATGAGCCCGATTCGTTTTTTTCCGTTGATCGGGATGTTGGCCGTCCTGGCCGGCTGTGGCGGCGGCAATGACTTCAGTGATCTCGACGCTTACATGAACGCAATGCGTTTGCGTGCGCCTGGCAGAATTGAACCAACGCCGACATTCCGGTCTTACCCAACGTTCACCTACAACGCCGCTAATTTGCGAAGCCCGTTTTCCCGGCAGCTCAGAGTTGATCTGGCCGGCCAAAAACATGGCGCGCGCAATGTCAAACCTGACCCCAACCGGGTCAAGCAGTACCTCGAAGGTTTCAACATCGAGCAGTTTGAAATGGTCGGCACGATCTCCAATGCGGCTGCCTCTTTTGCGCTGTTGCGCGGGGCGGGCGGTGTGCATCGGTTAAAGGTCGGCGATTACCTGGGACGTAACGATGGCCGGATCGTCGCCATCAGCGGCTCGCAAGTCGATGTGGTCGAAATCGTTCCCGACGGCGAAGGCGCCTGGCTGGAGCGGCCGCGGACCATCCCTTTGAAAGAGCACTCATAGTGGAACTCGAACAATGAACAGGATTTTCGCAACCTTCGGAATTTCGCTATGGATAGCGTTGCTGTCGCCGATGGTACAAGCGGCCAACCTCAAAGCGCTGGATGTCGCTGCGCTGCCGGGAGACCGCGTCGAGTTGAAGTTGTCATTCGATGGAGCGCCCCCGGCGCCCCACGGTTACACGACAGAGCAGCCTGCACGGATTGCCCTGGATCTGCCCGGAGTTGTCAGCAAACTGGCGAGCAAAACCCGTGATCTGGGCGGCGGCAACGCCCGCAGCGCCACGGTGGTGGAAGCCAAGGATCGCACGCGGCTGATCATCAATCTGACTCAGTTGACTCAGTACACCGCTCGCGTCGAAGGCAATAATCTGTTTGTGGTAGTCGGGCGTGGAGCCAGTAACGCAGCCTCTGCGCCAGCGATCAAACCGCCACGTGTCGCCACGGCCACTCCCGCGCCAGCCAAGACCTATGCGCCGGTGAGCAAGGCGATCCGTGGTGTGGATTTCCAGCGCGGAACCCAGGGTGAAGGCAATGTGGTCATCGACCTGTCGGATCCCTCCATCGCCCCGGACATTCAGGAGCGCGATGGCAAGATCGTCCTTAACTTCGCCAGAACCCAACTGCCAGAACCATTGCGAGTGCGCCTGGACGTCAAGGATTTCGCCACGCCTGTGCAATTCGTTAACGCCAGCGCCACCGGAGATCGGGCGACCATCAGCATCGAGCCCAGTGGCGCATTCGATTACTCGACCTACCAAACCGACAACAAACTCACCGTCAGCATCCGCCCGATGACCGTCGATGACCTGCAAAAGCGCAACGCCGAGCGATTTGCCTATACCGGTGAAAAGCTCTCGCTGAATTTTCAGGACATCGATGTCCGCTCGGTGCTGCAACTGATCGCCGACTTCACCAACCTCAATCTGGTGGCCAGCGACACGGTGCAGGGCGGCATCACCTTGCGTCTGCAAAACGTGCCATGGGATCAGGCGCTCGACCTGGTGTTGAAAACCAAGGGGCTGGACAAGCGCAAGATCGGCAACGTGCTGTTGGTGGCCCCGGCCGACGAGATTGCCGCGCGCGAACGTCAGGAGCTGGAATCGCAGAAGCAGATTGCCGAACTGGCGCCCTTGCGTCGTGAATTGCTGCAGGTCAATTACGCCAAGGCGGCGGATATCGCCAAATTATTCACGTCGGTGACCAGTGCCGAGGCGAAGGTGGACGAGCGGGGCTCGATCACCGTCGATGACCGGACCAACAACATCATTGCCTATCAGACCCAGGATCGCCTCGACGAACTTCGCCGGATCGTTGCGCAACTGGACATCCCGGTGCGTCAGGTGATGATCGAGGCGCGAATCGTCGAAGCCAACGTCGACTACGACAAAAGCCTTGGCGTACGCTGGGGCGGTTCGCTGCAGAACAGGGGCAACTTCAACACGTCCGGGGTCAGCAACGGCTCCAACGCGTCGTCGACCATCGGCACGCCTGGCAGCACCAGTACCAATTCGCCGTTCGTCGATATGGGCACCGCCGCCAACACCTCGGGGCTCGGCATCGCTTTCATCACCGACAATGTGCTGCTGGACCTCGAGCTGACAGCGATGGAGAAAACCGGCAACGGCGAAATCGTCTCACAGCCCAAGGTGGTCACGTCCGACAAGGAAACCGCGAAAATCCTCAAGGGCACCGAGATTCCCTATCAGGAAGCCAGCTCCAGTGGCGCCACATCGGTGTCATTCAAGGAGGCCTCGCTGTCGCTGGAAGTGACGCCGCAAATCACCCCGGACAACCGGATTATCATGGAGGTCAAGGTCACCAAGGACGAACCGGACTACCTGAACAAGGTCCAGGATGTACCGCCGATCAAGAAAAACGAGGTCAATGCCAAGGTCCTGGTCAATGACGGCGAGACCATCGTGATCGGTGGCGTTTTCTCAAATACTCAGAGCAAGGTTGTAGATAAGGTGCCATTTCTCGGTGATGTGCCGTATCTTGGCCGCCTTTTCCGGCGTGACGTGGTTTCGGAGAAAAAATCCGAGCTGCTGGTATTTCTCACTCCGCGTATCATGAACAACCAGGCGATTGCTGTGAGTCATTGATTCTGTGCGAAATTTGATTCTTGTTGGACCGATGGGGGCTGGAAAAAGCACCATCGGCCGGTTGCTGGCCAAAGAGCTGCGCCTGCCATTCAAAGATTCCGATAAGGAAATTGAATTGCGCACGGGCGCCAATATCCCATGGATTTTCGATAAGGAAGGCGAGCCAGGCTTTCGTGATCGCGAGCAGGCGATGATTGCCGAGCTGTGCGGCTGCGAAGGCGTGGTGCTGGCGACCGGCGGCGGTGCAGTAATGCGCGAAGCCAATCGTCGGGCGCTGCGTGCCGGTGGTCGGGTGGTTTATCTGCATGCTTCCGTCGAGCAGCAGGTCGGCCGCACTGCCCGCGATCGTAATCGGCCACTGTTGCGTACTGCGGATCCGGCCAAGACCCTTCGGGACCTGCTGGCGTTACGCGATCCGCTTTATCGGGAAATCGCCGACCTGGTGGTTGAAACGGATGAGCGGCCGCCGCGTATGGTGGTGCTCGATATTCTCGAGCGCTTGCAGCAGCTGCCTCCCCGTTAAAGCGCAGCGCGAAATGCGCTATCCTCGGCGTCCTGCCATGACCGCTCAAGGTTGTGGCGGATGGCTACCGAACGGCGTCGCACCATCAGATGCCCTGGATACTCGATAACTCAAGGCGGGACGCCTGATTTCATCTTCACTGTGGGGACACATGCAGACACTCAAGGTCGATCTAGGCGAGCGCAGCTACCCGATTCATATTGGCGAAGGTTTGTTGGATCAGCCAGAGCTGCTGGCCCCGCACATTCGCGGTCGGCAAGTGGCGATCATCACCAACGAAACCGTTGCGCCGCTCTATCTTGAACGTCTGACCCGCAGCCTTGCGCAGTTTTCGGTGATTTCCGTGGTGCTGCCCGACGGCGAAGCTTTCAAGACCTGGGAAACCCTGCAACTGATTTTCGACGGCTTGCTGACTGCACGACACGACCGTCGCACGACCGTGATCGCCCTCGGTGGCGGCGTGATTGGCGACATGGCCGGTTTTGCCGCCGCCTGTTACCAGCGCGGCGTCGATTTCATCCAGGTCCCGACCACTCTGCTGTCGCAAGTCGACTCCTCGGTGGGCGGCAAGACCGGGATCAATCATCCGCAGGGCAAAAACATGGTCGGCGCCTTCTATCAGCCGAACGTGGTGCTGATCGATACTGCGTCCCTCAATACCCTGCCGGCCCGCGAGTTGTCCGCCGGGCTTGCTGAAGTCATCAAATACGGCTTGATCTGTGATGAGCCGTTCCTGACCTGGCTCGAAGAAAACGTCGATCGCCTGCGTGCCCTGGACCAGGTTGCCCTGACCTATGCCATCGAGCGTTCTTGCGCGGCCAAGGCGGCGGTGGTCGGCGCCGACGAAAAGGAAACCGGTGTACGCGCCACTTTGAACCTGGGCCACACGTTCGGCCACGCTATCGAAACCCACATGGGATATGGTGTCTGGCTGCATGGTGAAGCGGTCGCTGCCGGTACTGTAATGGCGTTGGAAATGTCCGTGCGTCTGGGCTGGATCAGCGAGCAAGAGCGCGATCGTGGCATTCGCCTGTTCCAGCGTGCCGGCCTCCCGGTCATCCCGCCGGAAGAGATGACTGAAACCGATTTTCTCGAACACATGGCAATTGACAAGAAAGTGATCGACGGTCGTTTGCGCTTGGTGCTGCTGCGCCACATGGGCGAAGCAGTGGTGACCGACGATTATCCGAAAGAGGTTTTACAGGCCACGCTGGGAGCGGATTACCGCGCCTTGGCTCAGCTTAAAGGTTAATAAGATCCTGATGACTAGTTTGCATGCCGACGAGGCTTTCCTCGGCCATTTCCAGTTGAGTCATGACCCTTTTGCTCCACGGGTACCTGGCTTCAAATTCTTCCCGGCCCAACGCAAACCGGTGTTGGGTCAGCTGCATCACCTGGCACGTTACAGCCAGTTGCTGCTGGTGGTCACCGGCCCGCAAGGCAGTGGCAAGACCCTGTTGCGTCAGGCCCTGGTGGCCAGCACCAACAAGCAGTCCGTTCAAAGCGTGGTGGTTTCCGCCCGTGGTGCCGGTGATGCGGCGGGCGTATTGCGTCAGGTGGCTCAGTCGCTGAACATCGCTCAAGCAGAGATTGGCCCGATCCTGGCTCAAGTGGTGCAGCTTGCACTCACGGGGCAGGAAGTCTATTTGCTGGTGGATGACGCCGAGCAACTCGACGAATCTGCGCTCGAAGCCTTGATGGAGTTGGCCGCGGGTGCGCCAGAAGGCCGCCCGCACGTGTTCCTGTTCGGCGAGTCCTCGCTGATCGCTCAACTTGAGGCGCTGAGCCTCGAAGAAGAGCGCTTCCACGTCATCGAGCTGCAGCCTTACACCGAAGAAGAAACCCGCGAGTATCTGGACCAGCGGCTCGAAGGCGCCGGCCGGGGTATCGAACTTTTCACCGCAGAACAGATCTCTGATATTCACGAAAGCTCCGACGGCTGGCCTGGCAACATCAACCAGGTTGCCCGCGATGCAATGATCGAAGCCATGATTGCCAGCCGCTCAGCGGTGAAGCGTCCAAGTATGGGGTTCAACATGCCGAAGAAACACGTATTGGCGATTTCCGCCGTCGTCGTGGTCGCGGTAGCCGCCGCCTGGTTGATGCCGGGTCGCAGCAAAGCACCGACCACCGGCGCACCTGCCAACGAACAGGCGCAACTGCCGCTCGGCCAGGGCACGCCGCAACCTAAGAGCGGCGGCGCACCTGCCGTGGAATTCGCTGGCAACTCGCAACCCATGCCATTGCCGCTGGTCGGCAACTCGCAGCCGGTCATGCGTGGCCCGCTGGCGGAAGCAGCCGGCGGTATCACCGAAGGCGACGATGGCGTGCCAGTCGAAGGTTCCAGCGCTACACCGCCGACCGTGACCACCACCGCGCCGCCTGCGGGCATCCAGCCTGGTCCAGCGCCGACGCCTGCCGCCAAGCCGATGCCCGCGCCGACTCAGATCGCGACCGCCAAGCCCGTCCCGACGGCGCCTGCCGTTAAGCCGGCTCCGGCGCCAGCCAAGCCTGCTGTCGTGGCCACCGCCAAGCCTGCCGAGAAACCAGCCGCCGCCGCTGGTGCGAAAGGCGCTGGTGGTACCTGGTACGCCGGTCAGGCTCCGGGTAACTACGTGGTGCAGATCCTCGGCACCAGCTCCGAAGCAGCCGCGCAATCCTTCGTGAAAGAGCAGGGCGGCGAGTACCGTTATTTCAAGAAGGTCCTCAACGGCAAGCCGCTTTACGTCATCACCTACGGCAACTTCGCCAACCGCGATGCAGCCGTTACCGCCATCAAGGCCTTGCCAGCGAAGGTTCAGGCTGGTAAACCTTGGCCTCGCACTGTCGCCAGCGTCCAACAGGAACTGGCAACAACTCGCTGAAGATTCGGCGGCCTTACCCAGGCCGCCTCTCCCGGCACCTCAAAATTTCTACAAGTGCATGCCGCCTCTTCAGGCCGCGTGCCTTGTGGTGTCTGCGTCACAGTAGTCTTTGAGTCGTTGCGGTCAAAATTAAAAAAAGTTTTGACTAGCACAGCAGATCGCTTTAAACCTTTCACAAATGCGACATAGATTTGCGACATTTCGTCGTCAAATTTGTGAGCCCCTGTGTCGGTGTGTACAATGACCTCCCTTTTGCCCCCGCAAAGCTGGCGTACGTTCGGCGCGGATGGTAAGTGGTTGAATTGAAAAGAAATTTGCCTCGATAAGAGGCAGCCTGGTGAGAAAGTGTCTATGAAAGCAGGTCTGTACCAACCAGATGAATTCAAGGATAACTGTGGTTTCGGCCTGATAGCCCATATGCAGGGCGAGCCCAGTCATACCCTTTTGCAAACGGCCATTGAGGCCCTGACCTGCATGACCCACCGCGGTGGGATCAACGCCGACGGCAAGACCGGTGACGGTTGCGGCTTGCTGATTCAAAAGCCGGATGTGTTCCTGCGAGCCATCGCCCAGGAAACCTTCGGCGTCGAATTGCCCAAGCAATACGCAGTGGGCATGGTCTTCTTCAACCAGGACCCGGTCAAAGCCGAGGCCGCTCGCGAGAACATGAACCGCGAGATCCTGGCTGAAGGCTTGACCCTCGTCGGCTGGCGCAAAGTGCCAATCGACACCAGCGTCCTCGGCCGCCTGGCCCTTGAGCGCCTGCCGCAGATCGAACAGGTCTACATCGGCGGTGAAGGCCTGAGCGATCAGGACATGGCAATCAAGCTGTTCAGCGCCCGTCGTCGCTCGTCCGTGGCCAACGCCGCCGACGTCGATCACTACATCTGCAGCTTTTCGCACAAGACCATCATCTATAAAGGCCTGATGATGCCGGCGGACTTGACCGCCTTCTATCCAGACCTCAGCGATCAGCGCCTGCAAACCTCGATTTGCGTGTTCCACCAGCGCTTCTCCACCAACACCCTGCCGAAATGGCCGCTGGCCCAGCCATTCCGCTTCCTCGCCCACAACGGCGAGATCAACACCATCACCGGCAATCGCAACTGGGCCCAGGCCCGTCGCACCAAGTTCACCAACGATCTGATGGATCTGGAAGAACTCGGCCCGCTGGTGAACCGCGTCGGTTCCGACTCATCGAGCATGGACAACATGCTTGAACTGATGGTCACCGGTGGCATCGACCTGTTCCGTGGTGTGCGGATGATCATTCCGCCTGCGTGGCAGAACGTCGAAACCATGGACCCGGATCTGCGTGCGTTCTACGAATACAACTCGATGCACATGGAGCCGTGGGACGGCCCGGCCGGCGTGGTAATGACCGACGGTCGCTACGCGGTGTGCCTGCTCGACCGTAACGGTCTGCGTCCGGCGCGTTGGGTCACCACCAAGAACGGTTTCATCACCCTGGCCTCGGAAATCGGTGTCTGGAACTACCAGCCTGAAGACGTGATTGCCAAGGGCCGCGTTGGTCCGGGCCAGATCTTTGCCGTGGACACCGAAACCGGTCAGATCCTCGACACCGACGCCATCGACAACCGTCTGAAGTCCCGTCATCCGTACAAGCAATGGCTGCGCAAGAATGCCCTGCGCATCCAGGCGACCATGGAAGACAACGACCACGGTTCGGCGTTTTACGACGTCGACCAGCTCAAGCAGTACATGAAGATGTATCAGGTCACGTTCGAAGAACGTGACCAAGTGCTGCGTCCGCTCGGCGAGCAAGGCTACGAAGCCGTGGGTTCGATGGGCGACGATACGCCGATGGCGGTGTTGTCCCAGCGCGTGCGTACGCCTTACGACTATTTCCGCCAGCAATTCGCGCAGGTCACCAACCCGCCGATCGATCCGCTGCGTGAAGCCATCGTCATGTCGCTGGAGATCTGCCTCGGTGCCGAGCGCAACATCTTCCAGGAGTCGCCGGAACACGCCTCGCGTGTGATCCTCAGCTCGCCGGTCATTTCCCCGGCCAAGTGGCGCTCGCTGATGAACCTCGATCGTCCGGGCTTCGAGCGCGCGATCATCGACCTCAACTATGACGAAAGCGTCGGCCTCGAAGCTGCCGTGCGCAACGTCGCCGATCAGGCTGAAGAAGCCGTTCGCGCCGGTCGCACCCAGATCGTCCTGAGTGACCGTCACATCGCGCCGGGCAAGTTGCCGATTCATGCTTCGCTCGCGACCGGCGCGGTGCACCACCGCCTGACCGAAAAAGGCCTGCGTTGCGACTCCAACATCCTGGTGGAAACCGCTACCGCACGCGATCCGCACCACTTCGCCGTGTTGATCGGTTTCGGCGCCTCGGCGGTCTATCCGTTCCTGGCTTACGAAGTGCTGGGTGACCTGATCCGCACCGGTGAAGTACTGGGCGACCTCTATGAGGTGTTCAAGAACTACCGCAAAGGCATCACCAAAGGCCTGCTGAAAATCCTGTCGAAGATGGGCATCTCGACCATCGCTTCGTACCGTGGTGCGCAGCTGTTCGAAGCCATCGGCCTGTCCGAAGAAGTCTGCGACCTGAGCTTCCGTGGCGTGCCAAGCCGCATCAAGGGCGCACGTTTCGTCGACATCGAAGCCGAGCAGAAAGCCCTCGCCGCTGAAGCCTGGAGCCCGCGCAAGCCGATCCAGCAGGGCGGTCTGCTGAAATTCGTCCACGGTGGCGAATATCACGCCTACAACCCGGACGTGGTCAACACCCTGCAAGCTGCTGTGCAGCAGGGCGACTACAGCAAGTTCAAGGAATACACGGCGCTGGTGGACAACCGTCCGGTGTCGATGATCCGCGACATGTTCAAGGTCAAGACCCTGGACACGCCGCTGGACATCAGCGAGATCGAACCGCTGGAATCGGTGCTCAAGCGCTTCGACTCCGCCGGCATCTCCCTCGGCGCATTGTCGCCGGAAGCTCACGAAGCCCTGGCCGAAGCCATGAACCGCCTCGGTGCGCGTTCCAACTCCGGCGAAGGCGGCGAAGATCCGGCGCGCTACGGCACCATCAAGAGCTCGAAAATCAAGCAAGTGGCGACTGGCCGTTTCGGGGTAACCCCGGAATACCTGGTCAACGCTGAAGTGCTGCAGATCAAAGTCGCCCAGGGCGCCAAGCCCGGCGAAGGTGGTCAGCTGCCAGGGGGCAAGGTCAACGGTCTGATCGCCAAGCTGCGTTACGCAGTGCCGGGCGTGACCCTGATTTCGCCGCCGCCGCACCACGACATCTACTCGATTGAAGACTTGTCGCAGCTGATTTTCGACCTGAAACAAGTCAACCCGAAGGCCCTGGTCTCGGTGAAGCTGGTTGCAGAAGCGGGCGTCGGCACGATCGCGGCCGGTGTGGCCAAGGCCTACGCGGACTTGATCACCATCTCCGGCTACGACGGCGGCACCGGCGCATCGCCGCTGACCTCGATCAAATACGCGGGCGCGCCGTGGGAACTCGGCCTCGCCGAAACCCACCAGACCCTGCGTGGCAACGACTTGCGCGGCAAAGTCCGGGTGCAAACCGACGGTGGCCTGAAAACCGGCCTCGACGTGATCAAGGCTGCGATCCTCGGCGCTGAAAGCTTCGGCTTCGGCACCGCGCCAATGATCGCCCTGGGCTGCAAATACCTGCGCATCTGCCACCTGAACAACTGCGCCACCGGCGTCGCGACTCAGAACGAGAAGCTGCGTAAAGACCACTACATCGGCACCGTCGACATGGTGATCAACTTCTTCACCTACGTGGCTGAAGAAACCCGTGAGTGGCTGGCCAAGCTGGGCGTGCGTTCCCTCGAAGAGCTGATCGGCCGTACCGATCTGCTGGACATCCTCGAAGGCCAGACCGCCAAGCAGCAACACCTGGACCTGACGCCATTGCTGGGCAGCGATCACATCCCGGCAGACAAACCACAGTTCTGCCAGGTCGAGCGCAACCCGCCGTTCGACAAAGGCCTGCTGGCCGAGAAAATGGTCGACATGTCCACCTCGGCCATCAACGACATGAGCGGCGCCGATTTCGCCCTGGATATCTGCAACTGCGACCGTTCCATCGGCGCGCGGATCTCCGGTGAAATCGCCCGTAAGCACGGCAACCAAGGCATGGCGAACGCGCCGATCACCTTCCGCTTCAAAGGGACGGCCGGTCAGAGCTTCGGTGTGTGGAACGCCGGCGGCCTGAACATGTACCTGGAAGGCGACGCCAACGACTACGTCGGCAAAGGCATGACCGGCGGCAAGCTGGTCATCGTTCCGCCGAAGGGCAGCGTCTACAAGACTCAGGACAGTGCCATCATCGGCAACACCTGCCTGTATGGCGCCACCGGCGGCAAGCTGTTCGCCGCCGGCACCGCGGGCGAGCGCTTCGCGGTGCGTAACTCCGGTGCTCACACCGTGGTTGAAGGCACGGGCGATCACTGCTGCGAGTACATGACCGGTGGTTTCGTCTGCGTTCTGGGCAAAACCGGTTACAACTTCGGCTCAGGCATGACCGGCGGTTTCGCCTACGTGCTCGACCAGGACAACACCTTCGTTGACCGGGTCAACCACGAACTGGTGGAAATCCAGCGGATCAGCGGCGAAGCGATGGAAGCCTATCGCAGCCACCTGCAACGCGTGCTGGACGAATACGTCGCGGAAACCGACAGCGAATGGGGTCGTAACCTCGCTGAAAACCTCGACGACTATCTGCGCCGTTTCTGGCTGGTCAAGCCCAAGGCTGCCAACCTGAAATCGTTGCTTTCCAGCACCCGTGCCAACCCGCAGTGATATGCGCCTGAAGAGTTTGATGAGGTTTTAACAATGGCTGAACGTCTGAATAACGACTTCCAGTTCATCGACGTCGGGCGCAAAGATCCGAAGAAGAAACTGTTGCGTCAACGCAAGAAAGAGTTCGTGGAGATCTACGAACCCTTCAAACCCCAGCATTCGGCCGATCAGGCCCACCGCTGCCTGGGTTGCGGTAACCCGTATTGCGAATGGAAGTGCCCGGTGCACAACTTCATTCCCAACTGGCTGAAGCTGGTGGCCGAGGGCAACATCCTCCAGGCCGCCGAACTGTCGCACCAGACCAACACCCTGCCGGAAGTCTGCGGCCGGGTGTGCCCGCAGGATCGTCTGTGCGAGGGAGCCTGCACCCTTAACGACGGCTTTGGCGCGGTGACCATCGGTTCGGTCGAGAAGTACATCACCGACACCGCGTTCGCCATGGGCTGGCGCCCGGACATGTCCAAGGTCAAGCCGACCGGCAAACGTGTTGCGATCATCGGCGCTGGCCCGGCCGGCCTCGGTTGTGCCGACGTGCTGGTGCGTGGCGGCGTGGCCCCGGTGGTGTTCGACAAGAACCCGGAAATCGGTGGTCTGCTGACCTTCGGCATCCCGGAGTTCAAGCTGGAAAAGACTGTGCTGAGCAATCGCCGCGAAGTCTTCACCGGCATGGGCATCGAATTCCGCCTGAACACCGAAGTGGGCAAGGACGTGACCATCGAGCAACTGCTCGAAGAATACGATGCCGTGTTCATGGGCATGGGCACTTACACCTACATGAAGGGCGGCTTTGCCGGTGAGGACCTGCCGGGCGTGCACGACGCGCTCGACTTCCTGATCGCCAACGTCAACCGCAACCTGGGCTTTGAAAAGTCGCCGGAAGATTTCGTCGACATGAAAGGCAAAAAAGTTGTGGTCCTCGGTGGCGGCGATACGGCGATGGACTGCAACCGTACGTCGATCCGCCAGGGCGCCAAGTCGGTGACTTGTGCGTATCGTCGTGACGAAGCGAACATGCCAGGCTCGCGCAAAGAGGTGAAGAACGCCAAGGAAGAAGGCGTGAAATTCCTCTACAACCGCCAGCCGATCGCCATCGTCGGTGAAGACAAGGTTGAAGGCGTGAAGGTGGTCGAGACCCGTCTCGGCGAGCCGGACGCCCGTGGCCGTCGCAGCCCCGAGCCGATCCCGGGCTCCGAAGAGATCATCCCGGCCGACGCCGTGGTCATCGCTTTCGGGTTCCGTCCAAGCCCGGCGCCGTGGTTCGAGCAGTTCAGCATCCAGACCGACAGCCAGGGCCGCGTTGTGGCGCCGGAACAAGGTCAATACAAGCACCAGACCAGCAACCCGAAGATCTTCGCCGGTGGCGATATGGTTCGCGGTTCTGACCTGGTAGTAACGGCGATCTTCGAAGGCCGCAATGCCGCCGAAGGGATTCTGGATTACCTGGGCGTCTGATCAACTTCCAATATTGGAATGCAATACCTGTGGGAGCTGGCTTGCCAGCGATGCAGACACCTCGGTTTGTCAGATGGACCGAGGTGATGCTATCGCTGGCAAGCCAGCTCCCACAGTGTTTTGCGATGCTGCAAAAATGCGACAAATTGACCCGATAGACAAAAGGCTGACCTGCAACCGTGCCTTTTGCGTCGCGCTCTGAGAAAATGCCCGCACTTTTTTTCCGGATGCCGACATGACTGCCCTGAAGAACGACCGTTTCCTTCGCGCCCTGCTCAAGCAACCCGTAGACGTCACGCCGGTATGGATGATGCGTCAGGCCGGTCGCTACCTGCCGGAATACCGCGCCAGCCGTGCCAAGGCCGGTGACTTCATGAGCTTGTGCATGAACCCGGAGTTCGCTTGCGAAGTCACGATGCAACCGCTCGACCGCTACCCGCAACTGGACGCGGCCATCCTCTTCTCCGACATCCTGACCATCCCGGACGCCATGGGCCAAGGCCTGTACTTCGAAACCGGTGAAGGTCCGCGCTTCAAGAAAGTCGTCAGCACCCTGGCCGACATCGAAGCCCTGCCGATCCCTGATCCGCACAAAGACCTCGGCTATGTGATGGACGCGGTCAGCACCATCCGCCGCGAACTGAACGGCCGCGTGCCGTTGATCGGTTTCTCCGGCAGCCCATGGACGTTGGCTACTTACATGGTCGAAGGCGGCTCGTCGAAAGACTACCGCAAGACCAAAACCATGCTCTACGACAACCCGCAAGCCCTGCACTTGTTGCTGGACAAGCTGGCTCAGTCGGTCACCAGCTACCTCAATGGCCAGATCATGGCCGGCGCGCAGGCGGTGCAGATCTTCGATAGCTGGGGCGGCAACCTCTCGGCGGCGGCGTACCAGGAATTCTCCCTGGCCTACATGCGCAAGATCGTCAGTGGCCTGATCCGCGAACACGAAGGCCGCAAGGTGCCGGTCATTCTGTTCACCAAGGGCGGGGGGCTGTGGCTGGAAAGCATCGCCGACGCCGGCGCTGACGCGTTGGGCCTGGACTGGACCTGCGACATCGGCAACGCCCGCGACCGCGTCGGCAGCAAAGTCGCCTTGCAAGGCAACATGGACCCGACCGTGCTCTACGCCAAACCGGAAGCCATCCGCACCGAAGTCGGACGGATCCTCGCCAGTTATGGCAAGGGCAGTGGCCACGTGTTCAACCTCGGCCATGGCATCACCCCGGAAGTCGATCCGGAACATGCGGGAGCATTCCTGCGCGCGGTGCATGAGCTGTCGGCGCAGTATCACGAGTAATCGTCGCCCAATAAAAAACGCCCGGCTTATGCCGGGCGTTTTTGTTTGGGATACCAGATCGTATGCGGTCAATGTGGGAGCGGGCTTGCTCGCGAAGGCGGTGTAACAGTCAATGTTGATGTCGACTGACACACCGCTTTCGCGAGCAAGCCCGCTCCCACAGGGTTATGTGTCAGGCCTTTACATCACCTAGGGGCGGCAACTTCGCCAGTTTCAACGCCACCCACAGCGCAATCACCAGCAACCCGCCGATAAACAAGCCAATCCCGTTCCATCCGCCGAGGTGCCAGAACACACCGCCCGCCGTACCGGCAATGCTCGATCCGGCGTAGTAACTGAACAAGTACAACGACGATGCCTGACCTTTGGCCTTGGTGGCGCGGCGGCCGATCCAGCTGCTGGCTACCGAGTGCGCGGCGAAGAAGCCGAAGGTGAAAATCAGCATGCCGATGATCACCACGGGCAGCGCGGTGAGCATGGTCAGGGCGAGGCCGGCGAGCATCAGCACGATGGTTGACCAGAGCACTTTGCGCCGACCGAGTTTGTCGGCCAGTGAGCCGATTTTCGCCGAGCTGTAGATGCCCGACAGGTACACCACCGATAGCAGTCCGACGAAGGCTTGGTCCATGTGGTACGGCTCGGCGAGCAGACGATAGCCGATGTAGTTGAACAGCGTGACGAATGCGCCCATCAGCACGAACGCCTCAAGAAACAGCAGCGGCAAACCGGCGTCGCGAAAGTGCATGGTGAAGCCGTCGAGCAGACTGCGCGGGTGCAGCGAGCGGGCGCGGAAGTTGCGCGATTCGGGGAGGATTTTCCAGAACACCGCTGCCGCGATCAGCGCCAGGCCACCGATCACCAGCATCGCCGTGTGCCAGCTGACGAAGTCGATCAACACCCCGGTAATCAGGCGCCCGCACATCCCGCCAATCGCGTTGCCGCCGATGTACAGGCCCATCGCCAGGCCAATGTGTTGCGGATGGATCTCTTCGCTCAGGTACGTCATCGCGACCGCCGCCAGGCCGCTCAACGACAACCCGATCAACGCACGCATCACCAGCACGCCATGCCAGCTCGGCATCATCGAACTGGCAATGGTGCACAGCGCCGCGGCAAACAGCGCCGCCACCATCACCGGTTTGCGCCCGACACGGTCGGAGATCGGCCCCGTGATCAGCAGGCCGATGGCGAGCATGCCCGTGGCCACCGACAGAATCAGGCTGCTCTGCGCCGCGTTGATCGAATATTCGTGGGACAGCAGCGGCATCATCGGTTGCACGCAGTACAGCAGCGCGAAGGTGGCGAAGCCGCCGGAGAACAGCGCGAGCACCGTACGCATGAACATCGGCGTGCCCTTTTCGATGTAGATCTCTTTCAGTTCAGAGACGACATCGTCCAGCGCGGCGGGCGGAACTTCATGGGCGAGTGGGGCGACAGCAGTTTTCACTTCGGACCTCGGGGGAGCGCAGCCGGTCAGGCAATGAAAAAAGCATATAGCTGCCTAATGATTCAATCCAATATATTGTTCGACCTGTTTAAGAGGTTTTACGACCTAATGGAGTTTCCATGGAATTGCGTCACCTGCGCTACTTCATTGCCGTCGCCGAAGAATTGCACTTCGGCCGCGCCGCCCAGGTGCTGGGCATCTCGCAACCGCCGCTGAGCCAGCAGATTCAGGCACTGGAGCAGGAAGTCGGCGCGCGATTGTTCGAGCGAACCAATCGTCGGGTGGAACTGAGTGAAGCCGGGCGATTGTTTCTGGAAGAGGCGCGGTTAGTGCTGGCGCAGGTCGACAAAGCGGCGGATGTGGCGCGACGGGCGCAGCTCGGTGAGTTGGGCGAACTCAAAATCGGTTTCACCTCGTCGGCACCGTTCAACTCGACCATCCCTCAGGCGATCTTTTCGTTTCGCCAGCGTTTTCCGGCCGTGCACCTGAACCTGCGGGAAATGAGCAGCACCCAGGTGGCCGATGCGCTGGTGGATGAGTCGATTGAGGTCGGGATCATGCGCCCGTTGGGTTTGCCGGATTCGCTCAGCGTGGTGGAGTTGATGCGTGAACCGCTGGTGGCGGTGCTCAGTTCCAAGCATCCGTTGGTGCAGGACAGCGAAGAGGGATTGTTCCTGTCGGCATTGGCGCTCGAACCGTTCGTATTTTTCCCACGCAGTTATGGCAGTGGTCTGTATGCGCAGTTGCTCAGCCTGGCGCGGGACGCCGGTTTCAGCCCGCACTTTGCGCAAGAGGCGGGGGAGGCGATGACCATTATCGGCTTGGTGGCGGCGGGGCTCGGCGTGTCGGTGTTGCCGGCGTCTTATCAGCGTATGCGGATTGATGGCGTGGTCTATCGGCCGCTGCTCGATCCTGAGGCCGTTTCGGCGGTGTGGCTGGTGCAGCGCAAGGATCAGAAATCGCCAATGGCCAAGGCGTTTGTGGAACTGCTGACGCGTAAGGTAGAACCACAGAAAGCGTGACTGCTTCGCAGTCAATCGCGGGCAAGCCCGCTCCCACAGTTTCTGCGGTGTTAACACAATCTCCAGCAGACTACCGAACCCTGTGGGAGCGGGCTTGCCCGCGAAAGCGTCCGCAAGTTCACCAAAAAGGTGTGCAGCTACCGATGCAATAGCGGGCGCTTCGGTGAAGGGTGTAGGACATTTCTGAACTGTCTCGGAAAGACCACAGCGCCTTGCGGCAATGCCTACAACTACTCCAGAATCCGCCGGCTTGTGCGCTTTGGGGGGCATCGGTAACTTGGTTCGCATCACTGATTCCCAGTGATCGGGTTTAGTAGCCCGTGGTTTTGCGAAGCGTATTTGCGTTCCAGACAGTCAGGTATTTCGATACCTGCGCTTGATGGCAGCAGTGCGCAGGGCGCCTTCGGGTGCGCCGGCTTCGCGCTTCCCCGGTCTACTAACCTGCGTACAGCTGCCACCCTTTTGATTAGTAGCAACTCGGTGGCTCCACTTTTTAGGAAGCCGAAAGATGACTAATACAACGACAAATCCACCGGACGTCGATCCGGACGCCCCACGCCAACCAAGCAAAATATTCCTCATCGCCCCCGACATCGACAACCAGACCCTGCTCGAATACGCCTGTGAATCCCTGGCATCTGCCAACGTCATGGCGAGTGATTTCGCGAGGTATCTGGAGGGATCGCAAAGCAACACACTGCTGGGCATTCAACAATCAATCATGCTCGGGGAACTGGCGGTGAACCGGGTGCTGGATAACCTTGACCCACCCTAGCTCAGCACTCGATTGATCGTTCCGAAAGGGGCTTGTGAGGCTCTAAAGATCCTGGGCAACCAGCCATCGCCGAGAACTCAAGGTTGCTCACTGAGTACTTCACACTCGGGGATCGGCGATGGCTTGGGACTACCAGGGCACAGCGAGTACACCTGCTCCCAGTCTGCTTCAATTTCATCGAAGGGGACCCATGGCTTGGCCACCGAAAGAGTAATGAGATAGCGTTCTTCGGTCGGATTTCTGGAATCACTAAACTGTCCGAGAAGCAGCATTGCTTGATACTTGTCTCCTGCCTGCCAAAAGGATCTTCCTGATCGCTCACTGTCCCGAAGCCAGGCTCGCCATTCCGGTGTATCGGCAATGGTGGGGTTGTTCCGCAGGCCCCTCGCCACCCAGCCTTTCTCGCGCCATTGGTCCTGTAAGTCGAGAACGACCTTGAGGGCATCATCAATCAGCAACGGTTCTATTTGTGGTGACATGCGGATGTCGTCAATGACGTTGTCGTCGAATCCAACCGTGAAAAAGCGCGCAAGAGGCGTGACGAAACCGAACTGCGGGTCGATGAATCGCATTCGTGCATCCACCATAGGAACTCCGAGCCACAGGTGCCCACGGATTAACGGGCTAAAAGAGGCTGAAGAGCGATTACGCATCTCTTCATACGTGCCGCCTATCTCCACGGCGACTTCCGGTTCATCCCACAAAGGCTGTCTCAGTTGGTGTATGGCGGCCAGCGCCAAAACAGCCAGAAGCAACCAGCCTGCTCCTCGGCGCCAGCTGCGTAAGTTCATGCCTCGCCACCGGAGGCGATTTCTCGAATCGACTGCTCTAATGCCCCTCGGTTGCTGTCGTTTAGCATGTCATCGAACGTCGCCGCCGCCCGGAGTACGAAAGGCATGCGTTGCTTGATGCTCGACAAGTCTGCCAGCGGGTTGGAACTAAAACCGATGGTGCGTTCGTCCTTAACGCTTTGGCATTGGCTCGTGAGGGTCAACTCAATAGCCTGAGCCACGCCAGAGGGAAAACCAGTCACGTAGGCAGCATGATTGGTACGCAGCAAGGCCACCAATTGCTGGTCCTCGTAAATGGCTGGCTGGAGGATATTGCGCTGCTCATGCCATGCTAGAAACTCCACGCTTTGGGCAATATCCCCTTCATCAATCAACTCGAAAGCACGAATGATTTCCTGATGAAATTGTCCAAAGCGGAGCTTTTTCTGCCCCGCTGGCCAAAGCACTGGCCACTTCGGATGTCCGTAAATTCCCGCTCGTGCTTCCAGGCATTTCTTCAACTCCTTCAAGCCTCGCTTCGCATAGAACTCATGCAGCGGGAAAATATCCAGAAACAGCGTGGTGTTCCCCAGTGCCATCATGTCGTACACATGCCGGAACTGTTGCTGCACCAACGACAAGTCATTTCCCTTGAAACGCAGATCTACGGACGGAACCGGGTTACGCGCATCGGCTTCTTTGTAGTCACGCAGCGCTTCGGATTGTTCGGCCATCCTGTCAGGTGTAAACAACCCGAATTCACTACGGCTATCTCGCACGCGCTGTCGGGATTGATGTTCCGCGCCAATATGTCCAATGGTGTCCGCCGCATGCAGCAGTCCGCAGCCAACCTGCTTGGAAGCAAATGCAGCAAGCCCGGCCCACTGAAACCGCGAATCATGCAACCACAGCCGGGCATAGGCTGCGTTGATCACTCGGTTGCGTTCCACCGGGTCAGCAATCAGCACGCCGCCAGGGGCAACGATGTCTTCGGCTTCGCGTTGGTAGATGCGCCAAAGGCATTCGCACGTGAGGATGGGGACCTTGGTCACCATGGTCTTGACGCCGTAAAGCAGTTCTTCTTTGCATTCACAGTCAGCAACGGGCGTGCTGTTGTGGTTCAGGCGCTGTTTATCGCTGGGGTGTTCTTTGAAGCATTGGGTCATGGCTGGAGGGTCGCTTGTCAGGAAATTCCTGAACCCTAACAGCCATAAATCCCGCCCAGATCACGCGGACCAAAAATCAGAAGTCACTGGCAGACGAGATGCCCAAAGGACGAGGAAATTACGATGAGGCAGGTAGGAAATATCCTTAAGCGCCTCGTTCACCGTAGAAGAATCCATGTTTCTTACTGTGGGGAATCAAATGATCGCCGCAGGCGGCGATCATGTGATTTTGCTTAGAGCCACCGCCGAAAGATCAACGACGTATTAACCCCACCAAACGCAAAATTATTGTTCATCACATACTGATTACTCATCTGCCGAAACTCGCCGCGCAGGTAATCAAGCTTGCCGCAGTGCGGATCAACCTCGTCGAGGTTGAAGGTGTGCGCATACAAATCGCGGTTCATCATTTCGATGCTGAACCAGGATTCCAATGCACCGCAGGCGCCGAGGGTGTGGCCGAGGAAGCTCTTCTGCGAACTGATCGGCATGTGTTCACCGAACAGCGCACTGGTCGCCAGTGTCTCGGCGATGTCGCCCTGTTCAGTCGCGGTACCGTGACCGTTCACATACCCGATGTCCGATGGCTGCAAACCGGCGTCTTCCAGGGCCAGTTCCATGGCGCGGCGCATGGTGGTCTGCTCTGGACGTGTGGTGTGCTGGCCGTCGGCGTTGCTGCCGAAGCCGACGAGTTCGGCATGAATGTGCGCACCGCGAGCCAGCGCATGTTCGAGCTCTTCAAGCACCAGCATGCCGCCGCCTTCACCGATCACCAGGCCATCGCGGCCGCTGTCGTAAGGGCGGGGGGAGGTCTGCGGCGCATCGTTTTTCAGGCTGGTGGCGTACAGCGCGTCGAAGACCATGGCTTCGGTGGGGCACAGCTCTTCGGCGCCGCCGGCAAGCATCAGCGGCAAGCGGCCGAACTTGATCGATTCATAGGCATAACCGATGCCCTGACTGCCGCTGGTGCAGGCGCTGGAGGTCGGGATCAGCCGGCCGGTGAGGCCGAAGAAGATGCTGATGTTCGCCGCCGTGGTGTGCGGCATCATGCGCACGTAGGAGTTGGCGTTCAGGCCTTCGGCGACCGAGTTGAGCAGCATGTTGCCGAATGCCTTGATCTCGTCGGTGCTGCCTGTGGAGGAACCGCAGGCGACGCCCATGCGTCCGTCCTTGATCGACGGGTCCCCCAACAAACCCGCATCGGCCAATGCCTGTTCCGCCGCGCCGACCGCCAGGCGCGAGACGCGGCCCATGCTGCGCAATTGCTTGCGGGTCCAGTGGCTCGGCACTTTGAAATCATCAATGGGACCTGCCAGACGCGTGTTCAGCTCGGTGAAGCGATCCCACTCGTCCATCCGGCGGATGCCGCTGCGGTTGGCTGCGAAGTTGGCGGCGATGGTTGCCCAATCGCTACCCAGTGAGGTGATGCCGGCCATGCCGGTGACGACGACGCGCTTCATCAGCACAGGCCTCCGTTGACGGCCAGAACCTGCCGGGTGATGTACGACGCTTCCGCCGACATCAGGAAATTCACCGCGCCGGCCACCTCTTCCGGGGTGCCCATGCGCTGTGCGGGGATCATTTTCATCAGTTCTTCCACGGGCACGTTTTCGTCGAGCATGGCGGTGTCGATCAGGCCGGGTGCGACACAGTTGACGGTGATTTTGCGCTTGCCCAGTTCGATCGCCAACGCTTTCGCCGCGCCGATCAAACCGGCCTTGGAGGCGCTGTAATTGACCTGGCCGCGATTGCCGATCAACCCAGAAACCGAAGTGATACAAACAATGCGCCCGGCGGCGCGACGACGGATCATCGGCATCATCACCGGGTGCAACACGTTGTAGAAACCGTCGAGGTTGGTGCGCATCACCACATCCCAATCATCCTCGCTCAGCGCTGGAAAAGCACCGTCGCGCGTCAGGCCGGCATTCAGCACCACGCCGTAATAGGCGCCGTGGCGTTCTACGTCGGCTTCCAGAATGGCTTTGCAGCTGGCGCGGTCGGACACGTCGAATTGCAGGACGCGTGCCTTGCGGCCCAAGGCTTCGACTTCGATTTTCACGGCCTCAGCGTCCGCGAGCCCGCTGCGGCAATGCAGCACGATGTCATGCCCGGCCTGGGCCAGGCGCAAGGCGATGGCGCGGCCGATGCCACGGCTGGAACCGGTGACCAGTACGGATTCAGTCATGACCGGACTCCTGGGGTTTCATTAAGGTATTGGGCGGCTTGCGGTGGACGAAACACGTTCAGACGGGCGGTGGCGTGAATGCCGGGGGCGTTGATGTGGCATTCGAACACACCCATTCCGTTGTCGTCTTCCAGCGAGCGAATGCCGTGGATGGTCAGCTCGGTGCCGGCGGGAAAGTGCTCGACATTGCATTCGAATTTACGGGTGCCGAGCAGGAAACCCAGCTCCACCGCATTGCCGCGCTGGCGCGCATGGCAACCGGCGTAGGCGGCCACACTCTGGGCCATCAGTTCGATGCCGACCCACGCCGGCAGGCTGCCGTCGGGCCGGTTGAACAGGCCATCGGGCTTGACGGTGAGGCGGGTGTGGATCTGCTCATCATCGAACGCGAGGATCTGATCGATGAGGATCATGTCGCCAGCGTGCGGCAGCAGTTCGGCGAGCGGCCAGTCAATCATGGGGCGTCTCCGATAATCAGGCTGACGTTATTGCCACCGAAGGCAAAGGAATTGCTCATCAGGTAGCGAGGTGCAATGGACGCCAGGCGAGCGGCCGGGGTCACCCAGTTCAGGGGCGGCATTTCGGGATCTGGCTGGCCATCCCAGCAGTGCGGCGGCAGCGCCTGCTGGTGATTGCCCGCGCTCAGGCTCAACCAGCAGAACGCCGCTTCCAGCGCACCGGCCGCGCCGAGGGTATGGCCGGTCATCGGTTTGGTCGATGAGCAGGGGACGCCAGCCGGGAACAGTGCCGACACCGCGAGGCTTTCCATGGCGTCATTGTGTTGAGTGGCGGTGCCGTGCAGGTTCAGATAAGCAATCTGCTCGGGTTGCAGATGCGCACGGCTCAAGGCTTTGCGCATCGCTTGCTGAGCGCCACGGCCGGAGGGTTCCGGTGCGGAAATGTGGTGCGCATCGGAGCTGGCGCCACTGCCCAGCAGGGCGATCGATTGTTTGTCGCCAGCCACTTTGGTCATCAGAAACAGCACCGCCGCTTCGCCGATGTTGATGCCGTTGCGGTTCACCGAGAACGGGTTGCAGCGTTGCTCGGATAGCGCTTCCAGCGCCGAGAACCCGTTAAGGGTCAGTTTGCACAAACTGTCGACACCGCCACACAACACCGCGTCGCACAGGCCCAGATCCAACAGGCGCTGGGCACTCATCAATGCTCGGGCGCTGGAGGTGCAGGCGGTGGAAATCACATAGGCCGGGCCGCTGAGTTGCAGCCAGTCGGCAAGGAAATTTGCCGGCGCACCGAGTTCCTGTTGCTGATAGTCGTAAGCGTCCGGGAACTGGTGCTCGCGGATGTAATGGGCCAGGCCGCGACTGGCTTCATCGATGCCGGACGTGCTGGTGCCGAGGATTACGCCGATGCGGTCGCGGCCGTAGGTCTGGATCGCTTGATCGATGTCGTCGCGGATTTGCAGTGCAGCTTCCAGCAACAACTGATTGTTGCGACTGCTTTGCTTCACCAGTTCCGCCGGGATTGGCGCCAGTGCACCACGTACCGCGGCCACCGGCAGTGAGCGCTCCGGCACCCAGCCGGACTCGCTGCGCATGCCGGTGCAATCGCCGGCAAACAGGTTGCGCGCGACTTCGCGTTTGTCGCGACCCAGGGCGCAGATCACTCCGAGGGCGTTTAGGTAAGCGGTCATGGCGTCTCACCGCTCAGGGGCGTGACTTGATACGTCGGACCTTTGGGCAGTTTCAATTCAAAGCTCAGCGGTTGTGAGTAACGGACTTCCCAGTGTTCCGGCAATGAACGCTGTGCGCCATGCTGCCAGGCGCCAGGATAGTTGCCGTGTAATTCATCCTTGGGCGTCAGCGCGAACAGCAGCGCGGCGAAGAGTTGTCGGGCTTCCGGGTTGGGCGGCAGCAGGCCGTCCGCCTGCCATTGCCCGTCGATCAGTTTCTGACGGGCCTGTGGAATGCCCAGCAAGTCCATCATCGACCAGCGAATGCCCGGGCCTTCGCGGACAATCACCAGCACCCAGTCCTGACGCTGGCCGTCCAGCAGACGCTGAATGTGCAATTGCTGTGGCAACGGCAGGTTCGGGATTTGCTCGGGTAGCGGCGCCTGGCTGGCGCAGGCGCTCAGCAACAGCACGCAGCCTAGCAACATAAATCTCAGCAGCGCCGCCGCCCCTGTGGGAGCGGGCTTGCTCGCGAAGGCGGCGTTACATTCAACCATTATGTTGGCTGACCCACCGCTTTCGCGAGCAAGCCCGCTCCCACAAGGCGTGTACTTCGAGCCACTGACAATGAACATCACACAACACCTTCAAGCGGTTTGCGCGCCACCACATTGACCAGGGTTTCTTCCCGTTGGCCGAAGGGTTTTGGCCGGCGCAGACCCCAGCGCTCAAGCAGGCCGAAATCCTTGGCGCGGCTCCACCACAAATACGGATAAGACACGTTGTGCGGGCCGAATTCGAAGCCCTGGCGACGAATCATATCGAGGTACTCGGCGGCGCTCTTCTGCACGTGCATCGGATGGCGGAACAACCAGCGAATCACCCAGGTATCAATGTAAGCCTCGGTGGATTCGGCGAACAGCAGATAACCGCCCGGCTTGAGCACGCGGTAGAACTCGGCGAGGGCTTTGTCCTGTTCCACCAGATGATGGAAGGTCTGGTGACAGAACAGCAGATCGACGCTGGCGTCCGGCACGGCCAGCGTGGCGCAGTCGCTGCCGATCAACTCCACGTCCATGCCCTGACGGGCGGCTTCTTCGCCGCTCAAGTCGAGGCTGTGCGGGTCGGCGTCCACACCGATCAGGCGCTGCGGGGTAAAGGTCTGGCGCAAATACTGGAACGACTTGCCCTGACCGCAACCGGCATCCAGCAACACCGGATGGCTTGGCAACGGTTCGCTGAACAGGCTGCGCAGGTCATTGATCGCGACGCGCAGTACATGGTGCTGCCAGGTATGGCTGCGCAGGAACCAGAACCCGAAGCGGGTTTCCTCGACGTAGTTGTCGCTCAAGTAGCTCATGTGGCATCCCTTGCACAGAGTTCCGACAGCATCCGCAGCCGGCGTTTCGGTTCGGCGACGAATGGGTTTCGCTCATCCCAGGCATAGCCGGCGAGGATCGAGCTGATCATGCGGCGGATGTCCGGCGAGCTGTCCGGATGGAAAATCACATCCTGGAACGTCCCGGCGTACCAGCCTTCGACGTAGCAGCGGAAGGTGTCGACGCCGCGTTTGAGCGGTGCGGCGAACTCGGTTTGCCAGTCGACACGTTCACCTTGCAGTTGGCGGTGCAGCACTGCGGCGGCCATGCTCGCCGAACGCATGGCGATGGTCACGCCGGAGGAGAACACCGGGTCGAGAAACTCTGCCGCGTTACCCAACAGCGCAAAGCCCGGGCCGTGCAGGGTTTTGACGTTGGCCGAGTAGCCGCCGATGGTGCGTGCCGGCGTGTCCCACACCGCGTTGTTCAACACGCCGCTGAGGCTCGGCGTTTCGGCAATGAAGCCGCGCAGGCAATCGTCCAGATTCTCGCCGCGACCGGCGAAATGTTCCGCCGCCGCGACCACGCCCACCGAGCACCGGCCGTTGCTGAACGGGATGGTCCAGAACCAGACATCGCGTTGGGTCGGATGGGTGGTGACGAGGATTTTCGTGCGGTCGAAACCCGGGTGGTCGATGTGGTCTTCGACGTGGGTGAACACCGCCTGACGCACCGGGAAGTTCGACGGCGCCTCGAGGTCCAGCAGGCGCGGCAGGACGCGGCCGTAGCCGCTGGCATCGAGCATGAAATCAGCCTCGACGCGGTACTCGCTACCGTCCTCGCGTTGCACGCCGAGCAGAGGTTTTGCCCGATCGACATCGACGCTGACGATCGCTTCACCGTAGCGGATTTCCACACCTTGCAGGGCGGCCTGATCGGCCAGCAGCTTGTCGAAATCGGCGCGCTGGACTTGAAACGTGGTCGGCTTGCCGTTACTGAACGTGTCGCCGAAATCGAAGGCGCTGTACTGCTCGCCCCAGGCGAACGCCGCACCGGTTTTCAGTTGGAAACCGGCTGCGTTCACGGCCTCCAGCATGCCGGCTTCTTCGACGAAATCCAGGCAGTGCGACAGCAGGCTTTCGCCGATGGAGAACCGTGGGAAATGCTGGCGCTCGATCACCAGAACGTCATGCCCCTTGCGCTTGAGCAGCGCGGCCGCAATGGCGCCCGATGGGCCGGCGCCGATGATCACTACCTGACGACGTTCCATTTCAACGATTGGCATGGGGGCTCCTTGCCGGGACGGCAGCTTTCAAAGGGATTCGGTGCATACCGACCAATGCCGGCAGCAGTGTCGCGATCAGGCCCATCAGCATCAGCGCAAAGTACAGCGGCGGGCTGATGAGGTGTTGTTGCAGCAGCAGGTTGAGAAAGACGATCTCGCTCAAGCCGCGAATATTCAGCAGCACACTTTCACGCCAGCGGCTGGCGCCCGCAAACGAAGCGCCGGCCCAGCCAAGTCCCAGCCAGTTGCCCAGCAGTTTGCTGGCAATCGGCAACAGCAGCAGCGCGGCCAGTTGCGCCCAGCTCAGGCTGTCCATGGCGCTGTGGACATTGATCTGCACGATGCCGAACGTCAGGATCAGCGGGATCGCGATGTGGGTCTGCAGGCGATTCATCCACACCGCCGGCATGGGCAGCACCAGCGGCACTTTCAGCGCGGCCATGCACAACAAGTAACCGATGCCGAAAATCAGCGCATTGAGTTTGTAGTGCTCGGCCACCACCAGCAGCGCGAAGAAACAGCCGCTGTACAACCGTGGCTGGCGCAAGCCGAGAACTCGCAGCAGCACGGGCAGGCACGCGCCGGCCAGAGGCAGCAGCAGACTGCTCAGGTGCAGACTGCCCTGGGCGATGGCGAACAGTGTCCAGCAGGTGAGGTCGATGAGGATCGCGGTTTGCACCAATCGCCGGGTGGCGGCGACCGGGTAATCGATATGCCGAAGGTACAGGTACAACACCGGGATCGCGGTGATGGCGAACAGCAGGCCAACCGCCAAAGAGCTGATCCACGGCTGTGGCGGCAGCAGCCAGATCGCCGTGGCCAGGCCGCAGGCAAACGGAACGCAGAAGCTCGGCAGAGCGATTTTCAGGCTCTGGCGATCAAGGCGCAGATCAATCACGTCGCTGAGGATGTAGCCCAGCAGCAGCGCGAAACTCAGGCTGTAGAGGTTTTTCAGCCAGATCGGCGCGACCAGCGTCGCGCCGCTCAAGTGCCACTGAGGTTCGATCCAGAAGTACATCAGCAGCGGCAAACCGACGGTGGCCAGCAACAACTGGCTGACGATCGGGATCAAACAGAAGTGACGCCCGACGCGGGTGGCCACGGCGAACAGCGCCAGGGCCATTGCCCAGAACAGCACGACCATCACGCTGCCGACTCCGCGACGGTGGTCGCATGTATCTGCCGTCCGGCCCACGGCGCAAGGATGAAGCTGAACGCCAGGCCAAGGCTCACCGACAACCCGAAATTACTCACCGCGGGGGTGCTGGACACGGCCAGCAATCCGAACGACAGCCACGTGGTCAACGCCGCCAGCAAGGTGCCCAGCAGGCTGACGGCGGCGCCGCCGACCTGTTCGCGCATGAGGATCGCATAGTCGACGCTGATCGCCGTCACCAGCAGCAGGCCGAACAGGCTGAACAACGTCAGTGGCTGACCGAGCCAGCCGAGACTGGCAAGGCTGCACAACGCCGCCAGCAGCGGCAGGGCGACAATGCGCAACGCGCCGCCGAGGCCGAATGGCAGGATCAGCACCAGCACGATCAACACGCAGGAGGCGAGTTTCAGTTCAGCGGCGCTGATCTGCGTCTGGGCAAACACTTTGTTCAGTTCACCCAGTCGATCCACCAGTTCCACCCCCGGCAAATCCAGCGCCTGAACGCGCAATAGCGCAGGGTTGTTCAGGCCTTGCAGGCTGACCATCGCCGCCACGCCATCCTCGGTCGGGCCCAGCCATAGGGTTCGATAGGGTTCGGCCAACGGTCCGGTCAGCGCGCTGTCGATGTCTTCAACAGGCAACGCTTGTAGCTTCGCCAACTCGGTTTTCAGTGCTTCGAGCGGTACGCCGACGTCGAGCAACGGTTGCCAGAACGCCGGCAACTTGCTCAGCGCTTCGCGCACTTGCAGTTGCACGTTTGGCTGGCTGACCAGTTGGTTCAGCGACAGATAGCCCTGAAGTTTTTCCAGATTGATCAACTGATCCAGCCGCTCGCTCAACGCGGTTTGGCGTTCGAGCAATTCTTGTTGATTGGCCGCTCGCACCAGGAAGAACTGGCTGGTGGGTTGGTAGCCGGTGATGCGCGCGATGGTCTGGGCTTCGTCCGTCAATTGCTGCGGTGCGCCGACCCATTGGCGAATATCGTTTTTGCTGTCGAGCTGCAACAGACCGCCCACGCAGAAGGCAATCAGCAGCGCCAGCAGCACTGGCGTACGGGCGAAGCTCAGCAGCCTTTCGCGCAGTGCCAGCAAATAGTCGGCGACACGCAATGGCCATTGTGCCGGACGCAAATCCGAGCCCTTGAGCAGCGCGGGCAACAGGCACACCGCCGACAGGTACGCGCCAAGGAGGCCCGCAGCGGAGAACACCGCAATCTGGGTCAGGGCCGGGAACGGCGTCCAGGCCAGCGCGAGGTAACCGATGCAACTGGTGATCAGGCTCAGCGTCAGCCCCGGCAACGTCAGGCGCAGCGCCGGCCAGCTGTGCCAGGGCTTCAGGCTCCAGCTCTTGGACAAGTAGTGTAACGGGTAATCGACCGCGACGCCGATCAGGCTGGAGCCGAGCACCAGTGTCATCACATGCATATGGCCGAACAGCGCCACGCACGCCACGGCGCCGAACAGCATGCCCACCAGTACCGGAACGAACGCCAGCAACACGCGCAAACGGCGGAAGGCCAGCAACAACAGCAACAGAATGCCGACCGTGGCGCCGCCACCGACCCAGGTCATTTCCCGGGTGGCTTGTTGTTGACCAGCCGCTGCATAGAGCAAGCCGCTGGCAGCCAGCAGTCGCACGCCGCTCTGAGCCGCTTCTTCGCGGCTGTGCTTGAGCAGATCGGCCACTTGCAGCGGCAGGTTCATGTCAAAGGCATTGCCGGTGGTGCGCGCTCGCAGCAACACCCAGCTCTTGCCGTCGGCATCGGCGACCAGTGCGCCGCTGCCGATGTCCAGTTGCACTGAACCGTGTTGCGGCTGGCTGTTCTGGATACGCCCGGTCAGGCCCAGCCAGTCATCCTGACTCGGCACCAGGCTGAAACCGGTGAACGGGTCGAACAGCGCCTGCACCCGTTGCTGAATAAAGGTGTCGGGGTGCTCGATCAATTGCTGGCGATCCGCTGTCGAGAGCATCGCCAATCGGCCTTGCAACAGTTGCGTGCGCAGCGCGGGCAAGTCGGCTTGCAGGGTCCAATTGACCTTTTCGAACAGGCCGCTGGCCTGCCACTGCTCGCCCAGTTTTTGCGCCATGGCCACCGCCTGCTGGCGATCAGTGTGACCGACCAGCACCAGCATTTCGCGGTTCAGCGGTTCTTGCATGCGTTGTTCGGCGAGCAGCTCCAGTACGTCGGGCGCGGTGCCCGGCACCAGTTCCATCAGGTTGGCCGACAGCGGTGCGCCGTCACGCCATTGCCAACCGGCGAGCGCGAGTACGGCCAGCAGCAGGATCAGAAACAAACGTGGAAGCGTGCGTTCACTCGGCAAAGTCGTGTTGCTCCGCGTCGCTCAACGGTTGGGTGCTGCTGTCTTGCATGCGCAGCAAGGTGCTGTCGCCCTGGGTTTCCAGCAGCTCGATGGTGCTCACCAATTCGCCGCCGGTGATGTTGATCTGATTGAACACCTGCTTGAGCAGCAGCGAGCGCGGGGTCAGCGTCAGTTTCCAGTGCTGCGCCTCACCGCTCAGCGACAGTTCGAAATCCCGTTGCAGCCCGCTGCTGTCGCCTTGCAGCACGGCGAGGAACAAGCGGTTCTGTTCGGCACCGGCACTCTTGCCCGGCAGCATCTGCCAACCGCTGGCGTCACGTCGCGCGATGCCTTTGGCGGTGATGCGGTAATCCTGTTGCAGCGGGGTTTTCAGCAACCACAGCAGGCCGTGGTTTTTCGCGAGGACGAAGGTGCCCTTGCTGGTCAACGGTTGGGGCAGGGCACGCAGGTGTTTTTCCTGGATGAAGTGGCCGTGGATCACATCAGGCTTGGCCAACTGATCGCTAAGCTGTTGCAGGTCGAAGGCGTGAGCCAGCCCTGGAATGCCCAGCAACACGCACAACACGGTAGGAGCGAGCTTGCTCGCGAAAAGCCTGAGAGCGCCACGGAGTGTCAGGTGCCCAGCGTCATCGTTAACGACCATCGCCGGCAAGCCGGCTCTTACAGGGGAATGGGGGGGGCAGAAAATCATGACAGGGCCCTTGCGACGGCATCGGTGAAGACCTTCGGTGAGGCCAACTGCATCTCTCGGCTGCTCATGTCGACGGCCACCTGCACGGAACTGGCCCGGGTCAAACGTTCACCGGTTTGCAGATCGCTGATCAGGTAATTGATCTTCAGACGGTTTTCCCACTCCACCAGATTCGCCCGCACGTTCAGCTTCTGACCAAACACCGCACCGCGCACATAGCGCAACTGCAGGTCGATCACCGGCCAGGCGTAACCCGATTCGACCATGGCCGTGTAGTTGTGGCCGATCCTGTCCAGTAGCGCGCAGCGAGCGACTTCCAGGTATTTGACGTAATGGCCGTGCCAGACGACGTTCATGGTGTCGACGTCAAAGAACGGCACGAGGATTTCCGTATCGGTGTGAAGCACTCCCTTGCTACGCATGCAACCTCCAGTGTTGCTCGGCAATCCGCTTCAGGCACAGGCGCAATTCGCCTTCCAGCGCGCGGTCTTCGATGACCGGCGGGAAGTCCTTGGCCAACTCTTCATGCATGGCGGCGAGGGCCGGTGGCAGCGGGCGGGCATCTTCAGCTTTGCTACGCAGCCACACGCCCTGATTGGCGGCAAGCAGGGTAGCGGCGGCGACCTGTTCGGTCAGCTCCAGCACGCGGATCGCATCACGGGCAGCGATGGTGCCCATGCTCACTTTGTCCTGGTTGTGGCATTCGGTGGAACGTGAAAACACGCTGGCCGGCATGGTGTTTTTCAGCGCTTCGGCAGTCCAGGCGCTGGTGCCGATCTGCACGGCTTTGAAGCCGTGGTTGAGCATCGCGCGATCCGCGGTGGCGCCGGACAGATTGCTCGGCAAACCATGGTTGTAACGTTCGTCCACCAGCAACGCGAGTTGACGGTCGAGCAGGTCGGCTACGTTGGCCACCAGGTTTTTCAGGCTGTCCATGGCAAACGCAATATGGCCGCCGTAGAAGTGCCCACCGTGCAACACGCGTTCGGCTTCAGCGTCGATGATCGGGTTGTCGTTGGCGCTGTTGAGTTCGATCTCGATGAACGAGCGCAGCCAGTTCAGGCTGTCGGCCAATACGCCGAGCACGTGTGGTGCGCAACGCAGCGAATAGCGGTCTTGCAGGCGATGCAGCGGCGCGGTGGGCGCGTCGATCGCCAGATCCTTGCGCAGCCACGCGGCGACTTGCATCTGCCCCGGATGCGGTTTGGCGGCGAACAGGCGTTCGTCGAAGTGCTCCGGGTTGCCTTGCAGCGCGACCACGTTCAGCGCGGTGATACGCGTCGCCAGTTGCAGCAGGTAGTCGGCGCGGGCGTAGGCGAGGCAGGCGAGGCCGGTCATCACGGCGGTGCCATTCATCAGCGCGAGGGCTTCTTTCGGGCGCAGAACCAGCGGCTCCCAACCGAGTTCGCGGTGCACATCGGCGGCCTGGCGGCGTTCGCCACGGAACATCACTTCGCGTTCGCCGGACAAGGTCGCGGCCACATAGGACAGGGGCGTCAGATCACCGCTGGCGCCCACCGAGCCCTCTTCCGGAATCAGCGGCAGGATGTCGTGTTCGAGGAACGCTTGCAGGCGTTCCAGCAGTTCCACGCGCACCCCGGACACGCCGTGACACAGCGACTGCAAACGCGCTGCGAGCACCGCGCGAGTGGCTTGTGCGTCGAGCAGTTTGCCCAGGCCGCAGCCGTGGAACGTGTACAGATGACGGGGCAACGCCTCGACGTGATGCAGCGGCACCGCGACCACACAGGAATCGCCGTAACCGGTGGTCACGCCATAGATCACGCCTTCCTTGTCCAGCAGGGAATCGAGGAATCGCGCGCCCTTGGCGATGCGCTCGCGGTAGGCAGGATCAGCCTGCAACTGCGTCGGCACCTGACGGTTGGCCAGGGCCAGCACGTCTTCGATGCGCAAAGGGAGTTCGCCGAAGGTTACCGGCTCAAGCGTTGGCGTCGTCATCGGTCTTCCAGAAAGGGTAAAAGTTGAACCATTGTTGAGGCGCTTCAAGGCAATAGTGACCCAGGCGCTCGGCGTAGCGGGTCGCCCACTGATGAATGACCTGTTCGCGGTCGCTGCGCTTCCAGGTGATCGCATCGGCGAACGGTTCGAGGGTCAGCCGGTAATCACCGTCGGGTTTCTTCAGGCACAGGAGCAGGTTGACCGGGCATTTCAACAGCCCCGCAAGCAACCACGGCCCTTGCGGAAACTTTGCCGGATGCCCGAGGAAATCCACGGTCACGCTGCGCCCGCCATGCAACGGCACGCGATCACCGGCAATCGCCAGCCACTCGCCGCGCTCCAGGCGTTCGTGCAGTTGCAGCATGATCACCGGGTCGAGCTCGCTGACCTGAATCAGCCGCAGATTGGTCGCCCCGGCTTCGCCGAGCAAACGGTTGAACTGCTCGGCGTGCTTGGTGTGCACCAGCACGTTCATCGTGACCTTTTCGCCGATTTCCGCCAGCGCCCGGCACACCTCGAGATTGCCCAAATGCGCGCCCACCAGCAGTTGCCCGCGGCTGCCGCGCAGCTGATTGCGCAGCAATGCCGGATCGATGATTTCGATCTGCTCGATGCTCAACTTGCCGTTCCACACGTCGAGTTTGTCGAGCATCGAATCGGCGAAGGCCATGAATTGGCCGAACACCCGCAAATGGGTCGGGCGCAATTCAGTGCGAGCGCTCCAGTCGGCCAGGCGTTGCTGATATTGCCAGGCGCTGTGGCGGGCACTGCGACCGAACAGGAAAAAGTACAGGACGATGCCGTACAACAGCGGGCTCAACAATCGGCGGCCGAGTACCTTGGCGCCGAACGCGGTGAGCTTCATCAGCCAGAAACTGCCGCGCTCCTGGCGGTCGGCCCAGTGTTCTTTATCTGTGTTGCTGCTCATGCCCGCCACCGTCGCCAGAGGATCACCGGTGCCCGCAGCAACATGCCGAAGAACAACCGGGTGTGCATGCTCGAAATCAGCACATTGTCGTGGAACATGCGGAAATGCGAGACGCCGTCCAGCGGGTAATGCACCTTGGTCGGCAACCACTGCATCGGCTGATTGCGCCAGGCCAGGCGCACCAGAATGTCTGAGTCGAAGTCCATGCGCTTGCCGATCTTCGCTGACTCGATCACTGCCAGGGTTGCTGGCAACGGATAGACGCGGAAGCCGCACATGGAGTCGCGAATCTGCAACGACAGGGTGTTGATCCAGACCATCACGTGCGTCAGGTAGCGGGCGTACAACCGGCCTTTCGGCACGCTGGCGTCGTATTGCGGATAGCCGCAGATCACCGCGCGCGGGTGGACGCGCGAGTGTTCGATGAAGGTCGCGACGTCTTGCAGGTCGTGCTGTCCGTCGGCGTCGACCTGCAAGGCGTGGCTGAAGCCCAGGCGCGACGCTTCGCGCAGACCGGTCATGACCGCGCCGCCCTTGCCTTGATTCGCGGCGAGGCGGATCAGGTAAACCATCTCGCGCCGGGCCAGTTGATCGAGCACCGCCGCGCAGGACGGGTCGCTGGCATCGTCTACCAGAATGCATGGCAAGTTGCTTGCGATCACTGCGTCGACCACGGTAGTGATCGCGGTTTCGTGGTTGTAGACCGGGATAATTGCGCAAGGGTTATGCATTTTGGGTTTCGCCTGTAAGACCGAGGCGCCTGCATCGCGAGCAGCACTCGCCCGACTTACTCATCACCCGAAGCCTCCAGCAAAATCCGCCCGCTGGAGCACGTGGCGGTCTCGTTGCGATAGGCGAAATACAACTTGCTGCGTACCGGATCGAAGCGCAGGTGTAACTGGATTTCATCGCCGGGGCGCACCAGTTGCTGGAATTTCAGCACTTCCATGCCGGCGAATGTTGCTGGCAGGTTCATCAACTGTTGGCCGAGGCTCAGGGCCCAGTCCACTTGCACCACGCCGGGCAATACCGGCGCCTGGGGGAAATGACCGCTGAAGTACGCGAGGTCCGGTGGCACCGCCAGTTGCAGGCTCCATTCGCCATCGACTTCGACCTGCTCCAGCACTTGTGGCGTCTTCGGACGCGACGCCAGCAACAAGGCTTCGACGTCGGCCTGAGGCAGTTTGCCCTGAGCGTTCAGCGGTAACTGCCGCAGTAAACGCCAGCGACGAGGCAAGGCAAGGGCTTCGCAATGCTGGTTCAGGTGTTGGCGCAGTTCCTGAGTGAGGGTACGTCGACCTTGCTTGCGCAAGGCTTGCAAACCCGATTCGCTGAGCACCAGCAACGCCCCCAGCGACGCACGATTTTCCTGGACCACGCCGAGGCGCGCGTCGGCGACCCAGTCGTGGGCCATCAGCGCCTGTTCGAGCATCGGCAGCGAGATCCGTTTTTCTTCCAGTTTGACGATTCGGTCCAGCCGGCCCAGCAATTCGAAGCGGCCATCGGCAGCGATTCGCGCGGCATCTGCGGTGTGTTCAATATGGCCGGGTGGCAAGTACGGCGAGGCAATTAGCAGCGCGCCATCGCTGTCCTGATTCAATTCGATGCCCGCAAACGGCTGCCACAGATCAAGTCCCTGACGCCAGGCAATGCCGCCGGTTTCCGAACTGCCGAGGATTTCCGTCGGCCACTGTTGCAAGCGTTGCTGCAGACTTTGCGCGGCCTCGGCCGGTAATGCGCCACCCGAGGAGAACACCCGACGAACCGCGCTCAAACTCGGCCAGTCAAGGTTGTCGCCCATGCGTTTGAGCAGCGCCGGGCTGCACACCCAGGCGAAGGCTGGGTGTTCGCGGCTGGCGCGCTGTAAATCTTCCGGGAAGGCCAGTTGCTTGCGCAAGAACACGCGCCCGGCGCACAGCGGCCACAACACCCGAAACAGCAGACCGTAGATGTGCTGGGTGGCAACGCTGCCGATGATGCAGGCTTCGCCCAAATTGGCGCCCCAGAGCTGTTCCAGTGCTTCGACTTCATTGGCCAGTTGGCGCAGGTTTTTGTCGATGCGCTTGGGTTCGCCACTGGAGCCGGAAGTGCACAGGCTCAGTGTGCAGCGCTCCAGGTCCAGCGCCGCGGCGGCCAGGGGGGCCTGTCGGTAATCGCTCAGATGTGCGTCATCGGCCTGGTCGGTCAGCCACAGATCGACTTCGCCGGACCAGCGCTGGCGCGTCTGGGGTTGCAGGTCGGCAGGCAGCAGCACGCTGACCCCGGCACGCCAGGCGCCGAGCAGAGCAATCGCCAGGTCGGCGGCATCTTCCAGATGCACGGCGATGCGCTGCGCACCCAGGGCTTGCAGGCCAGCGGCCAGGCTCAGGGCCTGTTCGCACAACTGCGCGTGATTCAGCACCGGCCCGGCCGTTACGGCGCGTTCCGGTTGAGCCTTGAGCAACAATTGCTCAAGTTTTATCCAATTCATGGGTGGCCTCGTACCCGTTGTCGTATAAGCCATTCAATGGCAAACATCAGGCCGATCAATCCATAGGAGATCAGGCCGGTGTACAACATCCACCAACTCAGCGGCGCCCAAAGGGTCAGGGCGGCGGCGCACAAACCGTTGCAGAGAAAAAACCAACACCAGGCAATGGTGACCTGGCGGGTGTAGCGAATCGCCTTGGCCGGCAAACGTGGCTCACGCAGGCGGGCCAGACGCTCGATCATCGGCGGACCGAATTTGAGGCTCAACCCGAACAGCACCAGCATGAAGCCGCTGATCAGCACGGGGTACCAGCGCAGCATGGCGGGGCTGTCAAACAGTGCGAGCAGCAGGCAAAACACGATGGCGACGGTGGCCATCCACAGGCTTCCCGGTCGACGCGCCCCCGTCACCGCTCGCGCCAGCCACAGGCTGCCCAGCAGCAGACCGAACTGCCACGGGGCGAAATGCTCCATGCCGAAATACACCGCAAAAGGGTACAGCAGCCCCGCGAGCAACAGGCCGAGGCCGATCAGTCGACTCATGCGGCCGGCTGAACCAGACGGTAGACCGCCTCGACAACGTCGCTGACGGTACGCACCGATTTGAATTCTTCGGCGGCGATTTTCTTGCCGGTCTGGCGTTTGATGTGATCGATCAGGTCGACCGCGTCAATGCTGTCGATTTCCAGGTCCTGGTACAGGTTGGAATCGAGGCTGACACGTTCGGGATCCAGCTCGAAGAGTTCGACCAAGGCATCGCGCAGGGTGTTGAAAATGTCGTCACGAGTTTGCATGGTCCGGTCTCAAGCTGCCTGTTTTGCAGTGACGAACGCCGCAAGGCTCGCCACGTTGCTGAAGTGATTACGGGTGTCCTTGGCGTCGGCGTCGATTTTGATGCCGTACTTTTTCTGGATCGCCAGGCCGAGTTCCAGGGCGTCGACCGAGTCCAGGCCCAGGCCTTCGCCGAACAGCGTCTGGTTGTCGCCGATGTCTTGCGCACTGATGTCTTCGAGGCCCAGGGCTTCGATGATCAGTTCTTTGATTTCACGGTGCAGATCGCTCATCTTCGGCGAGCTCCTTAATAAAGTAGTGATGCAGGTAATCATTGAGCTTGCGCGAGGCTTGCGGTGCCGGGCCTTGTGCGGCGAAGGCCTGTGGGTCTATATCGGCCCCGACACGGAAACTGAAGTGCACGCGGCGTTTGGGGATCCGATACCAGGGTTCGGCCTTGGTCAGTGTGGTCGGGCTGACCTTGATGATCACCGGGGTGAGGATTTTCGCACCGCGCAGTGCGATCGACGCCGCACCCCGATGAAAGGAGGGCGCTTCGCCTGGCTGCGTTCGCGTGCCCTCGGGGAAAATGATCAGGGTCTGGCCGCTTTTCAGCGCGTCGGCCGCCGCGTCGAGCATGTCCATGCTGCCGTCGTTGCTGATGTATTCGGTACGGCGCAGCGGGCCCCGGGTGAAGGGGTTTTCCCAGAGGCTGCTTTTGACCACGCAGTTGGAATGGCGCACCAGACCAATCAGGAACACCACGTCGATCAGCGACGGGTGATTGGCGATGATCATCTGGCCTGGTCGACCCAGCTTTTCCGCGCCTTCGATGTCGTAGGTCAGCACGCCTGTGCGGGCCATGAACCGGACAAAAAACCAGAAACAGCGGCTGACGGTTTGACGCGCCCGCAAGCGATGCGTCTGCGCACTGCCGGGCAGGCAGCTCAGCACCGGAAAAACGACCAGGCGCAGGCACAGCCCGCCCAGTCCGAAGAGGGTGAAGCTTGCGGCGGTGGCCAGCAAACGCCAGTAATAGGCGTCGCGGTTTTTTTCGGTTACAGGTTGCGTTGCCAGGTCCATACACGATTTTTCCAGGCATGTTGGCAGGTGGTCTGCTGGCCAAGCAGGGTACGCAAGAGATTCAGGGCATGGGGCCAGTGGGCTTTGGACAACACATCCGGGGTGCTGTTCAGGGACAGCTGCCAGTCATTGCCGGGCGTCAGCAATAAACCCACCGCGTAAGGGAAGGGCACGTCGTCGATCCAGTCCGAATAAGCTTCGGGTGGCTGTTCTTCGGTGACCACCAGCAGGACCGCAGGCGCCCCTTCGGCAAGCAGTGCCGCAGCCTCTAGCATGCCGTGCTCAAGGCCATCGCCAGCCGCAGCCAGGGCAGTCATTTCGCTGGTTTCGCCGCGCATGATCGACCACAGGCCGATGACTGCGTTATGCACAGACAGGCTGAACTGGGTCGGCGACAGTGGCTGATCGGCGGCCAGGTCGCTGAGGATATCAAAGGTGCGCGGGGTCTCGCCGTGGCGGGAAATAAAGACCAGCGGTAGGTCAGGGCGACCATCGGCCAACGGCCAGCCGACACTGAATGCCATTCGCGCCAGACGGCTGAGCCGCCGCCGTTGCATGGCCGGCAGAAACGAGACGTCGGGGGCGGCATCGCAACCTGGCGGCGCGACCGGTTGGCGGCTCCAGGCCTGCCAATCGTCCACGCTTTCGAGCCCAGGGGCCCACGCGCGCCATTGGGCGATGTTGAAGTTGATCACAGGCATTCATCCCGCCCCTGCGGGCTTTCTTGACGCGGCAAGTCGCAAATCAGCGGCTCACCTGACGTGACGCAGAGCGTCGAGTGGCGCGCATTATCCCGGTGCGGTGAGCGCGTAGCAAATGCTGGTTACATTTTGCTCAACGAAATGTACCGATTGGTCCGTGAGTGGCTGTCGTTTGGCCATTATCCACATCGGAGGGCGAATGTCTGTCGGCCCCTGGCGCATTTTTCTGGACGAGATGGCGGCTTTTCCAGTGAGGGTTTGCACCTGACTGTGTAGTCCCTATGCCGGCGAGGTAGCTAATCAACGCCGTGGACTACTACACTCGGTCATTCTTTGATACACGGAGGTTTTGACATGCGGCGCGTGGTTTTCAATCAGAAAGGCGGCGTAGGCAAATCCAGCATTGCCTGCAATCTGGCGGCGGTCAGTGCCAGCGAGGGCTATCGCACCCTGTTGGTGGACCTCGACGCTCAGGCCAATTCCACCCAGTACCTCACCGGGCTAACCGGTAATGACATCCCGATGGGGATCGCCGACTTTTTCAAGCAAACACTGTCTTCGGGGCCGTTCTCAAAGAAAAGCCAGGTCGATATCTACGAAACGCCATTCGAGAACCTGCACGTCATTACCGCCACCGCCGAACTGGCGGACTTGCAGCCCAAGCTTGAGGCGAAACACAAGATCAACAAGCTGCGCAAACTGCTCGACGAACTGGCCGAGGACTACGACCGGATCTACCTCGATACCCCGCCAGCGTTAAATTTTTATGCGGTTTCTGCCTTGATTGCCGCTGATCGTGTGCTGATCCCGTTCGACTGCGACAGCTTCTCCCGTCAAGCGCTGTACGGCTTGCTGGCAGAAATCGAAGAACTGAAGGAAGACCACAACGAAGGGCTGGAGGTCGAGGGCATTGTCGTCAACCAGTTTCAGGCCCGCGCCAGCCTGCCGCAGCAAATCCTCGACGAATTGATTGCCGAGGGCTTGCCGGTGTTGCCGGTGTATTTGGGCAGTTCGGTGCGCATGCGCGAATCGCACCAGGCCAATACGCCGCTGATCCACCTCGATCCACGGCACAAGTTGACGCAGCAATTTGTCGAGCTGCATCACCTTCTCGAAAGCGCCTGATTTTTCCCGGCAACACTCAAACCATGTGGGAGCGAACCTGCTCGCTCCCACATTTGATTTGTGGTGGCTTTAGATTCCCTGGCTACGCAACCAGCTCATCAACTGCGGTAACGGGAAGGCGCCGCTCTGGCGCGCCACTTCCCGGCCGTTCTTGAACAGAATCAGGCTCGGAATCGAGCGAATCCCCAACTGGGCGGACAGCTGCTGATTAGCCTCGCTGTCCAGCTTGGCCAGCCTGCATTTTCCCGCCAACTGACTGGCCGCCTGCTCGAACACCGGGGCAAACGACTTGCACGGCCCGCACCAGTCCGCCCACACGTCCACCAGCAACGGCAGATCACCCTTGATCTGACTGGCGTAATCACCTTGGTTCAATTCGAAAGGCTTGCTCAGCAAGACCTCGGCTTTGCAACGACCGCATTTCGGGTGGTCGCTGAGGCGCTCGGCAGGGATGCGGTTGAGGCCGTTGCAGTGGGGGCAGGGGATGAGGAGTGGTTCGGTCATGAGGGTGGTCCTTTTAAGGCGGCGTCCTCCTGATTTGGAGACGTTTGCTCATATTTTCAACCGTTCGAACAAGCGCAGCGAATCTACGCTAGGAGACGCTGGCGCGCCGCTGGTCGGCCTATGATTATCGCAACTTGCGATATTTGCCTCCTGTGGTTAACTCATCCATAGCCAATGCGATAAGGAAATTGCATGCGTGTGTTTTCTGAAAAACGAATATGGGACTCAAAGGAAAAATGGCCAAATGCAGCAACTGCGCTTGACCATTGGTATCGAATGGTCAAGCGCAATAGTCCTTGTGATTTTGCCGCCATGAAATCGTTGTTTTCTGCGACGGACAAAGTTGGTGAGTTACATGTATTCGATATTGGGGGGAATAAGCTGCGTTTGATTGCATATGTCAGGTACCGGAGCCAGAAGCTGTACATCAAACACGTGCTGGATCATCGCGAATATGACCGAGGAAAATGGAAGGAGGGAAAAGAATGAGTGCATTGATCAAACAGGCGGCTGAGCACTGGGCGTTCGTTTCGCCATTGTTGCGCAAGCCGAAAAACGAAGACGACTACGACAGGCTGGTTCTTGCGCTTGATGAGTTGCTCGAAATAACCGGTGATGACGAGTCGCATCCACTGATGAGTCTTGTCGACATCATTGGCGACTGGATAGAGGAATGGGATCACAAACATCGCCCTATGCCCGAAGCAAGCGGTGCTGATGTTCTTGGTTACATGATGCGGGAGCACGGTTTGACTCAGAGCGATCTGCCAGGTGTTGGCACTCAATCGGTGGTGTCCGAAATCCTGAGCGGCAAGCGTCAGCTCAACCTGCGGCAGATCCGTTGGTTGGCCGAGCGCTTCGGTACGTCAGTGGAAACCTTTATCTAGCCGGGTTCAGGAAGAGCAACTAATCTCCAAATGCTTGCCCCACTCCGGCGGCCGCTCGGCATAGCTCTCCATCCCCGGCTGCTCCTCAAACGGCTTGCTCAACACCGCATGCAAGCGGCGAACCTCTGAGTAGTCACCGCTTTCCGCCGCATCGATGGCTTTTTGCGCGAGGTAGTTGCGCAGAATGTAGAGCGGATTGACCGCGTGCATCCGTTGGCGGCGCTGTTCCTGATCAACTTCACCTTCGCGAGCAACACGGGCGACATACAGCTCGGCCCAGGCATCGAAGCCCTTGATGTCGACAAAGTCGTCGCGCAATCGGGCAACGGCCAGCTCCTGCGATTCATCGCCGAGGCGTCGAAAGAACAGGCTGTAATCGACGCCGCTGTTCTGCATCAGTTGCAGCAGCTGTTCCAGCAGTTTCTGGTCCTCGTCTTCAGCGGTGGTGAAGCCGAGGCGACGACGCATCAGGTCCAGGTAGTGAGCCTGGAACAGCGGCAGGTACAGGCCGAGGGTTTCGCGCAGGGCTTCGACGCTGATGAACGGCGTCAGCGCCTGGGCCAGCGCGCTAAGGTTCCATTGGCCGATCGGCACCTGGTTGCTGAAGGAATAACGGCCCTGATCATCGGAGTGGTTGCAGATGAAGTTGGCGTCAAAGTCATCGAGGAATGCGAACGGGCCAAAGTCGAAAGTGATGCCGAGGATCGACATGTTGTCGGTGTTCATCACGCCGTGGCAGAAGCCATAAGCCTGCCATTTGGCGATCAGCTCGGCATTGCGCTCGACGATTTCGCGGAACATCGCCAGGTACGGTTCTGGCTGTTCGAGGCATTCCGCGAAGTGCATGGCCAGCACGTGCTCGCCGAGTTCTTTCTGCTTTTCGGGGCGTTTGGTGTAGTAGAAATATTCGAAATGCCCGAAGCGCACATGGCTCGGGGCCAGGCGCAGGACCATGGCCGCGCGCTCCTGTTTTTCGCGCCACACCGGGGTGTCGGAGCCGATTACGCACAACGCGCGGGTGGTCGGGATGTTCAGGGCGTGCAGCGCTTCGGATGCAAGAAACTCGCGGATTGACGAACGCAGCACCGCGCGGCCATCGCCCATGCGCGAAAAAGGCGTCTGGCCGGCACCCTTGAGGTGCAGGTCCCAATGCTCGCCGGCCTCGTTGTAAACCTCGCCCAGCAACAGCCCGCGGCCATCGCCCAACTGAGGGTTGTACGAACCGAACTGATGACCGGAATAGACCATCGCCCGCGGCACCGCGTCGGCCCAGAGCTTGTGCCCGCTGAACAGCTCGGCAAACTCCGGGGTTTCAGCGACGGCGGGATCAAGGTCGAGCAACGCCATGGCGGCGGGGCTCGCGACGACCAGACGCGGGTTGTCGATCGGCTCAGGCAGTACGTGGGCGGAAAACGTATCGCCCAGGCGAGCGAAACGGTTATCGAAGGTCAGTTCGTCGAGGGCTTTCACCGGCCATCTCCAGCAGAATGTCCGAGCATTCTGCTAGGGATAGCGCGGTTAGTCGAGTTTGGCGGGCGGCGGCTCTTGCGCGGGTTTGCCATCGACCAGCGGCACGATGGTTTTGGTTTCCGGTTCGATCGGCACCATTTTGTATTCCTGGCCTTGCAGGTTCTTCAGGTAAACCTCCATCTGCCGGAACGAAATGTTGATGTGCTGCTTCTTGAACTCGCGATTGATGAAGCGGTTGACCTCATCGAGCACCGGGTTGCGGTCACCGAGATCGCGCACATGCATGCGCAGTTCGTGGTCGAGGGTGCTTTCGCCGAAGTTCAGGAAGTACACGTGCGGTTCCGGATCCTTCAGCACGCGCGGGTTGTCCCGGGCGGCTTTGAGCAACAGTTCTTTCACCAGGTCCAGGTCCGAGCCGTAATCGACGCCGAGCTTCAAGGTCACGCGGGTAATGGTGTCGGTCAGCGACCAGTTGATCAGTTGCCCGGTGATGAACGTCTTGTTCGGGACAATGATGTCCTTGCGGTCGAAGTCGGTGATGGTCGTGGCGCGGATGCGGATCTTGCTGACCGTGCCCGACAGGTTGCCGATGGTGATCGTGTCGCCGATCCGCACCGGGCGTTCGAACAGGATCATGATCCCGGAGATGAAGTTCGCAAAAATCTCCTGCATGCCGAAACCAAGCCCCACCGAGAGCGCCGCCACCAGCCATTGCAACTTGTCCCAGCTCACGCCGAGCGTGGACAGGGTCGAGACGAAACCGACACCGGCGATCACGTAGGACAGCAACGTCGTCGTGGCGTAGGCGCTGCCCTGCGCCAGGTTCAGCTTCGACAACACCAACACTTCCAGCAGCCCCGGCAGGTTTCGCGCGAGGGCAAAGGTGATGCCGATGATGATCAGCGCGCCGAGCATGTCGCCGATGCTGATCGGCACCATGCTCATGTTGGCGCCGGTGCCACTGGTGTATTCGTAGAGGGTGATGTTGTCGAGGTACGAGAACACCGAAATCAGATCGGACCAGACCCAGTACAGTGCGGCGATGAAGCCGCCGAGCAGCGCCAGGCGAATCAGGCGCAGCGACTGCTCGTTGACCTTCTCGATGTCCAGGGTCGGCTCTTCGATTACCGCTTCGCCATCGCCGGCCTCTTTTGCCGCCTGCCGTTTGGCCAGGGCGCGCTGGTACGCGAGACGACGTGCCGCCACGCTCAGGCCACGGACGAACGTGGCTTCGATCACCAGCCAGAACATCAGCAGGTAAAGCGTGTTGATCAAGCGGTCGCTGAGCTTCAGCGCGGTGTAGTAGTAGCCGAAGCACACCGCCACGAACAACGCGACAGGCAGGACGGTGAACAGGATCCCGACCGCTTTGCGGAACAGTGAGGCGTTTTCGTGCGTCGGGCTACTGATCAGCAGTCGGCTGAGCAGCCAGGCCATCAAGGCGTAGCAGATCAATACGACCGGCATGCCCAGCACATCATCGGCCAGCGCCGCTGGTTGCAGCTCGGCAACCGCCACCACCGCGACCAACGCCATGACCACCAGCCCGAGACGACGGACCCAGCCCTGAAGGAATTCGACCTGAGGCTTTTCCCAGCGGAAATGCAGTTCGGCGACGCCACCCGGCGCAAGGATCCGATAGGCGGTGTAGAACACCAGCCAGGCCTGAGCCATTTGCAACAAGGCCGAGCCCATGTTGGCGTTCTGCCCTCGAGCATCGATTTGCAGGGCCAGGCCACACAAGGCCAGGCCCAGCGCAACCGGTAATGCCAGCAGAATATTGATCAGAATCGCCTGCGGCGTATGCAACTGGCTGTCACGCTTGAAGTGGCCGATGTCCTGGTGAACCTTGTTCAGTCGGGCATACAGGCTTTTGCGCCGCCATAGCAGGGCGCCGATCACCAGTACCAACGGCAGAAACAGCAGCGGTCGCTGAGTCAGACCGTCAATCAATTCGCTCACGCTCGACGCCAGCGGCAGGGTCGCCACCTGGCGTTGCAGACGCTCCGGCACGCCGCGCATCCATTCCGGATCGAGCGGCTTGTTGCTGGGAATCCAGAACATCTGTTCGTCGAGGGTCGCCCGCAGGCTTTGCGCGGTGCTGAGCAGTTGCTTCTGATTGAGTTGCAGCGTGATCGATTCGTTGAGCACCGCGCTCAGTTCACGGTTCAGCCGCTCCAGCAGGTCGGTGCGGGTGGTCGCGATTTCCAGCAGGTTCTTGCGCAGTTGCGGGGTGACTTGCTCGGGAGGCTGAGTCGACAGCAGGTTGTCGACGTAGGTCGCGGGGTTGCTGAGCAATTCCCGTTGTTGGCTGACTTCGAACTGATACAGGCGAATGTCGGCGATCTGGTCCGCCAGGTCGCGGTCGAGCTTGAGGCGCGGCAGGGCCTGTTTCTGTTTGTAGAGGATTTTCGACAGCAGCAGACTGCCCTTGAGCACGTTGATTTGCTCGTCGAGGGCCGAATCGCTCTGGGTCACGTTGTCGAGCTGCTGCTTGGTCTGCAGGTTTTGCTGAGTGACGACGTTCAGGCGGTCGGTGCTTTTGAGCAGGTAGTCGGACAGCTTCAGATTCGCCGCGCTTTCGGTGGCCAGCAGCGCGCTGCCGCCGGACTTCTGCGCCTCGATGGACTGCTGCGTCACGGTCTCTTGGGACTGGGCCAGGCGTTTTTGGTTGATCAGGTTTTGCAGCTCCTGGATTTCGCGATCCAGGCGGTCGGATTTTTCCGAGAGCAAGTCATGCTGGCTGTTGCCCAGGTCTTGCAACTGGCTGTTGCCGGCCAGTTCCTGGCGACGCAGCGGGATCAGCGCATTCAGCGCCGCGAGTTCAGCATTGAGCAGGTCGCGTTGTTCGCCGCTCAAGGTCTTGCCGTTGTCCTTGCCGTTCTTGAGGACGTTATTGATTTGCTGGATGCGCGTCTGGCTGGTGGAAATTTCAGCCTGGGCGCGCTCTGGGCGGGTTTGCGCAGTAATGACCAGGCTGTTCGCGTCGGCGAGGGCTTTTTGCAGATCGCTTTGCTGGGTCGAGCGCTCGGTCAGCATCTGCTCGAGCTGCTGCACGGATTCTTTGCCGTAGCGTTGCGCCACCGGGACGGCGCTGGTGGCTTTCAGGCGCGTCAGTTCGCGCTGGTTCTCGATGTTCTGCTTGGGCGCGGTGGCGAGTTGCTGCTTGAGATCGGTGAGCTTCTGCTCGTAATCACGCTTGTTGTTGAGCTGGGTCAGCGTGTTTTGCAGCAGCGTCTGCAGGGCTTTCTGATCGGCTTCCGGCAGTTTGCGGTCGGCGATCTTGTTCAGACTCGCCTGCACGGCTTCGCTGGACGGCGGTTCGGCCGCTTGCAACGTGCCGACAGAAAGACTCAAGCCCAGCAGGGCCATGATGAAAAAGGTGCGCAGGGTTGACATAGAGACCGATCGAAAACGAGACGAAGAATGGAGTTTAGAGGAACAAGCCCGGGCCTGGGCGACTTCCTTCGGGGAATCTGACGCCCACTTTGCCGATCTTGTTCCCTTCCATGACCGCGACGGTCCAGATGGTGTTGTTCCACTCCACCTGGTCACCGACTACTGGCGCACCGCCCACTTTGTGGGCAATAAAACTGGCCAGCGTCATGTCCGGATCGATGCCTTCGACTTTCAACCCGTACAGGGCAGCAACCGCAGCCAACTGGGCATCTCCCTCGAGTACGAAGTCGCCGAAGAAGCGCAAATCGAGGCCTCGTTGCGGTGCCTGGCTAAACAGTTTTCCGAGGGCTGGAAGGTTGTGTTCGTGGCCGATTACGCAGAGCAAATCGTCGACTTCGAGCACCGTGCTACCCGACGGATGGAGCAGTTGCTGACCACGAAACAGGGCCGCGATGCGTGTGCCTTCGGGCATTTTCAGTTCGCGGAGGGGCGAACCGATGCACCATTTTTCGGCGCCGAGGCGATAAACGAACAGCTCCCATTCGCTGGTGACATGCACTTCCAGCGCGGCGCGGGAAATCGGCGCCGGCTCCGGTGGAACGGTCACCTTCAACAGCTTCGCCACCCACGGCAGGCTCGTGCCTTGCACCAGCAGCGAGACCAGCACGATAAAGAACGCGAGGTTGAAGTACAGCTGGGCGTTGGGCAGGCCGGCCATCAACGGGAACACCGCCAGAATGATCGGGACCGCGCCGCGCAGGCCGACCCAGGAAATGAAGGCTTTCTCTCGGCCGTGGAAGGCCTTGAACGGCAGCAGGCCGACCATCACCGACAGCGGCCGGGCAAACAGGATCATCCACAGCGCCAGGCCCAGCGCAGGCAGGGCGATCGGCAGCAAATCATGGGGCGTGACCAGCAGGCCCAGCACCAGGAACATGCCGATCTGCGCCAGCCAGGCCATGCCGTCGAGCATGTGCAGAATGCCGTGGCGGCTGCGCACCGGACGGTTGCCGATCACCAGACCGCACAGGTACACCGCGAGGAAGCCGCTGCCGTGCAGGGCGTTGGTCAGGGCGAACACCACCAGGCCGCCGGCAATCACCAGGATTGGATAGAGGCCGGTGGCCAGGTTGATCCGGTTGACCAGTTGCAGCATCAGCCAGCCGCCGCCGAGCCCGATCACGCCGCCGATGCCGAACTCGCGCACCAGATGCCCCAGCAGGCTCCAGTGCAAGCCGGTTTCGCCACTGGCGAGCATGTCGATCAGAGTGACGGTGAGGAACACCGCCATCGGGTCGTTGCTGCCGGATTCGATCTCGAGGCTGGCCGTGACCCGTTCGTTCAGGCCTTTGCCGCCGAGCAGCGAGAACACCGCCGCGGCATCGGTGGAGCCGACGATGGCACCGATCAGCAGGCCCTGAATCAGGTTCAAATTGAACAGCCACGCCGCGGCCATGCCGGTCAGCCCGGTGGTGATCAACACCCCGACCGTGGCCAGCGACAGCGCTGGCCATAACGCCACGCGGAAACTCGAGACCCTGGTTCGCAAGCCACCATCGAGCAGGATCACCGCCAAGGCGAGGTTGCCGACCAGATACGCCGTTGGGTAGTTATCGAAAATAATGCCGCCGCCATCGACGCCGGCGGCCATGCCCACGGCCAGGATGATCACCAGAATCGGGATGCCCAGGCGGGACGACAGTGAGCTCACCAGAATGCTCGCACCTACCAGCAACGCGCCGATCAAGAACAGGCTGTTGATGGTCGTCGCATTCAAAGGCAATACTCCAGAAAGCTGAAAGGCGGGCGCAAACTGACCATGCAGTCTGCGTGCCAGCGATTCTAACCTGTTGAAATGTGATGCTGTCAAAAAGCTTTTGCAGATCAAAAGCCAGATGCATGATCCGTCTACACGCGATCCCCCTGTAGGAGCCGGCTTGCCGGCGATGGCGATTTCACAGACGCCATCGCTGGCAAGCCAGCTCTTACAGGGGGTGTGGCGCTAGCGGGTCAGAGGCTGAACCGTCCGACCATCGTGTTCAGGTCCACTGCCAGTCGCGACAACTCGTTGCTCGCCGCGCTGGTCTGATTGGCGCCGGTGGCCGATTGCACCGACAGATCGCGAATGTTCACCAGGTTGCGGTCCACTTCACGGGCCACTTGGGCCTGTTCTTCGGCCGCGCTGGCGATCACCAGGTTGCGTTCGTTGATTTCGACGATGGCGCTGTTGATCGTGTCCAGCGACATCCCCGCGCCGCGAGCGATGTTCAAGGTCGACTCGGCGCGCTCGGTGCTGTTGCGCATCGAATCCACCGCGTGTTCGGTGCCGGTCTGAATGCTGCCGATCATGCGTTCGATTTCGCTGGTCGATTGCTGAGTGCGATGCGCCAGTGCACGCACTTCGTCCGCCACCACGGCAAAACCGCGCCCGGCTTCACCGGCACGGGCGGCTTCAATGGCGGCGTTCAGCGCCAGCAGATTGGTCTGGTCCGCCAGGCCCCGGATCACGTCCAGTACTTTGCCGATGTCGCGGGATTCATTGGCCAGATCGCCGATCAACGTCGCCGTACTCTGCACATCGGCGCTCATGCGTTCGATGGCGCTGACGGTTTCCTGCACCAGATCACGACCGTCACCGGCCGACGTGGTGGCGTTTTTCGACGCTTCGGAGGTGCTCACCGCGTTGCGCGCGACTTCTTCCACGGCGCTGGTCATTTCGTTGACGGCGGTGGCGGCCTGTTCGATTTCGTTGTTCTGCTGGGTCAGGCCACGGGCGCTTTCGTCGGTGACGCTGTTGAGCTCTTCAGCGGCGGAAGCCAGTTGCGTGGCCGAGCCGGAAATCCGTTGCAGGGTGTCGCGCAGCTTGTCCTGCATCTTCGACATGGCCAGCAGCAAGCGGCCGGCTTCGTCTTCGCCATCAACGGTAATCGGGCGAGTCAGGTTACCTTCGGCGATCTCTTCGGCAGCGCTCAAGGCATTGGCGATCGGTTTGGTGATGCTGTTGGTCAGTAACCAGGCAAACAGCATGGTCAGGCCGGTGGCGATGACCAGCAAGGCGATCACCAGATTGAAGGCCGAAGTGTATTGATCGGCGGCGCGCTGATTGGTGTCGAGGGTCTGTTGGGTGTTGAGCTCCAGCAAGCGATTGAGCACCGCGTTGACGGCTTCGGAGTTGGTCAGCAGATCAGTGTTGAGCAGCGTGCGCAGCTCATCGACCTGATTGTTGCGCGCCAGGGTTTTCATCCGGTCTTCGATCTGGCGATATTGCCCCAGCAACTGCACGTATTGATCGTAGGCTGCACGTTCCTGCGGGCTGGCGATCAGTTTTTCGTAGGAGGCCTGAGCCGTACGAATTTGTTGGTTGCGCGTTTCCAGCAGCTCCATGGTTTTCTGCTGAACGTCGGGCTCGCGGTTCACCAGCAAACGGTAGGACAGCACCCGCAGGCGCAAGGTGAGTTGAGTGAACTCGTCGAGGCTTTTGATACTCGGCACGCTGTTCAAGGTGATCTCCTCGGCAGCACCGCGAATCTTGCTCATCTGCTGCAAGGCAAACACCCCCAGAACCAGCATCAGTCCGCCAATCAAAGCGAAACCGAGGAACGCACGTGGCGCGATATTCATATTACGAAGAGACATGGTGTTTACCGAAAAGAGCGCACCTGTGCGGCGCTGAGACTGACGTATGGATGACTTATCGGTCATACGACTAAAGTCTTGAGGGGCTGCGCGTATTTGTCGCAGGCAAGTCGCGGCGACGAAATGCAGGAACCAGATCCGCCAATCACAGTCTTTAAAGTTCGCAAGAAAGGTCGCCCGCCAGTAAAATCAAGGCCTTGCGCCCCAATAACCCTGGCATCCGTGGTGACTTTTCTTTATCGTACGTGCCCCTTGAAAATGCTTGGAAAATCAAAATGTTGGAAGCATCCCTAAGCCAATTGGAACAGCTGGTCAGCGACCTTGTTCAACAGAACCAGAGCCTGCTCGGCACTAACCAAACCCTGAGCGCCGAACTGGCCCAGGCCAAGGATGAAAACGAAAGCCTGCAACTGAACCTGATGGAACAGGAAGAGAAACAAGGCGCCACCGCCGCCCGCATTCAGGCTCTGGTTGAGCGCGTCAGCGCTGGTCCGGTCAGCGCATGAGTGTCGGCGCCGCGGGGGTAAAAGTCGTCTCGATCCTGGGGGAGGACTATTCGATCAAGGCGCCGGCCGGGGAAGAGCAAACCCTGCTGGACGCCGCAATGATGTTGAAGGCCGCTTTGGCCGACACCAAACGAAAGTACCCGACGCTGATCGGTGACCGCCTGTTGGTGCTGGCCGCGATGAATCTGTGTTCCCAGCAGATCGAATTAAAAAAGCAGCACAAGCTCGAACTCGACCGTTACCAAGAGCAAGTCAGCGCCACGGTTGAAGTGATCTCCAAGACGATCAATCAGGCCTGATCGGCTTTTGCGCACAACCAAAGAATAGATTGTCGTTTGTGTTGTATACAATCGGCACGGCTGTTGCAGTGTTTCAGCCTCTTATTCTTTGGGGGTGCTCCATGCAGTTCTGGCGACGCAGTATTCAATGGCAGTTGATCCTCAGTATGGGCACCGCCCTGCTGGTCAGTATTCTGCTCGTGGTTGGCATTTATACCCTCGTGGTCAACCGTCTCGCCCAGCGCTATCTGGTCGAACAAGCGCTGCCGTCGAGCATCGAAGCGATGCGCAACGACATCGAGCGCATCCTTGTTCAACCGCTCACCGCCGCCAAGGACATCGCCAGCAACAGCATGGTGCGCGACTGGCTCGCCGGGGGCGAAAACAGTGCCCAGACTGCTGCGTTCGTGGAGTATCTGGAAGGCATCCGCGCCGAGCACAAAGCCTTTACCGCGCTGATCGTCGGCACGGCTTCAAATCATTATTTCAACGAAAAAGGCCTGGACCGCACCCTCAGCCGTTCCAACCCCAAAGACGCCTGGTTCTACTCGTTCCTCGACAGCAATCAGCCGCGCACCCTCAATATCGACAATGACGCTGCGACCGGAGAATTGGCGCTGTTCATCGACCTCAAGGTTGAACAGGCCGGCAAAGTCGTGGGCGTTGCCGGGCTTGGCCTGAGCATGAAAGAGCTGTCGGAGCTGATCCACAACTTCAACTTCGGTGAGCGCGGCAAGGTCTATCTCGTACGTTCCGACGGTTTGATCCAGGTTCACCCCGAGGCGCAATTCAGCGGCAAACGCACGCTCGCCGAGCAAATCGGGGCGCCGGCGGCGCAGGCTGTAATGGGCCAAAAAACCGCCACCAGCAACGGTTTCGCTCGCGAGGGCGAAGACTTCCTGGCGTTGAGCCTGCCACTGCGGGATCTGGGCTGGACCCTGGTGGCCGAAGTGCCACAGTCGCAGATCTACGCCGAGGCGCGTCGCGCCATGTGGATGAGCAGTGGCATTGGCTTGGCGGTGGCGCTGGTGTGCCTGTTGCTGGTGGTGTTATTGGCCCGTGGGTTAGTGCGGCCGATTCGTCAGGTAACAGCAGCGCTGGTAGCCATCGGTAGCGGTGGTGGAGATTTGACCCACCGGTTAGATTCCAGCCGCGCCGATGAACTCGGTGACCTGGCGCGCGGCTTCAATCGATTCCTCGACAGTCAGCGCGAGATGATCGGCGAAGTGCTGACCACCAGCGAGCGTTTGCGCACGGCCGTCGGCCAGGTGGCGCGGGTGGTGGACAACACCGCCGAACGTTCCGGACGTCAGCAGGAAATGACCGACATGGTCGCCACCGCTGTCCACGAAATGGGCCTGACCGTGCAGGAAATCGCGCAGAACGCCGGCAACGCGGCGGTTGCCTCGCAGAATGCTCGCGATGAGGCGATGCAGGCGCGGGAAGTGGTCGGTGGTTCGATTCGGCATATAGAAAGCATGTCCGATGAAATCGGTGTCGCTGCCGGTGCGGTGGGTGAGTTGGCCAATCAAGTCGCGTCCATCGATCAGGTGTTGGCGGTGATTCGCGGGATCTCCGAGCAAACCAACTTGCTGGCGTTGAACGCGGCCATCGAAGCGGCGCGCGCCGGGGATATGGGGCGCGGGTTTGCGGTGGTGGCGGATGAAGTCCGGACTTTGGCTCAACGCACACAGTCGTCCACCGATGAAATTCAACAGATGATCGGCAGCCTCAAGCAAGGTGCGGAGAATGCAGTGTCGTCGATGCACACCGGGCAAGCGGCGACTGGCACCGGGGTTGAATCGAGTCAGCGCACCGGCGCGTCGTTGACCGCGATTACCGGGCAGATCGAGCATATCAGCGACATGAACCATCAAGTCGCGACGGCGACCGAAGAGCAGTCGGCGGTGACCGAAGAGATCAACCGCAATGTGCAGGGGATTTCCGATCTGGCCCGGGCAACGGCGGGGGAGGTCAGGGCTTGCCGAGAGGATTGCCAGACGTTGCAGCGGTTGGCGGATGATCTGGCGCGGCAGATGGGCAGTTTCAAGTTGAGTTGAATAAGGCGGTGACTGGGCCGACGCCATCGCGGGCAAGCCCGCTCCCACAGGGGCTGTGTGTTGAACACATTATCTGTGAACAACACAAATCCCTGTGGGAGCGGGCTTGCCCGCGATTGGATTTCAGCAGCACTCCCTGGCTGTGATCAGAACCATTCATCCTGCATCGTCAGGCACACATCATCCCGCGCCTCAAGAATCGCCAGCTCATGGTGGCAACCCGGCACTTCCCACGTCAGGAAATACCGCGCCGCCTGCAGCTTGCCTTTATAGAAGCTCACATCCGCCACATTCCCTTTGGCCAACCCTTCCTCGGCACGAATCGCCTGTTCCAGCCAGCGCCAGCCGATCACCGTGTGCCCGAACACTTTCAGGTACAGCGCCGAATTCGCCAGGCTGCTGTTGACCTTGCATTGGCCCAAATCGGTCAGCAGGCCAATGGTTACGGTTTGCAGGCGCGCCACCAGTTTCTCCAGTGGTTCACGCAACGGCGTTAACGATTCGTATGCATGAGCGCGCTCGGCAGTATTGGCGATCAGACGGATCAATTGCTTGAGCCCCGCCCCACCGTTTTGCGCCAGTTTGCGCCCCAGCAAGTCCAGCGATTGAATGCCATGAGTCCCCTCGTGGATCGGGTTCAAACGGTTGTCGCGGTAATACTGTTCCACCGGATACTCGCGGGTGTAACCGTGGCCGCCGAGAATCTGGATCGCCAGTTCGTTGGCCTTCAGGCAAAACTCGGACGGCCAGGATTTGACGATCGGGGTCAGCAAATCCAGCAGTTCATGCGCCTGTTTGCGTTCGGTTTCGGTTTCCAGCGTCGTGGTGTCATCGAACAGCCGCGCCGCATACAGCCCGAGGTCGAACGAGCCTTCAACGTAGGCTTTTTGCGTGAGCAACATGCGTTTGACGTCGGCGTGTTGAATGATCGCCACCGGCGCGGTGTTCGGGTCTTTGCTGTCCGGCACGCGGCCTTGCGGACGTTCACGGGCGTACTCCAGCGAATACAGGTAACCGGCGTAGCCGAGCATCACTGCGCCCATGCCGACGCCGATCCGCGCCTCGTTCATCATCTGGAACATGTAGCTCAAACCGTGGTGCGGCTTGCCCACCAGATAGCCAACGCACTCGCCGTTATCGCCGAAGTTCAGCGCGGTGGAGGTGGTGCCGCGCCAGCCCATCTTGTGGAACAACCCGGCCAGCAACACGTCATTGCGCTTGCCCAGGCTGCCGTCATCGTTGACCAGGAACTTGGGCACGATAAACAGAGAGATGCCCTTCACCCCGGCCGGTGCGTCCGGCAGCTTGGCCAGCACCATGTGCACGATGTTTTCCGACAGCGGGTGATCGCCGCCGGAGATGAAAATCTTGTTGCCCTTCAGGCGATAAGTACCGTCGGACGCCGGCTCGGCTCGGGTACGAATATCCGACAACGACGAACCGGCATGCGGCTCGGTCAGGGCCATGGTGCCGAAGAAACGACCGTCGATCATCGGTTGCAGGAAGCGCTGTTTCTGTTCCTCGGTGCCGAAGCTCTCGATCAGGTTCGCCGCGCCCATGGTCAGGAACGGGTACGACGTTGACGCCGCGTTGGCTGATTGAAAGTGTGCGAAGCAGGCCTGGGACAACAGCGTAGGAAGTTGCATGCCACCCGCGTCGAAACTGCGCGCGGCGTTGAGGAAACCGGCTTCGAGGAAGGCATCTACCGCCGGTTTCACTTCCGGAATCAGAATCGCCTGACCGTCCTCATAGCGCGGCTCGTTCTCGTCACCCTTGCGGTTGTGCGGAGCGAAAAACTTCTCGGCGATATTGCGCGCGGTGCCGATGGCGGCGTCGAAGGTCTCGCGATTGTGCTCGGCGAAACGCTCACGCTGGGTCAGGCCCTCGGCATCAAGGACTTCATACAGCTCGAAAGCCAGATTGCGGGAACTGAGCAACGTCTCGGACATGGCGGCCTACCTTTTTTGGAATGGGCCGAGTCTAGGCGTGGGAATAGAGGCTGAACAGGATGATTGATGAGCGTGATGGTGGGCCAGAGTGTCAACTTAGCGAGCGACACAAGTAACTGTGGGAGCGGGCTTGCCCGCGATGGCGATCTTTCAGTCACCGTAGAGGTTGACTGGTCTGACGCCATCGCGGGCAAGCCCGCTCCCACAGGGATTGTTGCAAACCTGACACCTATTGCAGGTGCCCGGTCTTGTTGCGGTTTAGCCGATCGTCATCAGGCTCGCGTTACCACCCGCCGCAGCAGTGTTAACACTCAACGCCCGCTCAATCACCAGACGCTCCAAGGCAATGTTGGTCTCGCCCTGGGACAACCCATGAACCCCGACAATCGCCCCGGCACGCTTGGCCACTTGCTGGCAAACCGCACGCAGTTGATCGGAATGGCCGTGATGCAGAACCGCATCAAACACCACTTCGTCCTTGTTCCAGTCGGAAACCAGCTTGATGCGTGCCTGAACTTCCTTCGGCAGACGTGCGAACAGTGCCTTGGTCAAGTCAGCTTCCGGCCACACCGCCGAACCACCTACGGCCAAAACAGCGGCCAGTTGAGCCAGCAGATCGCCCTCGACTTCCGCCAGGCACAGCACGTGTTCGCGCGGCAGGATGGCGTAGCTGTTGCGCTCGCCAGTCGGACCCGCCAGAACACGGGTGATCCCGCTCTGCGATTGCGCCGCAAACTGCGCGCACAGGGTGCTCAGGTCGGCAAACTTGTTGCTGTCGGCCCAGGCTTGCAGCGCGGTCAGCGGTTTGCTCATGGCATCCCTCAAGCGAACATCCGGCGCAGTGACGGCATCACCACGAGCGAAGGATTGTTCGATTGCATCGGTAGGACGAGTCGACAGCAGGCGGTACAGGTACAGCGGACCACCGGCTTTCGGGCCGGTGCCCGACAGACCTTCGCCACCAAACGGCTGCACGCCAACGACAGCGCCGACGATATTGCGGTTCACATAGACGTTACCGGCGTTGACGTTGTCGATCACCTTGGCGATGGTCTCGTCGATGCGCGTATGCACGCCCAGCGTCAGACCGTAGCCGGAAGCGTTGATCTGAGCGATCAACTGGTCGATGTCCTTGCGCTTGTAGCGCACCACGTGCAGCACCGGACCGAAGATCTCGCGTTGCAGCTCATCGAAGCTTTCCAGCTCGATCAGCGTCGGCATCACGAAGGTGCCGCGTTTAACTTCTTCGCTGTTGGCGATGGCTACCTGGTACACGTTGCGACCTTTGTCGCGCATGGCCTGGATGTGCTTCTCGATGCCCGCCTTGGCTTCGGCGTCGATCACCGGCCCGATGTCCACGGACAGGCGCTCAGGGTTGCCGAGACGGCATTCAGCCATCGCGCCCTTGAGCATTTCGATGACGCGGTCAGCGGAGTCTTCCTGCAAGCAAAGGACACGCAGGGCCGAGCAACGTTGACCGGCACTGTCGAAGGCCGACGACACCACGTCGATCACAACTTGTTCGGTCAGTGCCGAGGAGTCGACGATCATCGCGTTCTGGCCGCCAGTCTCAGCGATCAGCGGAATCGGACGACCCTGCGCATCCAGGCGACCGGCGACGTTGCGTTGCAGCAAACGAGCGACTTCGGTGGAGCCAGTGAACATCACGCCTTTGACCCGATCGTCACCGACCAGACGGGCGCCGACAGTTTCGCCACGACCCGGCAGCAGTTGCAGCACGCCTTCCGGAATCCCGGCTTCGAGCAGCAAACGCACGGCTTGAGCGGCGACCAGCGGGGTTTGTTCCGCAGGTTTGGCCAGTACCGGGTTACCAGCGGCCAGCGCAGCAGCGACCTGGCCACTGAAGATCGCCAGTGGGAAGTTCCACGGGCTGATGCAGACCACCGGACCCAATGGGCGGTGGGCGTCGTTGGTGAAATCGTTGCGGGCCTGCACGGCGTAGTAACGCAGGAAGTCCACGGCTTCACGCACTTCGGCGATGGCGTTGGCGAAGGTCTTGCCGGCTTCGCGAGCCAACAGGCCCATCAGCGGCTGGATCTCGCCTTCCATCAGGTCAGCGGCACGTTCCAGAATCGCGGCGCGTTCGGCGGGCGGAGTGGCCTGCCAGATCGGTGCAGCGTTCAGGGCGCACTGGATGGCGTTGTCGACGTCTTCGACCGTGGCTTCCTGTACGTGACCGACCACGTCACGCAGATCCGACGGGTTGAGGACTGGCAGAGGCGTTTCGGTACTGGACACGCAACCGAGCATCGGTGTGGCTTTCCAGTGGTTGTGAGCCGTGGCCAGCAGGGCGCAGGACAGCGAAGCCAGACGATGTTCGTTGGCCAGGTCGATGCCGCTGGAGTTGGCGCGCTCGGCACCATAAAGATCACGCGGCAGCGGGATACGCGGGTGCGGCAGGCCGAAGCCGCCTTCCAGCGTTGCCATCTGCTCGATGCTGGCCACTGGATCGGCCACCAGCTCCTGGATCGAAATGGACTGGTCGGCGATGCGGTTGACGAACGAGGTGTTCGCGCCGTTTTCCAGCAGACGACGTACCAGGTACGCCAGCAGGGTTTCGTGGGTGCCGACCGGTGCATACACGCGGCACGGACGGTTCAACTTGCCTTCGGAAACTTTGCCTACAACCTGTTCGTACAGCGGTTCGCCCATGCCGTGCAGGCACTGGAACTCGTACTGACCCGGGTAATAGTTCTGACCGGCGATGTGGTAAATGGCCGACAAGGTGTGGGCGTTGTGCGTGGCGAACTGCGGGTAGATGACTTCCGGCACCGACAGCAGTTTGCGGGCGCAGGCGATGTAGGACACGTCGGTGTAGACCTTGCGGGTATAGACCGGGTAGCCCTCCAGGCCTTCAACTTGGGCGCGTTTGATTTCGCTGTCCCAATACGCGCCTTTCACCAGGCGGATCATCAGGCGATGACGGCTGCGGCGAGCCAGGTCGATCACATAATCGATCACGTAAGGGCAACGCTTTTGATAGGCCTGGATCACGAAACCGATGCCGTTCCAGCCGGTCAGTTGCGGCTCGAAGCACAGGCGCTCGAGCAGATCCAGCGACAGCTCGAGGCGGTCGGCTTCTTCGGCGTCGATGTTCAGGCCGATGTCGTATTGCTTGGCCAGCAGGGTCAGCGACAGCAGGCGCGGGTACAACTCGTCCATCACACGCTCGTACTGCGCACGGCTGTAACGCGGGTGCAGTGCCGACAGCTTGATGGAAATGCCCGGGCCTTCATAAATCCCACGGCCGTGGGACGCTTTGCCGATCGAGTGGATGGCTTGTTCGTACGAAGCGAGGTACTTCTGCGCGTCGTGCTCGGTGAGTGCGGCTTCACCCAGCATGTCGTAGGAATAGCGGAAGCCCTTGGCTTCGAATTTGCTGGCGTTGGCCAGGGCCTCGGCGATGGTTTCGCCGGTGACGAACTGCTCGCCCATCAGGCGCATGGCCATGTCGACGCCCTTGCGGATCATCGGCTCGCCGCTCTTGCCGATGATGCGGCTCAGCGACGACGTCAAACCGGCTTCATTATGGGTAGCGACCAGTTTGCCGGTCAGCAGCAAGCCCCAGGTGGCGGCGTTGACGAACAGCGACGGGCTGTTGCCCAGGTGCGGGTGCCAGTTGCCGGTGCTGATCTTGTCGCGGATCAGCGCGTCACGGGTGCCTTTGTCCGGGATGCGCAACAGCGCTTCGGCCAGGCACATCAGTGCAACGCCTTCCTGGGACGACAGGGAAAATTCCTGCAGCAGGCCCTGGACAATGCCGGCACGGCCACCGGCGCTCTTCTGATTGCGCAGTTTTTCGGCAATCGACGCGGCGAGCTTGTTGGTGGCTTCGGCCATGGCGACCGGCAGGCGAGCCTGTTCGATCAGCATCGGTACCACTTCCGGCTCAGGGCGACGGTAAGCGGCAGTGATCGAGGCGCGCAGAACCGACTGCGGGAGAATGCTCTCGGCGAACTCCAGGAAGCACTGGTGTGCGTGGTCGGCATGGACTTCGCCGGCGTCGTCAGCGTCTTTGCTGATCAAACCGCTGAGCTCGGTCAGGGTTGCACCACCCTCGAGTTTTTCCAGGTAATTGAAAATTGCCTGCTTGATCAGCCAGTGCGGCGTGCGATCGATCGAGGTCGCGGCCGCCTTCAGGCGTTCGCGGGTCGGGTCGTCAAGTTTGACCCCAAGGGTGGTGGTAGCCATATTTTTATCCTCATGTTTGCCACGACCGCGTGGCATCAGCTGGGCGCAAGATTAGCTGCGCAACCTTCGAGGTGCAACCGGGTGCAACCCTTTTTTTGTCGGAATTATAAGCAGCTCGTCAGGAAATAAATTCCGGTACGAACGTACCGCACTTGCTTGGTGCTTTTAATTCTAGGAACGCTCGTTGACTGCGCTAAAAGGAAGCAAAAACCGGCTTTTTTCGGGTAAATCCGACTAGGTGCAACTTATTCTCTCGAAATGGGTTGCACCTTATTTGCATTGTTGAATAGCATTCGCGGCCAAGGTGCAACCAGTCAAAAAAGACAGGTGTATCTGGCTGATGGCTTTCCTGGGGAAACATCAGTCATAAATGCGTGGGATCTGAAATCGTCTGTCAAACGTCGTCGTTTGCGCGCGGTTCACCAGCCGCCGCTACATAAAAACAAAGCCAGGGCGTAACTTAATGAGCGTAAGCAATCCAACCCTGATCACGTTCGTGATCTACATCGCAGCAATGGTGCTGATCGGCTTAATGGCCTATCGCTCCACCAACAACCTTTCTGACTACATTCTGGGCGGTCGCAGCCTGGGCAGCGTCGTGACGGCATTGTCCGCTGGCGCTTCCGACATGAGCGGCTGGTTGTTGATGGGCCTGCCGGGCGCCATCTACATGTCCGGCCTGTCCGAAAGCTGGATCGCCATCGGCCTGATCATCGGTGCTTACCTGAACTGGCTGTTCGTCGCCGGCCGTCTGCGCGTGCAGACCGAGCACAACGGCGATGCGTTGACCCTGCCGGACTACTTCTCCAGCCGGTTCGAAGACAAAAGCGGTCTACTGCGGATCATCTCTGCGATTGTGATCCTGGTGTTCTTCACCATCTACTGCGCTTCCGGCATCGTGGCCGGCGCCCGTCTGTTCGAAAGCACCTTCGGCATGTCCTACGAGACAGCGCTGTGGGCCGGTGCTGCGGCGACGATTGCCTACACCTTCGTCGGCGGTTTCCTGGCCGTGAGCTGGACGGATACCGTACAAGCCACGCTGATGATCTTCGCCCTGTTGCTGACGCCGATCATCGTGCTGCTGGCCACCGGCGGCGTTGACACCACGTTCCTGGCCATCGAAGCGCAAGACGCCAGCAACTTCGACATGCTGAAAAACACCACCTTCATCGGCATCATCTCGCTGATGGGCTGGGGCCTGGGCTACTTCGGCCAGCCGCACATCCTGGCGCGCTTCATGGCGGCGGATTCGGTCAAGTCGATCGCCAACGCTCGCCGCATCTCCATGACCTGGATGATCCTGTGCCTGGGCGGCACCGTCGCTGTTGGTTTCTTCGGTATCGCCTACTTCTCGGCGAACCCGGATCTGGCCGGTCCTGTGACCGAGAACCACGAGCGCGTGTTCATCGAACTGGCGAAAATCCTCTTCAACCCATGGATTGCCGGTGTACTGCTGTCGGCCATTCTGGCGGCGGTAATGAGCACCCTGAGCTGCCAATTGCTGGTGTGCTCGAGCGCCCTGACCGAAGACTTCTACAAAACCTTCCTGCGTAAAACCGCGTCCCAGGTTGAACTGGTCTGGGTTGGCCGCGCCATGGTGCTGTTGGTTGCCCTGATCGCTATCGCTCTGGCGGCTAACCCGAACAACCGTGTACTGGGTCTGGTCAGCTACGCCTGGGCCGGTTTCGGTGCTGCGTTCGGTCCGGTGGTCCTGATCTCCGTGATCTGGAAAGATATGACCCGCAACGGCGCACTGGCCGGCATCCTGGTCGGCGCGATCACCGTGATCGTCTGGAAGCATTTCGAACTGCTGGGTCTGTACGAAATCATCCCTGGTTTCATCTTCGCCAGCCTGGCGATCTACATCGTCAGCAAACTGGGCACGCCGACTCAAGGCATGCTGCAGCGTTTCGCGGCTGCCGAGGCTGATTTCCGCCTGAACAAGTGATCGGGATGAGCTGAGGCTCCGACCTTTCGCCGAACCTGAAAACGGCCCGCTTCCTTTGGAGGCGGGCCGTTTTTATTGGGCGTTAGAAAATCTCTCCGTAGGAGCGAGCAAACCAGCTCCTACGGTTGTTCGGTTGTGGTTCTAAAAGGAATGTCTGTAGCCAAACATCCCGATTATTGAAGGAAGATTCCCTAAAAAAGCAGGGGAAATCTGTTTTTCCTGTCCCTCCGCTAACACCCGTTTTCGCTCATGCAGAATCGCTCGCCTTCATTCTGCAGAGACACATCGGATGTTCGCTCCTGCTAATCAACCGCGCTTCACGCTGACCGTCGTCGACGACCAGATTGAACTCAAGGTGCTTGAGTTCACCGGCAAGGAAGCCATCAGCCAGCCTTACCGCTTTGACCTGGAACTGGTCAGCGACCGGCCGGACATCGAGCTCGAAAGCCTTCTGCATCGTCAGGCCTTTCTGAGTTTCGATGCACAAGGCTCCGGCATTCATGGTCAGATTTTTCGCGTGGGGCAAGGCGATTCCGGCAAGCGTCTGACGCGTTATCAGGTCAGTCTGGTGCCGAATCTTGCCTATTTGAGCCATCGCATCAATCAGCGGATTTTTCAGCACAAGAGCGTGCCGGCGATCATCGAGGAAGTCCTCAAAAATCACGGCATTCTCAAGGCTACTGGCTTCACTTTTCAGCTCGGCAGCGATTACCCCGAGCGCGAGTACTGCGTGCAATACGCTGAAAGCGACCTGGCGTTCATCGAGCGGTTGTGTGCAGAGATCGGCATTCACTACCACTTTCAGCACAGCCCGGACGGGCATTTGCTGGTGTTTGGTGATGACCAGACGGTTTTCCGTCGTTTGCCCGAGCCGATTCCCTACCTTCCAGACAACGGCATGGCAGCGCAATCACCTGTCATCAAGCGCTTTAACGTGCGCCTGGAAACCCGCACGACGGCCGTGACCCTCCGTGATTACGACTTCACCAAACCTCGGCTGCACCTTGAAAGCCGTAGCGACAGTCAGCAATCACCGGCGCTCGAGGCCTATCACTTTCCTGGCCAGTTCACGGATCGCGATTATGGCAGGGGCCTCGCTCAACGAACGCTGGAGCGCCACAACGCCGACTACCGACAGGCTGAAGGTCGAGGCGATGAGCCTGCCTTGGTCAGCGGGCATTTCCTATGCCTCGCCGACCATCCACGTCGGGCCTGGAATGACCTGTGGCTGATCACCGAAATCGAACACCATGGCCGCCAACCGCAAGTGCTGGAGGAGTCGGCCACCAGCGATGACCCGGGTGATTTCCAGGGCTACTGCAATACTTTTCTGGCGACGCCGTGGGACGTTTCGTTTCGCCCACCCCTAGGACCAGATAAGACACGCATGCTCGGCTACCAGCCTGCCGTGGTCACCGGTCCGGTCGACAGCGAAATCCATTGCGATGAGTTTGGTCGGGTCAAGGTCCAGCTCGCCTGGGATCGCGACGGTCAGCTCAATGAACATTCCAGTTGCTGGTTGCGGGTCGCCACAGGCTGGGCCCACGACCAGTACGGCAGCGTGCTGATTCCGCGAGTCGGCATGGAAGTGCTGGTGGGTTTCATTGACGCCGATGCCGACAAACCGCTGGTGATGGGGTGCCTGCCCAACGCCGCAAAACCGGTGCCGCTGGATCTGCCCGCCGACAAGACCCGCAGCATCTTCCGCAGCCAGAGCAGTCCCGGGGGCGGCGGTTACAACGAATTGCGCATCGAGGATCGCAAAGGCGCCGAGGAAATCTACCTGCGCGCCCAGCGAAACTGGACCCAGCACGTGTTGAATGATCAACAGGTGCAGGTCGACAACCGGCGCAACATCATCGTCACAGGGACCGCCCGCCATGAGCTGAAAGCTGACGAACAACGCATCACCCACGGCCAGCGCCAAACCGAAGTGAAGCTCGACGACCACTTGGTGGTGATGGGCGACCGGCACATCCGCGTGTCCAGTCAGGCGCTCAACGCCAGTCAGCAATTCCACGTCCGCGCCGGTCAGCAAGTGGTCATCGACGGCGGTGCCAACGCGACGATTCAGGCGGGCGGGCAGTGGATCAACATCGGTCCCGGCGGGATTTTCAGCAGCGTGCCGATTCAGGTCGGTGGAGGGTTGATGCCGTCGATGGCCGCTGCACCCGTGTCGCCGGATGTGCCGTTTAAACGTGTCGCCGCCCCGGTCGCGCTGCTGAGCGCCGCACAGATCATGAGCCTGCAAAGCGACGCGCCGTTCTGCGAAGAATGCGAGCGCTGCAAGGACGGTGTCTGTGCCGCCTGATCGCTTGTCACCCCACGCCTGGCTGGAACGCCAACCGCTCAAGCCTGGCGAGCAGTTGTTCGCGATTTTCAGCGGTGCCAGTGCTGCGCGGCCATTGAATGCCTGGCGACACACGACTTTGGCACAAGCGCCGAGCCCGATCTGGGCCGACACCGCCTATGCCGAGTGGGAATCGGTGATGCCCTATGTCGGAATCGTCGCCGCAAGCAGTGAGTTTCTGCAGTGGGTCGCTACGACCGAGTCCCGTGACTGGGGGTGGCTGGCGGTTTCTTCTGCGTCTCAAGAAGCATTGGTCGAGCATCTGCGCAGCCTGACCCAAGTGCTTTTGCCCAACGGCAATGCGGTGTTTTTCCGCTTCTGGGATGGGCGTTATCTGTTGCCGATTCTTCGGTCTGCCGACGTTAACGCCGCCAACTTAATGCCAGTGCTTGAGCGTTGTTTGATCAATGGGCAGCCGCTCCATATCGGCGGCAATGCATTGAAAACCTCCAGGGTTTTTCCGTGGTGGGAAGTTGCTGAATCACTGCTCGAAGACCTCGCCACCCAGTCCGCGACAACCCGCATCGACAACTTGATGAAGTGGTTGAGCGAGGACCGTCCTGATCTTTTTGAGGCGTTTTCGCAGCGTGTGTTGCGGCACAAGGTCGCGATCTTTCTGCAAGCGCCGGACCTGCCTCAAGCACCGAAACAAGCCTTGGCGAATTACCTCATGGCGGAGCTGAACTGATGGATCAGATTATGCGCATCGAGCAGGAGCTCGACGGTTTTAAAGACACGTTGGTTTTGTATCGCCAGCAGCTTGGTGAATTCCTGAGCCGCAATGCGGACAAGGTCAGTCGGGCGATGGACATGCCTTCGCTGTTGGACATGGAGCGGCTGATAAAACTTGGCGATTCGACGACCGCGGTGAGCAGTCGCGACGATGATTTTTTCTCGGGTTTTGCGCGGTGTCCTGCAAACGGAACTCTGGAGATCGAGAGCAAGTTTGAATCGGTTTATGACATTCCGTTGGGGAACATTCAGGTTGATGTGATTGCGCAGGAGGGCGGCGAGAGAACAGCGATCACGCTCGATGAAAACGGTAAGGGACAGTTCGAGGGCATCCCCGGCAAGTTCTACCGCGTACATATCCATAGTGGGGTGACTTCGGATCAGGTTGATGAGCTTTTCACGTCCTACGACGGCCTGACCGGACAACTGGAAACCTGGCTGCGCAGCGAGTGGGCAGGCTTCAAACCACAATGGTCGCAGTCGGCTTTTGCTGCGGCGGGTAATGGACTGCTGGCGGGAAGTTGGGCCGCAGTCATGGGCGTTTGGGACAGCATCAGTCTGCTCTCGGACATTCTTCAGGATCCCCGCAAGTTCGTTGAGCGCCTGGGAAGTGGTGCTGCCCAACTGGCCGACCTGGCAGAACAATTTCCGGCCACCATGGAAAAAGTCCAGCTGCTGGCCAGTGACGAAGCGGCGCTGTGTTTGCTGTTACGCACCGCCAGCCTTTGGCTGGAGATGCTGCCCCCCAGCGAAATCGCCGGCAAAACCGCCGAAGCGATTTCAACGGTGGTGGTGCAACTGCTCATCGACCTTCTGATCGGGGTCATTCTGACCTTTGCCGGTGCAGGTGCGGGCGTCGCCTATTTAGGCATGCGCCTTGCCCACTTCGGCGCCCGGATCGTCAACGCCGTGGTGGGCTTCGTCAAAGCGATCTTCAACATCATCAACAACTTCATTACTTATGTTGAACGCTACAAAAAAGTCGCCGCGCGCGGTGCCGCTGCCGGCCTGAAAAAAGGTCGCATGCAACTGCGCTGGGACGCCAAGCGCAACACCACGCTCAAACAAAACGAACACCACGACAACGTTCCGGAACAAGCGAAAAACCCCAACGGTGACAGCACCGATTCCGTCGATAAAACCGCCACCAACAAATGCCCGGTGTCGATGGTCACCGGCGAAGAGCTGCTGACCCTCACCGACGGTTTACTGGACGGCCTCCTGCCGTTCGACTTCACCCGGCTTTATCGAACCAGCGCCGCCGAAATTGATTGCGGCCTCGGTTTCGGCTGGAGTCACAGCCTTGCGCATCGGCTGGAAATCGACGGCGACACCGTCACCTGGATCGACCACGAAAACCGTCGCACCACTTTTCCGTTGCCGAGTTTTGAACGCCCGGCGATCCACAACAGCCTCTCGCGCGCGGCAATTTTTCTGGGGGATGACCCCGAAGAATTGATCCTCGCCCAAGCGGGCGATGACACGCGGTTTTATCACTTCCGCAACGGTCGGCTGACCGCGATCAGCGACGGTTATGACAACCGCTTGCGCATCACGCACGACCGCCGCGACCGCCTCCAGCGCCTCGACAACGGTGCCGGCCGCGCCTTGCTGTTGCGTTATGACCGCGCGCATTTGATCGCCGTCGACTATCAGCGTTTTGTCCCGGCCGACACGCTGGGCGAGTCCTGGGTCACCGAACAGACGCTGGTCCATTACCGCTATGACGAGCGCGCTCGCCTGATCGAGGCGAGCAACGCCGCCGGGGAAAGCGAGCGCTACGACTACGACGACCGACACGTCATCCTCCAGCGGCAACTGGCTGGTGGGGCGAGTTTCTTTTGGGAGTGGGAAAGGTCTGGCAAGGCGGCGCGATGCGTTCGGCATTGGGCGTCGTTTTCGCAGATGGACGCGCGCTATGTCTGGGATGACGAGGGCAGCGTTACCGTTCAAAACATTGATGGCAGCGAAGAGGTTTACCAGCACGATGATCGGGCGCGCCTGGTGCGCAAGGTTGAGCTGGATGGCGGCGAACACCTCAAGGCCTATGACGACCAGGGGCGGCTGATTGCCGAGCAAGATCCGCTCGGCGCCGTCACCGAATATCACTACGACGAAGTCGGACGGCTTGTGGCGCTGATTCCGCCGCAGGACGAACCGACGTCCTACGAATACCGCAACGGTTTCCTGCACGCGCGCTATCGCGGCAAAGCGCTGTGGAAGTATCAGCGCAATGCTCAGGGCGACGTCACCGAAGCGACCGATCCTGACGGCCAGGTCACCCACTATCACTACGACAAAAACGGTCAGTTGCTGTCGATCCGTTACCCGGATCTCAGCCGCCATGTCTTCGTCTGGAACGGCTTGGGTCAACTGATCGAAGAGACCTTGCCGGACGCTGGTCAGCGGCGGTTTTCCTACGACGCGTTGGGGCGGCGGATTACCGCTCAGGACCAACACGGAGCGGTCACTCGCTACGCGTGGGACGCCGTCGGTCGACTGATCCAGACGACGCTTCCCACCGGTGCCACGCGCGCCTTCAGCTACAACGCCTACGGAAAAATCACCGCCGAGCGCGATGAGCTGGGTCATGTCACGCGCTACGAATACGTCGATGATTTGCATTTGGTCGCCCGCCGGATCAATCCCGATGGCACGCAGCTCAACTATCGCTACGACAACGCGCAGTTGTTGCTCACGGAGATCGAAAACGAATCCGGCGAACAATATCGCCTCGACTACACGCCCGGCGGATTAATCCGACAGGAAACCGGCTTCGACGGCCAGCGCACCGCGTACGCCTACGACCTCAACGGAAATCTGCTGGAGAAAACCGAATTCGGCGCTGACGGCTCGCAACTCGTCACGCAATACGAGCGCGATACCGCCGGCCGTTTGTTGGTCAAAACCCTGCCCGACGGCATCAAGGTCGAGTACGTCTACGACAGCCTCGGCCGACTGATCAGCGTCGACGATGGCCATGACCACCCGCTGGAATTCGAGTATGACCACCAGGATCGCCTGATCACCGAGCACCAAGGCTGGGGCACCTTGCGGTATGGCTACGACGCCTGCGGCCAGCTCAACCGCATGCGCCTGCCGGACGGCAGTAAACTCGATTATCACCACGCCAAGGGCGGCGCACTGAGCGCCATTGACCTCAACGGCGCACCGCTCACCACTCACCAATTCACGTTGGGTCGCGAGCAGCAACGCCAACAAGGCCAGCTCACCAGCCAGTATCACTACGACGAACAAGGCCGGTTGCAAGCCCACGCGATCAATCAACACACTCGACCGCTGTACCTGCGCCACTACACCTACGCGGTCAACGGCAACCTGGCGACCGTCGCCGACAGTCGTCACGGCCAGCGCAGCTATTACTACGACCCGCTCAACCGCCTGACCCGCGTGCGCCACACCCGCGACGACCCACCGGAAAGCTTCGCCCACGACCCGGCGGGCAACTTGCTGATGCAGGACCGCCCCGGTGTGGCTGGCGTAAAAGGTAATCGCCTGCTCATGCAAGGCGACCGGCATTACGACTACGACGCCTTCGGCAACCTGATCCGCGAACGACGCGGCACCGGGCAAAAACGCGTCACCGAATACCGCTACGACTGCCAGCACCGCTTGATCGGCGTCACCACCCCGGACGGCCGCAGCACGAGCTACCGCTACGATGCCTTCGGCCGCCGCATCGCCAAAACCGTCGACGACCACACCACCGAGTTCTTCTGGCAGGGCGACAACCTCGTCGCCGAAAGCAGTCGCGAGCATTACCGCAGTTACGTCTACGAACCCGGCACCTTCCGCCCCCTCGCCATGCTCGACGGCAAAGGCCCACGCAAGGCCTGCCCGTTTTACTACCAACTCGACCACCTCGGCACGCCTCAGGAACTGACGGATTACGGCGGCGAGATCGTCTGGTCGGCGAAGTACAACGCCTACGGCAAAGTTACGCATCTGGAGTACGGCGGGGGGGAGCAGCTTGAGCAACCGTTGCGGTTTCAGGGGCAGTATTTTGATGCCGAGAGCGGTCTGCACTACAACCGGCATCGGTACTATGATCCGGAGGTGGGGCGGTACCTGACGCCGGATCCGGTGAAGCTGGCGGGTGGGCTGAATCAGTATCGGTACGCGCTGAACCCGACGGGGTGGGTTGATCCGTTGGGGTTGAGCGGGAATTGCCCGCAGTCGGATAAGCCTGGGTGTAAGGCGCCGGATGATACGACTGGCGCTAGGGTTGATGAGGGTGAGCCGCCTCTGCCGAAGATGACGCCTGAACAGAGGCGGGCGAGAATTGATGAGTTGGCTGAGGCGAATGCTTATCGGGAGTTGGAAAAAATTGAGAAGGCGACTCCAGGGGGGCATTTTTTAGAAAAGCACGGCGCGCAAACTACGTTGCAATCGCAGATGGAGCGCGTGACGTCGGGTAAAAATCCGACAACGGGGGTAGTAGAAACCTACAGTAGTGGAAGGAGAAGAGGGCAGCCTAAAATACCTTCTGCGGCGACTCACTTCTTGAGCCACAGGGATCAGCTGAATGCTATTCATAGAGTGCAATTGATCTTCCGGCAAACTGACTTACAGACATCACGTAGACCAATCGAAATGGGCAAAAAGGTCGGCGAAGGATATAAGCGTGGAAGCTTGGAGTATGGCCAGCAAACTAAGGCGGTAGTCATATTGGATGATTTTTGGCGTCCTAAAACCGCATATACGGACTTTGACTTATGAAAAACTCCTACTGCATCGAAGATATACGTGGTTTGCTTTTTGTCTTTGATATTGAAAACACGAATGATGACGTAAGAGAGGAAATAATATCCTCCAAGAACGTGAACGATGAGAAAGAACTTGTTGAACTGTTTGATGTTTTGATGCGACCTGAATTTCTTATTTACAAGGAGAGAGAGAGGGTGTCTCTCATTAATACAATCGCTCACTTTCTCGATGTCGGTGACTCTTTTGATCGGGTCTTTAACAAGATGACGACCTACTTTGATGATGAGGTCATGGATCAGAGGAAGTTTATGGCGGTGCTCCTGGTTTGTTTGAAGCGTTATCAGCGGGACGAAGGCTGACGGTTAGATTCTCGTGAGCGATCGCGAAATTTCTGGGCAAGGTCGTCGGAAGTTTCCTTCAATTTCTATCGGATTCCATGAACTGGTGCGTAACGTGTTCCATGGATAGTCTCTGGTGGTCACTGAAAATTCAGTGATGGGGGTGTAGGAACCCTTCAAGACCAGAGAGGACGCTTTGGCGTCGACACCTGTATTTGCGGCGCGTGCGTCCGTAAGATCAGTTGCGGCGGCTGTGCGCGGGCATGCTTCGGCGTGGTCGAGTTCTCTGGTCTCGATATTCCTACCCCGCGTATAGCTGCCACCCAAGCCTGTAGGAAGGCCGATGGTAGCTTCCCTTCTTACCAGAGATTTAAAAATGACAAATCTTCACCCCGACCCACCCTACGAAAAACCAGCCCCACCCCCCAAAAACCGCTTCATGGCGCTCACCAGCAACTGCGACGACATGCCCACGCTGTTCGTCGATACCCTCGCACCACTCGACGTTTTATACGACGCAGCCAGCTATCGAATCCGCGCCGTCACCCAAGTAATGGAAAACCTGTCGATGCGGGGCTCTATCGAATGCCAGTCCTTCATCCTCAGTGACTTTGCCTTGCTCTGCGCCATTCCGTTGCGGGACGGGTGTGATGTGCTGGATGTGTTGGGGCGGCGGTTGAAGGCTCGGCCTTCCGCGTAGCGCCACTGCATGGTCGTTTCCATGCGCCGCGTGGGAACGATCACTGCCCGCTCGGCCGCGAAGCCCTGACGTTCGCCTCGGTACAAGGTAAACTTCCCGGCCTTCGCAGGAGCAATCATGAATTATCGTCACGCCTTCCATGCCGGCAATCACGCCGATGTGTTCAAACACCTGACCTTGACCCGCCTCATCGCCCTGATGTCGCGCAAGGAGCAGCCGTTTGCCTATCTCGACACTCACGCCGGCATTGGTCTGTATGACCTGCAGGGTGATCAGGCGAGCCGTACCGGTGAGTACCTGGAAGGCATCGCGCGGTTGTGGGATCAGCCGGACCTGCCGGCGTTGACCGCCGATTACATGAAGGTGCTGCACGACATGAACCCGGATGGCCAGTTGCGCTATTACCCGGGTTCACCGGAGCTGGCGCGGCGGCTGACGCGGCCGCAGGATCGGGTGATGCTCAACGAGAAGCACCCCGAAGACGGTGTGTTGCTCAAGGACAACATGGCCGGTGACCGTCGGGTGAAGGTTCACTTGGGCGAAGGCTGGCATGTGCCGCGTGCAATGTTGCCGGTGCAGGAGAAGCGGGCGGTGATGTTGATCGATCCGCCGTTCGAGCAGCTCGATGAGATGCAGCGTTGTGCGGCGTCGCTGAAAGAGGCGATTGGCCGGATGCGCCAAACCGTGGCGGCGATCTGGTACCCGGTGAAGGACCAGCGCCTGTTGCGGCGTTTTTATCAGGACCTGGCCGGCACGGGCGCACCGAAGTTGTTGCGGGTGGAGTTGCTGGTGCATCCGTTGGATACACCGAATAGTCTGAACGGTTCGGGGCTGGCGATTGCCAATCCGCCGTGGGGGCTGGAAGAGGAATTGCGTGAGTTGCTGCCGTGGTTGTCCAAGAAGCTTGGCCAGACCCAGGGCGGGTGGCAGATGGATTGGTTGATTGCCGAGAGTTGATGGCTGATCAGACGTTTTGATGGCGTTTGATCGGACGCCTTCGCGGGCAAGCCCGCTTCCACAGGTCATGCGCAAACCCTGTAGGAGCCGGCTTGCCGGCGATGGCGGCCGAGAGGTCAGTGCTGAACCTTCCGCCGCCATCGCTGGCAAGCCAGCTCTTACATTTGGATTTTTTTCAGATCAGATCGGGCAGGTCACGCCTGTGCCGCCAATCCCGCAATACCCTTCAGGGTTTTTCGCCAGGTACTGCTGGTGATACGCCTCGGCGAAGTAGACCGTCGGCGCTTCTTCGATTTCGGTGGTGATCGTGCCTTTGCCAGCCTTGGTCAACTCAGCCTGGAACACTTTCTCGCTGGCCTTGGCCGCGTCCAGTTGGGTCGGGTTGGTGGCGTAGATTACTGAACGATACTGCGTGCCGATGTCATTGCCCTGACGCATGCCCTGAGTCGGGTTGTGCAATTCCCAGAACATCTTCAGCAGCGCTTCATAGCTGACTTTGGCCGGCTCGTAGACCACCAGCACCACTTCGCTGTGGCCGGTCAGGCCCGAGCAGACTTCTTCATACGTCGGGTTTGGCGTGAAGCCGCCGGCGTAACCCACCACCGTACTGACGACACCTTCGCGCTGCCAGAACTTGCGTTCCGCACCCCAGAAGCAGCCCAGGCCGAAGATCGCGAAATCCACGTCCATGGCAAACGGGCCCAGCAACGGGGCGTCGTGGACGAAGTGTTTTTCCGGCAGGTTCATTGGCGTTTCACGGCCAGGCAGAGCTTGTTCTTTAGTCGGGAGCACGTTTTTGTTCACCAGAATTTCCGAGCGCAGAACCATAATCAGTCCTCTCAGTCAGGTTGAAATTGTCAGACACGCAGTTTGCCCGAGTGCAGCGCCACTGTCAGGCGATTGGGCCACGCGGGTAGCGCTTGAGCTTTTCGATCAGCTCGCTGCCCGGGATTGGTCGGTCGAACAGGTAACCCTGGCCGACGTCGCAGCGGTGGCGGCGCAAGAAAGCCAACTGCTCGGCCGTCTCGATGCCCTCAGCCACGACCTTGAGTTTCAGGTTGTGGGCCATGGCGATCACCGCGGAGGTGATTTCCATGTCGTCCTGGTTGTCCGGGATTTCGTGAATGAAGCTTCGATCGATCTTAATGATGTCGATGGGGAATTTTTTCAAGTAACTAAGCGACGAGTAACCGGTGCCGAAGTCGTCCATGGCCAGGGTAAGGCCCAGGCGCTTGAGCTGATCAAGCTGCAAGTGGGTGTCTTCGGTGGCCTCCAGCAGCAGGCCTTCGGTCAGTTCCAGCTCCAGCAGACTCGGCGGCAGCGCTTCTTCTTTGAGGATGTTGGCGATCGACGACACCAGGTCCGGGTCGGAGAACTGCTTGGGTGACAGGTTGATCGCCGCTTGCAGATTGCCCAGGCCGGCAGCGGTCAGGTCTTTACTCATGCGGCAGGCTTGGCGGGCGATCCATTTGCCGATCGGAATGATCAACCCGGTTTCTTCAGCGACGCTGATGAACTGGTCCGGGCGGATCATGCCTTTTTCCGGATGGTTCCAGCGCAGCAGTGCTTCCATGCCCAGCAGACGACCGCTGCGCAGGCACAGCTTGGGCTGATAGAACACGTCCAGCTCGTTTTGCGTCAGGGCGCGGCGCAGGTTGTTCTCGACGAACAGTTTGTAACTGGCCTCGGCATTCAGCGCTTCGGTGAACACCTGGACCTGATGCTTGCCGTTGGCCTTGGCCTTGTGCAGCGCGAGCCCGGCGTTACGCATCAGGGTTTGCGGATCGCGGCCGTGTAGCGGCGCGCAGGCGAGGCCCACGGAGCCGGTGACGCTGATCAGCTGGTTGTCGACGAACATCGGTTTGTCGAGGGTCGCCAGCAGTTGATTGGCGACTTGCTGGCCCATCGCGAGGTCGGTGTTGTCCAGCAGCACGGCGAATTCGTTACTGGCAAAACGCGCCAGGCTGCCGCTCGGGATCAGGCTGTTGCGCAGGCGTCGGGCCAGGCTGATCAGCAGTTTGTCGCCGGTCTGGTGGCCGAGGCTGTCGTTGATCCGCTTGAAGTTGTCGATGTCCACCAGCAGCAGGCTGATTGGAGTATCGCTGTCTCGGGCGAAGCGCTCATCGAGATTTCGGATAAACGCCGGGCGGTTACCGAGGTTGGTCAGGTTGTCGGTGTAGGCCAGGCGCTCGATGCGCTGCTGGGCGAGTTTGGTCTGGGTGATGTCTTCGTAGATGCCGATGTAATGCGTCAGCTCGCGGTTATCGCCGTACACCTTGGAAATCGACAACTGGCCCCAGTAGGGTTCGAGGTTCTTGCGACGGCTCTTGAATTCGCCCTGCCAACTGTTGCTCTTGGCCAACGCCGAGGGCGCGTCGAACAGCAGCTCGCTGAGGTTTTCCAGGGCCGGCAATTCCGACAGCCGCTGGCCGTGGACTTCTTCGGTGGTGTATTGGGTGATCGCGGTGAAGCTCGGGTTGACGTATTCCACCACGCCATCGCAATTGACCAGCAAGAAGGCGTTGGCACTTTGCTCGACCGCACGCTGAAACAGGTGCAGGGCGCTGGTGGCGGTGCGGCGGTTGTGGTTGTTGATGACCTGGGCGAACTGGTCGGCCAACTCGCCGGCGAAAGCGATTTCGTCGGATTGCCAGGCACGGGTCGCACCGGTCTGTTCGAGGCAGAGCACGCCGACCACTTGGCCATCGACGCGAATGCTGGCGTCGAGCATCGCGTTTACATCGCGCGGGCGCAGGCTCTCGGCCATTTCCCGGGTGCGCGGATCACGAATCGCATTGTGGGCGTCGATTGCACGGCTGCCGTGCAGCGCGTCCATGTAGCCGGGGAAGGCGCTGACGTCGATGGGTGCCGGCAGCGCGTATTCCTGGGTGGCGCGGTGATACGCCGAAATCGGCACCAGCGTCGAACCGTCGAGGTTCCACAGGCTGGCGCAGTCGATTTGGTAGATGTCACAGGCGCTGCGGGTGATCAGTTCGGCGGCTTCTTGCAGGGAATTGCCGGTGCTGTAGCGCTGGCGGGTCAGCAGCAGGATCAAGTCTTGCTGGGCGCGCACGCGGTCCAGGTGCAACAGCTGTTCCTGTTGGGCGCGCTGATTGAGTTCCAGGGCGATCTGCAGGCGCGAGTTCTGGGTTTCGAGGTCCAGTGCCGGTAGCAGGGGCTCGCCGTCGAACATGCCGTCGACGACCAGCAGGTAGCCGCGCAGCAGGTGTCGATTGTGTTGTTTGTAGGCTTCGCCCAGTTCCAGCAGGCTCAAGGTGCCTGCGGCGGTGTGCAAGGTGTAACGGATCAGGTAATGCGGGCTTTCGCTGAGTTGTTGCTGGACCGCGTCATGCAGCTGATAGCGCGCTTCGGGCTCCATCAGGCTGGCATAGGGTGAGCCAATCAGCGCACAGAGTTCCACTGCCGGCAGGCCGAACTGTCGCTCGCAATTGGGGTCGAGAAACAGCAGCGCCCAGCTGGGTTCATTCAGCCGTTCGAAACGCAGCATGCCGAGCCGCGAAGGCACGGGCAACTGCGTCACTACCTCGGCCACCATACGGCTGGCGGCATCGGGTTGGCTTTTCATGGAGGGAAACTCGCTTCGAATGTGCTGATCGCGCCGGGCTCTCGCCCTCTTTACTGTTGCCTGCGGCAAGGTTGCATCATTGCGACACCGACTGACAAGAGACATGAAGGCCAAGTGCTATAAGAATATGTCGGCAGACGTGAGCATTTCTTCAGTTATGGCTGAAAACTAACGTATTTGACTGGAAAAAGCGCTGCGGCTGATCGCCAGCAAGCCGGCTCCTACAGGGGATTGCGTAAATTCTGTAGGCGCCGGCTTGCTGGCGATGCTTTCGGCATCAACGCAACGTAATGCTCGTGGACTGTAAAAGTTTGCCGTCGCGGTCGTGATAACGGACGTGAATCTGTTCGGCTTCAACAATCAAGTGCGCGAAATTGTCCTGGCTGATGACCTGGCTGGTCAGTTCATGCCGATAGTCCCCCGCCGCTGTCCGGGCCAGCGGTTGATCAAGGATGAAGGTGGAGGCCTTGGCGTAGGGCAGCAGTTTGCTGTTGCACAGCGGCGAGGAGACGATGGTGTGCACTTCAAAGTCCGGGTCTTTGCTGTGGGTCAATCGACTGGTCAGGGAGCCGTGGACATCGCCGGAGACAAAGAAGACGTTCTTGATGCGACGTGTACGAATAGTCTCCAGCAGCCGTAGTCGCTGCTCCGGAAAGGCTTTCCAGGCGTCATCGCCCAGACGTTTGCGGTCGGGGTAGAACATCACGCTGGTGACCACGAATTTGACCCGGGCCGGGCTGTGGATCAGCCATTTGCACAGGGCTTGTTCCTGTTCTTCGTCGAGAATGCGCCGGTCGCTCGCCGACAGGTTGCGCCGGGTTCGGCTGTCAGTGACAAACCATTCGATATCCGCGTTGCTGAATTGATACCAATAGCGCTTCAGGGGGCGATGGATGTTTCCATCTTCAAGCAACTCATGGGCCGGGCTGTGACTGGCTTGATATAACTCATAAGCGGCGATGGCATTGTTATAAAGAAGGTCGTCGTTTTTGTTTTTATTGGCTGGCCAGTTGTCTTCGATTTCATGGTCGTCGAGGATCATGTAAGTCGGCGTACCGGACATTAACTTGGCAATGTGCGGCTGGGAAAACGCCATGCGGTACTTGTTGAGTATTTCCTTGTATTCGCGATCGGGGGCGATGATGTTCAAGTCATCGATATACACTTGGTCGCCGGTCATCAACAGGGCGCTGATCGGCGTTTCGGCGCGCTGCGCCAGGTTCGTGATGGAGGCAAAGATCCGGTCGCCCAGATGCGGCAGCGAAGGCGCGCCGACCGTCATCCTCAGGTAACGGCATGAGCCGACGATGTAAGCCCGTGGCGCTGCGGGATTGTTGGACTGGGTGCTGAAACGGTAGACATTCCTGGGCCATTGCAGCGGCAGTTCCTGAACCGTCTCCACGGTGTGCACCGGGCTCATGGGGCTGAACCAGCCTGCCTGGTATTCGTACTCGGTATCGGCGGCGAGGTCGTTGAGGGCAAAGACGTCGCACATGTCACGCGTGCTTGTCAGTTGAATGAAAACGCCTTTGGACCACGGCGTATCACCGCTGCGTCGATAACGAATCCCACCAAATACCCAGGTGTTTTTTTGTACTTCGCCACGGAAAAATATACGTGTGTGATGAGTAGTAGTGTGGCCGATGATCGGGCCGACTGTAGGTTTAAACATATTCGAATCCATTCGAAGGGGGATTAACTAAATAAGTAGCCAGACTGAATTTTTAGTTGGTCATTTGTATAACTAAGCCTAGTGGGCGGCCGGAAAAAAATATCGTGCCGTAGTGGATTCGAGTTGTGGGCGAACTCAACCAAGAACGTAGGAAAAGAACTTTCTGCAGGGCAAAAAAAGCCCCGCCAAATGGGCGGGGTTGAGGTACGAGCGTGGCGCTCGGAAAACGTGGAACGCAACAGGCCCTCCGGTGAAGGAGGGCCGTCGGTGTTACAGCAAGATGGTGCGGATGTCCGCCAGCAGGCTGCTCAGACGCTGGGTGAAGCGTGCAGCAGCGGCGCCGTTGATCACGCGGTGATCGTAGGACAGCGACAGTGGCAGCATCAGTTTCGGCTGGAAGGCTTTGCCGTCCCAGACTGGCTGGATGGTTGCCTTGGAAACACCGAGGATCGCCACTTCCGGCGCGTTGACGATCGGCGTGAAGCCGGTGCCGCCAATGTGGCCGAGGCTGGAAATGGTGAAGCAGGCGCCTTGCATGTCGTCAGCGGTGAGCTTCTTGTCGCGGGCTTTGGCGGCCAGCACAGCGGCTTCGGCTGCCAGTTGCAACAGGCTTTTCTGGTCGACGTTCTTGATGACCGGTACCAGCAGGCCATCCGGGGTGTCGACCGCGAAGCCGATGTTCACGTACTTCTTGCGGATGATCGCTTTGCCGCTTGGTGCCAGCGAACTGTTGAAGTCCGGCAGTTCCTTGAGCAGGTGCGCGCACGACTTGAGCAGCAGCGGCAGGATGGTCAGCTTGACGCCAGCCTTCTCTGCAACGGCTTTCTGAGCAATGCGGAACGCTTCCAGGTCGGTGATATCAGCCGAATCGAACTGAGTCACGTGCGGAATGTTCAACCAGCTGCGGTGCAGGCTCGACGCGCCGATCTGCATCAGGCGAGTCATCGGCACTTCTTCGGTTTCACCGAAGCGGCTGAAGTCCACCACCGGAATCGGCGGGATGCCCGCGCCACCGGTTGCGCCGCCAGCAGCGGCCGGTGCTTCCTTGGCCTTCTGCATCATGGCTTTGACGTAAACCTGCACGTCTTCTTTCAGCACACGACCGTGCGGGCCGCTTGGGTTGACCGCGCTCAGCTCGACGCCGAATTCGCGGGCCAGTTGGCGTACTGCAGGACCTGCGTGCACCTTGGCGCCCGGTTTGGCCGGAGCCGCCGCAGGTGCTGGAGCAGCAGGAGCAGCGGCGGCTGGCGCAGGCGCGCTCGGTGCCGCAGCGGCTGGAGCCGATGCCGATGCCGGAGCCGGGGCAGCCGCAGGCGCAGCGCCTTTGACTTTCAGCTTGAGGATCAGGTCGCCGGTACCGACTTCGTCATCCAGCTTGATGGAAACGCTTTCCACCACGCCAGCGGCAGGCGATGGAATTTCCATGCTCGCCTTGTCGGATTCCAGGGTGATCAGCGACTGGTCGGCGGTGACGGTGTCGCCTGCCTTGACCAGCACTTCGATGATCTTGGCCTTGCCCGACGAGCCGATGTCCGGGACGTGAATGTCCTGAACGCTGTCGGCAACCGGTGCAGCCGGGGCGGCAGCGGCAGGCGCAGCGGCGGCCGGAGCAGCAGCCTGAGCTGGCGCGGCAGCAGCAGGCGCCACAGCACCCGCCACTTCCAGGTCGAGGATCAGGTCGCCGGTGCCGACTTCGTCGTTGAGCTTGACGCTGATGCTCTTGACCACACCAGCGGCAGGCGATGGGATTTCCATGCTCGCCTTGTCGGATTCCAGGGTGATCAGCGACTGATCAGCCTCGACGGTGTCGCCGACCTTGACCTGGATCTCGATGATCTGGGCCTTGCCCGCCGAACCGATGTCCGGCACGTGCACTTGCTGAACCGAAGCGGCAGCAGGCGCGGCAGTTGGCGCTGGAGCAGCGGCGGCAGGAGCAGCAGCCGGTTTCTCTTCAGCTTTGGCCGCTGGCGCAGCGGCAGCCGCAGGGGCCGCAACAGTGGCACCTTCGACTTCCAGCTCCAGCAGTTCGTCGCCTTCTTTCAGGCGATCGCCCAGCTTCACTTTCAGGCTCTTGATGATACCGGCCTTCGGCGCAGGCACTTCCATGCTCGCCTTGTCCGATTCCAGCGTCAGGATGCTCTGGTCGGCTTCGATACGGTCGCCGACCTTCACAAACAGTTCAATTACTTCACCTTCACCGCTGCCGATGTCAGGTACGCGAATGAGTTCGCTCACAGAATCTCTCCTCAGCAGTCCAGTGGGTTGCGTTTTTCCGGGTTGATACCGAACTTGGCGATGGCTTCAGCCACCACTTTAGGTTCGATGTCACCACGGTCAGCCAGTGCTTCCAGGGCTGCCAACACCACGAAATGACGATCGACTTCGAAGAAGTGACGCAGTTTCTTGCGGCTGTCACTGCGGCCGAAACCGTCGGTGCCCAGGACTTTGAATTCCTTGGACGGGACCCACTGACGAATTTGCTCAGCGAACAGCTTCATGTAGTCGGTAGACGCGATGACCGGACCTTTACGGCCGTTCAGGCACTCTTCGACGTAGCTCAGTTTCGGCTTCTGGCCAGGGTGCAGACGGTTGGTGCGCTCGACGGCCAGGCCATCGCGACGCAGTTCGTTGAAGCTGGTAACGCTCCATACGTCAGCGCCAACGTTGAACTGTTCACGCAGGATCTTCGCCGCTTCACGGACTTCACGCAGGATGGTGCCGGAGCCCATCAGCTGAACGTGGTGCGCCGCTTCGCGGGTGTCTTCTTCGAGCAGGTACATGCCCTTGATGATGCCTTCCTCGACACCGGCCGGCATGGCTGGCTGCTGGTAGGACTCGTTCATCACGGTGATGTAGTAGAAAACGTCCTGCTGCTCTTCGGTCATCTTCTTCATGCCGTCCTGAATGATCACCGCCAGCTCGTAGCCGTAGGTTGGATCAAAGGTGCGGCAGTTCGGGATGGTGGCAGCCAGGATGTGGCTGTGACCGTCTTCGTGTTGCAGGCCTTCGCCGTTCAGCGTGGTCCTGCCGGCGGTGCCGCCGATCAGGAAGCCACGGGTACGGCTGTCGCCGGCAGCCCAGGCCAGGTCGCCGATACGCTGGAAGCCGAACATCGAGTAGAAGATGTAGAACGGCAGCATTGGCTGGTTGTGGCTGGAGTACGAAGTACCGGCAGCGATGAAGGAGCTCATGGCGCCCGCTTCGTTGATGCCTTCTTCGAGGATCTGGCCCTTCTTGTCTTCCTTGTAGAACATCACCTGGTCTTTATCGACTGGCTCGTAGAGCTGGCCGACGGAGGAGTAGATGCCCAACTGACGGAACATGCCTTCCATACCGAAGGTACGGGCTTCGTCCGGGATGATCGGAACGATGCGCGGGCCGATTTCCTTGTCCTTGACCAGTTGCGCGAGGATCCGCACGAAAGCCATGGTGGTGGAAATTTCACGGTCGCCCGAACCGTCAAGGATGGCCTTGAGGGTGTCCAGCGACGGGGTCGGCACGCTGAAGCTCTGTGCGCGGCGCTGTGGCACGAAACCGCCCAGTGCAGTACGGCGCTCGCTCAGGTAGCGGGCTTCGGCGCTGTTTGGCTCTGGCTTGAAGAACGGCAGGTTTTCCAGCTCGTCGTCTTTGACCGGGATGTCGAAACGATCGCGGAACAACTTCAAGCTCTCGACATCGACTTTCTTGGTGTTGTGCGCGGTGTTTTTCGCTTCGCCGGCACCGGTGCCATAACCTTTGATGGTCTTGGCCAGGATGACGGTCGGTTGTTCTTTGTGGTTGACCGCTTCGTGGTACGCCGCGTAGACCTTGTACGGGTCGTGGCCGCCACGGTTGAGTTTCCAGATCTCGTCGTCGGACAGATCAGCAACCATCGCCTTGAGTTCTGGCGAGTTGAAGAAGTGTTCACGCACGAACGCGCCGTCTTTGGCTTTGTAGTTCTGGTACTCGCCGTCGATGACTTCGTCCATGCGACGTTGCAGGATACCGTCGACGTCTTTGGCCAGCAGTGGGTCCCAGAAACGGCCCCAGATGACTTTGGTCACGTTCCACTGAGCGCCACGGAACACGCCTTCGAGTTCCTGGATGATCTTGCCGTTGCCGCGAACCGGGCCGTCGAGGCGCTGCAGGTTGCAGTTGATGACGAAGATCAGGTTGTCGAGTTTTTCGCGGCCAGCCAGCGAGATCGCGCCCAGGGATTCCGGCTCGTCACACTCGCCGTCGCCCAGGAAGCACCAGACTTTTTGCTTGCCTTCCGGGATGAAACCACGGGCTTCCAGGTACTTCATGAAGCGTGCCTGGTAGATCGCCTGGATCGGGCCCAGACCCATGGATACGGTCGGGAACTGCCAGAAGTCAGGCATCAGCCAAGGGTGCGGGTAGGACGACAGGCCCTGACCGTCGACTTCCTGGCGGAAGTTGTTCATCTGGTCTTCGGTGATGCGGCCTTCCATGAACGCACGGGCATAAACGCCTGGCGAGGTGTGGCCCTGGAAGTAGATCAGGTCGCCGCCGTGTTCGTCGGTCGGGGCCTGGAAGAAATAGTTGAAGCCGATGTCGTACAGGGTGGCGCTGGAGGCGAAGCTGGAGATGTGACCGCCCAGGTCAGAATCTTTCAGGTTCGTACGCATCACCATGGCCATCGCGTTCCAGCGTACCAACGAGCGAATGCGGCGTTCCATGAACAGGTCGCCAGGCATGCGTGCTTCGTGGGTAACAGGAATGGTGTTGCGGTATGGCGTGGTGATGGCGTAAGGCAATTGCGAACCGCTGCGGGTTGCGAGTTCGCCCATACGGGTCATCAGATAATGAGCGCGGTCTTCGCCTTCTTTGTCGAGAACCGATTCCAGGGCGTCCAGCCATTCCTGGGTTTCGACGGGATCGAGGTCTTGCATGGCTTGCTCCAGGGCGGAAAGGCTTCCAGAATCGGTTGCCTGAGTTTGCGACTGGCCTTGTGGGCAGACGATATAAATTCTTGGATTGCCGAGAGGTTGTTCCGGCGGCGTGTAGTTTTACTACAAATCATCGGGCATTTCAGCCTTTCGAATGTATATACGAGTAGTAAAACTACAGATGAGCGGCTTGTGGCCTCCGGCTGCGTTGTGAGAATAATCGTTAAGGTTGGTCTTTTGCCAACCAGAAAAGGTGAAAGCTTGATGCTGTCTGCCAAAAATAAAGAAATTTCAGCTATTTCTAACCTTTGTTCGACAGTCGATCAGGTAGTGCGATTTGAAAATTCACTACATGCAGCCCTCTATACGCCGATCAAGGATAGACCATGAGCCTCCCTTCGCTTGCCGAACTGCCCGGCATTCTCCTGCCGTTTGTCACCCGCGCCGAGCAGTCGTTCCGTGCGGCCGTCGAGGCGCTCGATGATGATCATGGCCTGTCCGACTGGACGCCTGAACGCTGGGCGCAATTCGCCCGCGTCACCGCCGCCAGCGACTTCGTGACTGAACAGAGTGTGCGTGACCCTTTGATGTTGCTGGCGCTGGTGCAGTCCGGCGAGCTGGACCGCAGCTTCGCGCCCGGCGAGCTGTGTGCGCACATCGCGGCGGCGGTGAATGCGGCCGAGACCGAAGACGAACTCGGCCGCGTCCTGCGTCGCCAGCGCACCCGTCATCAAGTGCGCATCATCTGGCGTGACCTGACCCGTCAGGCCGACCTCATCCAGACCTGCCGCGACCTCTCGGACATGGCCGATGCCAGCATCGATCAGGCTTATCAGTGGTTGTACTCGCGCCATTGCCAGCAGTTCGGCGTGCCGACCGGCCGTCGCAGCGGCGAGCCGCAGCAGATGGTCATCCTCGGCATGGGCAAGCTCGGCGCGGTGGAACTCAACCTGTCGTCGGACATCGACCTGATCTTCGCCTACCCCGAAGGCGGCGAAACCGTCGGCGTGAAACGCTCGCTGGATAATCAGGAATTCTTCATCCGCCTCGGCCAGCGCCTGATCAAGGCACTGGACCCGATGACCGTCGACGGCTTCGTATTCCGCGTGGACATGCGCCTGCGCCCTTACGGCTCGGCCGGTGCGCTGGTGCTGAGCTTCAATGCGCTGGAACAGTATTACCAGGATCAGGGGCGCGACTGGGAACGCTACGCGATGATCAAGTCGCGGGTGGTGGCCGGCGACCAGGTCGCTGGCGCGCAACTGCAAGAGATGCTGCGCCCGTTCGTTTACCGGCGTTATCTGGACTTCTCCGCCATCGAAGCGTTGCGCACGATGAAGCAGCTGATCCAGCAGGAAGTCCGGCGCAAGGGCATGGCCGACAACATCAAGCTCGGTTCCGGCGGTATTCGCGAAGTCGAGTTTATCGCCCAGGCTTTTCAGCTGATCCACGGTGGTCGCGACCTGAGCCTGCAACAACGTCCTCTATTAAAAGTACTGAGCACTCTGGAAGGTCAGGGTTATTTACCGCCGGCGGTGATCAGCGAACTGCGCGAAGGCTACGAATTCCTGCGTTACACCGAGCACGCCATTCAGGCGATTGCCGACCGCCAGACGCAGATGTTGCCGGAGGGCGCGCAGGATCAGGCGCGCATTGCCTTTATGTTGGGCTTCGCCGACTGGGAAGCCTTTCATCAGCAACTAATGTATTGGCGCGGTCGTGTGGCGTGGCACTTTGGCCAGGTGATCGCCGATCCCGATGAAGAGGAAGGCGCTGAAAGTGAAGTGGTGGTTGGCGGTGAATGGCTGCCGCTGTGGGAAGAGGCGCAGGACGAAGAGGCCGCTTGTCGCCAGTTGGAGGAGGGCGGCTTCGGCAATGCCACTAAGGCGTTGAAAGCCTTGGCCAGCCTGCGCAGCAGCCCGCAGTTGCGCGCGATGCAGCGTTTGGGCCGCGAACGCCTTGATGCCTTTATTCCACGGTTGCTGGCGCAGGCGGTCGAACACGCCAACCCGGATCTGGTGCTGGAGCGTGTACTGCCGCTGGTTGAGGCGGTTGCCCGGCGCTCCGCGTATCTGGTGCTACTGACCGAAAACCCTGGCGCGCTGCGACGTTTGCTGACCTTGTGCGCCGCGAGCCCGTGGATCGCCGAACAGATCACTCGCTTCCCGCTGTTGCTCGACGAATTGCTCAACGAAGGCCGGTTGTTCAAGCCGCCGTTGGCGCCGGAACTGGCCGCCGAGTTGCGCGAGCGTCTGACGCGGATTCCCGAGGACGACCTCGAACAACAAATGGAAGCCTTGCGCCATTTCAAACTGGCGCACCGCTTGCGCGTCGCCGCGTCGGAAATCGCCGGCAGCCTGCCGTTGATGAAAGTCAGCGATTACCTGACCTGGCTCGCCGAAGCTATCCTCGAACAAGTGCTGGCCCTGGCCTGGCGCCAGACCGTGGCCAAGTACGGCACGCCGCTGCGCACCGACGGCACGCTGTGCGATCCGGGCTTCATCATTGTCGGTTACGGGAAAGTCGGCGGCCTGGAATTGGGGCATGGTTCGGACCTGGACCTGGTGTTCATTCACGACGGCGACCCGCAGGCCGAAACCGACGGGCCGAAACCGATTGATGGTGCGCAATTCTTCACCCGGCTCGGGCAGCGGATCATTCACTTGCTCACGGCCCAGACCAACTCCGGTCAGCTGTATGAAGTGGATATGCGCCTGCGACCGTCCGGTGCGTCGGGCCTGTTGGTGAGTTCGCTCGGCGCGTTTGCCCGCTATCAGGAAAACGAGGCCTGGACCTGGGAACATCAGGCGCTGGTGCGGGCGCGGGTGCTGGTGGGCAGTCAGGGTGTCGGCCAGGCGTTCGAGAAGGTTCGCGCAGCGATATTGGGCAAGGCCCGGGATTTGCCGACCTTGCGCCAGGAAGTCAGCGAGATGCGCGCAAAAATGCGCGATAACCTCGGCAGCAAGAGCACCGCGGCCGGCACCGGGGCGAATGCCTTCGAAGCCACGGCGCCGTTCGATCTCAAGCAGGACGCCGGAGGTATCGTCGATATTGAATTTATGGTGCAATACGCGGCCCTGGCGTGGTCCGAAACACACCCGCCATTGCTGCGCTGGACCGACAACATCCGCATTCTGGAAGAGCTGGAACACGAAGGGCTGATGCCCGCCGAAGACGCCAGCCTGTTGCGCGAGGCCTATAAAGCCTACCGCTCCGCCGCGCACCGGCAGGCCTTGCAGAAGGACGCGGGGGTGATACCGGGCGACCAGTTCGTGGACGAACGACGGCAGGTAGTGCGGATCTGGCACGAACTGGGGCTAAGCTGAAACCCGGTAGTTGCAGCGACGAGATTCAAATGTGGGAGCGGGCTTGCTCGCGAAGGCGGAGTGTCAGTCACCATTGATGTCGGATGTGATGGCCTCTTCGCGAGCAAGCCCGCTCCCGCAGTAGATCTGCATTGTTTCGCAGATCGATGTACACCAAATCCCAATGTGGGCGCGAGCCTGCTAGCGATAGCGGAGTGACAGTCGACAGCAATGTTGAAGGTGATGACCCATCGCAAGCAGCCTTGCTCCCGCAGTGATTCTCGAGGCGGGGAGGCGTATGCCTCCCCGGTTCGTTTTTGGAAACCACATGAAAATTCTGATCGTTGGGCCCAGTTGGGTCGGTGACATGGTGATGGCGCAGACACTGTTTCAGTGTCTCAAGCAGCGCCACCCGCAATGCGAAATCGACGTGCTGGCCCCCGAGTGGAGCCGGCCGATTCTTGAGCGCATGCCCGAAGTTCGTCAGGCCTTGAGCTTTCCGCTCGGTCACGGCGCTTTGGAGCTGGCGACGCGTCGGCGCATCGGCAAATCCCTGGCCGGTCAGTACGACCAGGCGATCCTGTTGCCCAATTCCCTGAAGTCGGCGCTGGTGCCGTTCTTCGCCGGCATCCCGAAACGCACCGGCTGGCGTGGCGAATTTCGCTACGGTCTGCTCAATGACGTGCGCACGCTGGACAAAGAACGTTACCCGCTGATGATCGAGCGCTTCATGGCGTTGGCGTACGAGCCCGGCCTTGAACTGCCGAAGCCGTATCCGCGCCCGACTTTGCAGATCGATCCGGTCACCCGCGAAGCGGCGTTGGCCAAATTCGGTCTGAGCCTCGATCGTCCGGTGTTGGCGCTGTGCCCTGGTGCCGAGTTTGGCGAGTCCAAGCGCTGGCCGTCCGAGCATTACGCCAAGGTCGCCGAAGCGAAGATTCGCGAAGGCTGGCAAGTTTGGTTGTTCGGTTCGAAAAACGATCACGCGGTGGGCGAAGACATTCGTGCGCGGCTGATTCCCGGTCTGCGTGAAGAATCGGTGAACCTCAGTGGCGGCACGTCCTTGGCCGAGGCCATCGATCTGTTGTCCTGCGCGGACTCGGTGGTGTCCAACGACTCCGGTCTGATGCACGTCGCCGCGGCGCTGAATCGCCCGTTGGTCGCCGTGTACGGCTCGACATCGCCGGGCTTCACACCGCCGCTGGCCGAGCACGTCGAGATCGTGCGCCTGGGCATCGAATGCAGCCCGTGCTTCGATCGCACGTGCCGCTTTGGTCATTACAACTGCCTGCGCCAGCTCATGCCGCAAGCGGTGAACGAAGCCTTGCAGCGGTTGCAGGGCACTGTGGTCGAGGTCAAATAGTTTGCGGGTTCTGCTGATCAAGACTTCTTCGCTGGGCGACGTGATTCATGCGTTGCCGGCGCTGACCGACGCGTCCCGGGCGATTCCCGGCATCACGTTCGACTGGGTGGTGGAAGAAGGCTTCGCCGAAATCCCGACCTGGCACCCGGCCGTGGGCAAAGTGATTCCGGTGGCGATCCGCCGCTGGCGCAAAAACATCTGGCAAACCATCAAGAGTGGTGAGTGGAAGCGCTTTAAGCAAAGCGTTCGCGCCACGAAATATGATCTGGTGATTGACGCGCAGGGCCTGTTGAAAAGCGCTTTGCTGACCCGCTATGTCAAGGCGCCGGTGGCGGGCCTCGATAAAGGTTCGGCGCGGGAGCCGATCGCTGCGCGTTTCTATGATCGGCGCCTGGCGGTCGCCCGTGGCCAGCATGCGGTGGAGCGAGTGCGTCAGCTGTTCGCCATCGCCCTGGGTTACGACTTGCCAAAAGGTCTGGGCGATTACGGCTTGAACGTCGAGCGGCTGGTGGAATTGCCGCGCAAGAACCCTTACGTGCTGTTCCTGCACGGCACCACCTGGGACACCAAACACTGGCCCGAAGCCTATTGGCGCGAGCTGGCCGAGCGCGTCGGCTATCTGGGTGTCGGCGTGAAGCTGGCGTGGGGCAATCCAGCGGAGAAAGCCCGGGCCGAGCGCATCGCCAAGGACATGCGCCATGTCGAAGTGCTGCCCAAGCTGAACCTGGCGGGCGTCGGCAAAGTGCTGGCCGGCGCGCAAGCCTGCGTCGCGGTGGACACCGGCCTCGGCCACCTCGCGGCCGCACTCGATGTGCCAACGCTGTCGCTGTTCGGCCCGACCAACCCGGGCCTGACCGGTGCCTACGGCAAGGCGCAGATCCACATCGCCAGCGATTTCCCCTGCGCTCCGTGCCTGCAAAAGAAATGCACCTATCAACCGACGGCCGACGACGCCCGCCGGTTTGACCTGAAACGCGAGTGGCCGTTGTGCTTCACGCGTCTGAATCCCGAGCGTGTCGCGACCCGACTGAGCACGTTGTTACTGGCTGAGGAGCTGCGCTGATGCAATTGGCATTCGTCTTGTACAAGTACTTTCCGTTCGGCGGCTTGCAGCGCGATTTCATGCGCATTGCCCTGGAATGTCAGCAGCGTGGTCATCAGATTCGTGTCTATACGCTGATCTGGGAAGGCGATATTCCACCGGGTTTTGAAGTGTTGGTGGCGCCAGTCAAGGCGTTCTTCAACCATCGGCGCAACGAGAAACTCAGCGAGTGGATGGAGGCTGATCTGGCCAAGCGTCCGGTGGACCGTCTGATCGGTTTCAACAAGATGCCGGGCCTGGACGTTTACTACGCCGCCGACGGCTGTTTCGAAGACAAGGCGCAGAACCTGCGCAACTCGCTGTACCGGCGTTGGGGCCGCTACCGGCACTTCGCCGAGTACGAGCGCGCGGTGTTCGCCAGGGACGCCAAGACTGAAGTGCTGATGATTTCCGAAGTCCAGCAGCCGCTGTTCATCAAGCATTACGACACGCCGCTGGAACGCTTCCATTTGCTGCCGCCAGGCATCTCTCAGGACCGGCGCGCGCCACCGAACGCGGCTGAAATTCGTGCCGAGTTCCGTGGTGAATTCAACCTGAAGGATGACGAGTTGCTGCTGGTACAGATCGGCTCCGGGTTCAAGACCAAAGGCGTGGATCGCAGCCTCAAATCGCTGGCCGCGTTGCCCGCTGATCTGAAGAAGCGCACCCGGCTGTTTGTAATTGGCCAGGACGACCCCAAATTGTTCCAGGTGCAGAGCGCCACCTTGGGGCTCGGCGACAACGTGACGTTCCTCAAGGGCCGCAGCGATATCCCGCGTTTCCTGCTCGGTGCCGATTTATTGATCCACCCGGCGTACAACGAAAACACCGGGACCGTGTTGCTCGAAGCGTTGGTGGCCGGGTTGCCGGTGCTGGTCAGCGCGGTGTGCGGTTACGCCCATTACATCGCCGAGGCCGACGCCGGTCTGGTGCTGGACGAACCCTTCGATCAGGCGCAACTGACGCAATACCTGACCGGCATGTTGAACGACGCTCAAGCACGGGCGGCCTGGAGCCGCAACGGTCTGGCTTTTGCCGAGACGGCCGACCTCTACAGCATGCCGCAACACGCGGCCGATGTGATTCTGGCGGAGCACGCTTAATGAAGTTGATGCTGGCTGAACCGTTCAAGAGCCTTTGGGCCGGACGCGACCCGTTCGCCGAAGTCGAAGGCCTGCAGGGCGAGGTTTACCGAGAGCTGGAAGCGCGCCGGACCCTGCGCACTGAAGTGAACGGCAATGGTTTTTTCGTGAAGATCCACCGTGGCATTGGCTGGGGCGAGATTTTCAAAAACCTGCTGACCGCCAAACTGCCGGTGCTCGGTGCGGGCCAGGAGTGGAAGGCCATTCAGCGCCTGCAGGAAGTCGGTGTGCCGACCATGACCGCCGTCGCATACGGTGAAAAGGGCAGCAACCCGGCGGATCAGCATTCGTTCATCGTTACCGAAGAACTGGCGCCGACCGTCAGCCTCGAAGACTTCAGTATCGACTGGGTCAAGCAACCGCCAGAGCCCAAACTCAAGCACGCGCTGATCGCCGAAGTGGCGCGCATGACCGGCATGATGCACCGTGCCGGGGTCAATCACCGCGACTGCTACATCTGTCACTTCCTGCTGCACACCGACAAACCGGTGATTGCCGACGACTTCAAACTCTCGGTGATCGACCTGCACCGCGCCCAGACCCGCCCGGCAATCACCCAACGCTGGCGCAACAAGGATCTGGCGGCGCTGTACTTCTCGGCCCTCGACATCGGCTTGACCCGGCGCGACAAATTGCGTTTCCTCAAAGGCTACTTCCAGCAACCGCTGCGCCAGATTCTGGCGGAAGAAGCGGGGCTGCTCGCATGGCTGGAAGGCAAGGCCAACAAACTCTACGACCGTAAACAGCGATACGGGGATGCGCTCTAATGTCGGGTTGGAAACTGGAATCTGCCTACGGCGATCTGGCCGAAGATTTCGGCAGTCTCGAGGCGGTGTTTGCCTTGCAGGGTGAGCGATTGACTCGCGACCTGTTGTCCGAAGTCATCCGCGTCAATCGCAACGGCGTCAACTATTACGTCAAGCGCTACACCGGCGCGGGCAAGGGCTTGCGCCGCTACCTCGGCAAGCCGCGAGTGAAAATGGAATGGCAGAATCTCAAACGCTTCGCCAAGTGGGGCATTCCCACCGCTGAAGTGGTGGCCTGGGGGCTGGAGCGGCGCGGTGCGGCGTACGATCGCGGGGCGATGATTACCCGTGAACTGCCGCATACCGAAGACCTGTCCGTCCTGGCTGAGCGGCATGATCCGAAACTGGCGGACCGTGCCTGGGTCGATCATGTCAGTCAGCAATTGGCCGATTACACCCGGATCATGCACGACCACCGCTTCACCCATAACGATTTGAAGTGGCGCAACCTGTTGATCGACGATCAGGCGCGGCTGTTCCTGATCGATTGCCCCAACGGCGATTTCTGGCGCGGTTTCTGGCTCAAGTACCGCATCACCAAGGATCTGGCGTGCCTGGACAAGGTCGCCAAGTATCAGTTGTCGGCCACTCAGCGCCTGCGCTTTTACCTGCAATACCGCCAACGGACACGACTCAATGCCGCTGACAAGAAGCGGATCCGGCACGTGGTTAGATTTTTCGAGGGACGCGAATGACTGATTTTCTGGCCGCTGAAGACCGTGCGCTACTGGAGCGTCACGGCCTCGGCACCTTCGATGCACTTTGGGCCAGGCAACTCGATGCCGTGGATGAGCCCAACACCGTGCGCGGTGGCTGGAGCAGCGTGTTTCGGCTGGACCTTGAAGGGCACGGCTTCTATCTCAAGCGGCAAAGCAACTACCAGATGCGCACGTTGCATGCGCCGTTTGGCGAGCCCAGTTTTGCTCGGGAATTTCGCAACATCAGTCGTTATGAAAAGCTCGGCATTCCGGCCCTGAAAGCGGTGTTCTTCGGTCAACGCAGGGTCGAGGGCGAAGTCCGGGCGATTCTGCTGACCCGTGCGCTGGACGGTTGGGATGACCTGGACTCGCTGTTGCGGCGCTGGTCGGAGTTAAGTGGGGCGCAGCATTCGGCGATTTTGCAGGCGTGTGGCAAATTGGCTCGACGCCTGCACGCTGCGCGTCAGGTTCATGGCTGCTTCTACCCGAAACACATTTTTCTCCAGGCCACCGGTGACGGTTACCAGGCTCAGTTGATCGACCTGGAAAAAACCCGACCGTTGCTGTTGGGTCAACGTGACCGGGTCAAGGATCTGGAGCCGCTGACACGGCGGGCACCTGAGTGGGGCGATGCGCAGCTGCGTGAGTTGCTGGCCGCCTACCTGGGTCAATCGCTGGACAGTGCGCTGATCGACGGCTGGCTGACGCGACTGACCGCCCGGCGCAGCCATAAGGAGGCGCGCTGATGCGTTTGTCCGAACTGAAAAACGTTGGCCGCAGTCCGGCTCTGCCGCTGAGTGTTTCTCTGGCCGATGCTGCCGGGCCGGCCGAGTTGCAGTTGCTGAGTCTGCTGCGGGTGTTGCCGGGCCAGCGCTATGTCGGCGCCGGTGTCTGGCGCGGCCGTCCGGTGCTGGCCAAGTTGTTGGTCGGCAACAAGGCTGCCCGGCATTTCCAGCGTGAACTGGACGGTGTGCGTTTGCTCGCCGCTCAAGGTCTGACCACGCCGCAGTTGCTGGCCGACGGCTTAAAGGATGGCGAAGGTGGCTGGTTGCTGTTCGATTTCCTTGAAGGCGCCGAAAGCCTGGGGGATACCTGGAAACAGGTCGAGCACTTGCCGATGCTGGCGGACCAGCAATCGGCGGTATTGGCCGATGCGCTGGGCGCGATTGGTCAAATGCACCGCAAAGGCCTGTGGCAGGAAGACCTGCACCTGGACAACCTGCTGCGTCAGCGTGGTCGGCTGTACCTGATCGACGGCGCCGGGATCTGTAGCGAAACTCCGGGCCAGCCACTGTCGCGGCAGAAAATCCTGGAAAACCTCGGGGTGTTTTTCGCCCAGTTGCCCAAGTCGCTGGAGCCGTTCACTGAAGAACTGCTGGTGTATTACCTGCTGAGCAATGGCGAACATGCCTTGCCCATGGAAGCGTTGCAGAAGCAGATCGACAAGGTTCGCAGCTGGCGCCTCAAAGACTTCCTGATCAAGGTCGGTCGCGAATGCACGCTGTTCAGTGTGCAGCGCGGGGCCTTCGGACTGCGGGCGATTCGCCGCGAGGAAGAAGCGGCGATGCTGCCAGTGCTGGAACAGGCCGATGCGTTGCTCGATCAGGGTCACCTGTACAAGACCGGCGGCGCGGCGAGTGTCGGAAAAGTCGTGGTTGACGGTCGGACGCTGGTAATCAAACGCTACAACATCAAAGGCTTTGCGCACTGGCTCAAACGCTTCTGGCGTCCGAGTCGTGCCTGGCACTCATGGCGCGAAGGCAATCGGCTGGCGTTCCTCGGTTTTGCTACGCCGAAACCGCTGGCGTTGCTGGAAAAGCGTTTTCTCTGGTTGCGCAGCCGGGCGTATCTGGTGACCGAGCATTTGCCTGGGCCGGACATCATCGAGCGGTTTGCACCGTACGTTGACAGCGGTGAAGCGCCCGAGTCAGAGCTGGTGGCACTGGATCAGTTGTTTGCAGAGCTGATTCGCGAGCGGATCAGTCACGGCGACTTCAAGGGCCACAACCTGTTCTGGCACCAGGATCGCTGGGCGCTGATCGACCTTGATTCGATGTGCCAGCATGGCTCGTCCAGCAGCTTCGCCCCAGCGTATACGCGGGATCGGGCGCGGTTCATGCGTAACTGGCCGGAGAGCAGCGCGCTGTATCAGGTCATTGATCAGCGGCTTCCCCAAGACATCTCCAGCGCTGTCTGAACCCTGCCGGGCGGCGTTTCGAAGAGGGGTCAGAACAGGCCCCGAGATTTAGGGACAATTTTTGATGAATTGTCCTACGTAATCTCCAGACCCCGTGACCTGTGGCCTGATTAACCGCGGTGTTAGCTTGCTCTGACATTCTCGGAGGGCAGGCATTGACTATAAAAAAAGCAATTTTCGCAGGCGCAATCTCATGTGCCCTCGCTGGCTGTGGCACCGTTGTCACGGTCCTGCAAAATGATGAAGACGCGGCGCGTGACTTGCGCAAACAAAAAACCTACTGCCAGTCCATCCCGCGTATCTACAGTGGCCTGGCTTACGATTTCTGTGTGTTGAATGCGCCGCCGGACCCCACGGGCTTTCTGGTGCCGCTGGTCTTGCTGGACCTGGCGTTGTCCGGTGCGCTGGACACCGTGGCCTTGCCGTACACGATTTACCGGCAGGGGGTCGATGGTAATCTCAGGATCTACTGGCGGCCGAGTCGCGGATGATCCTGGCCGTGCGTCCTGGTCTCGGGCCATGTTTACGCGGCTAATAACCGTAGGGTCATTCCCGGCATGTTTAAGCTATAATCCCGCCCTTTAGCTGTCTCTCGCCCCTTGCGAGGGCACATTAATTTTTGAGGCGCGTTGCGCCTGCATGCAGACTAAAGAGGCTAGACCCCTGTGGCATTGACGATTCTTGGCCTGTCCGGCGCCCTTAGCCATGATCCTTCCGCAGCCTTGTACATCGACGGCAAGCTGGTCGCGGCGGCTGAAGAAGAGCGCTTTGTGCGCGATAAACATGCAAAGAACCGCATGCCTTACGAATCGGCGAAGTTCTGCCTCGAGCAGGCGGGCATCAAGCCGTCCGACGTTGACGTGGTTGCGATTCCCTTCGCGCCGATCAGCCTGTTCGGCAAGGCACGCTGGCACTACGCCAAGCGTTACTGGTATGCACCGGACCGCGCCCTCGATGCGATCCTGATGGGCAACCGTCGCTACAAGCGTTATCGCAACAAGATCGTCTGGTGCCTCGAGCAACTGGGCTTCGATCCGAAGAAAATCAAGATCGAGCCCGTCGAGCATCACCTGGCCCACGCCTCCAGCGCTTACCACTGCTCTGGTTTCAAAGAGAAAACCGCGATCCTCGGCATCGACGGCAAGGGTGAGTACGCCACGACCTTCTTCGGTTACGGCGAAAACGGCAAGATCCACAAGATCAAGGAATTCTTCGATCCGGACTCTCTTGGCGGCCTGTACGGCGCGATCACCGAGTTCCTCGGTTTCGAGATGCTCGACGGCGAGTTCAAGGTCATGGGCATGGCGCCGTACGGCGATGCCAGCAAATACGACTTCTCGCGTCTGGCCTCGTTCGAGAACGGCGAGCTGGTGATCAACACCGACTACGCCAACGTCATCGGCCTGCGTCGTTATAAAGAGAAGGGCAAAGGTTTCTACTTCTCGCCGAAGCTGATCGAGTGGCTGGGTCCGAAGCGCGAAGGCGACATCGCCGACGAGCCGTACATCCACTACGCCGCGAGCATGCAAGCGCTGTTCGAGAAGATCTCGCTGCAGATGATCGACCACTACCTGGGCGATGTGCTCAAGGAAACCGGCAAGCTGGCCTTCGCCGGCGGCTGCGCGTTGAACGTCAAGCTCAACCAGAAAATCATCGCCCGTGACGACGTCAAGGAGCTGTTCGTACAACCGGCATCCGGCGATGCCGGCACCGCGGTTGGCGCGGCAGCTTATGTGTCCCATGCCCGTGGCGTGCCGGTCGAGAAGATGGAACACGTCTACCTCGGCCCGTCGTACACCAACGAAGATGTGCTGGCCGCGTGCGCCCGTCACCCGAGCAAGCCGGTATGGCGCAAGCTCGAGAACATGCCGGAAAACATCGCCAAAATCATGGTCGACGGTAACCCGGTCGCGTGGTTCCAGGGGCGTATGGAATTCGGTCCGCGTGCCTTGGGCGGTCGTTCGATCATCGGTTGCCCGAGCGCGACCGGCGTGGCTGACCGCATCAACCACCAGATCAAGTTCCGCGAGCGCTGGAGGCCTTTCTGCCCGTCGATGCTCGACACCGTCGCACCGCAGATGATCAAGATCGATCACCCCGCGCCGTTCATGACCTTCACCTTCGAAGTGGCTGAAGAGTGGAAGACCCGCGTGCCGGAAGTCGTCCACGAAGACGGCACGTCCCGGGCCCAGGTGCTCAAGCGCGAGTACAACCCGCGCTACTACGACATGATGAAGGCGCTGGAAGTGCTGACCGGCAACGGCGTGTCACTGAACACCTCGCTCAACCGCCGTGGCGAACCGATGATCTGCTCGCCGACGGATGCCCTGAACATGTTCTTCGGCTCCGACCTGCAGTATCTGATCATGGAGGACATTCTGGTGGTCAAAGAGGGCGCGGACGCATATGACACGCTCGGCTGAACGCCATGTGCTGCAGTTTTGTCACGGCTATGACGGGCCGTTTCTGGACTGCGCCCGGCAGTACGCCAGCCTGTTCGCCGGGACCGGTTATCGAGTGACCACGGTGTTTCTGACCGGAGTTGCAGACAGCGCGGTTGCCGCGGGCTGTGCTTCCGATGAAGTGCTGTTCATGGAATACAGCTCCAAGGCCATTCGTGGCCTGAAGCTGGGTGCCATCGGCGATCTGCGCAAGATCGCCGCTTCGCGCAACTTCAGCTTCTGCATCGCTCATCGTTTCAAGCCGATCTACATCACCTTGTTGGGCACTTCGTTGCCGGTGATCGGCGTGCATCACGCGTTTGACGATTACAAGCGTTGCACACGCAAACTCTTCGCCCGTATTTTCCGCAAGCGCCTGAGCCTGCTCGGGGTTTCCGACGCCGTGCGCGACGACATGCGCAGTTGCTTGCCGAAATGGCCGGCCGCGCGGATTCAGACACTCTATAACCGCATCGATGTGCAAGCCTTGCAAGACAGCCAGGTGTCCGTTCGTGAAGCCCGGGAAACCCTGGGGTTATCGATGGATGCCTGGGTGGTCGGCAATGTGGGGCGCCTGCATCCGGACAAGGATCAGGCCACGTTGCTGAAGGGTTTTGCCACCGCTCTGCCGGGTTTGCCGGCTAACAGCCAACTGGTCATTATGGGCACCGGTCGGCTGGAACAAGACCTCAAGGCCCAGGCCCGCGAACTGGGCATTGGCGATCGCGTACTGTTCCTCGGGCAGGTGCCCGAGGCTCGGCGTTATTTCCGTGCCTTCGATGTGTTTGCCCTGAGTTCCGATCACGAACCGTTCGGCATGGTGCTGTTGGAGGCCATGGCCGCCGGCGTGCCGTTGCTGGCCACGGCGTGTGGCGGGGCGAAGGAAGTGGTGGAAGGCGTTGGCATTCTGTTCCCGTTGGGCGATGCCGAACACCTGGCTCAAGGACTGCACCATCTGGCCGCGATGGATCAGCAGCAACGTCACCAGTGCGTAGAGCTGATGCTCGACCGCTTGCGTGAACGCTTCTCCGACCATGCTGTACGCGATGCTTTCTGGCGTTTGCCACACGTTACCGAACTGGCGCCGAGGGGCTGATGCTCAACCGACTACAAGGCTGGCGCGAGCGTGGCTGGGCGGTGGTAGATGCCTCGACATACGCCGAGGCCTGGCACCGTTATGGCGGCAGTGTCGCGACGCATCCGATGGTTATCGAGCGACTGGCTGAGTTGGCCGGCATCCCCGTGCGCTATCTGGCCTGGGCGCAAAACGGTGACGTCCAGGCCGCAATCCCGACCTGGGGGCGCGACCTTGCCCTGTCCAAGGATGTGCTCAAGCGCAACGGTAAAAAAGGCCTGTTCGATCTCGGCAATGCCGAGCTCATCCTGCCGGCAGCTGCTGATACGCAAGCGCCTCTGCGCCATCGCGCTCGTTATCTGTCAGCACTGAATGAAGGCCGGTTCGCGGGTATCCGCTTGCAGACTGAACAACTGGCCATGGCTCGTACTCCGGAAGAGCTGTCAAAGAAGTTTCGCTACAACCAGCGCCGCGAGTTGCGCTTGCTGGAGGAGGCGGGTGGCGTGGTGCGGCCGGTCAGCGAGTTTTCCAGCCGCGAATTGGCTTCGATTTACTGCGATCTGTTCCATCGGCGCTGGGGTTTTGCGGCCACCGGCGCCGAGCGCATGGGTGAAGTGATCGAGTTGTTGCGTGATTTGTTGATCGGTTCGGTGATTTTCCTCAACGATGCGCCGATCGCGATTCAACTGGTTTACCGCGTCGAAGCGCCACAATGGATCAGTGTCGAGTACATCAACGGTGGCGTGGATCCGCAAACCCGCGAATTCAGCCCTGGCAGCGTGCTGAGCTTTCTCAACACGCAAAGTGCCTGGGAGCATGCGCGAGCGTTGGACAAGCCCCTGCGCTTCTCCTTCGGTCGCGCCGATCGTGAATACAAGGATCGCTGGTGCAATCCTGTGCCAGTCTTCACCGTATGAGCCAACCCATGAGCCGTAAACAGCAATTGCTCAAGCGCCATCGGCGCCAGAAACGCATCGGCCTGCTGGTCGCGCTGGTGCTGTTGATTGCCATCGGCGTGCTGGTGGCATGGTGGTTGCCGCTGATTCTGGCGGTCCTGGGCTGGGTCGCTCACGAAGCCTGGTTTGCCGACCATTTGTTTTACTCGCCCAAAGACGATTACGAGTACAGCTTCCCGCCCTACACCCAACAACCCAAGGTTCACCTGGACGGTGAGCATTTGCGGCTGGATGACAGCGTCATGCTGGTGGACGACGCGACCCTGATACTGGCGTTGCGGATCAAAAGCACTTGGCTGGGGCGCTTTCTTGACCCGGCGGTTGTGTTGTCGGGGGGCGACAGTCCGGACCGGCAAGTCTTCGAGCGTGGCGTGGACGGTCTGCGTTACCTCAACCTGAGTGGTCAGGCGCAGGTGCTGTCCAAAGGCGAGTTGCGTCTGCGCGGACGTTTCTGCCGATTGCTCGGCGAACCGGTACTCTGGGCGTTCGAGCATCCGGATTACAGCAATCGTCGAGTAATGGTGATCGCGCCCCATGCCGACGATGCCGAATTGGCCGCGTTCGGCTTGTACAGCAGTGCCAGTGAAAGCTGGATCGTGACGTTGACCGCCGGTGAAATCGAAGCTGAGCACTATCAGCAGATGGGGCTCGAAGGCGTCGAAGCGTCCCGGTTGAAAGGTTCGCTTCGTGCCTGGGATAGTGTCAGCGTGCCATTGTGGGGCGGTGTACCTCAGGAACGCTGTGTCCAACTGGGTTACTTCTGTCTTCAGTTGCCTGCCATGCAAAACGCGCCGGCCGAAGCCGTGTTGTCCCGCGAGGCGCAACTGGGCGATACCCGCTATTTTCGACGGTTCAATCCGTTCGCCCTGGGCAGTGACGTTGATGGCATACCCTCCTGGAATAACTTGCTGGCCGACCTGAAAGAACTGATCGAGCGCATTCAGCCTCAGGTCATTGTCTTGCCGCATCCTCGCTTCGACCCGCACCCGGACCATCTATGCTCGCAACAAGCGGTGATGCAGGCGCTGGGCGGAACCGCCTGGCAGCCAGAGACCTTGTTGCATTACGCCAATCACCTGCACGATAACGATCGCTGGCCAATGGGCGATGCTGGCGCGGGTGTGGCGATGCCCCCGCAGATCAATGCCGAAGAGCCGTTGCGCCCCTGGACACTCTGTCTGTCGACTGAAAAACAGTGGCACAAGGCCATGTCGCTGGGCATGATGCACGACCTTCAACCGCGACTTCCCCTCAAACGTGTACTTCGCCGGGCGATACAGCGTTGTCTGGCGGCCAGACACTGGCCGGTTTTCGGCGAAAACGAGTTCTTCCGTAAAGCGGTGCGACGCCATGAATTGTTCTGGGTCCATGAGCTGTCGGGAAAGAGAGAGACCAATTGAAAGTTCTGTTTCTGGTGCAGAAAGAGCAGCGAGCGATCCTCGATCGACTGTACGACGGCATCGCCGAGCGGTGCGACTGCGACAAGCGCGAATTGACCAGTGAGGAGCAGGACGACTTGCGTGGCTACTTTCGCAAGCACGTCGATGTCACCCGCTATGACCGGATAGTGTTCTTCCTGCGCTTCAAAAAAGAAATCAGACAGGTGAGGTTCATACAGAGCCTGCCCAATCTGGTTATTCTGGAACACGATGCTTACCAGAATTACATCCCGTGCAAATACACTGGGAAGTTCAGCGCGCATTACCGCAAGCTGTCGTGGGCGCGGGTGATCAGCTCGGGTTACATGGTCAGCCAGCGCTTGTGCGATGAAGGCTTTGACGCGCATTTCGTGCCCAAGGGCTACGATCAGGCGCTGTTGCAGAACTGTCAGCGCGAACGGGATATCGAGCTGGGTTTCGTCGGCAGCCTGAACAGCGTTGCCTATGCCGGACGCCGGGCGATGCTCGAGTCCGTGGCTGAAGTCGAAAACCTGCTGATCACGCGCACCAAGTCGGGTGAGGAATACTGCGAGACGTTGAGCCGGATCCGTTATTTCGTGAGTGCCGATGTCGGCATGGGCGAATACATGATCAAGAATTTCGAGGCCATGGCCTGTGGTTGTGTGTTGTTTGCTTACGATCAGGGGGAAGAAGAGAATCGCGCACTGGGCTTTGTCGATATGCACAACATTGTGCTCTATCGAACGCGCGACGAACTGAGGGAAAAACTCGCGGTGTTGCGTGAGTCCCCACAACTGACCGAGTCCATTTCATCGGCCGGACAGGCTCTGGTAGAGCAACGTTACACCTTCCGCGCCGTTGGGCATGCGATTGTCGACGCCCTGCGTGCGCCGCTGCGCGAACATGCCCCGCTGGGCTGGAAAGAAAAACTACGCTTGTCGCTGGGGCTATGAAGCCGGCGATCAAACAACCAATGGAGCGGTGTCAATAAATGCTGTTCAGTGAGACTAGCGACATATCGGTCGTCATCACCAGTTGTGGTCGCTTCGATCTGTTGAAGCGAACCCTCGAGACGTTCGACCGGTTCAACACGGCTCCCATCCGCAAGGTGTTCATCACCGAGGACTCCGGCGACAGCGCCGTAGAGGCCTGCATTCCTGAACACTGGCGGGCGCATACCCAGTTCTTTATCAACAATCCGCGCCTGGGGCAGTTGCGATCCATCGATGCGGCCTATGCCCAGGTGCAGACCTCGTGGATTTTCCACTGCGAAGACGACTGGGACTTCTACCGCGAAGGTTTTATCGAAGAATCCCAATGCCTGCTGGAAGAAGACCCGCAAGCATTGCAGGTGTGGCTGCGCAGCTTCAATCATGACCTCAAGGTTCACAGCCCTTATGTGTTTTTGAACGAGCGCAAGGTCAGCCATGGCATTCCTTTCTACGTGCTGGGCTCGCACAAGGCTGACTGGCAGGGTTTCTCCCTGAATCCGGGGCTGCGCCGTCGTACGGATTACCTGATTCATGCACCGTATTCTGCGTTCTCCGGCGAAAAAGACTTGTCGCGTCTGTATGCCGGGGAAAACCGCTATGCGTTGATTCTGGAAAACGACGCGGTCTTGCACACCGGTTTCGGTGAGCATGTCGTGGTTCCTCAGGAACGCAAAAACAAGTTGCGGCGTAAACGTCTCGATCGGATCAAACTGATCGTGGCCCTTGTACTTGGAGTGGCAATAGGTTGGGCAGTCAATGGAATTTAGCGGCATGAAGCCAGGAAAAATCACCCTCTCGCCGTATTTTGGATTGGCGCTCTGTCTTTTTCTGTTGAGCTTTGTGGTGGGTTGGTCATCGAAGTGGACCAACAATCTGTTCTACGGGTTGATGGTTTTTCCAGGCCTGGTATTCCTGATCAAGGAGAAAGGCGCGGGCCTGCTCAAGCAGCCGTTGGCGTGGGGCTGGGTGGCGTTCCTTTTATGGTTTCTGGTGCCTGCGTCGATTGCCGGCGAGCCTCAGTTCTTCAAGCACATCTTTTATGTGCTGATGTTTATCATGGTGGTCGGTGCGTTCACCGATCCGCAGTTCTTTCGTAGCCTTGCTTTTGCTCGTGCGCAGTTCTGGATCCTGACGCTGTACATCTTCATTTGCGCGATCTACGGCTGGAGCAGCGGTGAGCTCCCGTTCGGCGCCCGTCTGGCATTGCTGCCGGCACGATTGCAGAACATCATTTATGCAAGCATCTGGCTATTATGCGCGTTGGCCCTGGTGATGCCCGTCTGGATCAGAGAACGAAAGCTGATTGAAGGTGGCCTGGGTATCGTCCTGTCGCTGTTTGCGGTGCTCTTCGTCATGCAAGTGCGTACGGCAGTGGTGGGGGCTGCGTTCCTCATGGGCTGCTGGTTGCTTTACGGCCTTTGCCAGAAGCCGCGCCTGTTTGGCAGTATCCTTGCGATTGTCCTGGTGGTTCTGGGGGGGCTGTATGGGGTGGTACACAACGAACTCTGGTTCGAATCGCTCTTGAGCCGAGGCGATTCGTCTCGCGTCGAAATCTTCCACATCATGGTCGGCGAGTGGCAGCGTTGCGGCTGGACGCTGGGCTGCGGCATCGGCTTTCACACTGATCAGCTACTCGCGGGCGTGACGCCGATTCAGCATCCGCACAATATTTTCGTGGCGCTGGGCCTCTACAGCGGCGCGTTGGCGCTAGTGTTGTTTGTCGTCCTGATGGCGGCTTCACTTTGGCAGGCCTGGCGCCTGCGTGATGCCTGGGGCATGTACCTGGCGTGTGCGTTGCTGATGCTGAACTTTGATGGCAGTCTGCTTATCGGCAACCCTGACGAGTTATGGCCGCTGGTGTTGCTGCCTTCGGCGATGATTCTCTCGCGTGCATTGAAAGCGCGGCGCCAGACGCTGGCGTAATGCCTGACCTTCGCCTCCTCCCCGGAGGCGAAGTCATTTTTGCAGGGCGATGCTCAGTTCTTCCGCAGAGCAAACGCTCTGGGTCTGGCCATAATTCTGCATGAACACCTCACCGCGATCGTCGAGTAACCACTGACGATCCTGCGGGTAACGCACCATATGCTTGAAGTTGCGCAGCCGCAGGGTCTTGCGCAGCGGACGGCGATAGACCCGCATATCGGCGATGTCGATCAAACCCAATTGATGCTCGGGCGTCAGCACGATGTTGCCCAGGTGCGCCGAACGGAAATAGATCCCGCGCTCATGCAAGGTCGCCATGAAAGCCCCCAACTGGCCGCGCAGCGGATCAGCATCGCCTTCGTCGTCCAGCAACTGGCGCAGGGTCTGGCCCGGTAACGGATCGTAGTGCACGGCATCGCGCTCGATACTCGCGATGCGGTAGACCTGACGAATCGACGGGCAGGGAATGTGCCGTTCACGCAATGCATCGCAATTGTCGGCGAAACGTTTGGCATACGGATACCAGGCGGCCGACGTCAGCAGGCGCTTGCGGCGGAACAGCTTGAGGATCGAGCCGTCCGTCAACCGCAACACCTTGTCCCCCGAACCATCCGCTTCAAGGACTTGTGCACCCTCGCGCAGGGCGAGGTATCGGGTGTGGTCAAGCGCTTGCATCAATACTCCGGGGTCGACGCCGTGAGGCATGGATAGCCGGCCATATTACCGCAGCTCAGCGACTAAAATGGCCTGTGTTACACTCGCGGGCTCTTTTCTCATACAACGGGTTCTCATGACTAGCCCTGATTCGCCTGCGCCGTCGAGCTTGAAGATTTACCTGCGCCTGCTGTCGTATGTGCGCCCTTACTGGGGCATGTTTGCCATCAGTATTGTGGGCTTTGTGATTTTTGCCTCGACGCAGCCGATGCTGGCCGGGATTCTCAAATACTTCGTCGACGGCTTGAGCAACCCCGAAGCGGTGCTGTTCCCAAATGTTCCCTACCTGCAAGACTTGCAGTTGCTGATGGCCGTGCCGCTGCTGATCATCCTGATCGCGGCATGGCAGGGCCTGGGGTCGTTCCTGGGCAACTATTACCTGGCCAAAGTCTCCCTCGGTCTTGTTCATGACCTGCGCGTCGAGCTGTTCAACAAGTTGCTGGTGTTGCCTAACCGCTATTTCGACACCCATAACTCCGGGCACCTGATTTCGCGCATTACCTTCAACGTGACCATGGTGACCGGTGCGGCCACCGATGCCATCAAAGTGGTCATTCGTGAAGGCCTGACAGTGGTGTTCCTGTTTGCCTATCTGTTGTGGATGAACTGGCAGTTGACCCTGGTGATGCTGGCGATCCTGCCTATCATCGCGGTCATGGTCAGCAGCGCCAGCAAGAAATTTCGCAAGCAGAGCAAGAAGATCCAGGTGGCGATGGGCGATGTCACGCATGTGGCTTCCGAGACCATCCAGGGCTACCGCGTGGTGCGCAGCTTCGGCGGCGAAAGTTATGAAGAGCGGCGTTTTGCCGAAGCCAGTCAGGGCAACACCGACAAACAATTGCGCATGACCAAGACCGGTGCGGTCTACACGCCAATGTTGCAGTTGGTGATCTACACCGCCATGGCGGCGCTGATGTTCCTGGTGCTGTGGCTGCGCGGTGATGCCTCCGCCGGTGATCTGGTCGCCTACATTACGGCGGCGGGTCTTTTGCCGAAACCGATTCGGCAGCTGTCGGAAGTCAGTTCCACCATCCAGAAAGGCGTCGCCGGTGCCGAAAGCATTTTCGAGCAACTGGACGTCGAGCCTGAGATCGACACCGGCACTGTCGAGCGCGATCGCATCAGCGGTCACCTTGAGGTGCGTAACCTGAGCTTCACTTACCCTGGCACCGATCGTGAAGTGCTGAAGAACATCAGCTTCACTGCTGCGCCGGGGCAAATGATCGCGCTGGTAGGGCGCTCCGGCAGCGGCAAGTCGACCCTGGCCAGCCTGATTCCGCGGTTCTACCACCATGAAACCGGCGAAATCCTGCTCGATGACGTAGAAATCGAAGACTACCGTCTGCGTAATCTGCGTCGACACGTGGCACAGGTAACGCAGCATGTGACCCTGTTCAACGACTCCATCGCCAACAACATTGCCTACGGCGACCTCGCCGGCGCACCGCGTGCCGACATCGAAAAGGCCGCCACGGACGCTTATGCGATGGACTTCATCTCGCAAATGCCGCAAGGCCTGGACACCCAGGTCGGGGAGAACGGCGTGTTGTTGTCCGGTGGTCAGCGTCAGCGTCTGGCGATTGCCCGGGCCTTGTTGAAGAACGCACCGTTGCTGATTCTCGACGAAGCGACGTCGGCGCTCGATACCGAATCCGAGCGGCACATTCAGGCGGCGCTGGATCAGGTCATGAAAGGTCGCACCACGCTGGTGATTGCTCACCGCTTGTCGACCATCGAGAAGGCCGACCTGATTCTGGTCATGGACCATGGGGAAATTGTCGAACGCGGCACCCACGCCCAGCTACTGGCGCAAAACGGCTACTACTCGCGCCTGCATGCAATGGGGCTCGACGCACCGGCAGAAAACATCGCCTGACCCGACGCGAGGGTGAGCCTGGCTCACCCTCGCGCTCACTGACGTGCAATGCGTCCGGTGAATTGTATCCAGACCTTTACCTTTCTTGACCAAACCTGAATAAATCTCGGCAACGCGCTTGTTAAGGTTCCTGAACGAACTTTGACTTCAATCGAGGGGGCCATCCCCTTCGCGCGGGTGCTGCAATGTTGCAACGTTATCTCTGGAAGCTGTTGCCCAAGGCGCAACGGCAATTCTTGTTGGGGCGTCTGTCGGTCGTGGACCGTCAGGTGGTGAATCGGTCGATGTCGGCCAACCTTCGCTACCCCCAGCCTTTCACCCAGCGTTCTTGTCTGTTCATTCACGTGCCCAAATGCGCCGGGAGCAGTGTCTGCGCGGCGCTGTTCGATGGTTGGAGCCCGGGGCACCTGCCGTTGTACTGGTACGAACAGCAATTTCCCGAGCAGTTTGCCGCCAGCTTCAAGTTTGCTTTTGTCCGTGATCCGCTGGAAAGAGCGTACTCGGCTTACGCTTTTCTGCGGGGCAACGAGCTGAGCCCGCGTGATCAACCCGCGCAAAAACTGGTCAGCCACTACCGCGACTTCGACGATTTCGTCGCTCGCTGGCTGCACCCGGAAACGATCCACCGGCAGCTGCATTTCGCTGCGCAAACGGATTTTCTCACCGATTCCCTCGGACACCTGGCACTGGATTTCATCGGTTATCAGGAACATCTGGAGCGCGACTTCCAGCGCGTGTGCGAGCAGGTGGGAGGCGCGGTGCCGTTGCCGCATATCAACAGCTCGCAGCAGCGGCGCTCGGCGCCTGCCCGTGACTTCTGCTCGGTGCGCACCCGGCGGTTGGTACGGCGGGTGTACCAACGCGATTACGAGATGCTCGGTTATGAATGAGGCACTGTCGATGTCAGTCCCCGGGATCAGGCCTTATGCGTTGTCGCTGTCAATCAACGACCGCGCCGCGATCAAATCCCAGCGTCCTCGATGCCTCTGGTTGACGGGGTTGTCTGGCGCGGGCAAGTCGACGCTGGCCAATGCTTTGGAGTTGCAACTCAGCCAGCTCGGCCGGCACACCTTCGTGCTGGATGGCGACAATCTGCGCGCCGGTCTGTGCCGTGACCTGGGGATGGGGGCTGCGTGTCGTCGGGAAAATATCCGGCGCATGGCCGAGGTGGCGCGCCTGATGGTCGATGCCGGGCTGATCGTGATTGTTGCGGCGATCTCACCGTTTCGGGCCGAGCGTGAAGCGGCGCGGCGGCTGTTCGCCGAGGGTGATTTTATCGAGGTATATGTGAGCACGTCGTTCGCAGTGTGCGCGCAACGCGATCCCAAAGGCTTGTACCGGGCGGCCCGGCAAGGACGGATCAAGGATTTCACGGGGGTCGACAGCCCCTACGAGGCTCCGTTGTGCGCCGAGTGCGAAATCGACACGCAAACGCTGGAAATGGCGGACGCCTGCCAGCGGCTATCGGCATTTTTGCTCAATAAATGAGCAATAAACCCCGCAAAATCATCCCGTTGCAGCCGCCGCACAAGCCCACGGCAACCCTGTGTTAATATCCCGCCCCTGTTCATTCTGTATGTGGGTTGCTCCATGAAGTTGTCCATGCCGCGATTCGATCAAGCCCCTGTCTTGGTGGTCGGCGATGTCATGCTCGACCGTTACTGGCATGGTGGTACCTCACGGATTTCCCCTGAGGCGCCGGTACCCGTCGTCAAGGTCGAGCAAATCGAGGACCGCCCGGGCGGTGCCGCGAACGTTGCCCTGAACATTGCCGCCCTCGGCGCCCCGGCCTCGCTGGTCGGCGTGACCGGCGACGATGAAGCCGCCGACAGCCTGGCCAACAGCCTCAAGGGCGCTGGCGTACGGGCGTTGTTCCAGCGCATCGCGCACCAGCCGACCATCGTCAAGCTGCGGGTCATGAGCCGACACCAGCAATTGCTGCGTATCGACTTTGAAGAACCCTTCGCCACCGACGCGTTGGCGCTGGGCGAGCAAGTCGATGAATTGCTCGAAGGCATCAAGGTGCTGGTGTTGTCCGACTACGGCAAAGGCGCGTTGAAAAACCATCAAGTGCTGATCCAGGCCGCCCGTGCCCGTGGCATTCCGGTGCTGGCCGACCCCAAGGGCAAGGATTTCTCGATCTACCGGGGGGCGAGCCTGATCACCCCGAACCTCAGTGAATTCGAAACCATCGTCGGCGGTTGCGCCGATGAGCATGAACTCGTGAGCAAGGGCGCGCAGCTGATGCACGACCTCGACCTCGGCGCGTTGCTGGTGACCCGCGGCGAACACGGCATGACCCTGTTGCGCCCGGATCATCCGGCGTTGCACCTGCCGGCTCGTGCCCGCGAAGTATTTGACGTGACCGGTGCCGGCGACACGGTCATTTCCACCCTGGCGGCGGCGATTGCCGCGGGCGAAGAATTGCCTCACGCGGTGGCCCTGGCCAATCTGGCGGCAGGCATCGTTGTCGGCAAGCTCGGTACCGCGGCCATCAGCGCTCCGGAACTGCGTCGCGCCATCCAGCGTGAAGAAGGTTCCGAACGCGGTGTGCTGGGTCTTGAGCAGTTGTTGCTGGCGGTCGACGATGCGCGTGCGCATAAAGAGAAGATCGTCTTCACCAATGGCTGCTTCGACATCCTGCACGCCGGCCACGTGACGTATCTGGAGCAGGCGCGCGCTCAGGGCGATCGTCTGATCGTCGCGGTCAACGACGATGCCTCGGTCAGCCGCCTGAAAGGGCCGGGTCGTCCGATCAACAGCGTCGACCGGCGCATGGCGGTACTCGCAGGTCTGGGGGCGGTGGATTGGGTCATCAGTTTCCCTGAAGGCACCCCGGAAAACCTGCTGCGCGAGGTCAAGCCGGACGTGCTGGTCAAGGGCGGTGATTACGGGATCGACCAGGTCGTCGGTGCGGACATCGTGACGTCGTATGGCGGAACGGTGAAAGTCCTGGGGCTGGTAGAAAACAGCTCCACCACCGCGATCGTCGAAAAAATCCGCAAGTCCGAGTGACACCACACTCTGTAGGTGCTGGCTTGCCAGCGATGGTCGTCAACGATAACGCGTGTTTACTGAAACAATGCGGCGTCCTTGAATTCATCGCCGGCAAGCCGGCTCCTGCAGGGTTGCGTGTACGCCCACGCCATCAGGTTATGAACTGACCTTCTTGCGCGGCACGATTTTCTTCAGCAGTTGCTTTGCCTTCCCGCGCAAGCGCGCCAACCCGGAATCCTTCCCCGGCGGGCTCAGGCCTTGCTGGCGCACCCAATCCTTCCAGCGAATCCGTTCATCGTGCACCAGCCAGCCTTGCTGCTGGGCAAAACTCTCTGCCAGATACAACCCGCGCGTGCTCGCCGGATACAGGTGATCCTTTTTCAAGGTATACAACTCGGCCATCGGCTGGCCGTCCTGCAACGGCATCAGGTACAAATCGGGGCGTTTTCGGTCGAGCCGGGCCACCAGTTGATCGCCCTCCAGTCGCTCATCGACATGAAACAGGCTCAGGGATTTGGCTTCCTTGGGCACGTCCAGGCGCAAGTCATAGATCAGTTGCAGCGATGCTGTCGGCAGATGCACGTAGGCGCGCGGTCGTTCGATCAGTTGCATGTTGGCGCAGCGCACTGGCCGCGCCGAGCCGGATAACGGCGTCAGCCGAAACGGCAACGCCTCACGATAATGCAGCGCGCAAGAGTAGGGCGCCGGCAGCCAAGTGTCGTTGAAACGCCCGCCGAGCCAGCCTTCCGGCGTCTCTAGCAGGCATTCTTCGGCAATCTCCTGAATCGCCGTGTGCAGCGGCAGGTTCAGTTCGTGGGCCGGCACGTAACCGGAGATCAGCTTGAGCACCACGTCGCCACGGTCTTGCCGACGCTGACGTACCAACACCCAGTAATCGCGATTCTGCCAATGCAGGGTCAGGCGCACTGAAACCCCGAGATTGGCCAGCTCCACGGCGAACCGTTCGCTGTCAGCCACCGCCACCGGGCGACGACGTTGCAAGGTCTGGGAAAAATTCAGCGGCATCCCGACGCTCTGATAACTCAAGCCTTCGGGAGTCGCTTCGACGAATAACGGCAGGGTCTTGAAGTTGCTCGGGTTCTTTCTAATGAGCGTACGCGGCATGTCGGCTCCTGCTTAAGGCCGCGTGGGCGGCATCAGTTTCTACGTAGGACCTGGGCAACGGTCGCGACGTTGTGGGCGAGGTGCAGCGGATTGATGGTCCCGACAATAGCACTGGCCACACCCGGATGTTCAAACAACAACTCGAAACTGGCGCGCACCGGGTCCACGCCTGGACTCAGGCAAACATGACCGCTGGCGAGGGCTTTCTTGACCAGGATGGCTTTGCCGTGATCAGCAGCATAGTCAATGACAGGCTTCTCGTTCCGTTCGTTCAGATTGTAGGTGACCATCGCGCAATCACCTTGTTCCAGAGCCTTCAAACCGCCTTCGACGGTTTTGCCGGAGAAACCATAGCCGCGAATCTTGCCTTCGGCCTTGAGCGCGGCGAGGGTCGCGTAGACCTCGCTGTCGTTGAGAATAGCCAAGTCGTTTCCGTCGGAGTGCACCAGAACCAGATCGATAAAATCCGTTTCCAGGCGTTGCAGGCTGCGTTCCACCGAGAGCCGGGTATGCGCGGCGCTGAAATCGTGTCGGGACTGACCGTCGGCAAATTCTTCGCCGACCTTGCTGACGATCACCCAATCCTGGCGCTGCCCCCGCAACAACGGGCCGAGGCGTTCTTCGCTGCGGCCATAGGCCGGCGCAGTGTCGATCAGGTTGATGCCCAAGTCGCGCGCCAGCTTGAGCAGCATGCGCGCTTCGTCATCGTCGGGGATCTGGAAGCCGTTGGGGTACTTCACGCCTTGATCGCGGCCGAGTTTGACCGTGCCCAAACCCAGCGGCGAAACCATCAGGCCGGTGCTGCCCAGCGGGCGATGCACGTCGTGCAGGGTCGGTTGGCTCATGGCAGCAGTTGCTCCCAGGCCGGCACGCCCATCGGCGGTTTCGGCAACTCGGGCAGCGGCGCCGGATGGCTTGGCTGGATGCCGTCGCGTTGCAATGAGCTGATGACGCGGTCGGCGAAGTCCGGCGCGAGCGCCAGTTTGGTCGGCCAGCCGACCAGCAAGCGGCCTTCTTCGGCAAGAAATGCGTTGTCCGGCCGCGTCAGGCCCGATTGCAGCGGCTCGGCGCGGTCCACGCGCAAGGTCGCCCATTGCGCGGTGCTCAAGTCGATCCATGGCAGCAACTGGCCGAGTTCTTTCTGCGCGGTGGCGATTTGCTCGGCCGGTTCGCGGGCAACCCCTTCGGCTTCGGCAATGTCGCCGCCCAGGTACCAGACCCATTGGCCATCGGCGGCCGGATGGGTGGTCACGGTGATGCGCGGTTTGGTGCCGCCACCCAGGCAATGGGCGTACAGCGGTTTGAGGCCCGGGCCTTTGGCGATGATCATGTGCAGCGGCCGCCGCTGCATGGCGGGCTTGGTCAGCCCCAGGGCTTCGAGCAGCGCGGCCGTCCCGGCGCCCGCGCTCAAGACGATGCGCTGGGCGCGGATTTCGCGCTCGTCGACCTTCAGGCCGACCAGAACGCCGGCCTCCAGTAACGGCTCGATCGTCTTTCCGGCGAGCAAGCCGTCACCGGCCAGGTCGGCGAGACGCTGGACCAGGCTCGGCACGTCGATCACCAGTTCTGCCAGGCGATAGACCTTGCCCTTGAAGCGCTTGTCTTGCAGGGCCAGCGGCAATTGGTCGCCCTTGACCTGATCGACGCGACCGCGCACGGCTTTGCTGGCGAAGAAACTGGTGAGGTTGCCGGCGAGGGTGCCGGGAGACCAGAGGTAGTGGGCTTCGGACAGCAGGCGCACGCCGGACAAATCCAGTTCGCCGTCACCGGCCAGTGCTTCACGCCAGCGGCGCGGCATGTCGGCGATGGCTTCCGAGGCGCCGGTCAGGGCGCCATGCAGCGCGTACTTGGCACCGCCGTGGATGATGCCCTGGGACTTCACGCTCTGCCCGCCACCGAGGGTGGCGCTTTCCACCAGCACCGTCGAAAAACCCTGGCGACGCAGGCGCGCATTCAACCAGAGGCCGGCGACACCAGCGCCGACAATCAGAACGTCGGTGGAAATAACGGATGGCATGCAGCGACCTCAGTGTTCAAGACGAGGGCGCAGTATACAGACTCGAAGAAGTGGGGGATTTGTAGGTGATCAACTGGGTGCATGCAAAACCTGTGGGAGCGAGCTTGCTCCCACATGGATTGTGTTCCAGGTCTTAGTGCCCGGCGGTTTTGGAGAAGAGCTGGATGACCACAACGCCGAGCACAATCAACGCCATCCCCAGCATCGCCGGCACATCGAGTTTCTGCCCGTAGATAAACAGCGCCGCAACGCTGACCATCACGATCCCCATGCCGGCCCACACCGCGTACGCCACACCCACCGGCACACTGCGCACCACCAGCGTCAGCATCCAGAAGGCAATGCCGTAACCGACGATCACCAGGATCAGCGGCAACGGTGTGCTGAAGCCTTTGACCGCTTTCATCGAAACAGTGGCAATCACTTCGGCGCAGATGGCAATGGCCAGGTAGTAGTAAGCGGTCATGGGTGCATCCTCGTGTGAAGTGTTGCTTTATGAGGTCGGCATTTTAGAGCTTATGCAGATGGGGTAAAGTCATTACCTATCTGCTGGGGAGATGGGTTGATCATGAACATTCAATGGAATCTGGAGCAGTTGCGGTTGTTCGTCAGCGTAGCCGAGCAGCGATCGTTTTCCGCCGTGGCGCGGGACCAGCGCAAGGCGCAGTCGGCGGTCAGCAGTTCGATAGCGCTGCTGGAAGACGACTTGGGTGTGAGCCTGTTCGACCGCAGCAGTGGCCGGCAGCCGAAACTCACCGAGGCCGGCAATGCGTTGCTGGATGAGGCGCGGGAAGTGCTGCGTCAATGCGAGCGCCTCAATGGCCGGGCGCTGGCAATGATGCGCGGGCAGGAGGCTCGCCTGCGCGTGGCTCAGGATGAGGCGATGCCGTATCAGCCGATCATTGAAAGCTTCGAAGCACTGGCAGAAAAATTTCCCAGCCTTGAAGTGCAATTGACCAGCGCTGCCCAGGGCGATGTGGCGCGCAAGTTGGTCGAGCGGCGGGCCGATCTCGGTTTGCTGTTTTATCACGATCAGATCCCCGAGGCGCTCGAACGCCGAGTGCTGGGCAGCGTGGAAATGGTCACGGTGTGCGGCGTCGGGCATCCATTGGCGACGCAGGCTCAGGTCGATTGCCAGCAACTGGCGCAGCATCGGCAGTTGCTGATGTCGACCCAGTCCAGTGTGTACCCCGGCAGCGAGCCGGCCAGTCCGCAGGTCTGGCGGGCCGACAGTTTCTACGTGATGGCCGAATGGCTGGTGCGCGGCCTCGGTTGGGCCTGGCTGCCACGGCACGTGGTGCAGTATCCGGCGTATCAGGGGCAGATGGTCGAGCTGGTCAGCGAATGGACGCCGCCGGCGCTGGTGGTGGAGCTGGTCTGGCGCCGCGATGAGCCGCTCGGCCCGGCGGCCCGTTGGCTGGCGGAACGTTTTGCCGTGCACTTGCAGGCGATCGGCGAAAAAACCGATAAACTCCGCCGCCATGAATAGAACTCTCTACACCGCGCTGTTTTACCTGGGGCTGCCACTGGTAGCGATTCGGCTGTGGCTGCGCTCGCGCAAGGCACCGGCGTATGCCAAACGCATCGGCGAGCGGTTCTCGCTCGGGCTGCCGGTGATGAAGCCGGGGGGCATTTGGGTGCACGCGGTATCCGTGGGCGAGAGCATTGCGGCGGCGCCGATGATTCGCGCGTTGCTGCAACGTTATCCGGCGTTGCCGATCACCGTGACCTGCATGACGCCGACTGGCTCTGAGCGCATCCACGCATTGTTCGCCAACGAGCCGCGCATTCAGCATTGCTATTTACCCTACGACTTGCCCTGCGCGGCGGCGCGGTTCCTTGACCGAGTCCGGCCAACGCTGGCGGTGATCATGGAAACCGAGCTCTGGCCCAACCACATTCACCAATGCGCCAAACGCGGGATTCCTGTGGCACTGGCCAACGCGCGACTGTCCGAGCGTTCCGCCAAAGGCTATGGCCGCTTCGGTAAATTGACTCAACCGATGCTCGCCGAAATGAGCCTGTTCGCCGTGCAGACCGAAGCTGAGGCCCAACGCTTCCGCGATTTGGGCGCCCGTGCAGAAACCGTTGAAGTGACCGGTTCGATCAAGTTCGACCTGACCATCGACCCGCAACTGCTGCAGCGTGCCACTGAGTTGCGCGATCAATGGCAGGCGCAGGACCGCCCGGTGTGGATCGCCGCCAGTACTCACGACGGTGAAGATGAAGTGGTGCTGGCGGCGCATCGTCAGTTGCTTGCCGGGCATCCCGATGCGTTGCTGATCCTGGTGCCGCGTCATCCGGAGCGTTTCAATTCGGTGTTCGACCTGTGCAGGCAGCAGGGCTTCGCCACGATACGTCGTTCCACTGGCGAGCCGGTCACCGCTGAGACTTCGGTGTTGCTCGGCGACACCATGGGTGAGTTGCTGTTTTTGTACGCATTGGCCGATAGCGCTTTTGTCGGCGGCAGCCTGGTGCCGAACGGTGGCCATAACTTGCTGGAACCGGCGGCGCTGGCGAAACCTGTGCTCAGTGGGCCGCACCTGTTCAACTTCCTCGAAATCGCCGCGCAGTTGCGCAGCGCCGGAGCGTTGCAGGAAGTGGAAGATGCCGAGGGGTTGGCGCTGGCCGTGCAGCGGCTGTTCGAATTACCACGCGATGCGCAGCGAATGGCAGACGCGGGGCTGAACGTGATGCGCACCAATCAGGGTGCGTTGCAGCGATTGCTGGATGGGTTGGATCGATTGATCAACCGCTGACCTGTAGGAGCCGGCTTGCCGGCGATGGCGATTCCGAAAACGCCATCGCCATCACCCGCCCATTACTGCCCCGGTTTTGCCTTTAACTGCTCGGCCGCAGCCTTGGCCAGGTCCGGTGGCAGGAAGTCCTTGTCCGGGTTGTAGTCAGCCTTGAGGTAGCGCTTGAGGTCCTGCAAATCCCCCGGGTTCAACGTACCGGCGGCCTGCTTCAGGCGCAGGTTGTCGAGGATGTAGTCGTAGCGGGTGTTGTTGTAATTGCGCACCGAGGTGTACAGCTGACGCTGGGCATCGAGCACATCGACGATGTTGCGCGTGCCCACCTGATACCCGATTTCGGTCGCTTCCACCGCGCTCTGGTTGGAGATGATTGACTGCTTGCGCGCTTGTACCTGTTCCACATCGGTGTTCACCGCGCGGTGCAGGTTGCGGGTGTTTTCCACCACTTGCCGACGCAAGCCTTCACGCTGTTGTTCAGTCTGGTCCAGACGCGAGTAAGACTCGCGAACCTGCGAACTGGTCAGCCCGCCGCTGTAGATCGGGATGTTCAGTTGCAAGGCCAGGGTGCGCTGCTCGACAGGGCCACCATAAGACTGGCGGAAGGCATTCGGGTTGCTGAAACCAAAGGCGTCGTTGTCGCCTTTCTCATATTTGGCAACCGCATCCACCGTTGGCGCGTGGCCAGCCTTGCGCTGCTTGAGGGTTTCTTCAGCGGCGCTGACCGCGTAGTTGCTGGCCAGCAGATTCAGGTTCTGTTTGGCGGCGGTGTCGACCCAGGCCTTGGCGTCGTTCGGCGCCGGCGGCAGGATCGGCAAGGTGTGGACGATGCCTTGAATCGAGTTGTACTGACGGTTGGTCAACGTGATCAACGCTTCAAACGCATCATCCACCTGACGCTGGGCAACGATCCGGTTGGCCCGTGCCGTGTCGTAGCTGGCCTGCGATTGCAGCACGTCGGTCTTGTCCGACAGGCCGACATCGAAGCGCTCGTTGGACTGGTCGAGCTGGCGCTTGAACGCCGCTTCTTCCGCCTTGGTCGAGGCCAGGTTGTCCTGGCTGCGCAGCACGTTGAAGTAGTTTTCAGCGGTTTGCAGAATCAGGTTTTGCTCGGTCGCCGAGAGTTGCAGGGCTGCCTGCTCATTGACGTCCTTGGCGGCCTGATACTGGAACCAGCGATCGGCACGAAACAATGGCTGAGCCAACGTCGCCTGATAAGAGTTGGCGCTGCGGTTGGCGACCGCTGCCGGTTGATCGATATCGGTGCGCACGTTGGCCACTTGGGCGCCACCGGAGATATTCGGCAACAACCCGGCGCGAGCCTGGGGCACGACTTCTTTTTGCGCGCCGTATTGGGCGCGGGCGGCGGCCAGGTCGGCGTTGTTGTCCACCGCTTCCTGGTAAACGCTGACCAGATCGGTTTTGGTCGATAAGGGTGCTTCTGCTGCCCAGGCCATTCCATTGGAAGCACAAGACACGGCAAGGGCCAGTGAGAGTTTGCGCAGCATGAGGCCATCCCTAAAAATTACGCTGATAATTTGAGCGCCAAAGGTAAGGCGCACACCACCCAGCGTCAATGCGCGGCATGGCCGTTGCGAGTGTAGTTGCGCATACGTTCGGCAACAATCGTCTAATTGCGCCATTCATCATGGTGTTTACTGCGGTGTTGGCGTTCTTTGGCAGTTGTGTCTAGACTGGCCGGGTTCTTGTCGGGGTGCCTTGCTATGAGGCTGAGATCGAATAATTTCGGATCCCGTTGAACCTGATCAGGTTAGCGCCTGCGTAGGGAACAAGATTTCTCGTCACCCGGCGAGTCCTCTTGTGCTTCGTCCGGGATGTTGTTCGACAATCGAACACCCCTCGAGCACTGAGCACAGCACAGCTGGTTTTCCCAGCGCCCGTGCGTCCATTCGTTTACAGGTTCGCTCCGACAAAAATCCACTGCCTGGATGTGTTCGGAGAGCCCGTGATGACGATAAAACTAAAAGACCATACGAACCTGAGTGACTCGGCCCAAGTCGATCAACAGTCGGTTCAGCCGTTTACCCGCTCGCAAAAAATCTACGTTCAGGGCTCTCGCCCGGACATCCTCGTGCCGATGCGCGAAATCAGCCTCGATGTGACCCCGACCGATTTCGGCGGCGAGATCAACGCGCCGGTGGTGGTGTACGACACCTCGGGTCCGTACACCGACCCCAACGTGATCATCGACGTGCGCAGAGGCCTGGCCGACGTGCGTTCGCCGTGGATCGAAGCCCGTGGCGACACCGAGCGCCTGCCCGGCCTCAGCTCGAACTTCGGCAAGGAACGCCTTGCCGATCCGGAGCTGACCAAGCTGCGTTTCGCCCACGTCAACAACCCGCGCCGCGCCAAGGCCGGTGGCAACGTCACGCAGATGCACTACGCGCGTCAGGGCATCATCACGCCCGAGATGGAATTCGTCGCCATCCGCGAAAACATGAAACTTGAAGTCGCCCGCGCCGCCGGCCTGCTGGACCAGCAACACGCCGGCTACAGCTTCGGTGCCAGCGTGCCGAAAATCATCACCCCCGAATTCGTCCGTGACGAGATCGCCCGCGGCCGCGCGATCATCCCGGCCAACATCAACCACACCGAACTGGAACCGATGATCATCGGCCGTAACTTCCTGGTGAAGATCAACGGCAACATCGGCAACAGTGCTCTGGGTTCGTCCATCGAAGAAGAAGTGGCGAAACTGACCTGGGGCATTCGCTGGGGCGCGGACAACATCATGGACTTGTCCACCGGCAAGCACATTCATGAAACCCGCGAGTGGATCATCCGCAACTCGCCGGTGCCGATCGGCACCGTGCCGATCTATCAGGCCCTGGAAAAAGTCGGCGGTGCGGCCGAAGACCTGACCTGGGAGCTGTTCCGCGACACGCTGATCGAACAGGCCGAGCAGGGCGTCGATTACTTCACCATCCACGCCGGCGTGCTGCTGCGCTACGTGCCGCTGACCGCCAAACGCGTGACCGGTATCGTTTCCCGAGGCGGTTCGATCATGGCCAAGTGGTGCCTGGCGCACCACAAAGAGAACTTCGCCTACACGCACTTCGAAGAGATCTGCGAAATCATGAAGGCCTACGACGTCAGCTTCTCGCTGGGCGACGGCCTGCGTCCGGGCTCGATTGCCGACGCCAACGACGCCGCGCAATTCGGTGAGCTGGAAACCCTCGGCGAGCTGACCAAAATCGCCTGGAAGCACGACGTGCAAACCATGATCGAAGGTCCGGGCCACGTGCCGATGCAGTTGATCAAAGAGAACATGGACAAGCAGCTCGAGTGCTGCGACGAAGCGCCGTTCTATACCCTCGGCCCGCTGACCACCGACATTGCGCCGGGCTATGACCACATCACTTCGGGTATCGGTGCGGCGATGATCGGCTGGTTCGGTTGCGCCATGCTTTGCTACGTGACGCCTAAGGAACACTTGGGCCTGCCGAACAAGGATGACGTGAAGACCGGGATCATCACCTATAAGATCGCCGCGCATGCCGCCGATCTGGCGAAGGGACATCCGGGCGCGCAGATTCGCGACAATGCCTTGAGCAAGGCGCGCTTCGAATTCCGTTGGGAAGACCAGTTCAACCTCGGTCTTGATCCGGACACCGCCCGTTCGTATCACGATGAGACCCTGCCGAAGGATTCGGCCAAGGTCGCGCACTTCTGCTCCATGTGCGGGCCGAAATTCTGCTCGATGAAAATCACTCAGGAAGTCCGTGAATACGCGGCCAACCAACGGATCGAAACCATCGACGCCGAAGTCGCCAAGGGACTGGCGGAACAGGCCGAGCGGTTCAAGCAGGAAGGCAGTCAGCTGTACAAGAAGGTTTGATCTGACCTGAATAAGGTGGGGTCCGCACAGGCCCCATCGCCAGCAGGCTGGCGATAGCGATCAACACAACAACAAATGTCCCTCTGAGATAACACCCTTGAGCATTCAACCCAGCACTTATTCCCCCGACATCGCGGTGCCGACCGACAAACGTGTGTTCGGCGGCCGCGATCTGTTTTCCCTGTGGTTCTCCCTCGGCATCGGCCTGATGGTTTTGCAGACCGGCGCTCTGCTCGCGCCAGGCCTGGGCCTGTCCGGCTCGCTGCTGGCGATCTTCCTCGGCACGCTGGTCGGCGTTCTGCTGCTGGCCGCTGTCGGCGTGATCGGCAGTGACACCGGCCTGTCGTCGATGGCCGCGCTCAAACTCAGCCTCGGAGCGAAAGGCGCGAGCCTGCCGGCGGTGCTGAACCTGCTGCAACTGATCGGTTGGGGCTCGTTCGAAATCATTGTGATGCGCGACGCTGCCAGCCTGCTCGGCGCGCGTGCGTTCAGCGAAGGCAGTCTGTTTTCCAGTCCGCTGCTCTGGACATTGTTCTTCGGTGCCTTGGCGACCTTGCTGGCTGTCAGCGGGCCGTTGACCTTCGTGCGGCAGATCCTGCGCAAATGGGGCATCTGGCTGCTGCTGGCCGCGTGCATCTGGCTGACCTGGAACCTGTTCGCCAAAGCCGATCTGGCGGCGTTGTGGGCGCAGGCCGGGGACGGTTCGATGTCGTTCGCCGTGGGCTTCGACATTGCTATCGCGATGCCGCTGTCGTGGTTGCCGCTGATCGCCGATTACTCGCGTTTCGGCAAACGTGCGAAAAACGTGTTTGGCGGGACGGCGATTGGCTTCTTTATCGGTAATTTCTGGCTGATGAGCCTGGGCGTGGCCTACACCCTGGCGTTCGCGCCGAGCGGTGAAGTGAATGCCTTGCTGTTGGCATTGGCCGGTGCTGGCCTGGGGATTCCGCTGCTGCTGATTCTATTGGATGAGTCGGAAAACGCGTTTGCCGACATTCACTCGGCGGCCGTCTCCAGCGGGATTCTGTTGCGCTTGAAAGTCGAGCACCTGGCATTGGCCATCGGCGTGGTCTGCACCCTGATCGCCTTGTTGGCGCCGTTGGCTCAGTACCAGAACTTCCTGTTGTTGATCGGTTCGGTGTTTGCGCCGCTGTTCGGCGTGGTGCTGGTGGATCACTTCATCTTGCGCAAGCGCTCTGCTCAAGTGGCGTCAGCCGCATTGCGCTGGCCGGCGTTGCTTGCCTGGTTGGGCGGGGTGAGCACCTATCACTTGCTGGCCAATCTGTATCCGGACATCGGCGCAACCCTGCCGTCGTTGATTCTGGCAGGGCTGCTGCAGCTGGTGCTGGGCCGGGCCTTCAGTTACGGCCGGGAAACAGCTCGGGCTTGAGAATGCCGTTCAAGCGCGGGTAGGGGATCTTCAGTTCGACGTGGCCCAGCGCGTAAGGCGCGATGGCGCTCACTTCGTACTTGAGGATCACCCCGCCGTAGGTCAGCGCCACATTCTGGGTTTTCTGGAACGGCCACTGCTTCACGAACTCCGGTTCCTGATCGAGCTTGGTGCTGATCAGCCAGCTGTTGTGCGCGACCTGCGCCGCTTTCCAGAACGCCTCTTCCTGCCCCGGCAGCAACATGTCGGACAGCGTCAGCACTTTATGCTGCTGGCGCGAATAGTTGATGAAGCTGCGGCCCGGCGTGCCATGCGCACCGCCGGTGTCCAGGTAGCTGGAAAATTCAACGATCACCAAGCCGTCATGCTGCTCACGTACCTTCGCTTGCAAGTAACTGCTGTAGCGCGGGCCGGCGGTGCGCAAAAACTCATCGCGATAGGCCGCCAGCGTCGGTGCCGCCGGGGCATCGGGCGAGGTGCGGGTCATTTGCAGCAGGCGTTTTTCGACAATGCCGTCAAGCTGCGGCTCAGCGGGGAAGCGCAGCGTATCGATGTTCACCAGCGGGCAGTCCGGGGTTGTGCAGCCCGGTTTTAGCGTTTCTGCGGCATCGCGGGTGGTTTCCAGCGGCGCCCGGTAGTTGGGCTGGAACAGGCTTTGGCAAGCGCCCAGGGTCAGGGCGATTGCGGCCACGGAGGCGATTTTAAAAAGCGACATGGGCGTCCTTCATAAAACAGGGAAAGGCGAAAAGTTATCCGCTTCGACTCTCAACGAAGCAGTCAGTTCGCCACTAAGCTAATTAGAGTTGGTTTCGCCCTCACCGTCTATCCCGCTGACGGGAAAGGGGCTGCATCAAACGGCGCGGGCGCGTTAGGATGGCGCGAAGTCGAGGTTGCAAGTAACAAAAAGCGGCCTCGTAACGGATTTGTAGAAACGAGGATTGTCATGACTGATTTTGCCAACGCCATTCCGACAGCCGTTGAGATCGTTCGGCGCGAAAAATGCTACGAGGGCTTTTACAAGCTCGATCGCGTGCACTTGCGCCACGAATTGTTCGCCGGTGGCATGAGCCGCGAAATCAATCGTGAAGTGTTTGTTCGCCACGATGCGGTCTGCGTGTTGCCCTATGATCCGCAACGCGATGAAGTGGTGTTGATCGAGCAGTTTCGCGTTGGCGCCATGGGCAAGACCGACAACCCATGGCTGATCGAACTGGTCGCTGGTCTGATCGACAAGGATGAACAACCGGAAGAAGTTGCTCACCGCGAAGCGCAGGAGGAAGCTGGGCTTGTATTCGGGGCGCTGTGGCCGATGATCAAGTATTTTCCATCGCCGGGCGGCAGCAATGAATTCGTGCATTTGTACCTGGGGCGTTGCGAGACAACCGGGGTCGGCGGCCTGCATGGGCTGGAGGAAGAAGCAGAAGATATCCGCGTTACGGTCTGGGCATTCGAAGATGCCTTGCAGGCCGTACGCGACGGACGAATTGCCAACGCAGCCAGCATCATTGCCTTGCAATGGCTGGCATTGAACCGCGTTGAAGTGAGGGGGTTATGGTCGTAAACAAGTTGCGCGATCGTTACAGGGTGGACCTCGTGGGGCTGCAAGCCTCTTGCGAGGCCAACTACGCGCGCCTGATGCGACTGTTGCCAGACATGCGCAACGAGCCGGCGGCACGGCGCATTGCCGTGACCCATGGCGAGCAGATGCTCGGCGTGCTGGCGCTCGAAGTGCTGCAAGTCTGTCCGTACACCACGACCCTGCAAGTGCGCCAGGAACATAGCTTGCCGTGGTTGCCGGTGCCGCAACTGGAAGTGCAGGTCTATCACGACGCCTGCATGGCCGAAGTGGTCAGCGCCGAACATGCGCGACGCTTTCGCAGCATCTATCCTTACCCGAACGCCTCGATGCACCAGCCGGACGAAAAGGCCCAGCTGAACATGTTTCTGGGGGAATGGCTGAGCCATTGCCTGGCGCTGGGGCACGAGTACGAAGTCGTTCGTTGACGTTGTTGTGAACTGCGTCAGGTTCACGCGTTTCCTCTTTTGATCGTCCCCCAGCATAATTGCGGCACTCCACACATCCCGTGATTCAGCCTTGGGAGAACGCCTTGCCGAGCGTATCCACATTGACCCCCGCCGATTCGGCGTTGCTGGTGCAACTGTCCGACAGCCATCTGTTCGCCGAAGCGGACGGCACGTTGTTGGGCATGAATACGCGCGACAGCCTGCAAAAGGTCATCGAACTGGTCAAGCAGCAACAGCCGCAGATCGATCTGATCATCGCCAGCGGCGATCTTTCCCAGGACGGGACGCTGGAGTCGTACCAGCAGTTTCGCGACCTGACCCGGCAACTCAATGCGCCAGCGCGCTGGATTCCCGGCAATCACGACGAACCGCAGATCATGGCCGAAGCCGCGGTGCATAGCGCGCTGCTGGAGCCGGTGGTGGATATCGGCAATTGGCGCGTCACTTTGCTCGACTCGGCGGTGCCGGGGTCGGTGCCGGGGTATTTGCAGGATGAGCAGTTGCAATTGCTGGCGCGCTCGTTGAGCGAGGCCCCGGAGCGCCATCATCTGGTGTGCTTCCACCATCATCCGGTGTCGATCGGGTGTGCGTGGATGGAGCCCATCGGTTTGCGCAATCCCGAAGCACTGTTCGCCGTGCTGGACCGGTTCCCGCAGGTGCGCGCGGTGCTGTGGGGGCATGTGCATCAGGAAATCGATCAAGTGCGCAACGACGTGCGCCTGATTGCCTCACCATCGACCTGCATTCAGTTCGAGCCGGGCAGTGAGGATTTCAAGGTCGGCGAACAGGCGCCGGGCTATCGCTGGTTGCGGTTGTTGCCGGATGGCCAGCTGGAAACTGGCGTGGAACGCGTCACCGGGTTCGATTTTCAGGTCGATTACGGCTCCAACGGCTACTGACACTATCCACCGTAGGGGCAGGCTTGCCAGCGATAGGGCCGTCACATTCGACACTAATGTTGTTTGGCCATCCGCTATCGCCGGCAAGCCTGCCCCTACAGATATTGCATTCATTTCGAAGTGCTCCGGCACCCAACACCCCCCCCCACCCTGTAAACTCCGCTTTCTTTACCCGACGCACAGGGAGTTCAAATGTCCGGTTCGATCCTTTACATCCACGGTTTCAACAGCGCGCCTTCGTCGAAAAAGGCCACTCAGTTGATCGACGTGATGGAGCGTCTGGGCTTGGGCGATCACCTGCGCGTTCCGGCCTTGCATCACCATCCGCGCGAGGCCATCGGTCAGCTGGAACAGGCGATTGCCGAGCTGGGACGGCCACTGCTGGTCGGCAGCTCACTCGGCGGCTACTATGCGACTCACTTGGCCGAGCGCCTTGGTTTGAAAGCCCTGTTGATCAACCCTGCCGTCAGTCCGCACCGGATGTTCGACGGGTATCTGGGGACGCAGAAAAACCTGTATACCGATGAGGCCTGGGAATTGACCCACGACCACGTGACGGCCCTGGCCGAGCTGGAAGTGCCGGCGCCCCAAGACCCGCAGCGGTATCAGGTGTGGTTGCAGACTGGCGACGAAACGCTGGACTACCGCCTCGCCCAGCAGTATTACCGAGCCTGTGCCTTGCGCATCCAGGCCGGTGGCGACCATAGTTTCCAGGGTTTTGCCGAGCAATTGCCGGCAATGCTGAGTTTTGCCGGTATCGGCGCAGATTTGTATCAGACGATCGATTTCACAGCACTGTGAACCTTCGCCTCTATTTCATAGAACATTTGACGACGAGACCCCATGGCCACTCCCAGCGCTAGCTCTTATAACGCAGACGCCATCGAAGTCCTCTCGGGCCTCGACCCGGTGCGCAAACGCCCCGGCATGTACACCGACACCAGTCGGCCGAACCACCTCGCCCAGGAAGTCATCGACAACAGCGTCGACGAAGCCTTGGCTGGGCACGCGACCTCGGTGCAGGTCATCCTGCACGCCGACCACTCCCTGGAAGTCAGCGATGACGGGCGTGGCATGCCGGTGGACATTCACCCGGAAGAGGGTGTGTCCGGCGTCGAGCTGATCCTCACCAAGCTTCATGCTGGTGGCAAGTTTTCCAACAAGAACTACCAGTTCTCCGGCGGTCTGCACGGGGTGGGTATTTCGGTGGTCAACGCCTTGTCGACCGAAGTCCGGGTGCGCGTAAAGCGTGACGGCAACGAATACCAGATGACTTTCGCTGACGGTTACAAGAAGACCGATCTGGAAGTGATCGGCACCGTCGGCAAGCGCAACACCGGCACCAGCGTGTTCTTCGCGCCGGACCCGAAATACTTCGACTCACCGAAATTCTCCATCAGCCGCCTCAAGCACGTGCTCAAGGCCAAGGCCGTTCTGTGCCCGGGTCTGCTGGTCAGTTTTGAAGACAAGGCCACCGGCGAGAAAGTCGAATGGCATTACGAAGATGGCCTGCGCTCCTACCTGGTGGACGCGGTCAGCGAATTCGAACGCCTGCCGGACGAGCCGTTCTGCGGCAGTCTGGCCGGTAACAAAGAAGCGGTCGACTGGGCGCTGCTGTGGTTGCCGGAAGGTGGCGACAGCGTGCAGGAAAGCTATGTCAACCTGATCCCGACGGCCCAGGGCGGTACGCACGTCAACGGTCTGCGTCAGGGCTTGCTCGATGCGATGCGCGAGTTTTGCGAATTCCGCAGCCTGCTGCCGCGCGGCGTGAAATTGGCGCCGGAAGACGTCTGGGAACGCATTGCCTTCGTCCTGTCGATGAAAATGCAGGAGCCGCAATTCTCTGGCCAGACCAAAGAGCGTCTGTCGTCCCGTGAAGCGGCAGCGTTTGTCTCCGGTGTGGTCAAAGACGCGTTCAGCCTGTGGCTCAACGCCAACCCGGAAACCGGCATGCTCCTGGCGGAACTGGCGATCAACAACGCCGGCCGTCGACTGAAGGCGAGCAAGAAGGTCGAACGCAAGCGCATCACGGCGGGGCCGGCACTGCCGGGCAAGCTCGCCGATTGCGCCGGGCAGGACCCGATGCGTTCCGAGCTGTTCCTGGTCGAGGGTGACTCCGCCGGTGGTTCCGCCAAACAAGCACGGGACAAAGAGTTCCAAGCGATCCTGCCGTTGCGCGGCAAGATCCTCAACACCTGGGAAGTCGACGGCAGCGAAGTGCTGGCCAGCCAGGAAGTGCACAACATCGCCGTGGCCATCGGTGTCGATCCGGGCTCGGCGGACATCGCCCAGTTGCGTTACGGCAAGATTTGCATCCTCGCCGACGCCGACTCCGACGGTCTGCACATCGCCACGCTGCTCTGCGCGCTGTTCGTCCAGCATTTCCGCCCGTTGGTGGATGCCGGTCACGTCTACGTCGCGATGCCGCCGCTGTACCGTATCGACCTCGGCAAAGAGATTTACTACGCCCTCGACGAAGCCGAGCGTGACGGCATTCTCGACCGTCTGGTGGCCGAGAAAAAACGCGGCAAGCCGCAGGTCACCCGATTCAAAGGCCTGGGTGAAATGAACCCGCCGCAACTGCGCGAAACCACCATGGACCCGAACACCCGGCGCCTGGTGCAGTTGACGCTGGAAGATTACGAAGCGACCTCGGAAATGATGGACATGTTGCTGGCGAAGAAGCGCGCCGGTGATCGTAAATCCTGGCTCGAATCCAAAGGCAACCTGGCCGAGGTTCTTGGCTGATGCGGGTTGGCTTTGCCCTGGCGTGTGCGTTGCTCCTGACCTCCATTTCGGCGTTTGCCGAACCGGCTCCGGAGTTGCGCCTGTTGTCCGAGCAACCCGTCGAGGGCATGCGCGGCGGCAACCTGTCGGGGCTGGCGCAGTGTGGCAAGGACTTGTGGACGGTTTCCGATCGCGACGACGATCAGATCTACCGCCTGGAAACCCGCGACCCCGTCTGGCAGGCGCAAACCGTGCGCATCGGTGTGCCGCCAGTGCCGGACAGCGGTTTGCCCTGGGGTTTGCGTTCGCGGACCTGGGCGGCGTCGTTTGTGCGCGGCGGGGACCTGGATTTCGAAGGTATCACCTGCGACAGCGCCGGCAATCGCTACATCGTCAGCGAGGCCCATGCGGCGGTGCTGCAAGTGCCGCCCGTTGGGCCAACGTCGTGGCTGAAGATTTCGCCGATGCTGGTTCGCGAGGCGCGTGCCAGCGGCATGTTGTTGCACTTCAATGCATTGTTCGAGGGCCTGGCGATCAATCCGGCGGGTGACCAGTTATGGTTGGCCGCCGAGCGTGAGCGCCGTGGTCTGCTGTTGATCAAGCGCCAGCAAACGGTCTGGGATTGCGACGGCGGCTGTGTGCTGCTGAGTGAAGCCGGGATGGAAATGCAGCCGGCAAAATTTCCCAAGGCCAGAGCGGTGTCGCGGGATTTTGCCGATCTGTCGTTGTTCAACGGCAAGCTGTTTACCCTTGAGCGCAATGCGTTCGAAATTTGTCGCCGTGACGCGGTGACCGCCAAGGTCGAGCGTTGCTGGTCGTTTGCCGACGAAGCGTTGCAGGAGAACCGTCGTTATCCACAGGGCTATGGCCTGGCGGAAGCGCTGATCGTTGACGCCGACGGTGCCTGGGTCGGCATTGATAACAACGACGGTGCCCGTGCGGATGGCGAGTATCGCCCGATCGTCTGGCGCTTTGCCGCACCTGAAGGTGGCTGGAGTGCCAAACCGTGACGCCGCAAACGCCCGGGAAGCGCGCCGGTCGGGTGCTCATGGTGTTGGCCTGGTGCGCAGCGCTGTTTCTGGCGACACGGTTTTTCGGGCAATGGGAGGCGCGACAACAGAATCCCAATGTCGTCGTCAGCTCGGAGCAGGGCGAAGGTTTTATCGAGGTGAAACTGGTGAGCAACAGCCAGGGGCACTTCGTCGCCAGCGGCCAGATCAACGGTCAGCCGGTGGATTTCATGCTGGATACCGGGGCAACCGATGTGGCGATCCCGGCAGAAATGGCTGAACGGCTGAAACTTGAACAAGGCTTTGGGGTGACCCTGAGCACCGCCAACGGTCGCACCGAAGGGTATCGAACCCGCGTCGACCGCCTGCAACTGGGCGATATTGTGCTGCGCGACGTGCGCGCCATCGTCGTGCCAGGCCTGGATGGCCAGCAAGTGCTGCTCGGTATGAGCGCGCTGAACAAACTTGAATTTACCCAGCGCGGTGGCACCATGCTGCTGCGCCAGACAACGAACCGATGAGGCCCGCATGAGCGACTCCCTTGATCTCAGCCTGGACGGTGTAGAACGCCGGTCACTGGCTGACTTCACCGAAAATGCCTACCTCAACTACTCCATGTACGTGATCATGGACCGTGCTTTGCCGCATATCGGCGACGGCCTGAAACCGGTACAGCGGCGCATCATCTACGCGATGAGCGAGTTGGGGCTGGACGCCGACTCCAAGCACAAGAAATCGGCGCGTACCGTCGGTGACGTGCTCGGTAAATTCCACCCGCACGGCGATTCGGCTTGCTACGAAGCCATGGTCCTGATGGCCCAGCCGTTCAGCTATCGCTACACGCTGGTCGACGGCCAGGGTAACTGGGGTGCGCCGGATGATCCCAAGTCCTTCGCCGCCATGCGTTACACCGAAGCGCGGCTGTCGCGTTATTCCGAAGTGCTGCTCAGCGAACTGGGCCAGGGCACCGCGGATTGGGGCCCGAACTTCGACGGCACCCTCGACGAGCCGCTGGTGTTGCCGGCACGTTTGCCGAACATCCTGCTCAACGGCACTACGGGTATCGCCGTAGGCATGGCCACCGACGTACCGCCGCACAACCTGCGCGAAGTGGCGACGGCGTGCGTGCGTTTGCTCGATGAACCGAAAGCCACGGTCGAACAGCTCTGCGAACACATCCAGGGCCCGGATTACCCGACCGAAGCGGAAATCATCACCCCGCGTGCCGACCTGCTGAAAATGTACGAAACCGGCAAGGGCTCGGTGCGCATGCGCGCCGTGTACCACATTGAAGACGGCGACATCATCGTTACCGCGCTGCCGCATCAGGTGTCCGGCGCCAAGGTGCTGGAACAGATCGCGGCGATGATGCAGGCCAAGCCGTCCAAAGCCCCGCAGATCGCTGATCTGCGTGACGAATCCGACCACGAAAACCCGTGCCGGATCGTGATCATTCCGGGCGCACGCAAGAATTTTGACCACGATGCATTGATGACCCACCTGTTCGCCAGCACCGAGCTGGAGTCGAGCTACCGGGTCAACATCAACATCATCGGTCTGGACGGCAAACCACAGCTGAAAAACCTGCGGGCGTTGCTGGTCGAGTGGCTGGAATTCCGCGTTCAAACCGTGCGTCGTCGCCTGCAATTCCGCCTCGACAAGGTCGAGCGTCGCCTGCACCTGTTGGACGGTTTGTTGATTGCCTACCTCAACCTGGATGAAGTGATCCACATCATCCGCACTGAGGAACACCCGAAAGCCGCCCTGATTGCGCGTTTTGCCCTCAGCGAAATCCAGGCCGATTACATCCTCGACACCCGTTTGCGTCAGTTGGCGCGACTGGAAGAAATGAAGCTGCGCGCCGAGCAGGATGAACTGCTCAAGGAACAAGCCAAGCTGCAAGCCCTGCTGGGCAGCGAAGCCAAGCTGAAAAAACTGGTGCGCACCGAGCTGATCAAGGACGCCGAAACCTACGGCGACGACCGTCGTTCGCCCATCGTCGAGCGCGCCGAGGCCAAGGCCTTGACCGAGCACGATCTGCTACCGAACGAGAAAGTGTCTGTAGTGCTGTCGGAAAAAGGCTGGGTTCGCTCGGCCAAAGGTCACGAAATCGACGCTACCGGGCTTTCCTACAAGGCCGGGGATGGTTTCAAGGCCTTGGCGTCCGGGCGTTCCAACCAGTTTGCGGTGTTTATCGACTCCACCGGTCGCAGCTATTCGGTGGCTGCACACACGTTGCCGTCGGCTCGTGGTCAGGGTGAGCCGTTGACCGGTCGTCTGACACCGCCGCCTGGTGCCACGTTTGAATGCGTATTGATGCCGGAAGACGATTCGCTGTACGTAATCGCCTCCGATGCCGGTTACGGTTTCGTGGTCAAAGGTGAGGACTTCCAGGCCAAGAACAAGGCCGGTAAAGCGCTGTTGAGCTTGCCGAACAATTCGAAGGTCATTCTGCCGCGCCCGGTGGCGGATCGTGAGAACAACTGGCTGGCGTCGGTGACCACCGAAGGTCGCCTGCTGATCTTCAAAATCAGCGATCTGCCACAATTAGGTAAGGGCAAAGGCAACAAGATCATCGGGATTTCCGGTGAGCGTGTGGCCAGTCGCGAAGAATATGTCACGGACATCGCTGTACTGCCGGAGGGTGCCACTTTGGTGCTGCAGGCCGGAAAACGTACCTTGTCACTGAAAGCAGACGACCTCGAACACTACAAAGGTGAGCGTGGACGTCGTGGTAACAAATTGCCACGTGGCTTCCAGAGAGTGGATGCGCTGCTCGTCGAAAATCTCAATTAAGCGTCCTAGAGCGCTCGATCTACGATTTAACGCGTAGATCGACGCTTTGCCGCTGGAGTCGGAACGCATATTCACGGATGATATGGCCTTTCCAAGCGCCGGCGTGGCTGAGCGTTCTTCATATTTATTGAGTATTTTCACTGTGGTGAGCCTTGTGGCAACCACCTGGATGGGACGATGACTGCTCTGCGCCTTCCTTTTATTTTGATGCTCGCCGGCGTTCTTGGCCTGGCGGGCTGCAGCACTCACCAACCGGTGTCGCTGTATCAGCTGGACAGCGGAAGCCCGGCTCAGCCTGCGCAAAGTGCGGGCATGGCGGTATTGCTGGGCCCGGTAACGGTTGCCGACTACCTGCAACGTGAAACGTTGTTGCAGCGACAGCCGGATGGCAGCCTTCAGGCCTCGACCGATGGTCGTTGGGCTGGCAGCCTTTCTTCCGACATTGATCAGCTGTTGCTGCGTCAGGTGGCGGGGCATCTGGACAGTCAGCGTGTGGTGCTGGCACCGGCAACGGTCGGCTTCACGCCGGACGTTCAGGTACTGCTGACCATTACGCGCCTGGACTCGGGCGAATCGCAGCCAGCAATCCTCGATGCTCAATGGCGTTTGATCGACCGTCGCGGTCAGGTTCGTGATAACCGCATCGTTCATCTGCAGGAACAACACGCGGGCGGTACAGCGGCGCAGGTTCAGGCTCAGGGCGTGTTGTTGCAGAAACTCGCCGAGCAGTTGTCGGTAGCGCTCAAGCCGTTGGCTAACCAGCCACCGATTGCGGAAGCGCCAAAAAAACCGGCTGCCAAGCCTGCGGCGCCAGCGACGGAACAGGAAAAGCAGCCGAAGATCCCGATGGCTTCGCCGATCCGCACAGATATGGAAGTGTTCAGGTTCTAAGCCTGGACAGATCCCAAGCAAAGCCCGCCATGTGCGGGCTTTGTTGTTTCTGCAGGCTGAGAACCTCTAGCGCCTGCCCCGGCCCCATCGCGGGCAAGCCCGCTCCCACAGTGATCGTGTACAACCGAGAACCCTGTGGGAGCGGTCTTGTCCGCGATGGGGTCGGGACAGGCAACAAAAAAGCCCGCAGACGATCACTCGTCTGCGGGCTTCTTCACATCTGGGCTTAAGGCTTACGCGCGACGCTCATGCATCCGCGCCAGTTGCCGCTCCAGCATCGACGGATAAGGCTCCATCAATCGCTCCACGCAGCACGCACCCTCAGGACTGGCAATCGGGCGGATTCGCGCACGTTGGCGAATCAGTGCGTCGTCACTGATCTTGCGCTCCACCAGCAGCAGATTGCGGCTGTGTTGCGACAGGGCCAGGGCGTCCTGGGCGGTTTCGGTGAGCAACAGGTCGATCTGGCTCAGACCGAACAGCTCATCACCCAGGGTCAGGCCCAGCTGCAATTGCAGGGTGATGCCGCTGTCGGCGACCTCGATCTGCAACTGATGGCCCAGCGCACGCAGCAATTCGCCGCAGCAGATAGCGTTGGTCAGGTAATCGTCGCCGCTGTCTTCGGTGTGGAACACCATCAGCGTACTGCCATCGTTCAGGCTATGCAGTTCGCCCTCATAGAGCGAAGCAGCCTGGTCGAGGCAATCGCGGTAGCGTTTGAGCAGTTCTTCCAGGCGCGCCCGGGGCAGACGACGCAGTTGATCCTGGGCGCCCAGTTGCACGGCCAGCACTGCGCTGTGTTGCGGTACGTTCGATACCGGCGCTCTGACGACTGCTTTCGCTGTTGTCGATTCGTCACGCAAATCGGCAAACGCCTCGTCGTCATCCTCGTCTTCGACGGTGCTGACGATGTGCCGTGGCGCAGGTTTTAGGGCAGCGACAGGCTTGGTCTCGTCGAAACTCGGGTCGCGCAGGTTGCGCACTTCGAAGGCCGGATCGGCTTCTTCATCGTAATCGACGTCGTCGAACTCCGGTTCCGGTACGGGCTCCGGCTCGGCCGGTTCCGGCGCGAAGTTGGCGTGCAGTTGGCGAGCGAGGTCGCCGATTTCATCCTGGCGGTCAGTGGCCGGGGTGTATTCATCGATATTGCGCAGCCACACGCGCAATTGCAGCAGAGGCGTGGAGATGTGTCGACCCAGGCGCAGGCTCAAGGCCAGGGACAAGGCCAACAGAATCGCACTCAAGATGCCCATGCTTTGCAGGCTGATGGTCATCGGTTGCTGGAACTGATCCATGTCCAGGCTGATGCGCAGTTGCCCGGCGGTCACGTCCTGGAAGGTGATCTTGCTCTGGTACATGCCCTCGGCTTCGCCCAGCAGGCTGTGCTTGGGGCGCTGACCGGCTTCGGCGAGGATGCGGTTATCCACGCTGTAGATGGCGGCGTGGGCCACCAGCTTGTTCTTGGTCAGGTTGTTGAGCAGCACGTTGAGGCTGAGGATGTCGTTGGACACCAACAGCTCGGTGGCGGAGGTGGCGGTCTGCGTGGTCAGGCTTTCGCCCAGCGCATCGGCCTGCTCGTGCATGGCCTGCTTGAACTGCAAACCCATCACACAGGCATAGATCACCAGGGCCAGAGCGACCAGGATCACGTTATGGCTGGCAATGCGCAATGCAATCGGTACACGGCGATGGCGCAGTGCCCGGAAGATCAGCAGAAAGAAGTTATCGGTTTTTACTGGCGTGGGCCGGTTCACTTGAGCTCGGCTCTTTTGTCCGTGGAGTTGACGCGCAGTATAGCGACAGGCCCTAGACCGGCAAAGCGCTGACGGTGCCCGATGGTCACTGAAAGTGGGTAGAATGCGGTTTTTTTCCACCTGCGGGGGTGCGCCTTGCGCGAAATCGTCCTGATAAACATCACGGGAGTCGACCGTCCGGGTCTGACTGCGGCCATTACCGGCGTTCTGGCCCAGGGTGGTGTGAACATTCTCGACATCGGTCAGGCGGTGATCCACGACACCCTGTCGTTCGGCATCCTGGTTGAAATTCCCGGCACCGAGCAAGGCCAGTCGGTGCTCAAGGACATTCTGTTCAAGGGCTATGAACTTGACCAACAGGTGCGTTTCACGCCGGTGTCCGAAGAGGATTACCAGCAGTGGGTCGGCAATCAGGGCAAAAAACGCCACATCGTGACGCTATTGACCCGCAAAGTGACTGCCGGGCAATTGCAGGCTGTGAGCTCGATCACCGCCAAATACGGCTTGAACATCGACCACATCGATCGCTTGTCCGGGCGCATGCCGCTGGACACCCCGGCCGATAAGGGCAAGGGCTGCATCGAGTTTTCCGTGCGCGGCGAAGCGGCTGATCCGCAGGCGCTGCGGGCCGAATTCCTTAGCGTGGCGCAGGAATTGAACGTCGACATCGCCTTCCAGGAAGATTCACTGTTCCGTCGCAACCGTCGTCTGGCGGTGTTCGACATGGACTCGACGCTGATCGAAGCCGAAGTCATCGACGAACTGGCCAAGGCGGCCGGTGTGGGTGATCAGGTTTCCGAGATTACCGAACGGGCCATGGCCGGCGAGCTGGATTTTCGCGCCAGCTTCAAGGAGCGGCTGGCCTTGCTCAAAGGGCTGGATGTCAGCGTGCTGGATTCGATCGGCGCCTCGCTGCGCCTGACCGAAGGCGCCGAAACCCTGTTCGCCGAGCTCAAGCGTCTGGGCTACAAGACCGCGATTCTGTCGGGCGGTTTCACTTACTTCGCCAAGCAATTGCAGGCCAAGCTGGGCATCGACTACGTGTTTGCCAACGAACTGGAAGTGGTCGATGGCAAGGTCACCGGTGTGGCGGTCGAGCCGATTGTCGATGCGCAGCGCAAGGCGGATCTGTTGAAGGAACTGGCGCACAAGGAAGGTTTGCGTCTGGAACAGACCATTGCGGTTGGCGACGGCGCCAACGATTTGCCGATGCTGGCGATTGCCGGGTTGGGCGTGGCGTTCCGCGCCAAGCCGCTGGTCAAGCAGTCGGCGAAGCAGGCGATTTCCACGCTGGGGCTGGATGGCGTGCTGTATCTGCTGGGCTTTCGGGATCGTGACGGGCAGCTCTGAAATCTCGGCTGCCTGATCGGGCCCTATCGCGGGCAAGCCCGCTCCCACAGTGACCCCTGCGAATACAAAATTTGTACACGACGGAGATCCCTGTGGGAGCGGGCT
>NZ_JBJGXN010000007.1:0-436527 GCF_045447035.1 Pseudomonas sp. O230 | reverse complement strand
GATTTCTGCCTGTCGCCACCGGCAGCAGTAGGCAGCTCTCTCCTGACCATGGTTATTAAGTGTGCTGGTCTAATCTGATGCAATCGGTGGTCAGATCGAATGCAAACGTCTGGTCAAGTGGAATGAAAACGAGTGGTCAGTACCGATGCAATCAGGTGGTTAAGTGAAGTGCAATTTCGCAATTAATCATTCAATCAGCGTTTATAGCTCTCACACTCATTGCGCACATCCGCATTGTCGATACTCGCGCAACTGCCACTACCCGTTTTGGCTTCGCACAATAACCGCTGGTCATGGTTGTCGATGCTGTTACACCCGCCATGGCCCGTCTCTGCATTGCAGGTACGGCGAAGGTCGGCGTTGTCGATAGTCTCGCAATTACCGCCGCCTTTCTTGGCTTCGCAGTATCGGCGCTGATCAGCGTTGTCGATGGTGTTGCACGTCCCACCGCTGGTTTCTGCTTCGCAGGCACGGCGAAGATCGGCATTGTCGATACTGGCGCAGCTACCACCGTTTGTCCTTGCTTCACAGAGTCGGCGCTGATCACTGTCATTGATGGTGGAACAACCGGCGTAGGCGTAACCGCTAAGCATCAACAACACCGCAATAATGGCTCTCATCTCGTTCTTCCATGATTTGTCAGGAAACAGCCTGACGCTGATTGCTCCCGGATTATTGGGTGCCGGGCGTCAGTCCAGCAGTGCAACCCTACTCAGCAATTCGTAAAGCCCATCAGGAACCAGCGGCGCGTCCTCGGTAAAACTTGCCCACGGAAGCCACTTCGCGACGAAGGCCGCACCATCACTTTCTTGAGCATTCAAGTGCGATAACTCGTAGACACTGGCATCCACGAACTTCGCATCGTAGACCTGCACGATTTCGTGCCCTGGTGTGCCGTTATACGTAAAAAAGCTTTCAAGCGTGCCAAGCAAGCGGACATCGGTGATGGGTAAACCGAGTTCTTCCTGTACCTCTCGCACAATGGCTTGGGCACTGGTTTCGCCGAATTCGATTCCGCCACCGATTGGGCGGAAGAATGGCTTGTCAGTGATGGGGTCGCGAGCTTCGTTGACCAATATCTTGCCATCGTGATGGAAGATGCAGAGTGCTAGAGCGCGGATGCGGTGTGCAGTCATGATGTGAAGTCCATTTACTTTGATAAATCCCTGTAGCCGCTGCCTCAATTCGGCATTGGTGTTGGCTGCGGACGCAGCCTTTGGCACCGGCTACAGGCTGGCGTCCGTTTTTGAAATCAGAAGTTAGCCGGGGTATTGGCGCTGATGATTTCCGCTTCATCCTGGCCGATATTGCGAAACTTGTGCGGTAGCGTCGTCGGGAAGTAGTAGCCATCCCCAGCGTTAAGCACACTAATCTGCCCATCCACCGTCAACTCAACCGTCCCCCGCGTGACCAGCCCGCACTCCTCGCCTTCCGAGTGCACAATCGGCTCTTCCCCCGAGCTCGCGCCCGGCGCGTATTGCTCGCGCAACAAGCGCATCTGCCGGCTCGGCACCGAAGCGCCAATCAGCAGCAACCGCAACCCATGACGCCCGAGATCCGGCTGTTCATTGGCGCGGAATACGTATTGATGCTCGCGCGGGGGTTGGTCGAAGGTGAAGAAGTCCGCCAGGGACATGGGGATGCCTTCGAGCAGTTTTTTCAGGGAACTGACGGAGGGACTGACGCGATTCTGTTCGATCAGGGAGATGGTGGCATTGGTGACGCCGCTACGCCGGGCCAGCTCGCGCTGGGACAGTTTGTAGCTTTCGCGTACTAATTTGAGTCGTGAGCCCGTGTCCATGACAGCCTTATGCGAGAAATACTTAAGGGTTATGGGGGTGGATGGCGGGCGACTTTTGGCCGCGAAAGTACCGCTTCCCTGTCCCGGAAATGTGAAAGGCGGGTATTAAATCACGTTTGGGGGTGTTGCTGTAGGCGCATGGTTATTGGTGATGGTGGTGGCTCAGGTGGCATTGATGGCGACTGGTTTGGCGTCATCGCGAGCAAGCTTGCTCCTACAGGTTGGTCCGCGTCGGCCACAGCTTTTGTGCCCGCTGTAGACCTACTGTGGGAGCGGGCTTGCTCGCGAAGGCGGAGTGCCAGGCGACATCATTGCTGAATGTGCCACCGTCATCGCGAGCAAGCTTGCTCCCACAAGGGATCGCGTTGGGCTTAGATACCGAACCGATCTCGCAGCGCGTAGTACGCAGCGCCCATGGCGGTGAGCGGAGCCTGGAAGGTGCGGCCGCCGATCATTGGCATGTGCGGCAACGAGGCGAAAGCATCGAAGCGTTCGGCGTCGCCGCGGATCATTTCCGAGATCAGTTTGCCGGCCAGGTGCGAGCAGGTGACGCCGTGGCCGCTGTAGCCCTGCATGTAGTAGGCGTTTTTCTCGATGCGACCGAATTGCGGCATGCGCGACATGGTCAACAGGAAGTTGCCGGTCCAGCGGTAGTCGATCTTCACGTCCTTGAGTTGCGGGAAGGTCTTGAGGATTTTCGGCTTGATCAATTGCTCGATGTCATCCGGTTCGCGTGCACCGTAGACCACGCCGCCACCGTACAGCAGGCGGTTGTCGGCGGTGAGGCGGTAGTAGTCGAGCAGGTAGTTGCAGTCTTCAACGCAGTAGTTGTTTTTGATCAGGCTGCGCGCCACCTTCTCCGACAACGGTTCGGTGACGACGATTTGCGAACCGCACGGCATGCTCTTGCTGGTCACGCGGTTGTCGAGACCCTGCGGCAGGTAGGCGTTACCGGCGATCAGCAGGTACTTGGCGCGGACCACGCCTTTGGCCGTGCGCACGGTGATCGGTTCGCCGTAGGTGATTTCCACCGCCGCCGATTGCTCGTAGATTTTGCCGCCCAGGCCGATGATGGCCGAGGCTTCGCCGAGGGCCAGGTTCAGCGGGTGGATGTGGCCGCCCTGCATGTCGAGCAGGCCGCCGACGTAGTTGTCGCAACCGACTTCGCGTTTGATGTCCGCCGCGTCGAGCATTTTCAGGTTTTGGTTGCCGTAGCGTTCCCAGCTGCTTTTCTGCTCGGCCAGGCCTTTGAGCTGCTTTTTGTTCAGCGCGGCGAAGATGCCGCCCGGCTTGTAGTCGCACTGAATGTCGTAGTGTTGTATGCGCTGACGGATGATGTCGGCGCCTTCGAAGATCATGCTGCCGAGGACTTCGGCAGTCTTGTCGCCGTAGCGCTCTTCGATCACATCGACGTCGCGGCTGTAGGAGTTGACCAGTTGACCGCCGTTGCGACCGCTGGCGCCGAATCCGACTTTGGCGGCTTCGAGCACGGTCACGCTGTAACCCGCTTCGGCGAGGAACAGCGCCGAGGACAAACCGGTGTAGCCGGCGCCGATGATGCACACGTCGCAGTCCACCGCTTGGTCCAGCACCGGAAAGTCGCCGGTGAAGTTGCGGGTGGCGGCGTAGTAGCTGTTTACATGCTTTTGTTCAACAGAGCTGTGTTTCATAGATTTCTCCGATGGTCGCCGATACTCGTCGGCGACCGCCGTTGTAGAAGGTATTAGAGCTTGATCCAGGTCGCTTTGAGTTCGGTGTATTTGTCGAACGCGTGCAGCGATTTGTCCCGACCGTTACCCGACTGCTTGTACCCGCCAAACGGCGCCGTCATGTCGCCGCCGTCGTACTGGTTGACCCAGACGCTGCCGGCGCGCAAGCCGCGGGCGAAGGTGTGGGCCTTGCTCAGGTTGCTGGTCCAGACGCCGGCGGCCAGGCCGAAGATGCTGTCGTTGGCGATGGCCAGCGCTTCTTCAGCGGTGTCGAAGGTGATCAGCGACAGCACCGGGCCGAAGATCTCTTCACGGGCGATGGTCATGGCGTTGGTCACGCCGTCGAAAATCGCCGGTTCCACGTACAGGCCGCCGGTGGCTTCGAGGGTGCGGCTGCCACCGGCGATCAGTTGCGCGCCCTGGTCTTTGCCGACCTGAATGTAGCGCAGCACGTTGTCCAGTTGACGCTGATCGACGACCGCGCCGACGGTGGTTTGCGGGTCCAGGGCGTGCCCCGGTTTCCACGCTTGCAACGCTTCTACCAGTAGAGGAATGAACTGCTCGCGAATCGAACGCTCGACCAGTAAGCGCGAACCGGCGGTGCAGACTTCGCCCTGGTTGAAGGCAATCCCGCTCGCCGCTGCCTGTGCTGCCGCGCGCAAATCCGGCGCGTCGGCAAACACCACGTTCGGGCTCTTCCCCCCCGCTTCGAGCCAGACGCGTTTCATGTTGCTTTGGCCGGCATAGATCAGCAGTTGCTTGGCAATCGCAGTCGAGCCGGTGAAGGCCAGCACGTCGACGTCCATGTGCAACGCCAGCGCCTTGCCGACGGTGTGGCCGTAGCCGGGCAGCACGTTGAACACGCCTTTCGGGATGCCGGCGTCCAGTGCCAACTGGGCGATGCGGATCGCGGTCAGTGGCGACTTTTCCGAAGGCTTGAGGATGAACGAGTTACCCGCCGCCAGGGCCGGGGCGAACTTCCAGCTGGCCATGATCAGTGGGAAGTTCCACGGCACGATGGCGGCGACAACACCGGCAGGTTCGCGGGTGATGAGGCCGAGTTGATCGTGCGGCGTGGCGGCGACTTCGTCGTAGATCTTGTCGATGGCTTCGGCGGTCCAGCGGATCGCGTTGGCGGTCGCCGGGATGTCGACGTTCATTGAATCGTTGATCGGCTTGCCCATGTCGAGGGTTTCGAGCAGGGCGAGTTCTTCCCGGTTGGCCAGGATCAGGTCGGCGAAGCGGATCAGGATGCGCTTGCGTTCAGCCGGGGCGAGGTTGGCCCAGATGCCGGAATCGAAAGTGCGGCGCGCGACGGCCACCGCTTCGTTGGCGTCGGCTTCATCGGTGCTGGCGACGTTGGCCAGGAAGCGGCCATCGACCGGGCTGATGCATTCGAAGGTGTCACCGCTGAATGCGGCGCGGTATTGGCCGTCGATGAAGGCGCGGCTTTCGATGGTTAGGGACTGGAAGCGTTGTTCCCAGTCGCTGCGAGTGTTTGTCATTGTTGTGACTCGACGCAGAGGAATTGAGTGATCGTCAGACGGACAAAAAATTGAAATGCGATCCCTGTGGGAGCTGGCTTGTCGGGTCGCCCCATCGCAGCGATGGCGTCATCACAGTCAACATTGATGGCGCCTGATCCACCGCATTCGCTGGCAAGCCAACTCCCACAGGGTTGGCGGCGTACACACTTTTTATGTACGCCGCCAAATCCGTCAGACAGTGTGCAGGTACCAGTTGTACTCAAGGTCCGAGATAGAATTCTCGAACTCGGCCAGCTCGCTTTCCTTGCACGCCACGAACACGTCGATGTACAGCGGGTCGATGTATTTGGCCATGACTTCGCTGTCGTCCAGCTCGCGAAGGGCATCGCGCAGGTTGTTCGGCAGGCTTTGCTCGTTTTGCTCGTAGCTGTTGCCTTCCACCGGAGCGCCCGGTTCGATCTGGTTGGTCAAGCCGTGGTGAATACCGGCCAGCACCGAAGCCATCAGCAAGTACGGGTTGGCATCGGCACCGGCTACGCGGTGTTCGATGCGCACGGAGTCCGCTGAACCGGTCGGCACACGAACCGCGACGGTGCGGTTGTCGATGCCCCAGCTCGGCGAGTTCGGCACATAAAACTGCGCGCCGAAACGACGGTACGAGTTGACGTTCGGGCAGAGGAACGCCATCTGCGCCGGCAGGGTCTCGAGCACACCGCCGATCGCGTGTCGCAGCGCGGCGTTCTGCTCGGGATCCTCGCTGGCAAAGATGTTGTTGCCTTCTTTGTCGAGAATCGAAATGTGCACGTGCAAACCATTGCCCGCCTGGCCCGGATACGGCTTGGCCATAAACGTGGTGTCCATCTCGTGGTCGTAGGCGATGTTCTTCACCAGACGCTTGAGCAACACCGCGTAGTCGCAGGCCTTGATCGGGTCGTTGACGTGATGCAGGTTCACTTCGAATTGCGCCGGGGCGCTTTCCTTGACGATGGCGTCGGCAGGAATGCCCTGCTCTTTCGCACCTTCGAGAATGTCTTGCAGGCAATCGACGTATTCGTCGAGGTCGTCGATCAGGTACACCTGGGTCGACACCGGGCGCTTGCCCGAGACCGGCGAGCGCGGCGATTGCGGACGACCGTTCACGTTGTCCTGGTCGATCAGGTAGAACTCGAGTTCGAACGCGGCGCAGATGGTCAGGCCCAGTTCGTCGAACTTGCGCACCACGTTGGCCAGCACTTCACGCGGGTCAGCGAAGAACGCCTCGCCTTCGAGTTCGTGCATGGTCATCAGCAACTGCGCGGTTGGACGCTTCTGCCATGGCTCAATGCTCAGGGTGCCAGGGATGGGGAAGCAGATCCGGTCAGAGTCGCCGATGTCCAGACCCAGGCCGGTGCTTTCCACCGTGGAGCCATTGATGTCCAGAGCAAACAGAGACGCCGGCAGGTTGATGCCTTTTTCGTAAACCTTATGAAGACTGGTGCGCTCGATGCGCTTGCCGCGCACCACACCGTTCATATCCGCAATCAGAAGGTCGACGTACAAAACCTCAGGATATTTCTTAAGGAATGCGTTTGCTTCGTTGAGTTGAACGGCACGCAGAGGGACCGACATGATGCACCTATTAGCTGTTAATTATTATGTTCACTACCTTGTTGCGAGCCCAGTCAACCCGAACGGCAAAGTGAAGTCAATAGCGAACACCTTACCTCTCATCCTTTATTTTCTGGGCTTTTTTGGGCACGAGAGTGCCATATAGGTCTTCAGCACCGTGCAAAGACTAGCGATCGGACGTGCGGCGTTTAGAATTTTTTACATGAGAGTTGTTAATTAAAATCAACAAGGCTAAGCTCCGGAAAAGCTCGTTCAAGTGTGAAACTTCGAGGTGATAAAAATGGCATTCAAGCCATTGATCGGCGTTACAGCGTGCGTCAAACAGATTGGCCTGCACCCCTACCACATCAGCGGCGACAAGTACTTGCGTGCTGTCAGCGTTGCGGCTCTGGGGCTGCCCGTCGTCATTCCATCCTTAGGCGAACTGACCGAAATCGATGACCTGCTATCGCAGCTCGACGGTCTGTTGCTGACCGGCTCGCCGTCGAATGTGGAGCCCTCCCACTATCAAGGCCCGGCCAGCACTCCCGGCACGGATCACGATCCGGCGCGGGACGCCACGACCCTTCCTTTATTGCGTGCGGCCATTGCGGCGGGCGTTCCGGTGCTCGGCATCTGCCGCGGCTTTCAGGAAATGAACGTGGCGTTCGGCGGCAGCCTGCACCAGAAGGTGCACGAACTGCCGGGCATGCTCGATCACCGCGAAGCGGACAGCCCCGAGCTGGCGGTGCAATACGCCCCCGCGCATGCGGTGACGGTGCAACCGGGTGGCGTGTTCGAAGCGCTGGCGTTGCCGACCGAGTTCATGGTCAATTCGATTCACAGCCAGGGCATCGACCGCCTCGCTCCAGGCCTGCGCGCCGAAGCGATTGCGCCGGACGGTCTGATCGAAGCGATTTCGGTGAACCACAGCCCGACCTTCGCCGTCGGCGTGCAATGGCACCCGGAATGGCAGGTGCTGTCGAACCCGCCCTATTTGAGTATTTTCCAGGCGTTTGGCGATGCATGCCGGCGACGGGCCGCGCTGCGTAAAACCCGCTGACCTGAAACACGAAAAACCCATTTACTGCCCCCGCGAGTCAGGCGGGCGTGCCCTTGCGCGCCCGTCCCTCACGACAACAACAAACGCGATAACAACAAGTACCACCAGGCAGCCAGGACGGCGGCGCCGAATAAGCCCGCCCAGTGCTGGCTTGCAATCCACTCTTAAGTCAGGCCGCGTTGGCCCGACGACTGAAACCTGTTGGGAGTTTCACATGGCAAACGCCTCCAGCATTTACAGGAAGGCTCTTGAAGGTCACCAGGCACCGAAAAAGGTGCTGGTGAAAGTCGACCGCGTCACCAAGAAATTCGACGAAACCACTGCAGTGGACGATGTCTCGCTTGAGATTCATCAAGGCGAAATCTTCGCCCTGCTCGGCGGCTCCGGTTCCGGCAAATCGACGCTGCTGCGCATGCTCGCCGGCTTCGAACGCCCAACCGAAGGACGGATTCTGCTCGATGGCGTGGACATCACCGACATGCCGCCGTACGAACGGCCGATCAACATGATGTTCCAGTCGTACGCCTTGTTCCCGCACATGACCGTCGCACAGAACATCGCCTTCGGCCTCAAGCAGGACCGTTTGTCCGCCAGCGAAATCGACGCCCGCGTGGAAGAAATGCTGCGCCTGGTGCACATGACTCAATACGCCAAGCGCAAACCCCATCAGTTGTCCGGCGGCCAACGTCAGCGCGTGGCCCTCGCCCGCTCCCTGGCCAAGCGTCCGAAGCTGTTGTTGCTCGACGAACCCATGGGCGCACTGGATAAAAAACTGCGTTCGCAGATGCAGCTGGAGCTGGTGGAAATCATCGAACGCGTCGGCGTGACTTGCGTGATGGTGACCCACGACCAGGAAGAGGCCATGACCATGGCCCAGCGCATCGCGATCATGCACCTGGGCTGGATCGCACAGATCGGCAGCCCGGTGGACATTTACGAAGCCCCGGTCAGCCGCATGGTCTGCGAATTCATCGGTAACGTGAACGCCTTCGAAGGCACCGTTGTGGAAGACCTTGAAGGTCACGCGATCATTCACAGCAAGGATCTGCAGCAGAAGATCTACGTCGGTCACGGCGTCAGCACTTCGGTGGAGGACAAGTCGATCACCTACGCGATCCGCCCGGAAAAACTGCTGGTCAGCACCACCCAACCCGAGTCCCGCTACAACTGGTCCGAGGGCAAGGTGCATGACATCGCCTACCTCGGCGGTCACTCGGTGTTCTACGTCGAATTACCTGGCGGCAAAGTCGTGCAGTCGTTCATGGCCAACGCCGAACGCCGTGGCGCACGGCCGACCTGGGACGACAAGGTCTACGTGTGGTGGGAAGACGACAGCGGCGTGGTACTGCGCTCATGAAAACACTCAATCAGCAGTTCATGCGGCTGATGCCGAGTGGTCGAAAGCTCGTCATCGGGATTCCGTTCCTGTGGCTGTGCCTGTTTTTCCTGTTGCCGTTCTTCCTGGTGATGAAGATCAGCTTCTCGGAAGCGGCGCTGGCCATTCCCCCCTACTCCGAGATCTACACCTTCGCCGAACAGAAACTCCAGGTGTTCCTCAACATCGGCAACTACCTGCTGCTGACCGAGGATGAGTTGTACATCTCGGCTTACTTCGGTTCGTTGAAGGTCGCGTTTTTCAGCACGCTGATGTGCCTGGTGCTCGGTTTTCCGATGGCCTACGCGATCACCAAGGCGAGCAAGGAAGCGCAGAACGTCTTGCTGCTGTTGATCATGATGCCGACCTGGACCGCGATCCTGATCCGCGTTTACGCGTGGATGGGCATCCTCAGCAACAACGGTTTGCTCAACGCGTTTTTGATGTGGACCGGGCTGACCGATCACCCGATCGAGATCCTCAACACCAACATCGCCGTGTATATCGGGGTGGTTTACGCCTACCTGCCGTTCATGGTCTTGCCGCTGTACGCCAACCTGGTCAAGCACGATCAGAGCTTGCTGGAAGCGGGTTCGGATTTGGGTTCGAGCAACTTCAACAACTTCTGGAAAATCACCGTGCCACTGGCCAAGAACGGGATCATCGCCGGCTGCATGCTGGTGTTCATTCCGGTGGTGGGTGAGTTTGTGATTCCGGAACTGTTGGGCGGCCCGGAAACCCTGATGATCGGCCGTGTGCTGTGGCAAGAGTTCTTCAATAACCGCGACTGGCCGGTGGCGTCCGCCCTGGCGGTGGTGATGCTGTTGATCCTGATTGTGCCAATTCTGCTGTTCAACCGCAGCCAGGCCAAAGAGATGGAGGCACGGGGATGAAACGTTTCGGTTTTTCAAAGTTCATGCTGGTGTTCGGCCTGTCGTTTATCTACCTGCCGATGCTGATTCTGGTGATCTACTCGTTCAACGCCTCGAAACTGGTGACGGTGTGGGGTGGCTGGTCGTTCAAGTGGTACGCCGGCCTGCTCGACAACACCCAACTGATGGGCTCGGTGGTGCGCTCACTGGAAATCGCCTGCTACACCGCGATTGCCGCTGTGGCGCTAGGGACATTGGCGGCGTTCGTGCTGACGCGTGTCACGCGCTTCAAGGGTCGCACGCTGTTTGGTGGCCTGGTCACCGCGCCGTTGGTGATGCCGGAAGTGATCACCGGTCTGTCGCTGTTGCTGCTGTTCGTGGCCATGGCGCAGTTGATCGGTTGGCCAATGGAGCGTGGCATTGTCACCATCTGGATCGCCCACACCACGTTTTGTGCGGCCTATGTGGCGGTGGTAGTCTCGGCCCGCCTTCGTGAGCTGGACCTGTCCATCGAAGAAGCCGCCATGGACCTCGGGGCGAAACCGTTCAAGGTGTTTTTCCTGATCACCATCCCGATGATCGCGCCGTCACTGGCGGCCGGCGGCATGATGTCGTTTGCCCTGTCGCTGGATGACCTGGTGCTGGCGAGCTTCGTCTCCGGCCCGGGTTCCACGACCTTGCCGATGGAAGTGTTTTCGGCGGTGCGCCTGGGCGTAAAACCCGAGATCAACGCCGTGGCCAGCCTGATTCTGCTCGCAGTTTCAATCGTGACCTTTATGGTCTGGTACTTCAGCCGCCGCGCCGAAGCCACCCGCAAACGGGCGATCCAGGAAGCGATGGACCAGACCGCCAGCGAATCCTGGCAGCAACCTGAAAAGCAAATGGTAAAAGCGACGGCCTAGTGCCGTCGCGTTTCACAGCTTTGCGTACTGAATAAAAAGAATGGAGTTGTACCGATGAAAATGTTTGGCAGGACTCTGCTGACACTGTCCTTGATGGGCGCAATCGCCACGGTTGCCCAGGCCAATGACAAGGTACTGCGCGTCTACAACTGGTCGGATTACATCGCCCCGGACACCGTCAAGAAGTTCGAAGACGAGACCGGCATCCGCGTGACCTACGATGTGTTCGACAGCAATGAAACCCTTGAAGCACGCCTGCTCGCGGGCAAATCCGGCTACGACATTGTCGTGCCGTCCAACAGTTTTCTGGCCAAGCAGATCAAGGCGGGCGTCTATCAGGAACTGGACAAGTCGAAGCTGTCGAACTGGAAAAACCTCAACCCGGTGTTGCTGAAAAACGCTGCGGCCAGCGACCCGGAAAACAGTCACGCCTTCCCGTACATGTGGGGCTCAATCGGCATTGGTTTCAACCCGGCCAAGGTCAAGGAAGTGCTGGGTGCCAATGCGCCGACCAACTCCTGGGATCTGCTGTTCAAACCGGAAAACGCCGAAAAACTGAAAGCCTGCGGCATCAGTTTCCTCGATTCGCCGACCGAGATGCTGCCCGCCGCTTTGCACTATCTGGGCTACCCGGTGAACTCGCAGGACAAGGCGCAGATCGCCAAAGCGGAAGCGCTGTTCATGAAGATCCGGCCGTCGGTGGCGTACTTCCATTCGTCGAAGTACATCTCCGACCTGGCCAACGGCAACATTTGCGTCGCGGTCGGTTACTCCGGCGACGTGCTGCAGGCCAAGGCCCGCGCGCAGGAAGCGGGCGACAAGGTGAAGATCGACTACAGCATTCCGAAAGAAGGCGCCGGCAGTTTCTACGACATGGTCGCGATCCCGCGAGACGCGGCGAACGTCGACAACGCCTACCTGTTCATGAACTTCCTGATGCGCCCGGACATCATCGCCGAGATCACCAACAACATCGGCTACAGCAACGCCAACGCGGCAGCGACGCCGTTGGTGGATGAAGCGATTCGCAATGACCCGGGGTCGTATCCGCCTCTGGCCGTGATGGCGACGTTGTATGCGATTCCGGACATGCCGATTGGGGTTCAGCGGGTGATGACCCGGGGCTGGACGCGGGTCAAGCTCGGGAAATAATTCCCTCGAGATATTCGTGGTATTTGAAATCGCCATCGCGGGCAAGCCCGCTCCCACAGTGGTCGGTGGTGGAATACCGATTCATGGTACGACGCGAATCCTTGTGGGAGCGGGCTTGCCCGCGATGAGGCCAGCACTGCCAACACAAAATCCAACTGTTTCCGTTCACGCAGCGCCTTACCACCGCTGCACTCCTCTCTGACGAACGGCCTCACCTGGCTTCCTCGGTTCAGGTGAATTCGGGCGCCCTCCTCGGGCGCCTTTTTTTATGCGGGGACGAGCGGCCATTCGGCCAGCGCTCGATAGCGGCCCTTGTGGGATTCAAACAAGACAAATCGGTCTGCCCGCAAAAAAAACTCCGGCGGCGTCGCCGATTCAGGCACCGGCGATCGATAGTCGCGCATCAACGTCAGGTGCGGCCTGAATTCCTTGGGCGCATCCTCAAACCCGAACGGCAACATCGCCTGCTCCAGCGCATACACCAGCCGCAGCAACTCCGGCGGCGCCTGCTCCGGCGCGAGCACCAACGCCCCGGCCCTGCGCCAGGCATCCAGCCGATCCAGCGCCACCCGCAACGCCACGCCCGGCACGCGAACCTTTGCTGCCGCCGCGCAAATCTCGGCAATCTGCGCGACGCTCACCGCGCCCAAAAACAGCAACGTCAGGTGAAAGTTTTCCGCAGGCACCGGACGCCCCATGCGCAATGCCAGCGCGCTGCGCCATTGGGCAATCGCTTTGCGCTGCTCGGGCGGGCAAGCCAATGCGAAAAACAGCCGTTTGACTGGCTCCGGGGTTTCGTCGCTCACGCCTGGCACCTCCTGACATGCACGTTATAGTTGAACCAACCGAATGAACGGGACGGGGCCATGCGAGAGATCATCAGCAAAGAGCCATGGTGGGCCGTGCCACCGCAACCGGGTCAGGATGAGTCAGAGCTGGAATGGGGCTGGCTGGTTCACTATAGCGAAGGTGAACCGCGTTTCGAGTTTGTCAAAGAGCGACCGACGGACAGCGAGATCCGCAATCGCAAAAGTTGCAGGATCACCCCGGCATCGGAGTGATCCGTCACGCGTCACGCCTGCAGGAGGATGTTGAAGCCACCGAAAATCATCCGCTGACCATCGAACGGCATCGGGTTGACGTCCTGCTGCATGCGCGGGTCGGCCATCATTTTCTGCATGCCGGCATCGCGGGTGGGCTTGTCCGGCCAGACGATCCAGGAAAACACCACGGTTTCGTCATCCTTGAGTTTCACCGCCAGCGGAAACGAAGTCACTTTGCCGTCAGGCACGTCATCGCCCCAGCATTCGACAATGCTCAGGGCGCCGTTTTCCTTGAAAATCACGGCGGCAGATTCGGCGTGTCGCTTGAATTTTTCGCGGTTGGCGCTGGGCACCGCAAAGACACAGCCATCGACGTAAGACATGGTCATTCTCCTGCTGGGGGTAGAGGGTCGATCTGCGGGTTAGTCGGTTCGGCCGGGCTCCAATCGACAGCGCCGCCGCCCGAACTGACCGACGGTACGTCGGCACTCCCCGCCAGATTGCCCTCGATCTGCCCTGCCAGGTACAGCGTCCCCGCCATCACACCGGTGGTCGGGTTCTGCACCAGTTGTATCCAGGCCTTGTCGAACGTGTTGCCCAGACTGCTGCGGATCAGCGCCTCGCTGTCCGGTCGGTCGCTGGCCTGAATCAATGCGCGAATCCCCGCCACGCCCAAGGTAATCAAGCCTCCGGCGAATTTCCCCGCCGCTGCGGACACCGCGCTGGCGGCACCGCGCGGGGCCATTTCGGCTTCCATCCGCTGGCTGGCGCGCTTGGCCACCGGCGCCATGGCGGTATCGGTCGAATCAACACCCTTGCTACCGCCAGCCTTGTGGATCTTGTCGATCAGCGCCGCGTACGCCGGCAGGGTGTTGAGCGGCTGGGTGTGCACGACCTGGTACAGCGAAGCGTCCCGCGCGGGCGGCGGTCCGAGGGCGATGGCCGGGATTTTCTGGATACGGCCATTGAGCTGGGCCATGGGCACGCCGTGGCGCTGGGCGATTTTTTGCAATTCTTCCTGAAGAATGTCCACGTAGAACGCGGTGGACAGCCCGAGGATCTGCTCGGGATCAATCTCCACCGCGACCGGCGCCAGCACGCGTTTTTGGTATTGCTCCAGCAAATAGGCCGCCAGGCGTTTCGACGAGGCATCCTGCTCGCCCTGGGCGCTGAGGCTGTACCAGCTGACTTTCATCGACAGCCATTCCTGGGTCCAGTAGCTACTGAACCAGGGAATGAAGTTTTCTTCGGTCAATTGATAGACCCGGGTTCGCCAGTAATCCATGGCGCCGCGCGAATAGATTTTTGCCTGTTCGGTGGCGGACTGGGACGCTGCAACGATGTCCCGATCCACCTGCTGCCAGGTGCTCTGGGAAATGATCACCGGCGGCGCTGGCGCCGGGGCACGCGCAGGCATGGCGCATCCCGCCAACACCAATAGCACGGCGACGATCAGCGAACGCAGGCTCAAGATCGCATGTCCTACAGTCTTCCCCCGAACAGGATATTCGGGGGGTTAAAGCACCCTGATTTGAGTATAGGCGGCGGTGGGGGCCTGGTCTGGTGTTGATGGTGTTGCTGAGGGCCACAAACCCCGACCATCACTTGCGTCGATATTCACCATCGCCGCGAATGCCTTCCGCTCAAAATCCGTCAGCGTAGGATCAACCTCAACCCGACACACAACCCCGAACCGGAGGGGCAAATCATGTTGATCCATCTGCTGACCTGCCTGGCCCTGACAGCCCTCTCGCTGACCGTTTTTTCGTGGTACGTCCTGACCGAGGAGCGCACATCATGATCCACACCGTCACCCTTGCCGTGAGCTTTCCGGTGTTCGGCAACAACTACTACTCGCAGCAGGTCGTCTCGCGCAAAGTGCTGTCGCTGGTGTTCGACAAGAATTTCGAGGCGCTGCTGATGCCGGCCGCTGCCAACCACTTCAGTAACGAAGTGGTCGGTCTCAACGATCAGTTCCGCTTTTTGAATGATGTGCTGGCCGAGCATCTGCTGGATGCCGAACTGGCCCAACACGCCTCCCGTTCGTTCACTTTTTGAGTGCTGCCATTCAGTGAATCGACCGGCACTTCTGCCTGAGGGAGTTTCAGGCAGCATAGGGAACACATGGCTTCCTCATCAGAGCCACTTGAGTCGATTTTCTATTTGAAGAACGCGCTATTGCGCACAAACCTCACGAACACACCCTCGTAACCAGCGATGCACCGGATCGGCATCCAGTCGCGGATGCCAGAGCATCGCGACGGTGAACTCAGGCAAGGCAAACGGTAACGCAAAACTGTGCATGCCTGCCCGCAGGCTTTCGGTGTGGCGTTCAGGAACAGTGGCGATCAGGTCGGTGTTGCGGGCCAGCGCCAACGCGGTCGAGAAACCGCCGACAATGGTCACCACCTGCCGTTCCAGTTGCAGCGCTGCCAGTGCTTCATCGACAGGCCCCTTGTCGAGCCCGCGCCGCGAGACGCTGATGTGAGCGCCCGCCGCAAAACGTTGCGGGGTGATTTCGCCCTGGCTCAGGGGGTGCCCACTGCGCACGACGCCGATGAAGCGGTCGCGAAACAAACCCTGCGTGCGCAACTCAGGCCCGGCGGCCTTCCCCACTACTCCGGTTTCCAGATCAACGGTGCCGTCACGCAGCGACGTGTTGTCCTTGTCTGGTTTATGCATGAAGCGCAGAAGCACGCCCGGTGCTTGTTCGGCGACACGTGCAATCAGCGGCGCGCCAAAGTTCTCCACAAAGCCCTCGCTGCTGCGCAAGGTGAAGGTGCGAACCAATTGCATAAGGTCAGGCTGTTGCGCCGGGCGCAGCACCGCTTCGGCGTCCTGCACCAACTGGCTGACCCGCTCGCGCAATTCCAGCGCCCGGGGCGTGGCCACCAGTCCGCGCCCGGACCTGACCAGCAACGGGTCACCCGTGGTTTCGCGCAACCGCGCCAACGCCCGACTCATCGCCGACGGGCTCAGCCGCAAGCGTTTGGCGGCGCGCGCCACGCTGCCCTCGGCGAGCAGCACGTCAAGGGTGATCAGCAAATTGAAATCGGGAGTCGACATGCATTGCCCCATGGCCGGGTGAGATGGCGTTTAACGCACGAGTACAGTGCAACCCGTGCGCCTTCCGCCATGTTAGGCGCCAGCGTAGATTTCTGATAGCTCCACTTCGGGAGTGGCCAGATCCAGAGGGACAGCATGAAACCGACTATCGCCATCGTGGACAACGCAACACCGACACCCACCGTACGCTGGGCGTTGGTCAGCCTTTCGCTGTCGATGCTGCTGTCCTCGCTCGGCACCAGTGTCGCCAACGTCGGTTTGCCGACGCTGGCTCAGGTGTTCGGTGCGACGTTTCAGGACGTGCAGTGGGTCGTTATCGCCTATCTGCTGGCGATTACCACACTGATCGTCAGCGTGGGTCGGCTCGGCGACCTTATCGGTCGCCGGCGGTTGCTGCTCAGTGGCATTGGCGTGTTTACGCTGGCCTCGGCGCTGTGCGCCTGGGCGCCGACACTGGGGATCTTGATTGGCGCCCGAGCCCTGCAAGGTCTTGGCGCGGCGATCATGATGGCGCTGACCATGGCCTTCGTCGGTGAGACCGTGGCGAAAGCCAACACCGGCAGCGCCATGGGGTTGCTCGGGACGATGTCGGCAATTGGCACCGCGCTGGGGCCATCGCTTGGCGGCCTGTTGATCAGTGGATTCGGTTGGCGGGCGATGTTCCTGGTCACCGTGCCATTGGGTCTGATGACACTGCTGCTCGCACATCGCTACCTGCCTGCGGATCGGCAGAAGGCAACCACCGGCAGCGTCCGTTTCGATGCGTGGGGCACACTGGTGTTGGCGCTGACGTTGGCCGCGTATGCACTGGCCATGACCCTCGGCCGTGGTCATTTCGGGTTGTTTAATAGCGGTTTGTTGTTGGCGGCGGGGGTCGGCGTGGGGCTTTTCGTGTTCGTCGAGACGCGAGTCGCCTCCCCGCTGATACGGCTGACGATGTTTCGCAACCCGGTACTGAGCGCAAGCCTGGCCATGAGCACACTGGTGGCGACGGTGATGATGGCAACGCTGGTGGTCGGGCCGTTTTATCTGGCCCACGGGCTGGGGTTGAAGGCAGTCGTGGTGGGAATAGTGCTCGCGGTCGGGCCCTGCGTCGCGGCCCTGACCGGGGTGCCTGCTGGCCGGATCGCCGATCGTTTTGGTGCACAACGGATGACTGTTGCCGGGCTGATCGCCATGGCCCTCGGTTGCTTCACGTTATCGGTGTTGCCGCAGACCTTTGGCATCGGCGGCTACGTCGCGCCGATGGTGGTGATCACGCTCGGCTATGCCGTGTTCCAGACGGCCAACAACACCACGGTCATGACGGATGTTGCGCCAGACCAGCGCGGTGTTGTCTCGGGCATGCTCAATCTGTCGCGAAATCTGGGATTGATCACGGGAGCCTCGGCGTTGGGCGCCGTGTTCGCAATCGCCTCGCAGGCGGCCGACATCACCCTGGCGCAGCCCGAAGCCGTGGCCCACGGAATGCGGATGACGTTTGCCGTGGCGCTGGGATTGATCGTAGTCGCATTGGGTGTTGCGATTGTCGGGAAATGCCGTGACCGCCGATAACGCTATCGACGGTCACGCCGGGCCTTACGGCTTGATCACCACCAGCGGCTCACCTTTTTTCACGATGTAGGTTGCCAGCTCCGAGCCAGTTTTCGTCCCGATGTTCTTCGCGATATGCGCAACACCGGCCGGGATGTACAGCGAATCACCGGTTTTCAACGTGACCGGTGGCTGCCCCTCCAGTTGATATTCGAACGTGCCGTCTATGACATAGGCCACTTCCACGCCAGGATGGGAGTGGTTGGGCGATGAGACGCCCGGATCGATATCAACCCGTACCTGAATCACTTCGCGACCTTCGACGTCGAGATCCTTTTTCAGGAGATCGGTGCGATGAATCCCTGTCTGCCAGCTTTTTGCAGGGGCCTTCACTTCTTCGGCTTGAGAGACGCCAGAGAACGCAGCGAGCGCGGCAGTGGTGACAACAGCGACGCCAAGCATTTTGGCGGTGTGACGAGCGTTGATGCGGAACATGGCATTTCTCCGGTTGATACCGTTGTGGTGCCCCATTAGACGGCCGCCATGTATCCCGTACGTGTCGCCGACGCCATGGATTTGTAAGCGAAGATAGCTATGCGCGCAGCGGATACGCAGGGATACAAACGGCCCAACTCATTTGGAGGTGTTAAGCACCACCGCCGCACGAATGAGCGTCTTCAGCGACTTCCCATCAATTGCATCGCCCTCATGCACATCAATCGCCCGGTGTTCGCCCCTTCGTTCGCGACCGGCTGGCCGCACAAGGTTGCGAGTGAGGCAATCGCGGCCTATGGTCCAAGCGATGCATTGCTGGCGACTGACGTGCGATGACTCGCCGCCGGTTGCTGTCCTTCTCCTGCGATTTTTCGCAAAGAGGTGACAACATGCCGAACGACTCCCGCCCCGCCGTGCTTGAACTGATCGGCAATACGCCGCTGGTGCGCGTCAGCCGCTTTGACACGGGTCCATGCACCCTGTTTCTGAAGCTTGAATCACAGAACCCCGGCGGCTCGATCAAGGACCGCATCGGCCTGGCGATGATCGACGAGGCCGAGCGCGACGGTCGGCTCAAGTCCGGCGGCACCATCGTCGAGGCCACCGCCGGCAACACCGGCCTCGGTCTGGCCCTGGTCGGCCGCGCCAAAGGCTATCGGGTGGTGTTGGTCGTGCCGGACAAGATGTCCACCGAGAAAGTCTTGCACCTCAAGGCCATGGGCGCCGAGGTGCACATCACCCGCTCCGACGTCGGCAAAGGCCACCCTGATTACTACCAGGACGTTGCAGCGCGGCTGGCGCTGGAGATTCCCAATGCATTCTTCGCCGATCAGTTCAACAACCCGGCGAATCCGCTGGCTCATGAGTGCAGCACCGCGCCGGAGATCTGGGCGCAAACCCAGCATGACGTGGATGCGATTGTCGTCGGTGTCGGTTCGGCCGGCACGCTGACCGGGCTGACCCGTTTTTTCAAACGCGTACAGCCCAATCTGGAAATGGTCTTGGCCGATCCCATCGGTTCGGTGATGGCCGAATACAGCCGCAGCGGCACCATGCAGACGCCCGGCTCGTGGGCGGTGGAAGGCATTGGCGAAGACTTCATCCCCTCGATTGCCGACCTCTCCAGCGTGCGCCACGCCTATTCGATCAGCGACGAGGAAAGCTTCGACCACGCCCGCCAATTGCTGCGCGCCGAAGGCATTCTCGGCGGTTCTTCGACCGGCACCTTACTGGCGGCGGCGCTGCGTTACTGCCGCGAACAAACCACCCCGAAACGCGTGGTCAGCTTCGTCTGCGACACCGGCACCCGCTACCTGTCGAAGGTCTACAACGACCAGTGGATGAACGATCAGGGCTTGCTCAAGCGTAAACCTTATGGCGATCTGCGCGACGTGATCGCACGCCGTTTCGAGGATGGCCGGGTGATCAGCGTCGGCCCCGACGACACCCTGTTGACGGCGTTCCAGCGCATGCGCCTGGCGGATGTCTCGCAATTGCCGGTGCTGGTGGACGGAAAGAAACTGGTCGGCGTGATCGACGAATCCGACATTCTGCTGGGCATGCAGGAAGACCCTTCACACTTCCGCTTGACCGTGTCCAGCGCCATGACCGACAAAGTACAAACCCTGCCGGCCAGCGCCAACATGGCCGAACTGCAGGCAGAACTCGATCGCGGGCTGGTGGCGATCATCGCCGACGCCTCGGGCTTCCATGGCCTGATTACCCGCGTAGACCTGCTCAATCATTTGCGGAGATCCCTTGCATGAGTCAACACGATGAAAACGCCGCGGCACGCGCCTTCGCCACTCGGGTGATCCACGCCGGGCAAGCGCCGGACCCGACCACCGGCGCATTGATGCCACCGATTTATGCCAACTCCACCTATTTGCAACAAAGCCCCGGCGTGCACAAGGGTTTCGATTACGGCCGCTCGCACAACCCGACGCGCTTTGCCCTGGAGCGTTGCGTCGCCGACCTGGAAAGCGGCACCCAGGCCTTCGCGTTCGCCTCTGGGCTGGCGGCGATTTCCACGGTGCTGGAACTGCTCGACGCCGGCTCGCACATTGTCTCCGGCAATGATCTGTATGGCGGCACCTTCCGGCTGTTCGACAAGGTGCGCAAACGCAGCGCCGGGCATCGTTTCAGCTTCGTCGACCTGACGGACCTCGCGGCGTTCGAAGCGTCCTTGCAGGACGACACAAAAATGGTCTGGGCCGAGACGCCGAGCAATCCGTTGCTGAGCCTGACCGACCTCGCCGCCGTCGCACGTATCTGTCGCGGCCGCGGCATCATCTGCGTCGCCGACAACACCTTCGCCAGCCCGTGGATCCAGCGCCCGCTGGAGCTGGGCTTCGACATCGTGCTGCACTCGACCACCAAATACCTCAACGGCCACTCCGACGTGATTGGCGGCATCGCCGTGGTCGGGCAGAACCCGGAACTGGCGGAACGCCTGGGTTTCCTGCAGAACTCGGTGGGCGCAATCGCCGGACCGTTCGACGCGTTTCTGACACTGCGCGGCGTGAAAACCCTCGCGTTGCGCATGGAGCGTCACTGCAGCAATGCGCTGGAACTGGCGCAGTGGCTGGAGCGCCAGCCGCAAGTGGCGCGCGTCTACTATCCGGGCCTGCCGTCGCACCCGCAGCATGAACTGGCAAAGCGGCAGATGCGCGGTTTCGGCGGGATGATTTCTGTCGATCTGAAGAGCGATCTGGCCGGAGCCACGCGCTTCCTCGAGAGCGTGCGCATCTTCGCCCTGGCCGAGAGTCTGGGCGGCGTGGAAAGCCTGATCGAACACCCGGCGATCATGACCCACGCCACCATCCCCGCTGAAACCCGCGCGCAGCTCGGCATCGGCGATGGGTTGGTGCGGTTGTCCGTGGGGGTTGAGGATGTCGAGGATCTGCGTGCCGACCTGGCCCAGGCGCTGACGCGGATCTAAGCAAAACGAGGATGCTACCCCTGTAGGAGCCGGCTTGCCGGCGCCTACAGGAGAACGCGGGTGGCAGGCCAATCACGCTCCGCCCGAAGTGTTACTCGCCGGACTTGATGCTGGTCCAGACCCGCGTACGCACCCGCTCAAGCTTTTGCGGCAACGGTTGCACCACATACAGGGTTTTCAACGCTTCGCTGGTCGGCGTCAGGTTCGGGTTGCCGGTGATCTCTTTGTTGATCAGCGCAATCGAGTCCTTGTTGGCGTTGGGGTAGCCGAGGAAATCACTGATCGGCGCGATGACGGTCGGGTCCAGCAAGGTGTTGAGAAACTCGTGGGCCTCGTCGACGTTCTTCGCACTTTTTGGAATGGCAAAAGTGTCAAACCAGATCGGCGCGCCCTCCTTCGGCAAGCGCCAATCGACCACTACGCCGTTACCCGCTTCCTTGGCGCGATTGCCGAACTGGTAGAAGCTGCCGGAGTAGCCGATGGCGACGCAGATATCGCCGTTGGCGATATCGGTCATGTACTTGGCCGAGTTGAAGTAGGTGACGTAAGGGCGAATTTTCAGCATCAACGCCTTGGCTTTTTCGTAGTCGTCCGGGTTCTGGCTGTTAGGGTCCAGCCCCAGGTAGTGCAGCGCCAACGGCAGGATTTCCGAAGGTGAATCGAGCATGGCGACGCCACAGGATTTCAGCTTCTCCATGTTTTCCGGTTTGAACACCAGGTCCCAACTGTCCACCGGCGCATTCTCGCCCAGCGCGGCCTTGACCTTGGCCGGGTTGAAACCAATCAGCACGGTGCCGTACATGTAGGGCACGCCGTACTGGTTGCCCGGATCGTTCTTGTCCAATAGTGCGAGCAGTGCCGGGTCCTGATGCTTCCAGTTCGGCAGTTTGGACTTGTCCAGTTTCTGGAACACGCCGGCCTTGATCTGGGTTTCGATAAACTGGTTCGACGGCACTACCAGGTCGTATCCCGAGTTCCCGGTGAGCAACTTGGCTTCCAGCGATTCGTTGGTGTCGAAGGTGTCCCAGGTCACTTTGATTCCGCTTTTCTGGGCGAAGTCCTTGGGCACGGACGGCAGGATGTAGTCCGCCCAGTTGTACACCCGCAATTCCCGCTGTTCGGCGTGCACGGCACTGGCCAACAACGTCAGCCCACAAACAGTGGCGCCCAGTATGCGTTTCATCATGACCATGAATGAATTCCCCAAAGGTGTCGCTCGGTGGTTTTTATGTTCTGTACACGGCAGGCCTTAAAAATTGCCAAGGGCAAGGAAAACAGGATTCTCGTTGTGGTGTTGCGAGCGTGCTGGAACCGCTACGCCGCTTCGATTCTTGCTGACGAACGAGGGAGTTCATAGTGTGAGGTCGGCCAAAAGGGGATCGAAATGGCCAATATCGGTGTCCCGGTAGATCCGGTCGAGGAGATGTAGAGCAACTGTGGGAGATTCTATGTTGAAGGTGCTGGCCTCATCGTGAGCAGGCTCACTCCCACAGGGGATTTGTGGTGTTTGCTGGAAATGGGGAAAAACGACAAAGCCCGCACAAGGCGGGCTTTGGGGTTCGAGTAGGTGGCCGGTGCTGGTCTCCGGCTTACAAGGTTTATCAGGACTCTCACAGAACAGTTTTGTGCTCTTCTGCTTCACACGGCATAAGGGCTGGATCTCAGCGCGGAGATCTTTCTAACCGTGTACCCTTCGGAACGCGCCCCACGTGTCCTTGCCATCCGCTTGCGCATCAGTCTGCGTCTTCACCTACAATTTGAAGAGTAGTACACCTCCCGAACCGCGAAGCTGAATTTTTAGAACGATTTTGTCCATGGCGACGGGCCCCAGGACGGAAAACGACTAACCGGTCAGCCATGGCAATGTTCGAGGGTTTTTCCGCCGGTAGGGTTTCCCTTCAAGCCCTTTGATGTACAGTCTTCGCCGACGCTTGCAGAACAAAAAAATACAGGAGTTAAAAAATGTCGGAACTGAAACTGCATCCAAACGCCGCAGAATCCTTGAAGCAGTGGCACGCGATGATCAAGAAGGCTGACTTGCAGGCCTTGCCCGAATTGTTGGACCCACAAGCGGTATTCCGCTCGCCGATGGCGCACACGCCTTATCCGGGGGCGCCGGTGGTCACGATGATTCTCACCACAGTGTTCGGCGTGTTTGAGGACTTCCAGTACCACCGCGAATTGGCGACCGCGGACGGCTTGAACGTCATCCTGGAGTTCAGCGCCAGGGTCGGCGAAAAGCAGCTCAAGGGCATCGACATGATCCGCTTCAACGAACAGGGGAAAATCGTTGAGTTCGAGGTGATGGTCCGTCCCTTGAGTGGCTTGCAAGCCTTGGGTGAAGAGATGGGACGCCGACTGGGCGCTTACCTCGCCGCCAGCAAAGCCTGACCCCGATGCAGCGCTTCATCGGTGAGCCCATGCACCGATGAAGCGCTGCATCAGCTGAGGCTCGAAAGATACGGCCATGGCCGGCGTACTTGATGCACCGCACTGCATTGATCGTCGGAACGCCGCCCGCAGCAAGCCGGGCCTCTACAGATCAGCCGATGCGCAGTGCGCGCAAATCCAGATGACCGTCCTTCAGCGGCGGGCACCAGTAGTAGCCGCCGGTGATCGGGCGACTGATGCGGTACAAACCGTCGGTGATGCCATCTTCCAGACCGCTCATGCGCCGCAGCTGGACTTCGAAAGCGTCGAGGGAGAAGCCGAACGCGAGGAACATCAGGCCGGCGCGCTCACCTTCAATCCACGGCATCGAACGACGGACCACGAACGCCTCGGGGGCGAAGCTTTCCTGGGCGGTGCGTTTGACGTGGGCGGAGATCGGCGCGTCATCGATTTCTTCGTTGTCGCTCAAGCGACGCCCCATGATGTTGTCCTTTTCCGCGGACGGCATCGCGTGGAAACCCTTCAGGTCATGCTGCCATTGCTGGATCGCGGCGAAGCTGCCACCGACCAGACCATCAGCGCCTTCACCGACCAGCGCGGCAGCCACGGCGGCTTCGTCGTGCGGGTTTTCGGTGCCATCTTCGTAGCCGGTCAGGTCGTGGCCGGTCAGGTGGCGGAAGGTTTCGTTCATCTGCACCAGGCGCAGGGCCGGTGCCAGCGCGGCTTCGATGGCGGTGGCGCGATTGAGCAGCTCACCACGGTCGACGCCATGCAACCAGCACCACAGCGCGTGTTGGGTCGACGGGTTGTCGACGCCGACACCGGTCAACGCCGGAAACGGCCGCAGCCCGTCGATCTGCACGTGCAGCGCCTTGACCAGGGACTCACCGAAACCGACCACCGCCGACTTCCCGTCCACCAGCGACATCAGCTTGTCGAGCGCGGCCGGCAGTGCATCGACGGATTCCAGCGCGAAGAACATATGACGGGCTTGAGGTGGAACGGGGGTGGCGAGAATGCCCGGCTGGTAGTAACTCATATGAACTCCTTAAGAAAGAGCGCGAAGTTTACCCCCAGCGCCGGCCGTTGTGTGTTCTCAGGTCAAAAGATCGCGGGTTCATCAAATCGGCACTTAAAAAGTCGGGGCAATAAGGCGTATAACCTTTGAAGTGAATTCTGAACTGCAAGCCGCCAGCGCCTGGCTTACATCACATGGAGTAGCGACATGACCACAGCACACATCCTCGGTAACCTGTTTCCCGACGCCAGCGACATCCCGGAAAAGTACCGCCTCGACGGCCAGACCGAACAGCGTGAATACCTGGTCGATGGCGAGCTGAAAACCTGGTCCGGCCCCCTCGCCCAAGTCCGCAGCCCGGTGTACCTGACTGGCGAAAATGGCGACGAACAAGTGATCCTCGGCAGCACGCCGCTGCTCGATGCCGACACGGCGCTGACCGCCCTCGACGCCGCCGTCCGCGCCTATGACCGGGGCCAGGGCCTGTGGCCGACCCTGCGCGTGGCCGAACGCATCCAGCACGTCGAAGCGTTCCTGGGGCGCATGCGCGAACAGCGTGAAGCGGTGTTCAAGTTGTTGATGTGGGAGATCGGCAAGAACCTCAAGGACTCGGAAAAAGAGTTCGACCGCACCTGCGACTACATCGTCGATACCATCAACGCGCTCAAGGAACTCGACCGCCGCTCCAGCCGTTTCGAGCTGGAACAGGACACGCTGGGGCAGATCCGCCGCGTGCCGCTGGGCGTAGCGTTGTGCATGGGACCTTACAACTACCCGCTGAACGAAACCTTCACTACGCTGATTCCGGCGCTGATCATGGGCAACACCGTGGTGTTCAAACCAGCCAAGCTCGGCGTGCTGCTGATTCGTCCGCTGCTGGAAGCGTTCCGCGATAGCTTCCCGGCCGGGGTGATCAACGTGATCTACGGCAGCGGACGCGAGACGGTCAGCGCGCTGATGGCCAGCGGCAAGATCGATATCTTCGCGTTCATCGGCACCAACAAGGCCGCCAGCGACCTGAAAAAACTCCACCCGAAACCGCATCGCTTGCGCGCTGCGCTGGGCCTGGATGCGAAAAATCCCGGCATCGTTTTGCCTGAGGTCGACCTCGACAACGCGGTGAATGAAGCGGTCACCGGTTCCTTGTCGTTCAATGGCCAGCGCTGCACCGCGCTGAAAATCCTCTTCGTCCACGAAGACGTGGTCGAGGCGTTCATCGACAAATTCAACGCCAAACTTGCCAGCCTCAAACCGGGTATGCCGTGGGAAAGCGGCGTGGCCCTGACGCCGTTGCCGGAGACGGGCAAGGTCGATTATCTGCACGGGCTGGTCGCGGATGCCGTGAGCAAAGGTGCCCGTGTGGTCAACCCGAATGGCGGTGAAGCCCGTGCGTCCTTCTTCTATCCGGCCGTGTTGTACCCGGTGACGCCGCAGATGCGCGTCTATCAGGAAGAACAGTTCGGCCCGGTGGTGCCGATCGTGCCTTACCGGCATCTGGACACGGTGATCGATTACGTTCTGGAGTCGGATTTCGGCCAGCAGCTGAGTATCTTCGGCACCAACCCGGTGGCGGTCGGCCGGCTGGTGGACACCTTCGCCAACCAGGTCGGGCGGATCAACCTCAACGCCCAGTGCCAGCGCGGCCCGGACACCTTCCCGTTCAACGGCCGCAAGAACTCCGCCGAAGGCACGCTGTCGGTGCATGATGCGCTGCGGGTGTTTTCGATTCGTACGCTGGTCGCGACCAAGTTTCAGGAGACCAACAAGGACCTCATCAGCGAGATCATCAGCGGCCGCAGTTCGAGTTTCCTGACCACCGATTACATCTTCTGAGGAGCACGAGCCTGAGCACATTCAGAGCCCACCGACTGCCACCGCTGCTGCGCCGGGTACTGCGTCCGTTACTGGACCCATACCGGCGCTATCGCCACGCCAAATTGATTCACGCAGTGCGCGTTTCGCTGGGAATGCTGGCGACGATTCTACTGACTACCGGCATCCACCTGCCCCACGGTGAGTGGGCGTCGGTGACGATGCTGGTGGTGATTGGCGGTTTGCAGCACCACGGCAACATCGGCAAAAAAGCCGCCGAGCGCGCCATCGGCACCTTGATCGGCGCCGGTGTCGGTCTGTTGTTGGTGGCGCAACAAGCCTGGCTCGGGATGCCGTGGCTGACCTATTTTGCGATGTCGGTGGTCTGCGGATTCTTCTCGTACCACGCCATCGGCAAGGGCGGTTACACGGCGCTGCTGTCGGCGATCACCGTGTTTATCGTCGCCGGACATGGCGATAACCCTGTCACCGACGGGCTGTGGCGCGGGGTGGACATCCTGATCGGCATTGCCCTGGCCCTGGCGTTTTCCTTCGCCCTGCCGCTGTACGCGGTGTATTCCTGGCGCTACAACCTGGCCGATGCGCTGCGCGATTGCGCGACGATTTACGGGCGCATCATCAATGGCCAACCGGTCACCGATGACGAGCACGTGAAGTTGATGAATCGCCTGAACGCGGTGATGGTGCAACTGCGTTCGCTGATGCCGTCGGTGTCCAAGGAAGTGAAGATATCCATGACCGAACTCGATGCGATCCAGCGCCATTTGCGCATGTGTGTCAGCACCCTGGAAATCCTCGGCAACACCCGACCGGACGCCAATGACCCTGACGCCATGGCCCATCTGCAATCGGCGTTGAAAGCGGAACATCGGCTGATTCGGGTTCAACTGGTGGGGATGGCGCGGGCGCTGAAATCCGGCGCATCCCAGCGGCTGAGTCGCCCCGTCGAACTGCCGGCGGATTCAAGCCTGGACGCACCGGTCTATAACCCGCTGGACGGCTACCGGTTATTGATCCGGCAGCTGGCCAGCAACATCGGCGAAATGCGCCAGCGCCTGGCCAAGACCGCACCGCGCTGGAACATCTGATTATTGCGTAACTGTCCGCCGAAGCTTCAGGCGCCAACCCTGTTGCATGCCGGCGGCAGCTAGCAGAATCGCAGCGACACCGATCCATTGCAGCGTTTCCAGACGATGACCGAAGGCAAACCAGTCGACGAAAATCGCCGCAATCGGGTAAATGAACGACAACGCACCGGTGAGTGCCGTCGGCAGTTTTTGGATCGCACCGTAAAGCAACACGTACATCACGCCGGTGTGAATAATGCCGAGGGTCACCAGGCTGGCCCACGCGCTCGGAGCTTGCGGCAACGCCGAGAAATGCGCGAATGGCGCGAGCAACAACACGCCGGTGCTGACCTGAATCAGCGCGATCAGGTGCGGTGGCGTGCCGGTCAGGCGTTTGATGATCAACGCCGCAATCGCGTAAAGGAATGCAGCACCCACAGCCAGTCCGATGCCCATCAGGTAATCGTTGCCGCTCTCGCCCTGTTGCCCGTGTGCGCTGACAATCGCCAGCATCCCCAGAAACGAAACGCCCAGCCAAAGCAGCTTCTGCAGGGTGATTTTTTCGTTGAGGAACAGCGCGGCCAACCCGACCAGCATAAACGGCTGAACGTTATAGACCGCCGTGCCGATGGCAATCGAGGCGCGGGAGTACGAGGCAAACAACAGCACCCAGTTACCGACAATCGCCACGCCGCTGAGCACCGCCAGCAGGAACGTGGTGCGGGTCAGAATGCCGGGGCGCAGGAAGCCGAAAGCCGCGCAAATGAGCAATAAGGTGCCGGCGCCGAACACGCAACGCCAGAACACCACGTCCAGCACCGGTTGCCCGGACACCAACACGAACCAGCCGATGGTCCCGGAAATCAGCATGGCAGCGGTCATCTCGAATGACCCGCGGCGAATTGTTTTGTCCATCATCAGACTCCTGTGTTTGAGCCCAAAGTATGCCAATCCGCCGAGGGGCTTCTCCAGCGCAAAAAGCAGGCTAAACTCGGTATCTGCCTTTTTTATCAAGGCAGTTTCGATTAATTGCCTTACAGGGGTTGCGGGATGACTGACGATATCGACCAAGTGTTGATTACCGCGTTGATGGAAGACTCGCGGCGTTCACTAAAAGCCTTGGCGCACCTCAGCGGCCTGTCCTCGCCGAGTGTCGCCGAGCGTTTGCGCCGCTTAGAAGAACGCGGCGTCCTCAAGGGCTACACCGTCGAGATAGATCCCAAATGTTTCGGCTATCAACTCCAAGCCATCGTGCGGATCCGCCCGTTGCCGGGCCAGTTGCAAGAGGTGGAGCGGCAAATCCAGGCGATCCCCGAATTCACCGAGTGCGACAAGGTCACCGGCGACGACTGCTTCATCGCCCGCCTGCATGTGCGCTCGATGGAACAGCTGGACACCCTCCTCGACCGCCTGAACACCCACGCCGAAACCAACACCGCCATCGTCAAGAAAACCCCGGTCAAACGCCGATTGCCGCCGATGGCGTGAGCCTTTAGCCAAATCGCAGGCAAGAAAAAACCCGCCGAAGCGGGTTTTTTACTCATGGCCGACGATTAATCATCGCGGCTCATGATGCCGAAGATCTGCAACAAGCTGATGAACAGGTTGTAGATCGATACATACAGGCTGATGGTCGCCATGATGTAGTTACGCTCACCGCCGTGAATGATGGCGCTGGTCTGGAACAGAATGCAGACCGACGAGAACAGCACGAAACCTGCGCTGATCGCCAGTTGCAGACCGCTGATCTGGAAGAAGAAGCTCGCCAGCGTCGCACCCAGCAGCACGAAGAAGCCTGCGGTGATGAAGCCACCGAGGAAACTCATGTCCTTGCGGGTGATCAACACGTAAGCCGACAGACCGCCGAACACCAGCGCAGTCATCGCGAAGGCCGAGCTCACGACTTCCGCGCCGCCCTGCATGCCCAGGTAACGGTTGAGGATCGGGCCGAGCAGGAAACCCATGAAACCGGTCAGGGCAAACGCCGACACCAAGCCCCACGCGGAATCACGGAGTTTGTTGGTAAGGAAGAAAAGGCCGTAGAAACCGATCAGCACCACGAAAATATTCGGGTAGCCGACACGCATCTGCTGGGCGACAAATGCCATCACGCCGCTGAATGCGAGGGTGAGAGCGAGCAAGCCGTATGTGTTGCGCAGGACGCGGCTAACCTCTAGCTGCTCAGCCTGCACGCTGTTATTAACTGCGTAATCCTGTTCGCGCATGGCGACACTCCTGTTGGTTTGAAACGTTCAGTCGCAAAGATCATAACAGACGCTCTGTAACAAGCCATGCAGAGAGTTTGACAGTGTGTTTCATTCAGGTATTATGGCGCCCGCAACGCAAACGGAGGTGTGGCCGAGTGGTTTAAGGCAACGGTCTTGAAAACCGTCGACTGTAACAGGTCCATGAGTTCGAATCCCATCGCCTCCGCCATATTTGTACCGACAAAGCCCTGATTATTCAGGGCTTTGTCGTTTCTGGCTTTTGAAAAAAATCACGACGCTTGGCATGTGTTCCATAACTATTTTGGAAGTGTTCCATAACTAAGCCTCTGCCTCCCCTCTTCCGGTGTCCTGCCGACAGTTAAAAAACCTTCATGTAACACGGTGCTACGCTGACCTCATAACCGCGGACTCGCGATGCCAAATTCAGACTTGCTCCCTTCCCTGCTCTACAAAGATCAATGAAAACCAGTTGGCCCTAGAAGCCGCGATACTCGAGTTATCCAATTGGGTGGAGGCGCACGGCTCGGCTGATATCGCCGACAACGTGCGCGGTGCCCTAGACACCATCGACAAAAATGAAGAGTTCATCAAACTGACGCTTGCGGTGCTCATGACGCCCGAGTGAGAACTGACGGGCAGCTCTCGGTCAGAAACCTACATTCCGCAGCCCTTGTGATCTTATGCCATGGAGAAAACAGGGCGCTTCTGGCCGGAAGTAGCCTTTAAGCATCCATACTTTTTTTTTCGGACGTATAACCTGCCCATTTAGAACTACTCATTAACCTTTCTCATATTGCAGCCGATGCCCCCTACTTAGGGCATAGGAGCAATACAGATGAGAAACAACCAGCCGGTTACGCAGCGCGAGATTGCCCTTGGGCCTCAGCAAAAGCTCATCTCGACAACGGATGCGCGGGGGGTCATCACGTACTGCAATGACGCCTTCGTCGAGATCAGTGGATTCAACAAGTCCGACCTGATCGGCGCGCCTCAAAACATCGTTCGTCACCCCGACGTGCCCTCAGCCGTCTTTGCCCATATGTGGGGCGCGCTCAAGCTTGGCAAGCCGTGGATGGGCATCGTCAAGAACCGCTCGAAAAACGGCGACCACTACTGGGTCAACGCCTACGTCACGCCGATTGTCGAGGGGCGTGAGGTTGTGGGCTATGAATCGGTCAGGGTCAAGCCAACGGCCGAGCAGATCCGTCGCACCGAAGCCCTCTATAAACGCATCAGCCTGGGTAAGTCGGCCGTCCCGGCAAGTGATCAATGGCAACCCGCCCTGCTCGCCTGGCTGCCGGTGTTGACCATGGGCCTGGTGGGTGCATTGGGCGGCGTGTTCCTCGGCATGTCGGAGGCGATCATCCTAGCTGTCGGGGTATCGGTGCCGCTCGGGTTGTGGGTGTCGAGTCGGCAAAACCGCGGCGCGCTGCATCTGCTGGAAATGGCTGAAGCCTCAACCTGCGACGCATTGCTGGCCAAAATGTATAGCGACGAACGTGGCCCGCATGCACGCATTGAAACGGCTTTTGTTAGCCAGGCATCTCGGCTCAAGACGTGCCTCACCCGGCTACAGGATACGGCTGAGCAACTGACCGGCCTAGCCGGCCGATCCGACGGCCTCGCCACAGACAGTTCCCGTGGGCTTGAGCGCCAACGGGTCGAGACCGAGCAGGTGTCGGCAGCGGTCAATCAGATGGCGGCCACCACACAGGAAGTCGCCAGCCACGTCCAGCGCACCGCCGACGCTACTCAGGAAGCCAATGTGTTGACCGGACGCGGACGCGACGTGGCCCGGGACACCCGCGAAGCCATTCAGCGCCTCTCGGTGGTGGTGGGTGATACCGGGCTGACAGTCGCGCAACTGGCTAAGGACAGCAATGAAATCGGCACAGTGGTCGATGTGATCAAGGGCATTGCCGACCAGACCAACCTGCTAGCGCTGAACGCCGCCATCGAGGCCGCGCGAGCGGGCGACATGGGTCGAGGCTTTGCGGTGGTCGCCGATGAAGTGCGTCAGTTGGCGCAGCGTACGACGGAGTCCACGATGCAAATCCACAGTTTGATTTCCAAGCTGCAGGTCTCGTCCAACAATGCGGTGAAATCTATGGAAAGCGGTCAACGTCAGGCCGAATAAGGCGTGGCATGGGTACTTGAGGCAGATAATGCATTAGTCGGGATCAGTGAAGCGGTGGCAAACATCACGGACATGACTACCCAGATTGCCGCTGCGACCGAAGAGCAAACCGCCGTGGCCGAGGAAATCAGCCGCAATATCACAACCATTGCCAACCTGGCGGATCAGACGTCTGAACAGGCCAGGCATTCAGCAGAGCTGAGCAAGGAACTGACCCAGACCGCGAAAACTCAGTACTCATTGGTCGAGCGATTTAACCGATAACCATCGGCTTTCTAAAAAAGCCCGCTCCTGCGGGCTTTAAATTCCGGGCGCTAATTGAATCTGACGGTGCGGCGGCGGGAGCAATTGCAGTCCCTCGCATTGACCAGTGAATCCACAGTCGATTGCGGCCCTTCAATCTCAACGAGACACTTCACGTACATAGGATTGGCACGCCGCCAAAGCGATCAGTCCTTGGTCGCCGGCGTCGGTGATGGCGACAATTCGTTGAGCATGCGCTGGGTCAAGTTGGGCGCGCGCTCCTCCATGAACCACGCCGCCGGCTGTGGTACCGGTTGGCACTGAACAGCCACCGGCTGAATCCGTGGCGTCGAGAAGGACTGACAACCGCAGATCAGAAGTAGCGAGGCGATCGCGCAGACGAGCCTGATCTTTTTGAGCATTGGTCAAAGCCTCGTGGTGCATTTGATCGCTGGCGGAAAGCCTCCGCTCCAGCGTTAGCCGCTTGTCCTGATCGTTGCGGACTTGGGCGGCCGCGGCGTTGCTGATGGCGGTCAGGTCATTCTGGTGCAACCGGTCCTGCTCGGCGAGCTGCTTGCCGTAGCGCCAGTCCTGAACCTTCCATGTGCCCGCCGCACTGCAGGCCATCAACACCGCAACCAACACCAACTGAGCTATCAGCTTTTGCGCCGACGTCATCACGGCACATCCTTGAAGAAGATGTGGTGACCGAGCTTCAACGTCTGCTTGGCACCCTTCGTCCAGGTCGGCGGCTTCGGCATGGTGGTTGCGTATTAATGCGTGGCGCCGGCGGTGGGATCTGGCACCTTTCCGTCAATCACCTGATCAGCGGCAATCCGCGCCTGCGCCAGCTCGCGGAACCGAATCTGCCGGGCACCACTCAGGAACGGATAGTTCGAGTCGTTCCTGTTCCAGCAACTGAACTGGTACGGCTTCTGGCACACCCCGGCGTAGCCTTCGCCCCACCATGATTTGTCCTTGCCGTCGTTCACGCGGTTGCGGATGGTCCAGGCCACGGCGATCTGGCCGGCGAGGCTTTCGCCGCGCGCCTCGCCCCATAATGTGCGGGCGAGAACGTCGCGGTCCTTTTCAGTTACAGGCATACCTTTCTCCAGGCGAAAAAAAACCGCTCAAGGCGGCGGTGGCGATATCGGTTAAGCCGGTAATGCCGGCCAATCGATGTTCAACGGATAACCAGGTTGATCGGCAACCCGATTCAATAGCACCCGGTACTGCTTCCACTTTTTGAGCAGGGCAGTTTCAGCAGCGGTTGCATCCTCCAGATCAACGGCGTCCTGCAACGGAGCAATCCTTAGCGCTGCGACACGGAGCAGCTCATCACGCTGCATCGACGCCCGCGCTTTCAGCTCATCCAAGGTGGGTTCAGGCGGAAGTTCGGGCTCAGGTGGCTCGGGCGGTGGCAGCACCTGAAACCCGCCGTCGATCGTCACCAACAAACCAGTCTGCATACCCTCAAGAGCTTGCAGGTACTGGTCGTCAGTAATCTCTATAGCCCCTTCGAAGTCATCGGTCGAAATCTTTGCGTTGGCGGCGAAGGGCATTATTTGATCCTCATGTAGTAAGTGACGCCAATGCTCTTGGCCCGAGTTTCGAGACCAACACGCGGAGTGCCGTTCGTACCATCACTGATGATCGCGTTAATGGTCACTGTGGAACTGCCAGGGCCACCAGCAGTGCTGTTGTTGCCGCTATAGGAACTTCCGGAAATTGCAGACGGGGTATTGATATACGTGCCCTGAATTGCAGTCTTCTGGAATTGGTCGTCCTCGACCGTACCGCTAGAGCCGGCACGCAACACCCGGCGCTCTGTGTTGATCAGGCGCACTGTTTGCCCATTCATTGGGCTGCCAGCTAGGTTGATGACAGCCGTGGCCTGCACCAGCGGTGCAGAGCCGATCACCGATTCGCTGGTCAGTACGCCCGCGTTGTAGGCATCAGAAGCGGTCAGTTTGAGGTAGCGATAGCCCGCCGACGTCGACGGTAGGGAGAGGAATCACCATGTTCGGCAAATTGTTTGGGCTATGCGGATTATCGTGTGTAAAGGGTTGTTACGTGCCGGCACTGCACAGTGTTGAAACCCAACTCCCAAGATCCCTGGACTTGTTTCTTGGTCTTACACGACGCTCAACCTACTGTTTTTTTGATCGTCCTCGAACGCTCTAGGAATCTCCTAGAGCGGTGCAGATATTCGAAATATAGTTATTTATTTTTTTGACATGGGGCAAAAATCTGGCCGCCGGAAACCGTAGTCTTGGCACCGATTGCGCGATAGGGAAGCTTGCAGACAATATACTGAACTGAGGTATCTGCCCCCTCTGCTATATTTGTTCCGCCAGCCCTTAGCTCAAAATTGCCGAAATTTCTATTTGCGCAATTATCTCGCCCATTTTTTAGAACGCTGCAATACGTAACACTAACATCATAAGGGCAGGTATTTTCATATTGAGCATACGCGCTTAAAGTTGGGTGCCGGCCATATGTCACGCATTGGTTGTGACTGACATCGTAATCGTAAGGACTTCCACTTGAACCGCTATTTACGGCATTTGATTGCGTGCTTTCTGAACCCTGATTGGCTGCCAATGCCTGCTGCGAAATTAACAACTGACTCTGTTTCTGTATTGTCGGCACTTGCGCAGGAGCTGCTCTATTTTGGTTGTTTCTATTTAAAGATGCCTGTGTGACGGCATATGCATTACCAATACTGATCAGGGCGTCTGACATGCTAATATCATCGTCATCACTAGAGTTTTCAGGCGGAGGCGGAGGATTTAAACGCTCATACTCAGCTTTTTCTCGGAAGTTTTTCAGGTATTGTTCATCTGCCGCTTTTTTTTGCGCCACATAGTCTTTACCGGCCTTTCTGTCTGCTTCTATGTTCGGTGAATTTTTTGGCATTTCGATATTGACAGACATATTAAACTCATCCAAGTTGCACCATCGAAGAGGCCCTGATGAAGCTTTGGCACCACTAGGCCATGTTGCAGTAAAGCTGCCAAGTGGAGCACACCCATTAACCCTACTGCCTTTCAACTTAGATGTGTAATATTCAACATACATTAAATTAGTCATAGGCGCTGGAGTTCCATCGTCCGCGCTAATCACAGCTCCTTCAGGAACACTTTTCACATACAAAGTCCGTAATGTTTCCATACCACAGCCTGTCATTGAAATCAAAATAACTATACTAACTAGCCCTAAGCGTATCTTATTAACAATAAGTAGCATTTTACCTCCGAGTATCTTTGTTTTTGTTCTTAGGTCTTGCAAGAGGCATCTGCCTAACTATGGCGATTTGCCTGCTATGCGCTAAGCGTAGCCATAATTTGGCTCCTGCCCCATTCCAACACCGAAATCCGAATAGCCGTTGTTTGGAAAGAAATCCGGCGAAGCCCGTCAGGCCCTGATCGATTCGGTCTCTCGGATCATCAGCATGTGCGCCGACGGCTTTCTCGCAGTGCTGATCCTGCTGCTGATCTGGCCACTGATCAAAAAGCCCTGACTCAACCTCCTGCCCATTCACTGAGTGGGCAGCGGGATGACAACCGAGGATCCAGATATGGAAAAAGCACAGCGTGAAGCCCTGATTGATCAGCTGGACCGCTCATTCGAAGCGATGGCGCGCTGGGTAAAGATCGCCACCAAGCACGTCATGGGTGCGCCAACGAACAACCCTGAAACGGGCCAACCGTTCACGTCCTTCCGCGAGGTGATCAGCGTGTCGAGCGACGAGACGCTGGAAACCCTCAGGGATGACTTCGAAGACAACGGCGATCTTTTGCCCGCGGACTGACCAACCAGCGCCACGTCAGCCTGACGATAACCGCCCGAGCACCTGGTACTTCCCAGCACCAGGCCGCATCGGAGATGCTACTGCGCAATGTCCTCTGCATGCCCCAGCAAACATAACCGGTGTGGCAACCGGAAGCCGCAACTGGACAGCAAGAGAAAGCGATCAGTAGCTCTACCGATGCGGACGAACACCCGGCTAAGCGCCGGCCACCTGTATCAAAACCAACTAGTGCAAAAAATGCACTAGTTCAACCCGGCACGGAGGATTGGCAGCCATGCACCAGTAAGCGATTCACCTGCGTGGCGCAGTAAGCCTGAAGGCTGCTCCCAACACTCATACAGGCAGCGGACAGTAGGGCCGGCGATGTGAGCGCGCATCAACCAATAGGTAGGCCCAACCGAAACAACGACGATGTACCGCTGGCGAGTCCGAGGGTATAGCTGGCCAGACTCGACGCATCCCGAGGAGCTCCGGGCGCCTGCATCCCCTCCCTTCCCACCTCTATCCGTCAGCACTCACCCCGGGACCATCGGCAATCAGCGGGAGGCATGAGTGCTGAGGAATACAGGTGAACCTCAAATCGGCATTCCTGCCGACTTGAGCTAATGATGGCAGTATGATCGAATGGCTGATGGCCTTTTGCCATGGAAAATTCAGTTGAAGCAGTACCGTGGGCTCATCATATTCATCGCAACAATGGTTTCACTCTTCATCCTGGTCCAAGTCTGGCACAAGAGAGCAGCTCCGGAGGAGAAGAAGCAAGAACTGGAACGGCAGTATGAAGGGATCGCGCACATCATGAATGCCTTCCCACCAAAAATGCCGGACGACTCTATCCGCCTTGATCGCATAACCTACCGGGATGGAGTCCTTCATGTCCCCTACACACTCACGAAAGTGAAGAATAGCGAAATCGACGCTGATGCATTCACAGCGGAGGAAAAAGATCTCGTAGTAACTGTTAGTTGCGGTGAAAAAGGGCTAGGACCCTTTGTAAAATCGGGCCTTTTAGTCAATTACACATTCAAAGACTCAACTGGCTCTGCGATTTCTGATTTTCAGGTCGGGCAGTCCGACTGTCCTTAGCATTCTGCACTGAACCAAGCCCGCTTTCTCGCGGGCTTTTTAATGCGTGCCGCCCGAAGATTTCTAGCACCTAAGCATCACCCCTTCCCATCCCGAACACACCCCACTGCTCCATCACCGCTGCCCATCGGCGCAAACGCGTTCTCGATGAAGCGGTCGTGTGTGTTCGGTTAACCCCAAACACTGGAGGTCGCCATGAGGGATACCGCAAAGCCGCGCCGCGTGAAGGCGAAGATCACCCGTGTCGTCACTGAGTGGGCAATTGTCATTCTCGACCGCGACGGCAACGTTGAAGAGTTCGAGGAAACGCTTGATGAGATCGAGTGCGGCGAAGTGCTTGAACTGCACAGCATTGATTCAGTGCTGAGCATCCACGCCTAAATCTGAAAACCGGGCTCAGGGTAGTTTTCGCAGATAGCGCCGGAACGTATGTAGAGATCGCGACGTCTCCTCGACGCAGCCCAACAAATGACACACAAACAAAAACGCCGCTCAGTGAGCGGCGTTTTTGCGTTTTGGGAAAGGGAACCGAGACTCGCACCTGGCGTCCGCCCCATTGAAATATAAGGGGTTCCTTTTATTCCTGAAGCAGAAATGGACATAATTCTGGACTTGTTTTTTGGTGTATCAAGAGCAAGAAAAGGCATTACTCCAAAGTCACGCTACCGGCGCTCTGACCATCGCCAATCGGAGAAATGTCATTAAGCTGGCAGCATCAAATCTTGCGTAAGCCACCTTTCCAGCAGCGGCTAGGCGCAGATTTTGGCTGCGCTTAACGAGATTGACAGCGCCAAAGGTGTTGAGCGGTTATCGTTCGCCAGCCTAGATCTGAATCTGACTACAGGCAGCCTTGCCGCCGAAGAAGTTCTCAGCCACGCCTTTTTCATTCCCCTGCGCAGCAGGACGATGTCATTCCCCAGATCGGCACCCCAGTTCAATCAACCCCGCCAACCGTGAGTAGATCCGCCGCTACCCTTTCGAATCCGAATCGATACTGGACGCCGCTCTTTCCCGTACCGCTGCCGGCTTCTGCACTTGGCGCAGCAAACCTGTTGATCAACGCTCGCTGTTGCTGATCGTCCTGGCTCAGGCATTGCGCGACAAGACAGGTGAGCAATTGCAACAACTCGGCCCGTTCTCGTGGCAGTAGATGCACCTATCACCATAAAAAATGCATTGGGCGGGTGACCAGACCTTCCCAATGCAAAACGACCTGATTAGATGTTCCTCGAATCGATCAACCCAGCGTGTTCAGGCACACCACCTTGGGTTGGGTCATTTCCTCATAGGCGAAGCGCACCCCTTCCCGGCCCATGCTGCCGTACTTGGAGCCGCCAAACGGCATCGCATCGAAGCGGTAGTCGGAGGAGTCGTTGATCATCACACCACCGGCCTCGATTCTTCGTGCGGCGCTCAAGGCCGTTGCCAGATCATTGGTGAAGATTCCCGCATGCAGGCTGTATTCGGGCTCGTTGGCCAATGCGATGGCCTCATCGAAGGTTTCGAAAAGCTGCAAAACCACCACCGGCGCGAAGACTTCGGTGCGCCACAGTCGACTGCAATGATCGACGTTTTCCAATACCGTAGCGGCGTAGCACGAGCCTTGGCGCCGATGGCCGCAGAGCAATGTGGCGCCCTCTTGCAACGCGTCGTTCACCACTTGTTCGGCATTCTTCGCGGCTTGCGGAGTAATCATCGGGCCGATATCAGTGTCGGCATGCATAGGGTCGCCGCTCACAAGCGCCTTCGCCTGGCTGACAAAACGCTCACGGAACGCTTCATAAATCGACGCCTGAATCAGCAAACGCTGAGTGCCTATGCAGTTCTGCCCCGCTGCCCAGAAGGCCCCTGACAAGCAACTCTCGACGGCGGCTTCAAGGTTGCAGTCGCCCATGACGATCACCGGTGCATTACCGCCCAAATCCATGGCGAGCTTCTTCAAGCCGGCCGTGCGTGCAATCTGCTCCCCAGTGACGAAGCCGCCCGTAAAGGAAATCATCCGGACCTCACGTGAGGCGACTAAAGCCTTGCCCAGTTCCGCCCCCCCGGTGGCGACCGTGACCACCGATTCGGGCAACCCTGCCATGACCAGATACGACACCAGCTTGATGGCCGACAACGGCGCCAGCTCAGACGGTTTGAGAATCACCGCGTTGCCGCCGGCAATGGCCGGGCCGAGCTTGTGCGCCACCAGATTCAACGGATCGTTGTACGGGGTGATCGCCACTATCAGGCCCAAGGGCTCGCGGGAAAACCAGCCTTGACGCGACTCGGAGCCCTCATAGGCGTCGAATGGCACCACTTCTCCCGCATTACGCTTGGCCTCCTCGGCAGAAAGCTTGAGGGTGTTGACGCAGCGTTTGACTTCTTTTTCTGCCTGCTTGAGGGTCTTCCCGGCTTCGTCGACGATCAGCCGGGCAAACGCCACGGCATCGCGTTCGATGTTCAACGCAGCCTGTTCGAGAATGCGTGCCCGACGATGACGCGGTAACCCGGCACACTCTCGCGCACCGCTGCGCCCGGTATCCAGCAACTGCGGAACCTGTGACGCGCAGACATCCGCTACGGTCCCGATGACAGTACCGTCAAAGGGGTTGAAGATTTCGATTTGCGGCTCCACAACAGCCAGGGCCAGACGCGATAGATTCACAGGCTTTCTCCTAGTTGTGCGCAACAGACTGGTGGATGCTGATGATGTCAGACAGCAGCGCAAACGCTGTTTCCATGCGCCCGGCCCCCGGCCCCGAAACCGTCACTGCGCCGAGCAGATCGGTGCTGAACGACACGGCATTGGTGGCGCCGGAAATACCGGCCAGCGGGTGATCGTGTGTCAACAGACGCGGTTCGACACTCGCACTGATCGAACCATCGGCATGCCGCGTGGCTGCGCCGATAAGCTTCCAGCGTGCCCCGTCCTGCCGGGCTTTTTCGATATCGCCAAGGTCAAGTGAGGAAATACCGCTGCACCTGACATCGCTGACGTTCAGCTTGGCGTCCAGCAGTTCATTGGCCAGGATCACTACTTTGAGGCGCACGTCATGCCCCTCGACATCCGCCGTCGGATCAGCTTCGGCGTACCCCAACTGCTGAGCTTTACTGACCGCTTCGGCAAACCCCAAGCCACCTTCCATACAGGTAAGAACGAAGTTGGACGTGCCGTTGAGTATCCCCTCGAAGCCGACAATCGAACTGCCTGCCAGCGACTGCTTGGCGACGCGAATAACCGGCGTGCCACTCATCACCGAACCTTCGTATTCAAAGGCGACGTTATTGCGTCGGGCCAGTGCTTTCAGCTCGGCACCGTGCAAGGCAATAGGTCCCTTGTTAGTGGTGACTACGTGTTTGCCGCGCTCCAGCGCCCAACGGCAGAACGAGGTGGCCGGCTCGCCGTCCACCGGATTGGTGAAGGTGGCTTCGACAATGATGTCCGCGCCGCAATCCTTGATCACCGCTTCGTTCAGGGCCTCAGCTGCGCCACCCGGCAGCTGCGCGAATGCACCTTTGACTGCCGGCAGCGCAGCCAGCAACGCGGCATCCAGCCCTTCTCGGTCAATCACCGAACCGAGAAACAGGTCGGTCACGCCAACGACTTTCAGGGTAAAACCCAGTTCGGATTTCCAGTTTTCGTTTCGTTCGGCAATCAGCTGAGCCAATGCCCGGTTCACACCGCCGAAGCCGACCAGCGCCAGTTTGTATTCAGTCATTTTTTTTATGCCCTTGATCCGGGTGATGGGTTGTTGGGCTCTAGGTTAGGGGCGCGGCCAGGGCAGTGAAATAGGTCAATTTGCTCTATTTTATGAGCGTTTTGACCAGTGTCCGGGTAAAGCGTCAGGCATAAAAAAAGCCAACACTGGTTGGCTTTTGCAGAGCGATAAAGGAGCTAGACGACGGACGACAGCACGAATGAGGTCACGGTATTTTCCACCCCGGGCAATGCGCAGATTTCATTCCAGACCTTATGCACCCGCTCCGGACTGGCAGCGCCGACCCGCAGCATCAGATCGAACTCGCCACTCATCACATCGCACTGAATGACTTCCGGTATTGCCCGCAGGGCCTGCAGCACTTCCGCGCCGCGCATCCGGTCGTAGCGGTAGACGAAAATCACCGCATTGATGCTCGAGGAAGCATGTCGCCCCTCCCCCGTGCGTACCGTATAACCCTGTATGGCCCCGTCGCGCTCAAGCCGTTCTATACGCTGGCGCACGGCATTGCGCGACAGGTTGACCTTCGCCGCCAGCTCGGCGTGGGCAGCCCGGGCATTGAGCCGCAGTTCCGCGATGATGTGTTCATCGAGAGGGTCCAGAATTCGCTTCACATGGCCTCCTGTTGCCGCGCCTTCACAGTGCGCCAAGCAGCTGATGGATGGTGTCGAGGTCGTCCGGTTGAATCCGGTAAAGCTGCGCCGCCCCTTGCGCCGCAACCTGACGGTGTTGCGCGGGTGTGCTGACCCCCAGCTCGCCGAGCAGCACCGCCGATTTGGCCGGCGAGATTTCCCCGAGGGTAACCATCGGCGCCACCAGGCTTCGGCGGTACAACCGGGCCGCGAGGACACCGGTGGCGGTATGCGGGTCGATGACGTAACCGGTGTCACGATATAGCGAGGTAATTTCCGTCAGTGTCTCCTCATCACTGACCGCGTAAGAGTCGATGATCATCCGTGCCTGCAACCAGAACTCGTTGGCGATGGTCATCTCGCCGCTGGATTCGAACGCTGCCATCAGCGCACTCACGGCCTGATCGTCATGCCCGTAGAGCTCCCAGAGAAAACGTTCCAGGTTAGAAAAGATCGACAGGTCCATTGCCGGCGACAAGGTCTTGTTGGCTCGCAACCTGGAGTAGTGGTTCTTCAGAAACAACTGATGCAACGCGTCATTCTGGTTGGTCGCGACGATTATCTGAGTGATCGGCAAGCCCATTTTCTGCGCGATGTAACCGGCATAGACCTCGGCAAAACTCGCGGCTGGTACGCTGAAACCGATCGGACGCTGACCGCCCCCCAGTTGCAGCACGGCGTGGAAATAAAACACCAGTTGCGCCAACACACTGACCCAGTTGCTGGAGTTGAAACTGATCGCCTCGTGTTGCGTGTACGGCCACTGAAGGAAAAGCCGGGTGACGATGACCTGGCACTCGTCGAAGCTGCCATTCACTGCGAACTGATGAACCTTGGGATGCGCCACTGCTTGCAGATGCTGGAGTTGGTCTTGCGGTACACCTTTCTCCGGGTAAAACACCACCACGTCCGTTTCGTCGCAATGCTTGAATGCCTCTATGGCCGCCAGCCCGGTATCGCCGTTGGTGGCACCGAGCACCACCGCGCGACGCCCGCGTTTGCGCAGAAAGTATTGCACCAGCCGTGCCTGCAACTGGGCGGCAAAATCCTTCGAGGAGCGAGTCGGCCCATGGAACAGCTCCAACACCCATTCGTTGCGATCGACCTGATGCAAAGGTGCCAGGGACCGATGGCTGAATTGGCTGCCAGCCTCCTTGAGCATGCATTTGAGGTCTGCCTCGGAGATCGTCTCGCCAACAAACGGGCTGATCACCCGATAGGCCAATTCGTCGTAGGGCAAGGTCGACCAGTTGGCAATGTCCTGTGGTTCGAACAGCGGCAGTTCGAGCGGCACGAACAACCCGCCGTCCTCGGCAATACCAGACAACACGACCCTTTCGAAATTGACCTGAACAGCCGAATTTCGGGTACTCACATAACGCATGGTTGGCTCCGGTCATTCATTTAAAACGATGTGCCTGCTCGACCAGCCAGGTGGAAAACTTGACCGCGTCGGGGTGCTGGTCGGCCCCGGAACCGCGTACGAGGTAAAAAGACTCGCTGGCCTCGATGCGCTGGTCGAAGGGCTCGACCAGTCGTCCGTCCTGAAGCATCTCTTCAACCATCGAGGACCGAGCCAGGGCAATCCCCTGTCCCAACTCGGCCATGCGCAAGGTGGAAATCAGTGTGTCGAACTGCATGCCGGTCGACGAAGCGACGGTGTCCGCACCGACCATGTTCAACCAGTAACCCCAACCCTCTTCGTAACCCAGGACATGCAACAACGGAAGGTTCGCCACGTCCGCTGGCACCATCAGCGGCGAGCTCGCCATCAGGGCGGGCGAGCAGACCGGAAACAAGGTGTCCCAAGTCAGACGCTGCGACACCAAACCGGGCCATTGACCATGGCCCCAGCGGATTTCCATGTCGTCCTCACCATCCAGTTCCTTGACCCAGATGTTGCTGATGTAGCGGATGTCGACCTGTGGATGGGCCTGGCGAAAACCCACCAGCTTGGGCGCCAGCCAGTGCACGAAAAACGCCAGACTGCCGCGTACCTTGATCGGTCGGCGTTTGTGCTGACCAAAAATCTCGTTGGTCCCCACTGCCAGCCGAGTGATTGCATCCTGCACGACTGGCAGATAGGCCTGACCTTCTTCGGTCAGTCCCAGGCCGCGGGGCAAGCGCTTGAACAGCGCTACACCCAGATGACTTTCCAATTGGCGGATTTGCTGACTGACTGCACCCTGAGTCAGAAACAGTTCATCGGCAGCGTGAGTGAAGTTCAGGCAACGGGCGGACACCTCGAATGCCCGCAACCAGTTCAATGGGGGTAGCGTCTTTTGCTTCATGGTCTGAACCTCATTGACGCCCCCTCCACCGAGCCTTTTGCCCACCCCGTCGCAGACGGCTAGAACGCATCGGACGGTTGTGCCAAGGGGGCAACCGACAAGCGTCGCTCGCGGCTTTTGCGGGTAATGTAATACACGAAATAGCACCAGGCGATGAATGGCAAACCGAAGTACAGAGCCACCCGCTGTTCAGGGTCGAAAGCAATCCCGACACACGCCAGGCTGCAGCAGACCAGCGCTCCCAACGGCACCCACGGATAACCCCGGACGCGGAACTTAAGGTCGCGGACATCGCCGCCATTGGCCACATAGTGACGGCGGAAAGCTATCTGGCTCGCAGCGATGCTCATCCACACCACCACCACTGCCAGCCCGGAGATCGACACCAGTGCGAGGTAGACGGTGTCGGCGGCAAATACGCTACTGAGCAAGGAGGCGCCGCCGCCGACCATGCTCAACACGATGGCATTCAACGGCGTCCCCATGCGGGTCAGGTAAGAGAACTGCTTTGGCAGGTGGCCTTGGTCGCTCAAGGTCCAGAGCATCCGCGAAGCGGCGTACAACCCGGAGTTGGCTGCAGACAAAAGCGCAGTGATGATCACGAAGTTCATGATGTCGGCGGAGTAAGGAATGCCGATGTAGGTGAACACGGTGACGAAAGGACTCTCTACCAAACCGGCCTGCTCGCGGGGCAACAGGGTCGCCAGTACGAAAATGGTACCGACGAAAAAGATCGCCAGACGCAGCACGGTGGTCCGAATGGCCCTCGGCACATTGCGCTGAGGGTCCTTTGTTTCACCGGCGGCGATACCGATCAACTCGGTTCCGGAGAAGGCAAAGGACACCGCCAACAGGGTCATGGCAATCGACATGAAACCAGTGGGAAACAAGCCCTCGCGGGTGAAGTTACCCAGGCCGATGCTGTGGGCCTGATCGATATTCAACAGGCCGAGAATCGCCCCGCCGCCGATCATAAGGAACACTACCACCGTCACTACTTTGATCAAGGACAGCCAGAACTCAGTCTCGGCGAACAAACGCACCGAGATCACATTGGTCAGGAACACCACGCCAGCGAACAGCGCACTCCAGATCCACACCGGCGTGTCCGGAAACCAGCGCGTCATTAGAATACCGGCGGCGGTGAATTCCGAGCCGATGGCCACGGTCCACGTCAGCCAATACAGCCAGGCCACGGTGTAGCCGGTACCCGGCCCGAGAAAGCACGTGGCGTAGGTGCTGAACGAACCGGTTTCCGGCATCTGTACCGCCAATTCGCCCAGGCACATCATGACCATGTAAACCATGAGTGCGCCGATGATGTAAGCAATGACCGCACCCAACGGACCGGCCTGGTTCACGGTGTACCCGGACGTGAGAAACAGCCCGGTACCAATGACGCCGCCTAATGCCAACATGACAATATGGCGCGTCTGCATTTCCTGTTTAAAACCGGCACGCGTAGTGAGTTGTTGTTCTTTTATGGACATGGTTCTTCTCATGAAAGTTGTTAGGGCGCGCATTAACATCTGCGATCAGTTACTGGACAGAGTCAAAACAGGTCGCCACTAAGTTTTATTATTATTCCACTTCATGAACACCTCACTAACGACCTTGTCGTGAGGTACTAACGTTAAAACTTCAGCTTGCTGCCTCGATGCACGTTTTGTTATTCGAGTTCTCTGTGTTTGTCTGTGCCAGCTCATTGCGCGAACACCTGACAAAAGCGAACGCCTGCTTCAAATCGTCGAGCAGATCGTCAGTGTCTTCAATGCCGACCGATACCCGCACCAGTCCTTCGGAGATACCCAGAGCGAGTCGCTCCTCCAGCGTATTCTCGACATGGCTGGTGGTCCGGGCCGGGCCGTAAATGGTTTCCACCGCGCCCAGATTACCCGCGCAGTGGGCGAATCGCAGACGTGGCAAAAGCACCTTGACCGTGTCCATCCCACCGACCAGAACAAAACTGACGATGGCACCGAAACCGGACATTTGTGCGCACGCCACAGCGTGATTCGGGTGGCTGGTCAAGCCGGGGTAATTCACCGACTCCACCAACGGTTCGGTGCAGAGGAACTCCGCCAGGGCACGGGCACTGTATTGCTGCTGACGCATGCGCAGCACCAGCGTTTTCATGCCACGGATGATCATGTAGGCCGAGAACGGGTCGAGCGTCGCCCCGTTGATTTCCCGGTAATGACGAACCTTGGCCATCAAGGATTCGTTGCCGCACACCAGACCGCCGAGCACATCGCCATGACCGCTGAGGAACTTGGTCGCGCTGTGGATGACCACGTCCACCCCTAACGCCAGGGGGTTCTGATTCAGTGGCGTGGCAAAGGTGTTATCCGCCACCACCACAGCACCGACGCGCTTGGCCGCAGCCACCAGACGTTGGATATCGAGTATTTTCAGCGTCGGGTTAGTCGGTGTTTCCAGGTACACCAACTGGCAGCCTTTGGCGATTTCACGCTCGATCTCCTCATGATCGAACGTCTCGCACAAGGTCACCTCAACGCCCGTGCGCGGCAGGAATTCTTCGAAAATCTTGTTGGTGCCACCATAGCTGTCTTTGGTTGACACCACTCGATCGCCATTGGCCAGAAAAGTGAAAAGTACACTGCTGATCGCCGCCATGCCGCTGCTGAAGGCCACGGCGGACTCGGCCATTTCCAATTCGCGAATTTTTGCTTCGAGAGTCTCGACCGTCGGGTTGCTCATGCGACTGTAGATAAAGCCCGGCGTCTTGCCCAACGCAACGTCGTACCAGACGTCGATGTCGTCGTAACCGTAAGCGGCGCTGACTACGATCGGTGTTTGAGTGGCGTTGTAGGGGTGCCTGACTTGCTCCCCGCCCCAGACCGCTCGGGTCCCCGCTCCGGCGTTATCAAGCCCTGCGTTGTCAGGTTTATTGTTCATTAAAACTACTCGCACTGAGGGTGGTGAGTGTTGAGTCATTCACCAGATCTGGCGGCCAATATATTGAAAAGCGGTGCGCCCGAGAAACGATGTTATCGGTGCCAAAGGGCCGCTTTTTTTAATGGCTGAACGTTTAAACGATGACGCAGAATTTTTAGCGCCTGGTTGGTCGGTCTTTGTCGACCGCGATCCGGACATTGAAATGGGGAGTTTCTATATTGCCGGGGCAGTCCGAACACCCTTAAGCAGCCATTTTAGGAACCAAATAGAACATTAATGGAGGTCAATAAACATCAAAATATAAGACATCGCCTCAGCCATCTTTATACGAAAAACCCCTGATTATATCCGCCGGTATGACGCCTTCAAAACCCAGCTTGACCTGGTCGAGCTAGTAGACGTACGCGGGCCTTGATGGCTTCAATTAAAGCGCGTGGCAACCCGCGATACTTACCTGGTGCTGACAAGAACCTGGACAATCTCGCCAGCCCGAAAAGCGGTTTAATGCAGAGGTGAAAACGCCGCCGGAAGGTACACCGTCGAATGCATTTCGCGCAGCTGTGGCGCGGAGTTCTCCGGAGGCCAGACGCCGTCGCGCACGGCGCGGGTGCGTACGTCCAGGCGTTGTTCGAGCGAGTCGTAGGGCCAGATGTGCAGGTAGCGCGGCAACTGACCGTCGGTGGCGTAGAAGGCTGCATAGACCGGGGAGTAGTGCGCGCCGGTTCGCGGCCCTACGGCTTTTTCCCAGCCCTTGAGCGTGGGGGCCAACCCCGATGGCACGAGGTCGTATACGCGAAGTTCGTAGAACGGCCCGTGGCGCCCGGCAGGCAGCGGCTGGATAAAGGGAAACAAGGTGTAGTTTTCCACGCGCATGTCCGTCAGATACGCCTCGATGCCAAACGCGTCGGCATACAACAGATAACGTTCGCGCTCAGCCTGGCGAGACGCCTCGTCGGCAAAACCACGCAACACCGCGATTTGATTCAGCGGGCCGATTTCCGACGCCCAGCAGCCGATCAGTTTCACGGCGGCGTCATCGACGGCCAGGCGTTGCTCCAGACAAGCCATGGCAGTGGCGACAGTGCGCACACGCACGGTGAACGTGATCAATTCGTACAGCTTCATGACAACCTCGATTCAGGACCCGACAAATGCGTGGATGACTTGCATCCACCACGAAAAAACCGACGCCGCCATAACGGCGCGCCGGTTGTGTAACCAGGTCGTGAAGCTGTCGCGATCACACGTCAGCTCCGCGCTCAGAACGTTGCCACGCCACCGTTGAACACCGGTGACAGCCCCATCAACTCAAGCTTGCGGGTGAACTCACCCAGCCTCTGCAGTTTGTAGGCCTCCAGGTCAACGTCCTGGTAATCATAAAAACCCTGACCTTCACGCAGCCCGTTGCGTCCTTGCGCCATGTTCTCGGCAATGACATTGGGTGGCAGGAAACGCGGATCGATGGCTTCAGCCAGGTAATGGGAGGCATAGAACAGAATGTCGCCGCCGCCCCAGTCGATAAACTCAAGCATCCCCAGCACGGAGAAACGCAGACCGAAACCGACGCGAATCGCGGTGTCGATGTCCTCGGCACTGGCCACGCCCTCCTCGACCATTCGCGCCGCTTCATTCATCGCCAATGCCTGGATTCTCGGCACGATGTAACCAGCCGCCGGGGAGCATTGCACCGGCACTTTGCCAATTCGCTTGAGCAATGCCATCAGGCGTTGCACCACCTGCGGGCAGGTGTCCTTGCTGCGGCTGACTTCGACCAGCGGCATCAGGAACGCCGGGTTCAGCCAATGGGCATTGACGAAGCGTTGCGGGTGCGTAACCAGTGCCGCCAACTGCGTCACCAGAAAAGTCGACGTCGTCGATGCAATCACTGTTTCATCGCCACATGCCGCACTCAGCCAAGCGAACGTCAGGGCCTTGAGTTCAAGCACTTCAGGCACCGCTTCAAACACGACGGCGGCGCTGTGCAAATCGTCGCCACTGCCCTCGCGATCACTCAAGCGTACATGGCTCATCACCTGTTCGACTTGTGTCGGATCGAGTGATCCCAGACGTGCAAGCGTCGCCAGTTCGCCGCGCAAGTGGCCCTCGATCTGGCGGAAGTAGCGGTCCTGCGCCACGGGCTCGCGTTGCTTGATATCGATCAGGGTCACCGGCAGTCCAGCGAACATGAACGCCAAGGCAATGCCCTCGCCCATGCGCCCCGCGCCGACGATACAGATGCGTTGCGGATCGGCGCTCATGCTTGCAATCCCTGGTTCAGGCACTGCGCCATTTCGCTGCGGCTCAGTTGATCCAGCCCGAGGTTTTCCAGGGTTCGACCCTCGGCGTACAGGTCGATGCCACTGACCACCGTGGCCAGGCTCAACAGGCCCTGGGCGACCGGCGTCGGCACGCCAGCCCAGCGCCCCACCGACACCAGAAACGACAAGCCCAGTCGTGTGTCTTCAAGCATGTAGCGGTGCTTTTGCAAGTCGATGTCTTCACGCCAATCGCCGCTATCGGTCAGCTTGCCGTGAGCGCCGCGACCGTACATCCATTCATCGCCGTCGGTGGCGTAATGATCGGCCAGCGGGAAATGCGGTGCGCCATAGCCCAGTACTTCACGAACGGCGATACGCTCGGCGTCGAGGGCATTGGTCACGCGACGAATCGAAGGCACGGTCCCTTCGTTGTGGATGTCCCACGTCTCGAAATGCTCAAGTGGACCCGCGTTCATCAGGATCAACGGCGGATGAATGATCGGCCCGGCGTTCATCAGCGCGCCGCTGAGTGCATCTTCGATCGGTTCGACGCTGGGGTAAGCCTCGCGCAATACGGCGAACGCCGACTCGCTCAAACGACTCGGAAAAACCCCGGTCGGCAGACGGGTCGCGTAGCCGCTGATCACCACCTGGTTATCGCCATGCTTGCGTGCCAGATAGGGCAAGGTGCCGGTCTCCGCAAACGCTACCTCGCTGTGATTGCCCGCCTTCGCCATTGCCTGGGCGAACACCAGGCTGCCGAACGTCCCCGGCGGCAGGAACACCACTTGCCCGTCGCGCAACAAGGGCGCCAGTTCATTGGCAAGGGCTTGGTGGGAGGTCGACGGCAAGGCAATCACCAACAACTGAGCATCGGCCACGGCCTGTGTCAGATCGGCCGTCAAGGTCAAGGCATCCCCGATCTGCCCCAGGCTCAAGCGTCGTTCGCCACGAAAGTCGCGCACAAGCAGATGGCCCAGGCCTTGCAGTTTTTCCAGCGCGGCACTGTCTCGGCGCCACAACCGCACCGAATGGCCTTTCTCCGCCAACTCTATCGCTGCCGCGTAGCAACCGTGACCACCGCCGATAACACTGATATTCATGAAAGCACTCCTGTAGAAGAGCCTCGATCCTAGCAACGGCCCCGGCGAGCCACTGCCCGAAACGCGCAAGCGTCATTCCGATTCTGCAACGCAATAAACGGGTCGAATGCGACCACAATCAGTGTGGGAGCAGGCTCACGCCCACAAATGCTCAGGCGCGTCGTCGCTCGAACACGCTGTCGCCGTCAAGGTGGTTCAGGTGGGTGCAGCCCATCAGGTTCATGGTCCGCGCCAGTTCTTCCGTCAAGACGTCCAGCGCCCGGCCAGCACCCTCTTCGCCTGCCACCGCCACACCGTAAAGGGTGGAGCGCCCCAGCAGCACGGCATTGGCCCCGAGCGCGAGCGCTTTGACGATGTCACTGCCACGCCGGATCCCGCCATCCAGCAGCAGGCTGAGCTTGCCTTTCGCCTGAGGCGCAATGGCCGCCAACGCGTCAAGGCTGCAGAGGGCACCATCCAGTTGGCGGCCGCCGTGATTGGACACCACCACACCGTCGAGCCCGAGGGCGATGGCTCGTTCCACATCGGCCGGATGCAACACGCCCTTGAGCAACAACCGCTCGCCCCATTGATCACGCAGACGCGCCAGCATGTCCCAGTCGAGCAAGGTGTCCATCTGCTTGCCGATAAACGCCATTGACCCCAAGGGATTGCGCTCGCTCGGCGGCAAGTAAGGTTCAAGGTTGCCCATACCTGGCAGCCCCGATGGCCACATCACTTGCTTGAGCCAACGCGGGTGGCGGACCACGTCAAATTTGTTACGCAATGACAGCTGTCGCGGCCTGGCGAAACTGCGTCGGTCCCACTCGCGATTGCCTAGCACCATCGCATCACAGGTCAACACCAGAGTCCGGCAACCGACAGCGGCGGCGCGCTGTAACAGGCTTTTTTGCACCGCCGGATCGCGCATGGCGTACAGCTGGAACCACAGGTCGACGCCAGGCGCCGCCGCGACGAGGTCTTCAAGTGAAGTGTTGGACGCGGTGCTCAGGCTGAATGGCAAACCACGTGCCGTCGCAGCCCTGGCCAAGTGAATGTCGGCATCGCGGTGCAACAGACCGTTGTAGCCCGTCGGCCCGATCAGCATCGGCATTGGCAGCACCTTGCCGAACAACGCGCGAGACGTGTCGGGCGCATGGCAAGGCACCATGGCTCTGGCGTGCAGGCCATAAGCACTGAACGCGTCGAGATTATCCTTGAGCGTCAGTTCGGCTTCCGCACCACCGCTGAGGTATTCCCAGACGAAGTAAGGCACGCGTCGCCGGGCCATGTCGGCCAGTTCGGCAATGCTGTGCACACGATTCAAGTCGGAACCGGTATAGAAACGACGCATAGGTCATCCTCGTAGGGCGGATAAAAACCGCTGCGAAAAAAAGCCCGGAAGGAACGATCCGGGCGATGGAAAACCAGTGTTGACAAGCCTTTGCCCGATGCGCGGGCAGCCCGGAAGCCGCGAACGGCTCCCGGAGGATTTCAGAACTTCCAGGTGTAGGTGGTGATCAGGCGGTTCTCCTGATAGTCCGCACCCGAGGCACTGCCATTGCCATAACGCGTCTTGACGTCAATGCGGCGCCATTCGAAACCCACATCTTTGAGCGGACCGCTTTGCACCACATAGCCAAGTACGATGTTGCGTTCGCTTTCGACGTTTTGGTCGAGGGCATTGTTGCCCCGGTCGACACCGGTGCCGCGCATGTAACGCGTCATCAATTTCAGACCCGGCAAACCAATACCCGCGAAGTTGTAGTCATAACGCAATTGCCAGGAGCTTTCGTTCGGCTTGACGAACGCCACGGTCGACCAGTTCACCAGGTAAGGCTGCGGTGCATAGCCGTTGAGCGTCGGGAATGTCGACTCGCCAAGCATGCGCTGATAGCCGACACCGAACGCATGGGCCCCCTTCTTCAGGGTCGTCATGATCCCGTAGGACTTGTTATCGATGTCGCCGTATAACGCCTTGCCATCCTCGCTGTTATTGAAGTAACGGAGGTCGGTCTTCACGCCGTAACCGGCCCCCAGATCATGGTTATAGGTCAAGCCCAAGTAGTGTTGTTTGTAGATGTCCTCCAGCTGGCCGAAGAAGTAAGTACCGGACAAGTTCGGCGTAAACGCATACGTGGCGCCCCCAAAGTTTAAACCGTCACTGCGACGTTTAATGTTGGGCCCATTGAACAAGTACATCTTCTCGGTATTGGAAGACTCCCGGGAACTGATTTCGGTAAAACGGCCACCGGTCAGTGTCAGGTTATCCACTTCTTTCGATTCGAGCTGCACACCGTGATAGGTGGTGATTAATTGCCGCGAGTCGTCGATGTACGCCACCGGCAACGTCGGGCGAAGTTCACCTACCTTGAGTTCGGTTTTGTTGTAACGAACCTTCCCGGTCAGCGCCGCTCGGCCGTAGTCGCGGACCTGTTCACCTTTGCTGGTGTCGTACGGAATGATACTGTCCGGACCACGGCCACCGCCGCCATCCAGGCGATAGGCGTACTGCGCCGAGAGGTCCAGGCCAAACTGCAGCGTGCCTTCGGTGTAACCCGAGATCGCGCGAAAATCGAAGCCTTGGGTCCAACTGCCGATCCGCGATTGCGGCGCGTCATGCTGTTTGAAATCGCGGTCGATGTAGAAGTTGCGCATCCCCAGACTGACTTGGCTGTCGTCTACGAAATCGGCCTGCGCAACGATCGGCGTGAAGATCCCCATTACGGCCGCGGTGGTGATGCCACGGTTTACCCAGCTCTTCTGGAACATCAAACTTTCCTTCTTTTTTACATGCACACAGGCACGACTAGTGGAAGCAGATCAATTCAGCAAAAGTGCAACTTTGGCAGTCAATCCGCAGTATTGTTTTTATAACCACTTACTGCAAAAAAGTCGTAACGCAGCCGTTCGCCAGAACAGCGAAAACCGCTTTATAGTTATTTTAAACACTCAACGATCAGGAAAAGTCTTATCGTTTTTTTGGGCAAGCCCACATCAGGAAGTTGCTTTAGAGGCATCCCCCAAACGGTGGTAGGCACGATTGAAATACACCAGGCCTTCCTGGCTGTCGCCATTACGAATACCCAGCACCTCGCAATAGAAAATCGTGTGCGATCCCACTTCATGAGCCTGGGCGATACGGCAGTCGAAACTGACCAGTGACTCATCAAGCAGCGGCGCACCGCTTTCCAGCGTGCTCCAGGATGCGCAGGAAAAACGCTGTTCGGTATCGAGGTTGCGGTTGGAAAAAGCCCCCGACACCTCCTGATGACCAGGGGTCAGCACGTTGACGCTCAGCACACCGTTGCTCTTGAAATGCACGTTGGAAAACGACGAGCGATTCATGCACACCAACAGCGTCGGTGGCTGGTCGGTCACGCTGCATACTGCCGAAGCGGTAAACCCGAAACGCCCCGCAGGACCATCGGTGGTGATGACCGAAACCGCGCCACCAAGCATTGCCATTGAGTTACGAAATCCAGTTGTATCGACCATGGTCTTACCCTCCGGTCTATCAGATATCCAGCACCAGCTTCTTGGACTTGGCCCGGGAACAGCACACCAGAATCTGGTCATTGGCAGATTTTTCGTCATCCGTGAGATACACGTCGCGATGATCCGGTTCGCCTTCGATGACGTCGCACAAGCACGTACCGCAAACGCCTTGCTCACACGACACTTCAATCTTGATGCCCACGGCAGTCAGCGCATCGACGATGCTCTGGCCTTCGGCAACCTGTACGGTCTTGCCGCTGCGCTGAGCGACCACTTCGAAACCGGCACCCGACGCGTCGACTTCGACCTGGAAGTATTCGCGGTGCACATGATCGTCGGCGTACCCCGCCTCCAGGGCCTGGGCAATGACCCAGTCCATGAAACCGGCCGGCCCGCAGACATACACGTGTACGCCGGCTTGTGGCGTGCCCAGCACTGTTGGCAGGTCGAGTTTCTGTTCGGCGGCTTCGTCGTCAAAGTGGGTGTTCAACCGCGACGCAAACGCAGCGTTACCCAGTTCCTCGAGAAAGGCGCTGCGGCTGCGCGAACGACCGCAATAATGCAGTTCGAAATCGCTGTCGCGGGCATTCAGCGCGTAGGCCATGGCCACCATCGGGGTGATGCCGATACCGCCGCCGATCAGGATCGAACGCCTGGCATCGCTGGCCAGCGGAAAGTGATTGCGCGGCAGGCTGATCTCGATTTCGCGACCTTCCTGCAGCAGTTCATGCACCGCCACCGAACCGCCACGCGAGGCGGGATCCTTGAGTACGCCCAAGCGATAGGCACCTGCGTTGGCCGGATCACCGCACAGCGAATACTGGCGGACCAGACCGGTCTTGAGGTGGATATCGACATGCGCGCCCGCTTCGAAGGCGGGCAAAGGCTGTCCCGCAGGATCACTCAGATCCAGTACGACAACACCTTCGCCCTGTTCTTCGCGCTTGCGCACGACGACTTTCAATAATTGATCGCTCATACAGGACCATCCCGATTTCGTTGTAAGGGGGCACATCTGGGCACCCCCGACTGCTTTTTCAAACCGTGTAACCGTGGACTCAGCGCATGAAGATCCCGCCGTTCACGTCCCAGGTCGCCCCGGTGGTGAAGTAGGCGTCTTCGCTGGCCAGTTGCACGATCAGCTTACCGATGAACGCGGCGTTGCCCAATTGCTTGACCGGGATCGCCTCGATCAGTTTTTCCAGGCGCTCGGGCGGCACGGCGGCGCGCACCGCCGGCGACTCGATAGGGCCCGGGGCGATGGCGTTGACCGTGACACCGGACGCCGCCAGCTCCTTGGCGAAAATCTTGGTCAAGGTAATGATGGCGCCCTTGGACGCGGCGTAATGCGCGCCGGTCGCGGTGCCGCCGTTCTGCCCGGCCAGGGAGGCCATGTTAATGATCCTCCCGTACCCCCGGGCCGCCAGATAGCTGCCGAACACTTGGCAGCCGACAAAAGTGCCGCGCTGATTGACGCTCACAACACGGTCGAACTCTTCCGGACTGATCTGCATCACCGGTGTGGTCATGGTCATCGCGGCGTTGTTCACCACCACCTGCAATTCACCCCAATGCGCCACGACGGCCGCCAGCGCGTCTTCGAAATCAGCCTTGCTCGACACATCGAGCTTGAGCGCCAGGACCCGCTCGCCTGTGGCATCGAGTTCAGTGGCGGTGGCCTGTGCCGATTCCAGCGAACGATCACTGATCACGACCCGATAGCCGGCGTTCAGCAATTGTTCCGCAATGCTTTTGCCCAGCCCCTGGGCCGCGCCGGTGACCAATGCAACCTGTGTCATGGCAACGTCCTCAGAGGATGTAGCCGATACCGGCGAGGGTATCGGTGGAGTTGATCAGCTGAATCAACTTGCGCTGAATCTTGAAACTGTCACCGCTGCGCACCAGTTCAAACGTGACATCGGCGGTGTACTGCTTGAGCACATCCTTGCGAAACTCACGCAGGTTCTGTGCACAGCGCACGGTGACAATTCCGTCTTCATCCGACAGCACGCGAAAGCGCGACTGACTGCGCACGGTGCGCGCTCGCGGGGTGGTCGAAATCGATTCGCCGCTGGTCAATCGGGTGACACGCAACTGACGCATGTGGTGGTCGTCGTAGGCGTAGTTCAGGGTGTTCTCGAAGTCGGTTTCCAGCGGATCGATCGGGATGATGTAGGTCGCGTTCTCGGTCCACAGATCAAGCCATTCGGCAAAATCGCCATGGTCGAGCATGTCCGCTTCCTGCCAGATGAAAGCGCAGACTTGGTTGAGCAATTGCAGGTTGTTCATGGTGTTCTCCGTCACTCAGGCCGACATCATCTTTTTCCACTGCTGGTAACCAGCGCGCATGCCGGTCTCGGCGCTCACATCGCTCACCCGCCCGTCTTCGGATTCCTTTTCCCCCGGCAAGCCGCGGTTGAGCATGATCCACAGATCGGTGCCGGCACTGGCGCCGCGCTGTACGCGCTCCCAGGCCTCGGAATCGTCCGGAGTACCAAAACCCATCGGCCCCTGGAAGTGCTCATGCAGGCGCAGGCGATAACGGTTGGCCACGGCCGGGCCACCGTCCATGGTGATGACGGCGTGATGGATTTCGGTTTCGTTCACCGCGATCGGTTGCAGCACCCGGAAGAACGCCATGGAACAGGCGATGTTCGGGAACAGGTTGAGGTTGAAGCCCGAACCGCCGACCGCACGCACGATGCGACGGACCGATGCTTCGTCCTGGCCTTCGGCGCGCAACTGCGCGGCCAGCTCTTCGAAACGCTCAGGGATCGGCAAGTCGAGGTTGGCTTCCAGGTCGACCAGGTCAGGAATCATCACCATCACGCTGTGTCCGTTGCCGAGGTCTTCGACATAGCCCGGCCCTTCGACGAAGTCGAACAGCTCCAGGGTCTGCTCATCCACGGACGACAGGAACGACTTGTGTACCAGCGGGAAGTGGTAGGCGTCGGTGGTGTTTTCCAGCTGGATCTTCCAGTTGCCAGGGAAGCGGAAGCGGTGCTCGCCGCCCACTTTGACCGGATAGCCGGCGCCCTGCTTCATGAACAGATCGATCCACTTCCTGGCCGGGCCGAGGAAATCGGCGAGGGGCTCAATGTCATCCTTGAAGGTGGCGAAGATCATGCCGTTGTATTGCTCGACACGCAGGCTGACCAAAGGCAGTTCGCCCTTGTCGAGGCAATCGGCGTAGCTTTCCGGGTGCGGCACACCGCGCAAGCTACCGTCCAGGGCGTAGCTCCAGCCGTGATAAGGGCAGACAAAACTGTTGGTCTTGCCCTTCTTGTGTTCGCACACCGTTGCGCCACGATGGCGGCAGCGGTTGAGCAACACATGCACTTCTTTCTTGCGGTCGCGCACGACGATCACCGGCTGCTTGCCGATATAAGTGCTCTTGTAGCTGCCGGACTCCGGGATCTCGCTGGCGTGAGCGACCCAGATCCAGGTGCTGTAGAAAATCTTGTCCAGCTCCTGATCGAAGATCTTGCCGTCGGTGTACAGCGACGTGTGAACGCGGTCATGCAGGACCAGGTCGGAAGGACTGGCGTCGAGCGTTACGGTGCTTATCAGGTTACTCACGATCACTCCTCGTCGGCATTGTTCGCCGACTCTAAGAATTCTGGGTGGTACTTTCAGGACTGGCCGGACTTGCCGGGTACGGGCAGGTGCGCGGCGCTGTTCCAGGTGTCTACCGGTCGGCTGAACAGGTTCTCGGTCTGAAAATGCGCCATGCGCCACTGCCCTTGTTCCTGGGCGAACCGCACGGTCAGGCGGGCGCTGTTGAGGTGCGAGGCACCCGAGGCAAAAGTCGAGGTCTGCAACATCACCCAACTGGCATCTGCGGTCTCTCCGCTGACCCGGATCAGTTCCGAGGTCAGGAAGTGCACGTTCAGCGAAAAGTGCGCCGGTTCGACCATGTAGGTTGCGAACATCGCTTTGATCGCTTCTCGCCCGTGGTAACCGCCGAAGCTGTTCTGGTACTTGGCACCCTTGCCTTCCCAGACCGCTTGCTCGGTGAACAACCCGGCCAGTTCCTCGAGCGGGGAATCCACGCCCAGCTCGTCGCACAAAAACATGTAGCGATTCATGCAGACGCGGATCGCGTTCTCGCTTTCCAGCTGCTCGAGCCGCTGTTCCAGTGCGCGCAAATGCTCTTGTGATGACATGGCGACTTCTCTCGACTCAGCGCTGGATGATCAGTTCGCGACCGGTACGCGCCTCGACCTTGCAATACTTCCAGAGTTTGTAAGGGCCATTGCCGACATCCGTGGTGCGAAACAGATTGCAGGCGGCGTGGACGGTTTCGATGTCGGGTACATCGGCCAACAAGTAAGTGGTCCAGGGCCAGCCGGCAGACGGGCCGACCATGCTTTGATCGTCGTCCATGTTGCCCAGCACGGTGACACCTGGCAGGTCGGCGATGCCGTTCCACATGGCGCCGAACGCGGCCCAGACTTCCAATGCTTCAGGACGTGGGGCATCGAAAAAGTTTTGGTTGATGCCGATGCAGAACAGGACTCGCAGGGCTTTTTTATCGGTCATGGGGTTCACCAATCAGTAGGAAAAAATTACAGGTAGCCAGGCAGCGGCTTATTGCCGAAGAAGATCGCGCCGGCGTTCTGGTAGGTCATATCGCCCATGAAGGCGTGCTGGGTAATGACTTGGGTGTCGTTGACGAAACGCGACAGAGGACTGGTGCGGTACACCCCGCTCATGCCCGACAGCATTTGCGCGGTGCGCGCGACATCGGCCGCGACGCGCGTGGCGTGAGTCGAGGACAAGCGCAGCATATTGGTCTGCTCGACGCTCACCGGGTCGCCGGCCAGAACGCTGGCCCAGGCATCGTCGATGGACTGGTAGAACCACGAACGTGCAGCGCGCAGCGACGCTTCGGCCTTGGCCATCTCGACCTGGGCCAGCGGCCGGTCGGACAACGATGGAGCACCGGTCACGGAGATTCGGCCACTGGCCATGCCGCTCAACTCATCCAGTGCCGCGCGGGCAACGCCCAGCCCGACCACTGACAACACCTGCGTGGCGAACGACAGTGACGGATAGCGGAAGAACGGCTCGTCAAGATTCGATGGACCGCCGCGTACGAAGGTCCACTCCTCCGGCACCACCACGCCTTCGACGACGACGTCATGGCTGCCGGTGCCGACCAGGCCGACGACGTTCCAGGTTTCCTCGATCCGGACCTTTTCCCGAGGCATCACCGCCAGTCGTGGCAGGCCAAGCATCTCGCCGTTTTTCGGGCTGATACCCACGCCGATGAGCGATGCGCCCATGCAACCGCTGGAAAACTTCCAGCGCCCGTTGACCTCCAGGCCACCTTCAACAAAGGACGCAGGCTGCGGAGGGAAGATCCCGCCGGCGAACACCACGTCAGGCGAGTCGGCATAGATTTTCTTGATGGTTTCCAGTGGCAGCGCCGCCAGGTAAACCGGGCTCATGCCGAAGCTGGCGACCCAACCGGCGGAGCCATCAGCGATGGAAATATCTTCCACCATCTGGCAAAACTCGGCCGGCGAACGCTCGTCGCCGCCGAAGCGTTTTGGCACCAGAGCCCGATAGACACCGAGCTTGCGGAACTGCTCGATAACGTCCTGCGAGATGAATTTTTGTTGGTCGAATTCTTCGTTTCGAGCACGCGTACGAATCTCGACCAGCAGTTTCTGAAACGCTTCATTCGCCGTGATCGGCACGCAGCGCTGGTGATTCAGCTCGCTTGGCGCAGTCATGGGTTTCTCCATAGTAAGCATCACGATTACTCTTCCAGGCGCCGGACCAATTCGCGGGCGACTGCGCACAGCAGTTCGTCCGCGCCGTGGGCGGCAATGAGTTGAAGGCCAACCGGTAGTCCCGAGGCGCTTTCCAGAGGAATGCTCAGAGCCGGATGACCGGAAAGGTTGAAAGCGCGCACCAGGGATGTCATGCCCAGGGCGGCGCGAGTGTCGGCCGCATCGGCGACCCGCAAGGGGAAGTCGGGCATGGTCGGCATGGCCAGAATCGGGGTGATGGCCAAGGCTGCGTCCACTTCTGCGATAAACGCGCGACGAATGATTTCGGCTTCTTCAACGGACTCGGCCGAGGTCAGACTGGCGGCGCGCAGACGGTCGGCGACATCGCTGCCAACCCGACCGGTTTGCAGAAGATGACCACACGCAGCCCAGGTTTCGGCGTTGATGATCACCATGCCGGCGCCATACGCGGCGGCCATGCCAGGCAGCGTTTGCTCAAGCAGCTTGAAGTGCGAACGACCCAGCGCCTGGTTCACCACCGAATGGATCTGTTCGTTGGCCTCTACCGCGACAACGCCGATAGCAAGATGCTCAGGCACCGGGACCGAAGTGAACGTGGGATCAATGACGCGCATCGCTTCAATCAAGCGATCGATATCCAGTGCCAGAGGACCTACGCAATCGAGGGTACTGTGCGCAGGCATCACACCCTGACGGCTGACACGGCCGAAGGTTGGCTTGAGACCAAATACACCACAGCACGCCGCTGGAATCCGCACCGAACCGCCGGTATCGGTGCCGAGCGCGAAGTCGCAAAGACCTGCGGCCACCGCAGCGGCCGAACCACTGGAAGAGCCACCCGGTATATAGCCCGGGTAACGCGGATTAGACGCCGTGCCAGTCCATGCGTTGAGGCCGGTGGTGCCGAATGCCAATTCATGCAGGCTGGTTTTACCGGTGATCCGGCAACCCGCATCCAGAACAGACTGAACCACGTGGGCATGTTCGCCGGCCGCCGGCGCATCGGCCAGGGCGCTGCTTGAAGCGCGGGTCGGATAGCCGGCGATATCGATGGTGTCTTTCACCATGACCGAAAGGCCATTCCCTCCCAAGGCTAAATCCTCAACAACGATCGACATGCTCTTTACCTGCTCGTTATGTGTCACCAGAACGGATGACCTCGGCACCATGGCCGGGGAAAACGCTAAATCTAAAATCGTAATATTTACGTGAAATGTCAATTGAATTTTACCAAATAAAAGAGTGTGTATTTTCGGTGCAGATTTTCCATTTTCGCACCAGCGACGTGCAGTTTGGTAACACTGCTGCCAAAACAAAAAATTCCGGATATTTGATATTTTTTCGTTATAAAACAATGTGTTACTAGATTAAATAGAACAAAAAGCAACGAAACATTTAGAAAAATGTTGAGCGGGTGCCTCTCTGGAAAGGCAAACAGGAAAAAATAAATCAGCTCAAAAAAAAGCAGCCAAAAACAGCATAAAAAACCACTATTTTTTGAATTTTTAACCTAGTGTTTTTTGGCCATTTGAGGGCTTCCTTGATCCAGATCAAAGCCTTGTTTGATATGGCGTGCTGCGGGTTTTTCCCACCCGTCAAATGCCCCTCTGGAGGTCCTTCGGATCACCTTGGCCGGACCGCCTCGAAGCGTTCGCATCAGGCATCGCAGTAACGGCTTTCTGCCATGCACCGAAAAATTTCTGGCATGCAATCTGCTTTTGCCCTCTTCGCCTTCGACCGATCGCTCATGGTCGAGCGGCGCCCTGATGGCTCGGTAACAGACCAGGGGTGCCGCCGCAGTTCGATAACTAAAACAGGGCCGTACCTTGGGCCGTACTCGCACCACGTCGTGGTCGGGGCGGCTGGCCATTAGCCTTTTGCAGCGTTGCAACTCTTCGGAGAAAGTCATGCTTTTCAGAAAAGCCGTGTCCACGTTGTTGTTGAGTGCCGCCTGCGCCGCCGCTGCGCAGGCGGATGTGAAAGTCGGTGTCATTACCTCCTCCACCGGGCCGATCGCACTGGTCGGGCTACCACAGAAAAACACCGTGCCGTTGCTGCCGACCCAGGCCGGCGACCAGGTGGTGAAGTACATTTCTCTGGATGATGCGAGCGACCCGACCGCTACGGTGAAGGCGCTGAAGAAGCTGATCGACGAAGAAAATGTCGATGCCATCATCGGCCCGAGCGGCTCGCCCAACGCCATGGGCGTGATCCAGTTTGTCGCCGAGGCAGGCGTGCCATTGCTGGCACCGGTCGGCACCGCTGCAGTGGTGCTACCGATGACCGAGCAGAAGAAATGGGTATTCAAGACCACGCAGAACGATGACCTGATCGCCAAGGCGCTGTTCGAACACATGGCCAAGAAAGGCGTGAAGACCCTCGGCTTCATCGGCACCGGCGACCCTTATGGCGAGAACTGGGCCAAGGTCATGGCCGGTCTGGCAGCGCAGCAGAACATCAAGGTCGTGGCCAACGAGCGCTTCCAGCGCCAGGACACCTCGGTCACCGGGCAGAGCCTGAAAATTCTCGCCACCCGCCCCGATGCGGTGCTGGTCGCAGCACCGGGCAGCTCGGCGGTGATGCCGCAGACCACCCTGTTCGATCAAGGCTATCGCGGCCAGGTCTACCAGACCCACGGCGCGGCGCTGCAAGACTTTCTCAAGCTGGGCGGCAAGAAGGTCGAGGGCACCATTCTGGCGGCCAGCCTGATGCTGGTACTGGATGAAATCCCGGACAGCCATCCTTCGAAGAAAATCGCCAGCGACTACACCACCGCCTACGAAAAACTTAACGGTAGCAAGCCGGCGACCTTCGGCGGGAACACCTTCGATGCCGGTCTGCTGCTGCAGCAGGCGATCCCGATTGCAGCCAAAAAAGCGGCACCGGGCACGCCTGAATTTCGTTCGGCCCTGCGTGATGCGCTTGAGCAAAGCCACGAACTGGCCGGCACCCAAGGCGTTTACAACATGACGCCGCAGGACCACAGCGGCTTCGACGAGCGCGGGCGCGAATTGATCGTGGTGAAGAACGGCAACTGGATGTTGTTGCACGACAACTGATCGAAACCCGGGCGCACAACCACTGCGCGTCCTGCCCGCTTGCCGGCGAGCCAACCTGCGCCGGCAAGCGGGCCTGATATTCAATCTGTAGAAAAGAGCTCTCATTATGAATTTCCAGATAGCCATGCTGCTGGGCCAGGACGGCATGACCAACGGCGCGATCTATGCGCTGTTGGCCTTGTCGATCCTCCTGGTGTTCACCGTGACCCGGATCCTGTTGATCCCCCAGGGTGAATTCGTGACCTACGGCGCCTTGACCATGGCCACGTTGCAGAGCGGTCACCCGACTGCTCTGGTCTGGCTGCTGCTCGGCCTGACGCTGATCGACTGCGCACTCGATATTTGGGGCGCGGCACGTTCAAGCCAGGCCTTTCGGTTCCCCGTGCGCATTCTCTTCAAGCTGGGCTATGCCGGCCTGCTGGCGGTGTTGATCAACACCTTGCCGCTGGCCGAATTGCCGATGGCGGTCCAGGCCTTATTGACGCTGGCGCTGGTGGTTCCGCTGGGGCCGCAAATCTACCGACTGGTGTTCCAGCCGATCGCCTCGGCCAGCTCACTGGTCTTGCTGATTGTGTCGATCGCCGTGCACGTGAGCATGGTCGGTATCGCCCTGCTGCTGTTCGGCCCCGAAGGCGCCCGCACGCAACCGTTCTCCGAAGCTGGCCTGGAACTGGGCCCGGTCACGTTCAACAGCCAGACGCTCTGGGTGCTGGCCGTGTCTTTGGGGCTGATCGTCGGACTGTATCTGTTCTTCGAGCGCACGCTGTATGGCAAAGCCCTGCGTGCCACCGCGGTTAACCGCATGGGGGCGAGGCTGATGGGTATCTCGCCGACCCTCGCCGGCAAGTCGACCTTCCTGCTCGCAGCGCTGATCGGCACGCTGTCGGGGATCCTGATCGCCCCGATCACCACGCTGTATTTCGACTCTGGTTTTGTCATCAGCCTCAAAGGCTTTGTCGGCGCGATCATCGGCGGGCTGGTGAGCTATCCGGTCGCCGCACTCGGCGCCCTGGCAGTGGGCTTGATCGAAGCCTTCTCGATGTTCTGGGCCAGTACCTACAAAGAGATCATCGTGTTCACACTGATTATTCCGTTCCTGCTGTGGCGTTCGTTCACCAGTCGTCATGTGGAGGAAGAAGAATGAATTCGCGCTATCTGTTGCTTGCCCTGTTGCTGGTGGTGGGCGTTGCGCCGCTGCTGTTGCCGCCGTACTACGTCACCCTGCTCAATTACATCGGCATGTACGCCATGGTCGTCTTGGGGCTGGTGCTGCTCACGGGTGTCGGCGGCATGACCAGTTTCGGTCAGGCCGCGTTCGTCGGGCTGGGTGCCTACACCTCAGCCTACCTGACCACCACCGAGCAATTGCCAGCCTGGCTGGCGTGGGCCGGGACGTCACCATGGCTGACGCTGCTGGTGGGCGTGGTGCTCACCGCGTCAGTGGCACTGATTCTCGGTGCCCTGACGCTCAAGTTGTCTGGGCATTACCTGCCGCTGGGAACGATTGCCTGGGGCCTTTCGCTGTACTACCTGTTCGGCACGCTGGAATCCCTGGGCGGCCATACCGGCGTCGGCGGCTTGCCATCGATTTCGCTGTTCGGCCTGAAACTGGATAAGGGCGAAAACATTTTCTACCTGATCTGGGCCCTGCTATTACTGGCGATCGTCATCACCCAGAACCTCCTGAATTCTCGCGAAGGCCGCGCCATTCGCGCACTCAAGGGCGGCCAGGTCATGGCCGAGTCGATGGGGGTCAACACCTTCCGCTCGAAGATGGTGATCTTCGTCATCTCTGCGGTGTTCGCAGCCATTTCCGGCTGGCTTTATGCGCACACCCAACGCTTCGTCAACCCGACACCCTTCGGCCTGAACATGGGCATTGATTACCTGTTCATGGCCCTGATCGGCGGGGTCGGCAGCGTGTGGGGCGCCTTGCTCGGCGCGGGCATCCTGACCCTGCTCAAGCAATGGCTGCAGGACTGGTTGCCGCACTTGCTGGGTAACACCGGCAACTACGAAATCATCGTATTCGGCATCCTGATCGTGGTGCTTATGCAGCGTGCACCGGGTGGTCTGTGGCCTTTGCTGACGCGCCTGATACCGGCCCGCTTCAGGGTCCGCGCCAAGGTCCGGAATGTCGACGCCAAAGCGGCACCCCTGCCCCGTCGGCAACTGCCCAAACATGGCGAGCTGATCCTTGAAGCGCGCAATGTGACCAAGCGCTTCGGCGGACTGGTGGCCAACAACGACATGAGCCTGGAGATCCGTTCAGGTGAAATCCTCGCGCTGATAGGCCCCAACGGTGCCGGCAAAAGCACCATGTTCAACCAGCTCTCCGGCGTCGATACACCGAGCAGCGGCGAAGTGCTGTTCATGGGTCAAAAGATCAACGGCCTAAACTCGCGGCAAGTGGCGCGCATGGGCATGAGCCGCACCTTTCAGCACGTGAAACTGCTGGGCAACATGAGCGTGCTGGAGAACGTTGCCATTGGCGCGCATTTGCGCGGCCAGCAAGGTGTGCTCTCGGCGGCACTGCATCTGGATCGTCGCGAGGAAGCCGAGCTGCTCGGCGAAGCCAGACGTCAGCTGGAGCGCGTTGGCTTGGGCGATTACTTGTATGAAGAGGCCGGGAGCCTGGCACTCGGCCAACAGCGGATTCTGGAAATCGCCCGCGCCTTGTGCGCCGATCCTTGCCTGCTGCTGCTCGACGAACCCGCCGCTGGCCTGCGCCTGAAAGAAAAGGAAGCCCTTGGCATTCTGCTCAGCCGCCTGCGCAGCGAAGGCATGGCGATTCTGCTGGTCGAGCACGACATGGACTTCGTCATGGGCCTGGTCGATCGCGTGGTGGTCATGGAGTTCGGTCAGCGGATCGCCCAGGGCCTGCCCGAAGACGTACAGAAGGATCCGGCCGTGCTGGAAGCCTATCTGGGAGGAGTTGAATGATGAACATGCAAGTGGAACCGCACCTCGCACCGCGCAACCAGGTCGACGACGCCGTGCTGGAGATCAAAGGCCTGAGCGTGGCCTACGGCAAGGTCGAAGCGCTGAGCGACGCCAGCCTGACCGTCGGCAAAGGTCAGATCGTGACAGTGATCGGCCCCAATGGCGCCGGCAAAACCACCCTGCTTTCGGCCATCATGGGCGTGCTTGGCTCCCGGGGTCAGGTGCATTTCGACGGCAGCCTGGAAACCTTGCCGGAAGTGGAAGTGATGGTCTCGCGGGGCCTGGGCCTGGTGCCGGAAAAACGCGAATTGTTCACCAGCATGAGCGTGGCCGACAACTTGCTGCTCGGCGCTTTTCAACGCCATCGTCGAGGCGACCGTCGCTACAGCGAAACGCTTGGGGAAATCTACGAACTGTTCCCGCGCCTGTGGGAACGCCGCGAGCAATTGGCGGCGACGTTGTCCGGCGGTGAACGGCAGATGCTCGCCGTCGGCCGGGCGCTGATGGCCAAGCCCAAACTGCTGATGCTCGACGAGCCAAGCCTGGGCCTGGCGCCGCTGATTACCCGGGAGATTTTCCGCATTATCACGGCGCTGCGTGAGCAAGGGGTATCGATCCTGCTGGTCGAGCAGAACGCGCGGGCCGCCCTGCGGGTGGCCGATTACGCCTATGTGCTGGAAACCGGCCAGATCGCCATGCAGGGCCCGGCGCAGCAACTGGCTGACGACCCTCGCGTGATCGAAGCCTATCTCGGCCTGGCCAGCAAACACCAGGAAATGCTCGCCAACTGACCGCCGCCCCGCCCCGGCGCCCGAAACGGCGTCGGGTCCGGCCTTCACAGCCCTTTCTGATCATCCGGAGTCACGATGAACGCTTCTTCCTTGCGCATCGGCATCGCCGGCGCCGGTGCCATCGGCTGCACCCTGGCAGCCCGTCTTGCGGGTAACGGCCATACGGTCAACGTACTGGCCCGAGGTGAAACCCTGACCGCCATCCGCCGTGACGGCATCCACTTGTCCGATCTGGACGGTCATCATCATGTACGAGTCGAGGCCAGCGAGGACGCTGCCAGCCTTGGCGAGCAAGACCTGATATTCCTCTGCACCAAGGCACAAGCCCTGGCCAGCCTGCTGCCGCAACTGCAACCGATGATCGGCGCCGAAACGGTGGTGATCCCGGTGATCAACGGCGTGCCATGGTGGTACTTCCACGGTGAAGGTGGACGCTACGACGGGCAACGGGTGAACGCGGTTGATCCGCAGTCGACGCTCGCCCAGGCCCTGGACCTGCGTCACGTTATCGGCTGCGTGGTGTTCATCACCGCGCACTGCCCGGCCAATGCCGTGGCTGAATCGAACACCCCGCACCTGATGATTTTCGGTGAGCCTGACAACCGCCTCAGCCCCCGCCTGGAGCGTGTGCGCGCATTGATCGAAAGCGTCGGTATCGAAGCACGAGCCACCGACCGCATCCGCGACAATCTGTGGACCAAGATCATCGCCAACCTCACCTCCAACCCCCTCTCGGTGATTACCGGTGCGACGCTTGATCAGCTTTACAGCCTGCCGGAGTTACGCGACCTGGTCAGCAGTTGCCTGCACGAAGCCTTGCTGACGGCCGCCGCGTACGGCGCGCGCGTGAGCATCGATCCACGGACCTTTCTCGAACTCGGCGCCGGCATGGGCGCCGTGCGTACCTCGATGCTGCAGGACTATGAGAAAGGTCGCCCTCTGGAGTTGGCCGCCATCGGCGACGCCGTGCTGGAATTGGCCGATGGCATGGCGATCCCGATGCCCGTTACTCGACACCTCATTGCCCTGGCACGCTTTCGCGGCGAACAGGCCCGTCACTGACTCACTACGACAAGGACTCCGACATGGACCACACCCCAATGGCAAAACCGCACGCGTACAGCGACGAAGAATGGGCACTGCGCGTGCAACTTGCGCACTGCTACCACCTGGTGGATTTCTTCGGCTGGACCGAGACGATCTTCAACCATATTTCCGCTCGCCTGCCCGGCCCGGCGCACCATTACCTGGTCAACCCGTTCGGCCTCAATTACACCGAAGTGACACCGCAAAACCTGCTCAAGGTCGACCTGCACGGCAAGAAGCTCGAAGACTCACCCTACGACGGCAACCCCGCCGGTTTCGCTCTGCACAGCGCGGTGCACGGCGCCCGTTCGGACATTCAGTGCCTGATCCATACGCACACCACGCCGATTTCCGCCATCGTCATGAAAAAGGCCGGTTTTGCCCATAATGACTTTTACGGTGCACAACTCTACGGACGGGTCGGTTACCACACCTTCGAAGGCATCACGCTGTTCGACGACGAAAAAGCGCGGATGATCGACAGCCTTGGCGACAAGCACATCCTGGTGCTGCGCAATCACGGCATTGCGGTCGGCGAAAGCAGCATTGCCAAGGCGTTCTTCCTGCTGTGGACAGTGCAGCGCGCCGCCGAAATCCAGTGCCAGGCCGGCGCTCTCGGCGGTGAGGACAATCCGCTGCCTGAAGCGATCAGCCAGAAGTGTGCCGAACTCACGGCCATGCTCATTCGGGACAGCGGCTTCGCTGTGAAATTTTTCGACGCCATGGTTCGCAAAATGCGCGCCGAACGCGGCCAGTGCTGGTAATCGCGGGAGCGTTCAGTGGCTAAGTCAAAGGAAAACACGCCGCCGGTCATCGTTGCGGCGCAGCCAGAAATCCCGATCTCACGCCTGGATACTCGCGGCCATCTGATGGCCTGCAACGACGCCTATGTGGCGCTCAGCGGTTACGCCCGAGACGAGCTGCTGAACCAGCCGCACGAACTGATCAATCATCCGCTGATGCCCAATCGAGTCATTGATCGTATGTGGGAGACCTTGCGCAGCGGTGTGCCCTGGACAGCGCCCTTGATGGGTCGCGATAAACAGGGCATGACGTTCTGGTGCAATCTCTATGTGGTGCCACTGCTGGAGGGCGGTCAGCTGAATGCGCTGGGCACGGCATATCACCCGATGGACGCCGCCCAAAGCCTGCGAGCGGAAAAGCTCTATCGACGCTTGAATGCGGGCCACGGCCCGCTGACTTTTGCCCGCCGCGTACAGGAACATGCCAGCACTCAGGGTATCGCCTGGTTAGTGGGGCTTGGTGTGACAGGCGCCATGGCTGTTGGACAGATCGACCTGACACCCGGCCTGCTGGTGCTCGGTGGAGTCCTCGCCGCGAGCTGGCAATGGCGAGCCAGACAACAGGCGGACGTCCGCCGAATCATGGCCCGGCATGATCAGGTCTACAGCGACGCGTTGCTGGCCCCGCTTCAGGAAGGCAGCGCCAGCGTTGCCAACCGTTTTGACATGGCCCTCAACAGCCAGAACACGCGGATGCGCACGGTCATGGCACGTATCCGGATCAACGGCGAGACCGTGCGTCAACGCGCGCAGGAATCGTCGACACTGGTACAGACCCAATCCGGGCACCTGCAACGGCAACTTGAAGAAGCCGAGCAGTCCGCCGCGGCCGTCCATCAAATGAGTGCCACGATCCAGGAACTGTCGCGCAACCTGCAACACGCAGCCGAAGCCACCCAAGCCGTCGACCGACTGGCTCGCGATGGTGACCGGATGTCCGGGCAAAGCCAGCGTTCGATGACCGGCCTGTGCACTTCGGTCGAGGAAATTGGCTTGGCCGTCAGTCGCCTCGCGGAATCGATCGAATCCATCAGCGGCGTCGCGCATGTGATTCGCAGCATCGCGGAGCAGACCAATTTGCTGGCGCTGAACGCGGCCATCGAAGCGGCCCGCGCCGGCGAGACCGGGCGCGGCTTCGCAGTGGTCGCCGATGAGGTACGCAGCCTCGCGACTCGCACTCGTGAATCCACTGAGCAAATCCAGCGCTCGATCGAGCAGTTGCGTGACGGCAGCGCCCTCGCCCTCGCCACCGCGCAACGTGGCGAATCGGCCGCACGGGAATCACGCGAAGACGTATCGCAAGTCCAAACCGCATTGCGGCGCATCTGCGAGGAAGTCGGACAGATCTCTGGCATGAGTTTGCAAATGGCCTCGGCCATCGAACAGCAAGGTCAAGTCGCCCAAGAGATCAATGGGCAGATTTCCCAGATCGTGAATCTGGCGCAAATCAGCAGCGATCAGTCCCTACGCAGTACCCAGATCGGCGAGGAGCTGCATCAACTGGCCAACTCCCAACTCGACCTCGCCCAGCGTTTTCTACAAGGCTGAGCGATTCATCCTCATGCATCAGGCCTGACGTCGCAGGGTCTCGGAAGGCAGGCAGCCGTACTGTTTGCGGTACTGCATGGCGAAATGGCCGAAGCTGGCGACTCCGTGACGCAACAGGATATCCGTCACGCTGTCGGTCGGCCCGGCCTGCTGCAGGGCGACGTGAACCAACGCCAGACGACGTGTGCGGACATAGTCGCTGGGGGTTTGCTGAAGAAAGCGCGTGAAGCCATTTTGCAAGGTGCGGATCGACACATCGCAGAACTGCGCCAGGCTCACCAAGGCAATCGGTTCGGCCAGGTGCTGTTCGATGTAGTCACGGGCCTTTTTGACATGGTGAGGCATTGGTTGGCGCTGGTCTTGCAGCAGATCGACCGAATAATTGTGCGGCAGTTGGGTCAGCAGCACCGACAGCAGATAGTCCGACAGGCTCCCGCCCATGGTCGAGGTCAGCAGCGCCTGGCTGGCGTCGCCATAGAGCTGGCAGATGTAATCCAGGGTTTTCCTTACCGTCGCCATGCCCTGATGCTCGGCATCGACCTGAATATCGAACACCAACGGCTGACGCAAACGCCGGTTGAGCAACACTTGCAGCTGACGCTCAAGGGCTTGGCGATCAACGCGCAAAATCAGGTTGCGGCAGTCCTTGTCGATTCGGATAAAACTGCGCTCGGAAGGCGAAGAAATGGTCAGCCCGCCCTTGCGCAAAATCGCGCACTGCTTGCCCAGGCTGACCATGCCGCTGCCTTCCAGGGTGACCCGAATCAGGTAGTAGTCACTGATATCGCCGGCGTCGATTTCCACCGGTGCACCGTAGTGCAGATCGAACAATGCCGAGCTGCCGAAAAACACGCCATACAGGCGCGATTGCAGGGCGCCACCCTGCTGCATTTTCATCTGGTGGGGCCACAGGTAGTGACTGACCCGATCCTTGACCTCGCCAAACCCGCCGGAACTCAGAAGGCAATGATGACGGAGCGAAGAGTGTTGATCGAACATGCTGAAGCACCTCCAGAAAATGACACCGCTGCCCGCAGGCACGTCGATAATTTAGTGGAAATGGAAAGCAATTTTCACGCCACGCAAACGCTTCTGCGCGCCCGGAACAGCCTCTGCGCCTGGTGCATAGAGTCTAGGCAAACAAGGGCTTAAAAAGGTCCTGCAACACCCATATGCCAAACCATTGGCAACCTGGAACCGCACAACAAAACCAATAAACGCACCAGGGCAAGGCGCTCGGGTAACGACGGCGTCACCAATACACCCAATTGCGAACCGCTGCCGCCGACTGACTGATTGCCAACCCTGAAGGGGCCAAACAGCATGACCAGCAAAACACCGACCGAGGTCACCCGTAAAAGCTATGCCTACGAATGGTATGTCGTTGCCGTTTGCATGCTGGCCTATATTTTTTCGTTCATCGATCGTCAAATCCTGGCGTTGATGATCGAACCGATCAAACACGACATGCAGCTATCCGACACCCAGTTCAGCCTGCTGCACGGCCTGGCTTTCTCTCTGTTCTATGCCTTCATGGGCATGCCCATCGCGTTGCTGGCGGACAAGTTTTCCCGTCCGAAAATCATCGCCATCGGCATTGCGTTCTGGAGCCTGGCGACAGCCCTGTGCGGGGTGAGCAAAAACTTCTTGCAGATGTTTATGGCCCGCATCGGTGTCGGGATTGGTGAAGCGTCGCTGTCGCCGGCCACCTACTCGATGCTCAGCGATATGTTCCCCCGGGAAAAACTTGGGCGCGCCGTGGCGATCTACTCGATCGGCTCGTTCATCGGTGGCGGCGTGGCTTTTCTGATAGGCGGCTACGTCATCGACTTGCTGAAGAACCTCGACAGTGTCGCCGTACCGCTACTGGGCGAAATGCGGCCCTGGCAAGTGACGTTTTTTCTGGTGGGACTGCCGGGCATTCTCGTTGCCCTGCTGATTGCCCTGACCATTCGCGACCCGGCTCGCAAGGGCTTGAAGCTGGATGCGGCGGGTAATGTCCACGCGCCCAGCATGAAACAGGCATTCAAGTTCCTGGCAGTGCACCGCAAGACCTTTTTCTGCCACTACCTGGGGTTTTCGTTCTACGCGATGACGCTGTTCTGCATGCTCAGCTGGACCCCGGCCTTCTATATGCGCAAATTCGGCCTAGCCCCTAGCGATACCGGCTACATGCTCGGGATCGTGGTGCTGCTGGCCAATACCAGTGGCGTGTTTTGTGGCGGCTGGCTGATCGACTGGCTGGCGAAAAAAGGCTACAGCGATGCGCCGATCCGTGCGGGAGTCATCGGGGCAATCGGCATGGCCGTGCCCGCCATCGCGTTCACCCAGGTCAGCGAACTGTGGATGTCCGTGGCATTGCTGGCACCGGCGATGTTCTTCGCTTCGTTCCCAATGCCGGCCTCGACCGCTGCGATGCAAATCCTGCCGCCGAATCAGATGCGAGCGCAGATCAGTGCGCTATTCCTGCTGATTTCCAATCTGATCGGCCTGGGTCTTGGTACCACGTTGGTCGCACTGCTCACTGACAGGCTATTCCAAAATCCGGCCATGGTCGGCTCATCGATTACCCTGCTCAGTGCCTTCGCCGTCGCGCTCACCCTGCTCTTGCTGATCAAGGGGTGCCGCCACTTCCGTGAGAGCCTCAAACACGAAGGCCTGGCCTGACGTCCTTACCGGAGGCGGGCTAAGGCGTGCCTGCTGGTTTTTTGCCGCGGGTGGCGCGACAATGACGCCCGCTATCAAACCCGCTCACCTGAAAGACTACGCCAACCTTTATGACCACCCCGAAAAAGCGCCTGAGCCGATACAACCCTGCCAGCGAAGACTTCAAGAAGGAAGAGTTTCCCTTCTACTGGCTGGCTCGCCTGCACGGCCGCTACTCCATGGCCATGGAGAAAGCGCTGAAAAAAATCGATATGGACATACCGCGCTGGCGGATTCTGTTCATCCTCAAGGAAAATGGCGAGTCGAGCATTTCGGAAATCTCCATCCACGCCATCGCGAAGCTCTCGACCATCACCAAAATTGTCTATCGCATGAAAGCCGACGGCCTGGTAGAAACCAACACCAGCGCCAGCGACGGACGCGTGACTCAGGTCTCACTCACCGATGTCGGCCGCCATACCATTGAAGAAATCCAGCACGGCACCAGCGATATCTTCCGCACCAGTTTCAAAGGCCTGACCGAAGCCCAGATCACCAAATTGAACGGAACGCTGGAAAAAATATTCAATAACCTGCCGGAAGACTGACCCGCGACCACCCACGCGGTGGCCATTGGCGATAGTTTGCATGCCTTGAACGATGTTTTACGGCGCGTTCTGGTAGATGTAGCCAATCAAGCGATGAACGTCGCAGACAGCAGAATCATTAATAGATAGAGGAACATGGGTGCCGTTCCAATTTGACAGGAAGTCGGTGGTGAACGCCTGTCACCGCACCCCTCTCGCAAACTGGTTACGCCCCAACGCCTTGGCGTTATACAGCGCCTGATCTGCGACCTCGATCAATCTTTGCAAATGATCCAGTTCCGTCCCCGTGGCCACAGTAATCCCGATGCTGACACTGACCCGTCCGAACGGGCTGGATGTGTGCGGGATGTTCTCTTGCTTCAAACGGTCGAGGATAAGTTGCGCGACCACTGTTGCACCGTCACTGTCAGTGTCAGGCATGATTACACCCATCTCTTCTCCCCCATAACGTGCCACCAGGTCCGATGGTCGCCGCACACAATCGTCCAGGATTCTGCCAACTGTCTGCAGGCATGCGTCTCCAGCTACATGTCCGAGTGAGTCGTTGAACAGCTTGAAGTAGTCGATATCAATCATCAGCAATGCCAACGTCGTGCCGTCACGTTGTGCGCGTCTTGCTTCCATGACGAGGCTCTCATCAAAGCAGCGCCGATTTGCCAAACCGGTCAGGGCGTCCTTCATCGCAAGCAACTCAAGCTGCCGATTCGATGCAAGCAACTGCTGCTCAGTTTCCCGCAACTGATCTTCTGCCTTGGTACGCCGACGGATATCCAGGATCAGGAGCCAGCCGATGAGGCCTGTAAGCCCCAGCAACCCCGTCACCACCACAGCCGACAGGAGCGCCTCCATTCGCCACGCAGCGAGTGCCTCGTGCTTACCGATTGCGACGGTGGTTATCAGTGGCAACCGGTCACTCTTGCGGAAGGCGTAGAGCCGCTCCACACCATCCAGACTGGAGGTAAACGACGCGGTGCCGACTGATCGATCGACAAGATACTTTGCGTAGATCGGCGACTTGGAAAAGTTGCGCCCCATGTCCTGCTCGCGAAAGGGATAGCGAACCAGCAACGTACCATCGGTATAGGACAAGCCGATTGCGCCCTCCTGCCCTACGTCGATCGTCCCGAACAGCCGCAGGAAGTTTTCGACACCCAAGGTGACCGCCACCACGCCGGCAAACTCGCCGCGAGCATCATTGAAACGTCGGCTGACGGTAATCACCCACTCCTGATTGGAGCGGCTCTGGATGGGCGGGCCGATAAACGTCTCACGCGACGGATCGTCGCGATGATGAATGAAATAGGCTCGATCGCTACTGCTCGCCCCGGCTGGAATCGGCCGATTGGAAGACATCAACCAGCGACCCTGATTATCGTAGATGGTGATGCCGCTGAGCTGTGGCATCAGCGGTTCCTGGCGGTTGACCAGTGCACTTAGCCGTTGAATCTGTGCGGGGCCACTCCCTTCGGTTTCCAGGCGCTCGACGAGCCCGAGCAAAAGCAGCGAGCTTTGACGGACGATACCTTCGGAGTAAGTCGCAAGCGCCTGGGTAAGGTTCAAGCCATGAACGTCTACCTCGTCCAGTGCCCGATCTCGAGAAGCCAACACTTTCCACACCGTCAGAGACGCCAGGGAACAACTGATAACCAACAACAAAAGCACAACAAGGCGGGTATCACGCTTCACGTTACTACCTTATGGAAGGTCCGGTTTTCCGTTCCAGCGACTAATGGGCCAACTCCATCGCTGTCGCGCGTGTCATCGTCTTGAACAAGGATACAAGCAGGGACGGATCGCTGCAGCAACAGTTTCTTTGGTAGAAAAAGTACATTTTTGCTTTGCATCGCCGGGTTCAGACGATGCGAGTCCGAGACGTTAAGAAAGAAGCATCGCACTTGGCGAAACAACGACAAGAATGCCAGCCCAAACCATCGCCATGCTTTCAGAATATGATTAACTTGCTCTGCGCCGAATCCCTCATCAGCGGACAAAGAGCCGGTTATCTATCGGTGACTGCTGATTCACCTTTGTGCTCCAGGTATTGCGGCGCCGCGCTGGTAACCATGGTAGCCATACCGATGCGACGAACGACCAGGCTCGATTGCCAGCCGCAACGTCACGTGCAACCCGGCTCATTCGACACCGATCGGCTGCGTGGCAACCTGGTCGCCGCAGCCCAGGAGTTGGGGCAAGAAAGTGAAACGTTCCTCGCCGATTGTTGCAGCGAAATCCCGGCGAAACGTTTTGGCTGTCCCAAAGAGTTCGGTGTGCTTTGCGCGTTCGTTTGCAGCCGCCACGCAGGCTACCTGACCGGGCAGAACCTGCCGATCGACGGCGGCGCGATTCGCTCAAGTCAGTAGCTCCGGCGCTGGGCATCGCTCTTCAAGCAAACGCACGAACATGGTCAGGCTTTGCGATACCGTCCCCCTGCGCCACACCAGCCAGGTTCGCAAATAGCGAAAGGACTCGGACAACGGCCACACACTCACAGTGGTGCAGCCCGGCATGCTTTCGAGCATGCTGCGCGGCATCAGCGCCAGACCAGCACCGGAGCTGACACAGGCGAGCATGCCGTGATAGGACTCCATTTCGAAAATCTTGCCGGGCACCGAGGCGTCCTTGGCGAACCAACTTTCAAAGTGGTGCCGGTAAGAGCAATTGGAGCGAAAGGCGTAGATGTTTTCACCGTTCACATCCTGCGCGCGGTGAATCGGGGAATGGTTGAGCGGCGCGATCAGCACCATCTCTTCCTCGAATGCCGGTACGCCCTCGAGTGCCGGGTGCAGCACCGGCCCGTCGACAAACGCAGCCGCCAATCGACCCGAGAGCACGCCGTCGATCATGGTCCCGGAAGGTCCAGTGGACAGGGCCAGTTCGACCTTGGCGTGCTTTTGGTTATAGGCGGCCAACAATTCAGGAATACGCACCGCCGCCGTACTCTCCAGCGAACCCAGGGGAAACGATCCCTGCGGCTCTTCCCCGGCAACCGTCGCGCGCGCTTCCTGGACCAGGTCGAGAATGCGTCGGGCATAGTCGAGAAAACTCCAACCGGCCGGCGACAGCCGCAGGCGGCTTTTCTCACGGATAAACAGGTCCACGCCCAAGTCCAGTTCCAGCTGTTTGATCCGCGTCGTCAGGTTCGACGGCACCCGATGGATGTGCTGAGCGGCCACGCTGATGCTGCCATGCTCGGCGACCGCTTTGAAAATTTCGAGCTGAACCAGATCCATGTCATTCTCCAAACGTGAACGATATGATCAGTATTATTCAGTTTCCAGAACACTAACGCCACCGTAGTCTGAGCGCATCCCCACCTCGCAGGACGGTGCCATGACCAACGTTTCCAGCCTCACCCATGCCATCTCGATCAACCCCGCCAACGGCGAACAGATCGGTCACTACCCTTTTGAATCCGATGCGACACTGCAAACCGCACTGTCGCGTGCCGCGGCCGGGTTCCGTATCTGGCGCGGCACACCGGTTGCGCAACGCTCGCAACGGCTGATCGCACTGGCCAACGTCTTGCGCACCAATGCAGAAACGATGGCGAACATGATCACCCTGGAGATGGGTAAGCCGATCACTCAAGCACGTGGCGAAATCGAAAAGTGTGCGCAGCTCTGCGAGTGGTATGCCGAACACGGTCCTGCGATGTTGACCGCCGAACCAACCATGGTTGAAGGCGGCAAGGCGCGCATCGAATACCGCCCGCTCGGCCCGATTCTCGCGGTGATGCCGTGGAACTTCCCGATCTGGCAGGTCCTGCGCGGCGCCGTTCCGGTACTGCTCTCCGGCAATACCTACGTGCTCAAACACGCCCCGAACGTGATGGGCAGCGCTTATCTGTTGCTGGAAGCCTTCAAGCAAGCCGACTTCCCTGAAGGCGTGTTCGAGGTGATCAACGTCACGCCGGAAGGTGTTTCCACGGCGATCAAAGACTCACGCATTGCAGCAGTCACCCTCACCGGCAGCGTGCGGGCCGGCATGGCCATCGGCGCGCAAGCCGGTGCGGCATTGAAAAAGTGCGTATTGGAATTGGGTGGCTCCGACCCTTTTATCGTGCTCAACGATGCCGACCTCGACGAAGCCGTGAAAGCGGCGGTGATTGGCCGCTATCAAAACACCGGGCAAGTCTGCGCAGCGGCCAAGCGCCTGATTGTCGAGCAAGGCATTGTCGAGGCGTTCACGCGCAAATTCGTCGACGCCACGCGCAAGCTGGTGGTCGGTGATCCACTGATCGCCGCCACGTACATCGGCCCGATGGCGCGCTTTGATCTGCGTGATGAACTGCATCAACAGGTGCGCGACACACTGGAAGAAGGCGCGACGTTGTTATTGGGCGGCCACAAGGCCGAAGGCCCCGGCAACTTCTATGAGCCAACGGTTTTCGCGGATGTCACTGACCAGATGACCTCGTTCAAACAGGAACTGTTCGGCCCGGTCGCGTCGATCATCACCGCACGCGACGCCACCCATGCGCTGGAACTGGCCAATGACAGTGAGTTCGGCCTCGCCGCAACGATCTATACAGGCGACGTGGAGCGTGCCCAACAGATGGCCGGCGAACTGGAAACCGGTGGCGTGTTCATCAATGGTTACTGCGCCTCCGATCCGCGTGTCACCTTCGGCGGCGTGAAGAAGAGCGGTTTCGGTCGCGAGCTTTCGCACTTCGGGGTACGCGAATTCTGCAATGCGCAGACGGTGTGGCTGGATCGTCACTGAGTGCCAGAAACGAATGGCCGGCCGAGAAGGCGCTTGCGCTGATCAGGGCGGCTTGTATGGCGCCGGTGTGGTGTTCGAGGTGACCCTGGAGGAATTCTTCCAACGCATCCAAAAAATGCGGGGTCACAGCATCCACTTCAGAAGAATATGAGAGGCAATCCAGGAAGACGCGAGGGTCACGCCCACTCCGAACGCCAGGAACGCGGACAGGTACACCGCAAAAAATCGCATCAACGCCCGCCTCGACATCACCCGCCTCCAGATCCATTGAAACGCTCAAACCGGCTTTATGGCTTCGACGCGCGGCGATTTGAACAGTTCAATGTTTCGCGCGGTCGGGCATTCGGACGCCGTTGCGCCGCAGGATGGGTTTAATCACCTGCGAGTTTGCAAAGTCCGAGAGGCATCCGAAAAAGAAAGGGAACTGGCACTACGCCATCAATGTCGTAGCGGCATGACCTGGAGAATCGGATGACCCGCGCTCGGCACTTTCAGATTAACTATTGCTTCAAAAAAACACGGCAGATGTTCATTCAGCCGGACTCCCACATGAGTGATGACGATGCCTGGTACTACGCGTGCCTGCACGCCGGGGTGGGCCTTTTGTATGGCGAACACCATGATCAGCAAAATCATCTGCAGTTGCGCGCGCATGCTGAAAAGTCCGATTTGACCCACGTCACTTGGGAGGAGTTGCCTTAAAGCGGGCAGAGCGTGCGACCTGGCGCTACGCTCAATACTGTGCATCCTCCTTTAAAAAAGGTAGTCATCATGCCTTTGTCTCTGAGGTTACCTACCTGGGTTCCAGGCGGATTTCTGCTGCTGGTGCTTGTTGTCGGCAACGCTCAAGCGCAAGGCAAAACCTGCGAATGCGAGTTCAGTAGCCACGACTATCAGGCCTACGGCACGAGTGGTGCCTGTGGTGTGTTCATGTACGCGAAAGCGAGTATCTGCGAGATCTCCTTCGCCGCTATCGGCGCCAATCCCGATGTACTTATCAACCCGATGCTGGGCACCCACACGCTGCAGGCGCAGTCAGACGTCGCCCCGGATATTTTCAGTCGGTATCTCGAGTTCATTAAAACGGGCGATATCACCCCGCTCAGCGATCGCGCATTCATAGAACGCAGTTTGCCGGTCATGGCCCGCGCCAGCCTGTTCCGTGCATCCGCGCAAATTGCAGAAGCACCGATCAAACAGCTGGATGCCTTGGTTCAGGAGGTGGCACACAAGTACAGCGGCGAACTGGAAGCGATTTTCCTCGGCAAAAAAGAGCCGCACATCCTCAAGTGGGATGCCGAGAGCGACGTTGAACTGGGTCGCGGTTATGTCCAGATCAACTACCGACAGGATGCACGACTGCGCGTGCTTTACTTCTCGCCAGCACAGAGGTGAAGCCCCATGAACTTCACCTGCCTGGAAGAGCTGTCGGACCTTGAGCGTATGGCTTTGTTTGCGGCCATGGGCTTCGCCGCGATCTTACTGGTCATGGGGCTTGGCTTGTCCTTCCGACTGAAGCTCTGGCAGACACTGGCGGAAATTCTCTACGACAACATCCATTTAAAGTTGCCGCCTCCCCTCCTTTGTCTGGCGACAAGCTTTGCGCTGTTGGGCGGCATCTATTGGTACCTGGATCGCCAATACCCGGCCGACAGCCTGGTGTTCAGTTCAAAGCCGTGGACGCTTGGGGAGATCAAGCAGCGATTGGAAACGGTGTCGGGAGTGGATATTCAACTGAAGGGGGACGTGGCGGGTTTTGCGATTGATCGGCGGATCAGCGGGGCTTGCGCGAGTGATGTGCTGAAATCGCTGTGTGACGATTACCGGGATCAATTGGTTTGTCGCAATGAGCCCGGGCGAACGCTTATTGAACGTAAACCCTGAAGGGTGCCGTACAAAACAAATGTGGGAGCTAGCCTGCTAGCTCCCACAGGGATTGCTGTTAACCCGACAACCGGGTCAACAGCACTTCGGCCCGGCCTTGCTTCCGTAACGCGCTTCCTGACGTTCCCTAAAGAACATTTCGTAGCTCATCACCGGTTTGTCCGGGTGTTTGGTCTGCATATGCTCGACGTAAGTATCGTAGTCAGGCATGCCGACCATCAGGCGTGCGGCCTGACCGAGGTATTTACCGAGACGACTCAGGTCATTGAACATGCTGCACTCCTCGATCAGGCATCCGGCAGCGCCTGAAATGGCGCTTCTTTATCCGTGCGCTCCTTGGTTCCCCACGCGGCGATACCGACCTTGAGGGCAAAGAACAGGATGCTGAACACCACCAACAGGAACAGCGCGGTCAACGTCGCATTGGTGTAGGCGTTGTAGATCACGTGCTGCATCTGCTCGATGCTCTTGGCCGGCGCGAGTACCTGACCGTTGGCCAAGGCATCGCTGTACTTCTTGGCCAGCGCGAGGAAACCGATCGCCGGGTTGGCGTCGAACAGCTTGATGAAGCCGGCGGTGGTGGTGCAGATCAGCAACCAGACCGCAGGCAGCATGGTCACCCAGACGTAGCGCTGGCGCTTCATTTTGATCAGCACAACTGTCGCCAACATCAGCGCGATACCGGCCAGCATCTGGTTGGAGATGCCGAACAGCGGCCACAAGGTGTTGATGCCACCCAACGGGTCGATCACGCCTTGATAGAGCAAGTAACCCCACATCGCCACACAACCGGCGGTGGCGATCAGGTTGGCAGTCCACGACTCGGTGCGTTTCAGCGCCGGCACGAACGAGCCGAGCAAATCCTGGAGCATGAAGCGACCGGCACGGGTACCGGCGTCCACCGCCGTCAGGATGAACAGCGCTTCGAACAGGATCGCAAAGTGGTACCAGAATGCCATGGTGTTTTCACCCGGCAGGACGTGGTGCAGGATCTGCGCGATACCGACCGCCAGGGTCGGTGCACCGCCGGCACGGGCGAGGATGGTGGTTTCACCGATGTCCTTGGCCACTGCTTGCAGGGCTTCCGGGGTAATCAGGAAGCCCCAGCTGCTGACAGTCTGGGCCACCGAAACAGCATCCGCGCCGACAATGGCCGCTGGACTGTTCATGGCGAAATACACGCCCGGCTCGATCACCGACGCGGCAACCATCGCCATGATGGCCACGAACGATTCCATCAGCATGCCGCCGTAACCGATGTAGCGGGCATGCCCTTCACTGGCCAGCAACTTCGGCGTGGTGCCGGAAGCGATCAGCGCGTGGAAACCCGAAACCGCGCCACAGGCGATGGTGATGAACAGGAACGGGAACAGACCGCCCTTCCACACCGGGCCAGTGCCGTCGATGAACTGGGTCAGCGCCGGCATTTTCAGCTCGGGCATGGTGATCAGGATGCCGATCGCCAACGCCACGATGGTGCCGATTTTGAGGAAGGTCGAGAGGTAGTCGCGCGGTGCCAGTATCAGCCACACCGGCAGTACCGCAGCGACGAAACCGTAGCCGATCAACATCCAGGTGATTTGAATGCCGGTGAAGGTGAACGCCTTGGCCCACACCGGATCGGCGGCAATCTGCCCGCCCAGCCAGATCGACCCCAACAGCAACAGCACGCCGACCACGGAGATTTCGCCAATGCGACCCGGGCGGATGTAGCGCATGTAAATGCCCATGAACATTGCGATCGGGATGGTCGCCATCACCGTGAAAATGCCCCATGGGCTCTCGGCCAGGGCTTTCACGACGATCAGCGCCAGCACCGCGAGGATGATGATCATGATCAGGAAGCAGCCGAACAGCGCGATGGTGCCCGGGATGCGGCCCATTTCTTCACGGACCATGTCGCCCAGGGAACGGCCGTTGCGGCGAGTCGACATGAACAGGACCATGAAGTCCTGAACCGCACCGGCCAGCACCACGCCGGCAATCAGCCACAGCGTGCCGGGCAAGTAGCCCATCTGCGCCGCCAGTACCGGACCGACCAGCGGACCTGCGCCGGCGATGGCCGCGAAGTGGTGACCGAAGAGCACGTGTTTGTTGGTCGGCACGTAGTCCAGACCATCGTTATTGAGTACGGCGGGGGTGGCTCGATTGGGGTCCAGTTGCATCACCTTGTTGGCGATGAACAGGCTGTAGTAGCGGTATGCGACGAGGTAGATAGCGACGGCTGCGACTACGATCCAGAGGGCGTTGATCGCTTCGCCGCGGCGCAGGGCCACGACACTTAGCGCAAACGCTCCCAGAACAGCCACGGCAAACCAGGCGAGGTGTTTAGCCAGACGGGGCATAGCGTGTCTCCTGCCGACAGCTTGTGACTGCGGCGGTAATTTTTATAATTGTGTCCGCTGTGCGGAGCTGGCCCAATATCCGCGCATGCCGTCTACAAATAAATCCGCGTTACTACGTACGCGGTCTCTACGTAGTTCTACGTAGACACGCCGATCGTCAGCTGAAATGCAACACCCTGTGGGAGCGGGCTTGCCCGCGAAAGCGATGGGTCAGTCCACTTCAATGCCAACTGAAAGATTGCATTCGCGGGCAAGCCCGCTCCCACAGGGTTTTGTGTTTTCAACTGACTGACCTCCCAACCGCAGGTCATTCCGTCCAGCAGCGCTACTGGACGCGCGTATCTTTGGCATATGATGCCGGCCTTCGCCTTCCCCCGGTCCGGACAGGAGCCCAGATGCAGCTCAAACACAAAATCGTCGCACTCGGGATCCTGCCGCTCGTGTTGGCGATCGCTGTCATCTGTGGGCTGGTGATTTCGCTGAACCGCCAGGTGGGTGATCAACAGGCGCAACTGATCGAAGACAGCATCCTGGCGAGCAAGCGCGCCGAACTGAAAAACTACGTGGAAATGGCCCAGAGCCTGATCGCGCCGCTGTACGACGATGGCCACGGTGACGCGCGCGCCCAGCAACAAGTGCTGGAAGAACTGCGCAAGCTCAGCTTTGGCATCAATGGCTACTTCTTCGTCTATGACCGCGAAGGCCGCAGCCTGATGCACGCGCGGCAGTCGGAACTGGTTGGCCAATACCTGTGGGACATGAAGGACCCGCACGGCCTGGCGGTGATTCAGGCATTGCTCAAAAGTGCGCAATCGGGCGAAGGCTTTCAACGCTACGCGTGGAACAAGCCGTCTTCCGGCCAGGTCACCGACAAGCTCGCCTATGTCGTGATGCTGGATCGCTGGGGATGGATGCTCGGCACCGGCATCTACCTTGAGGACGTCGAGCGCGCAACCCAACAGGCGCGTGACGAGGTGGCTCAGGGCATCCGCAAAACCATGCTGGCGATTGCCGCTGTGGCCCTCGTGGCGGTGCTGTTTGTCTTCGCCAGCGGCATGACGCTGAACGTCAGCGAGCACCGTCTGGCCGACAAAAAACTTCAGCGCCTGACCCAGCGCATCGTCAGTTTGCAAGAGGAAGAACGCTCGCAGGTTTCCCGTGAACTGCACGACGGCATCAGTCAGGTCCTGGTGTCCATCAAGTTTCAGTTCGAACTCGCCAGTCATGTGCTGGAGAATGGACAAGACAAAGGCTTGAGCATTTTAAGAGAGGCCACCGAACGCCTCGGCGATGCGATTGGCGAGGTGCGCAGCCTCTCCCACGACCTGCGCTCATCCTTGCTCGACACCCTGGGTTTGTCGGCAGCCATCGGTCAACTTGCCGAGGAGTTCGAGCAGCGCAGCGGCCTCACCGTGACCTACAACGACAACGAATTCGACTGCCATCTGGTCGATGGCGCGGCGGTTTCGTTGTTTCGCATTGTGCAGGAAGGCCTGACCAACATTGAACGCCACGCCCAGGCAAAAAACGTTTCCATCAACCTGCACGGCGCTGAAGAATCCATCCGGTTGACGGTGATCGATGACGGTATCGGCTTCAACGTCGCCCAGGTCGAACGGGGTCACGCCGGCATCGGCCTGCGTAACATCCGTGAGCGTGTCGAGCATTTTGGCGGCCGGTTCGAGCTGATATCAGTGCCGGGAAGAAGTGAGCTGGACGTGCTGCTACCGATGAAAATGCCCGGCGCAAAGCGCTGATCAGACAAAAAGAGTGAATGCCCGTGATAAATCTGCCCTCCCCGATCCGCGTCGCCCTGGTCGACGATCACTCCCTGGTTCGCGACGGGATCAAGGCGCTGCTGTCGGTCATGGCACCGCTGGAAGTGGTCGGCGAGGCCGAGAATGGCGCGGACGCTATCGAGATGGTCGGACGCTGCCAGCCCGACCTGTTGCTGGTCGACATCAGCCTCAAGGACATCAACGGTCTGGAGCTGACGCGATTGCTGCGCAGTCAGTACCCCTCGCTCAAAGTGCTGGTGCTGAGCATGTACGACAATTATGAATACGTGAGCGAATCCGTGCGTTCGGGGGCCAGCGGCTATGTGCTGAAGAACGCGCCGTCACGGGAAATCATCGCCGCCATTGAAGCCATCGCCAGTGGCGGAACGTTCTACAGCGCGGAAATTGCCCAACGGCTCATTGCCGATAGAAGCACCGACAATGAGCTGACACCGCGTGAAAGTCAGGTGTTGTACAAAATGGCTCAAGGGATGAACAACAAGGAAATGGCCCGTGACCTCGACATCAGCGTGCGCACGGTTGAAACCCATCGCCTGAGCATCCGCCGCAAACTCAACATCGACAAACCGGCGGCGCTGGTCAAATACGCCATCGACCATGGGATCATTTCCCCATAGGCCTGCTAAACACCAACGCCACCTTGTAGGAGCTGGCTCGCCAGAGATGAGGCCCTTGAGCCATGCGTTGTAGTTGAGGGTGCCATCGCTGGCAAGCCAGCTCCTACAGGGGGATGTCGTTGCCGATTTTTTACCTGAGCCCACCGGAGACACCTGTGCCAGCGCTGACCGCCCGCGAGATTTACCAGCTATTACGCGACGCCGCCCTGGAGATTCGTCCCCTGCGGCGAGTGGACGAACCGTCAGTATCCGGCCTGGTACAGGTCGACATAGAGGGCTGGCAGTTAACCCTCGACGTCGACGAAAACCACCTGCGTCACTGCCAACGCTGCCAGAGCCCGGACGGCCGCGAGGGCCTGTTCGACAGTTGGCAACGTTACGGCACTGACCCGGTGAGCCTGCTCAGCACCTGGGAGCTGGCGCAGATAGAACGCTTGCTGACCGAGCTCAAAACCGCGGTTTGACCGCCTTCCAGTCCGGTTTGTAACGTTGCATCTGCTTCACGTCATCGCGTTGACGAATGCCGCAGGTCAGGTATTGATCATGCAGCTTGCCCAGTTGATCGTGATCCAGTTCCAGACCGAGCCCGGGCTCGCGAGTGATTTTCACGCAGCCATCAACGATCGGCAGCTTGCCGCCCTTGATCACTTCTTCATCCGGTTCCTGCCACGGGTAATGCGTGTCGCAGGCGTAATCCAGATTGGGCACCGCGGCGGCGACATGTGCCATCGCCATCAGGCTGATGCCCAGGTGCGAGTTGGAGTGCATCGATACGCCAAGACCAAAGGTGTCGCACATTTTCGCCAGCGCCTGCGTGTCGCGCAGACCACCCCAGTAATGGTGGTCGGCGAGGACGATCTGCACGCTGTTCAACGCCACGCTACGCCGGAACTCGTCGAAATCGGTGACCACCATGTTGGTCGCCAGCGGCAGCCCGGTGCGTTTGTGCAGCTCGGCCATGCCGTCGAGGCCCGGCGTCGGGTCTTCGTAATATTGCAGGTCATCGCCCAGCAACTCAGCCATGCGAATCGAGGTTTCCAGCGACCAGTTGCCATTCGGGTCGATGCGCAACGGGTAACCGGGGAAGGCCCTTTTCAGCGCCTTGATGCACGACACTTCGTGCTCCGGCGGCAGCGTGCCGGCCTTGAGTTTGATGCTCTTGAAACCGTAGGCCTCGATCATCCGTCGCGCTTGGGCAACGATCTGTTCTTCGTTCAGCGCCTCGCCCCAATTGTCCGGTTTGTACGGCGAATCGACATGCTGCGCGTATTTGAAAAACAGGTAGGCGCTAAAGGGAATTTCGTCGCGAATCGCCCCGCCCAGCAAGTCCACCAACGGCACGTTCAACGAATGCGCCTGCAAATCCAGGAACGCCACTTCGAACGCCGAATACGCGTTGCTCACCGCTTTACTGGCGTGGGAGCCCGGTGCCAGTTCCGCGCCGGCAATGCTCGCCGGTTTGTGCGCCGCCACGGTGGCCTGGACGATGCGCCGCAGTTGATTGAGGTTGAACGGATCGAGACCGATCAATTGCGCTTGAAGTTGTTGCTGGATCAGCAGCGCCGGTGCATCGCCGTAACTTTCACCGAGACCGATGTAGCCATTGTCGCTCTCGATCTCGATGATCGAGCGCAGCGCGAACGGCTCGTGAATCCCGCTGGCGTTGAGCAGCGGCGGATCGCGGAAAGCGATGGGGGTGACGGTGACTCGTTTGATTTTCAAGAGGCTGCTCCCTTTGGACCTGAGCTCAAGGCTTGATGACTGACTGATTTTTCTGCCGTGGCGACCTCGGCAGGTTGGCCGGTCAAGGCGCGAACGGGATCGCCACGCGGCGCCGTGCGGGCAAAGAAGATCACCACCGCCGCCACCAGTGAGGTGGCCGCCAGCCCGTAGAGACCGCCTTCGATGGAGCCGGTTTTTTGTTCGAGGAAACCGAACGCCGTCGGGGCGACGAAGCCGCCGAGGTTGCCGATGGAGTTGATCAAAGCGATCACTGCCGCGGCGATGCGGGCGTCCAGATAGCCTTGCGGAATGGGCCAGAACAACGCTGAGGCGGCCTTGAAACCAATCGCCGCAAAGCAGATGGCGACGAAGGCGAAAATCGGCCCGCCAGTGGTGGACATGAACATGCCGAACGCGGCAATCACCAGGGTCAAGGCAACCCAGGCCTGCTGGTGTTTCCATTTGCTGGCCATGGCGGCGAAGCCATACATCGCGACGATGGAAATCAGCCACGGGATCGAGTTGAACAGGCCGACCTGAAAGTCGCCGAGGTTGCCCATCTTCTTGATCATGCTCGGCAGCCAGAACGTCGCGCCGTAGATGGTCAGGGCAATGGAAAAGTAGATGAAACAGAACAGTGCGATCTGCTTGTCGGCGAGCAACTTGAACATCGACGGCTTGACCGTCTGCGTGGCTTCGCGGGCCTGCTGCTCCAGCGCGATGGCGTTCACCAGTGCGTCCTTTTCTTCCGCGCTCAGCCAGTTCGCCTGACGCGGATGAGACTGCAACCAGAACCAGACAAACCCGCAGAGCACGATCGAGGCAAAGCCTTCGATCAGGAACATCCACTGCCAGCCGTGCAGGCTGAAACCGCTGACGTTCAACAGCGCACCGGACACCGGCCCGGAAATCACCGAGGCAATGGCCGAGCCGCTGAGGAAGATCGCCATGGCCTTGCCGCGTTCGGTCGACGGCAACCATTGGGTGAAGTAATAAATGATGCCGGGGAAGAACCCCGCTTCAGCCGCACCGAGGATGAAGCGCAGTACATAAAAGCTCGTTTCGCCGCGCACGAACGCCATGGCCATGGCCGCTGCGCCCCAGGTGAACATGATGCGCGTCAGCCAGGCGCGGGCGCCGTAGCGTTGCAGCAGCAGGTTGGAGGGGACTTCGAAGATCGCGTAACCGATGAAGAACAGCCCGGCACCGAGGCCATAGGCAGCGGCGCCAATACCGAAGTCGGTTTCCAGGTGGCTGCGCACGAAGCCGATGTTGACCCGGTCGATGTAATTGACGATGAACATCACCACGAACAGCGGCAGCACATGGCGCTTCACCTTCGCCGCTGCGCGGGCGAGCACAGTCGGATCGGGCGGACTCTGGAGGGTATTCAAGGGGCGACTCCCATTCATTGTTTTTTTAGGGACGAGGCCGATCATGGATCGCCGACATTGATCCCGTCTAATCTAACTTGGCATTCGATTGATACCTGGATTAGATCAATGTTCGAACTGACCCAACTGCGCTGCTTCACCACGGTGGCCACCGAACTGAACTTCCGGCGTGCCGCCGAACGATTGAACATGACCCAGCCGCCGCTCAGCCGACAGATTCAACTGCTCGAGCATCACCTGGGCGTCGAGCTGTTTACCCGCACCACCCGCAGCGTCGCCCTGACCGCTGCCGGCCGCGCCTTTTTCATCGAAGCGCAGAACCTGCTTGAGCGCGCGCAGCAAGCCGCCGCCACCGCCCGGCGTTTTGCCGAGGGCGATATCGGCACGGTCAACATCAGTTTTGTCGGCAGTGCGGTGTATGAATTTCTGCCCAAGGTCATCGCCGAAGCACGGCTCAAGCAACCGCACGTGAAAATCGACCTGTCGGAGATGAATACCTACCAACAGCACGAAGCCCTGCGCGCCCGCCGTATCGATCTGGGCATCGTCCGCGCGCCGTTGCTGGAACCGGGTTACGCCACCGAGTGCCTGGTGCGCGAGCCGTTTGTCCTCGCTGTACCCAGCCATCATCGATTGGCCAGCGCCGACACCGTGTCGGTCAAAGACCTCGATGCGCAACCGTTTCTGATGTACTCCCACGCGGCCTATCCGCCGTTCAACGAACTGCTGACCGGCATGCTGCGCTCGGCCCGCGTCGCTCCGGAATACGTGCAATGGCTCGGCTCGTCGTTGACCATTCTGGCGCTGGTCAACGCCGGCATGGGCCTGGCGCTGGTGCCACGGTGCGCCAGCAGCGTGGTGTTCAAGAACGTGGTGTTTCGCGATATCGATCTGGGGGAAGGTGTGCAGAGCGAGTTGCATTTGATCTGGCGCGAGAACAATGACAACCCGGCGTTTGCGATGTTGCTGGAGGGGATTCGCACGGCGGTGCGGGAGGGTTGGGGGGTGTAGATGGCGGGCGAGATGTGTGGATGTTGCTTATCGGCAAAACAGCATCGTACGGTACGTCCGTCGGACGCCCGGCGGCGCTGATAAATATGCCCTCCTGCGCCGTGAACCTTGTTTCAGCTCCCCAGTCTTACAGCGGCGCCAATTACGCCCCTAACCGTTGTCATCTCTTCAGAGCTGTCCCTCCATGCGCCAAACCGCCCACGCCTTGCGCTTGACTTCGCTGTGCCTGTTTACCCTGCTTGCTTTTACCGCAAGCCCCGCCCATGCAGGCGCGGAACGGCAACTGGTAGAAGCCATCAACGACTACCGTGCACACCCACAGCGCTGCAAGCGACGTCCTGCCCAACGTTTGTCACCGCTGACGCTGAAATCCAATCTGGCTTTGCCGATCGGCTACGGCGGCGGCTTACGGGACCGGTTGAAAGCTTCCGGTTATCAGGCAGTGACCGTGCGTACCCTGCGCGTGGTCGGCGCGCAAGATGCCGAAGAGGCCTTCGACCTGCTGCAAAGCGACTACTGCATGGCATTGCTGGATAGCCAATACGCCGATATCGGCGTCAGCCGCAGTCGCAGCGAATGGCAAGTGGTGCTGGCGCGGCCGGTACTGGACAGCCAAATGGACGACACCCGAGCCGTCAACCGGGCCTTGCTCGCCCAGGTCAACGCCGCGCGGGCAAAACCGCGCCTCTGCGGGCGCCAGCGCTTCGCCGCCGCCCGACCACTTGCCTGGAATGCCAGCCTCGGGGCAGCAGCGCAGGGCCACAGCAAGGCCATGGCCTACGGAAATTACTTCGCACACCGTGATCCCGACGGTGATACGCCCGCCGACCGTGCGAGAGCTGCCGGATTCCGTGGTCGCCAAATTGGCGAAAACATCGCCGCAGGCCAAGGCTCACCGAGCAAGGCAATGGCAGGCTGGCTCGCCAGCCCCGGACACTGCGCCAACCTGATGAGCCCGCTGTTCACCCAAGTGGGAGCCGCCTACGCGACGGACTCGCGCAGTGACGAAGGGGTTTACTGGACGATGTTATTTGGAGCGCCTTGAGGCCGGTAACGCAGCGAATATCATGAGGCGTCACGCAGGCCGGCGCACCACCCTCACCTTCCCGCTGCCACCACCGCCGCAGAAAAACTGATCGCCGCCATCGGATTCAAGTCCCGATACGCCGACTCCGGTCGGCATCTTGACGCTGTGCAGCACCTCCCCGGTTTTGGAATCAACGTGGCGTAGCTCGCTTTCATCCCCTTCCCACGTCCCATGCCAAAGCTGCCCTTCAACCCAGGTCACCCCGGTGACGAAACGGTTGGATTCGATCGTGCGCAAAATCGCGCCGGTCTCGGGGTCGATCTGGTGAATTTTCCGATCACGATAACGGCCGACCCACAGCGTACCTTCAGCCCACGTCAGCCCGGAGTCATTGCCCTCACCGGGAGCCGGAATGGTGTTGAGCACCTGGCCGGTCTGCGGGTCGATTTTCTGGATGCGGTCGGCGGCGATCTGGAACAGGTGCTTGCCGTCAAAAGCCGTGCCCGCGTCGGCGGTGACCTCGATTGCACGCAAGGTCTTGCCGCTGGCCGGGTCGATGGCGATGAGCTGTTCGCCACTGGCAAACCAGACGCGCTCACCGTCCCAAGTCACGCCATGCACGCTGTCGACGCCGGTAAAAGGGCCGTATTCACGGAGAATTTCTGCGCTTGAGTGTTTCATCTCGATTGCCTCTTCAGGGGTTCGTGGCGTTCATCCTAGTCACTCGGCAGAGGCGCCGGGAGTAACAAGGTCGTCGCGAAACCCGGCACCGGCGGGGTCATCCAGCGCCGCGCCCGGCCGATCCCGAATGGCTGCACTTTGCCGGCCGCCGCCAGCGCATCGAGTGTGCGCTGCACCGTGCGCTGACTGGTGCCGAGGGCCAACGCCAGCGCTGAACTTGACCAGGATTCGCCATCGGCGAGCAAGGCAAACAGCGCCGCATATCGTTGTTCGACCGGTTGCGTCAGCACCACCACGTCGGATGAAACCAGCGCCACCAGCGCAAACCCGTGTTGGGTGGAGATGACACCCGCCAAGGGTTTCAGCGCTGCGCGCAAGCGCCCGACTTCAACACGCAAGCGCGCTCGATGGGACTCGTCTGAAAGCTTCAGGCGAAACGCCTGGCGGATCAGTGTTTCCCGCGATACGTCCCCCGGCCAGGCTTCGGCCAACGCCCGGGCGAGGATGAACAACACCGGGCGCCGAGCGAGGGAAACCGACATGCCGGCGCCGCGCACGGCATAACGGCAAGCGTCCACCACCAACGCGGTCGACCCGAGCACGGCTTCAACTTCATCCAGCAGCAACGGTCGCTCTTCGCCATGGACGATCAGGCGCGCTGCCGGGGAATTCAGGACAAGAGAGGCGTTTTCGACCTCGGCACTGAGCGCCGGGATGCCCGCCTCGCGCGCGGCATGCTCGGCCCTCGCCAGGGCATGCCGGGCCGTTTGCGATTGCAGGCGGCGGATAGCAATCCCCGCCACCACCAGTTCATGGGCGGCGCGCAGCACCGGCGGCAACGGGGCGGGATCCAGCGCGGCCAACAGGACGTCAGCCTCATCAAGCCGACCGATCAGCAACAGTCGCCGAATCTGCAGATACCGCGCGTGAGCGGCGTTCACTCGATCCCCGTGCGCCTCAAGCGTCACCCGCGCGGCTTCGAGTGTCTTCACCGGCCAGCCCAGGTCGCGCGAAGCCAGCGCAATCTCGGCTTCGGCCACTGTGCACCGCGCCCGCGCCAACGCCTCTTTCGGCCCGAATGCGCGCGCGGCGCTGTTCACCAGTGCTTTCGCCCGAGCCAGATCGCCGAGCTGCGCCATGGCGATGCCGCGCAACGCGAGCGCGGGCGCATCGTCACGCAACGCTACCCGGTCCAGCGCACCGAGCGGGTCACCCGCCGCCAGTGCCCGCGCTGCGGCGGTGATCAACGAGTCCATCGGAGTAGCGCCACGGTTGTCGCTCCTGCCGTTCGATAACCCTGGTTAGTCTAGTCACACGACAGGATGTGCACGGGGGTGGATTTTTTGCGTTTGTAAGGGGATGTCCGAGGGTCAGGCGTGGGTCAGCAACCGCATGTTCAACAGTGCGACCCGACGACCATCCGGCGAGAGCCGCTCCTCAATACCGAACGGCATAAATCCGAGCTGCGGATACAGCAGCAGCCCTGCGGTATTTTCGTTGAAACACGAAAGCTGCACTTCACTGGCCCGGTGACGATCGATCGCCAGCCCGACCATCGTCTCGACCAGAAATTTCGCCACGCCCTTTCCCCGGGCAGTGGGTGCCACGATCACGTTTCCGATGGCACAGACGCCCTCTCGCTCAAACCTGTAAAAGTTCGCAAAACCAATGACCGCGCCATGTTCCTCAACCACCGTCGAGTCCGAACGTTGGGCAATCGATGCAAGTAACTGGTCCTCCGTCAGCGGGTACTGCGCCTTGGGAAACATGAAAAACAGTTCTTTCGGGGTTTGCGGGAAGTTGCAGATCGCCAGAACATCTTCAGCGCGTACGGGGCGGTGGGTAATTGGCATGATTTGGCTCCATCCAAATGTCGGTGTCACACATTACTGATTGCAGGCTGCGGATTAAAGTGGCTGCATGCGGACAGTTGGCTGACCATGAAACGCAAAAAACCTCGCCCTCTCAGAGAGGACGAGGCCTTTCGGTGACCGCCGATCAACCGGCGTTCAGCAGCACCTCGTCGTGCAGCTGCGTTTGCCGTAGCGTGCTTCCTGACGTTCACGAAAAAACGCCGAATAGCTCATGACCGGTTCGTCCGGATGATTTCGCTTCATCTGCGCGACGTAGTTGTCGTAATCCGGAACGCCCACCATCAGGCGCGTGCTCTGGCTGAGGAACCTGGCGGCAAGCTGCAGTTTGCGGAATATGGCAAAAGCCTCTTTGTGGTGTTGGACGGTCCCATGAAACCGCACTCATGTATCTGCATTGTGTCCGCAGCCGGGGAATTTGTATGTTCAAGTGGCGGCTCGAAACCGGCAAACCGTCCCCCCGATCACAGCACCAGCCTGCGGTAATCCGCCGACACGCTGCTCAGATAAGCGTTGAAGCGCCCCGCCGCCGCGCCATCGATCACGCGATGATTCCAGCTCAGGCTCAACGGCACAGTGTTGCGCGTCACAACCTGCCCTCCCGCGCCTTTTCAGCCAGTGCGACATTGCCCGGGCAATCACCAGCACGCCTTTCTGATTGACGTCCTTGATAACGGGGACGACCACCCCTTCGGGCGTATCGGCGGCGAAACGGATGTTCGTCAACCCGCACGGAGCGCCCAACGGGGTGAATGCAGCCCTGCTGGCAAACAATTTATAGTTGATATTATTTGGCCGCTACCTCGAAGCGCACTCTAATGATGCAACTTGAATGACTGCCAGGTCACAGCTTTGCGCGGCATCACTCGGACACGGCGATCTGGTTGCGGCCACGTGCCTTGGCTCGATACAGGGCTTTGTCGGCGTTATTCATCAAACTGTGCAAATCAAGGTCGGCGGCGTCCATCGACGCGACACCGAGGCTGGCCGTTATGCAGTGCACCGGCCCGGTCATCAATCCGGCAATGGAATGAATGAGTTGCTCGGCAATGTTCAGGGTTTCTTCAATCGAGGTGTCCGGGAGCAGAATGGCGAACTCCTCTCCCCCCAGCCTGCCGTAGACATCCGTTTCGCGAAACGACGAGCTGATGACCAGGCCCATCTGACTCAAGACCTGATCCCCGACCTGATGACCATAGGTGTCATTGATGTGTTTGAAGTGATCCATATCCAGCATCACCGCACACAGCGGCAACTGATTGTTTTTGCAGTAACTGTGCAACTGCTGGGCGTGCTCGAAAAAAGCCCGGCGATTCCTCAGGCCGGTGAGTTCATCGGTCTGTGCGGCAAGGTTGGAAATGCGGTGCGCCTGCTCCATTTCACGGGTCAATCGAAAGGCGGTTTCCATTGCATCGGAGAGCTTGCGGGTAGCGCTGGCCACAAAGGAGGCAAACACCAGCACAGACAGCGCCATGCCGACTTGTATCGCTGACGACTGGAACAACAGCCATATCGTGCACGGCAACAACACCAGGCCAATGGACACCAACGTCATGTATGGGTAGGCCGAGTAGCAGGACACCGCACTGACTGACATCCCGACAGTAAAAAGCACGACCAGTGTCTGGGACAAAATATCGTCTGCGGGCATCAGTGCCAGTGCACCTGCGCCCCAGATACCGGCAGATAACACCAGCGTGCTCCAGTATTTCCACTCCCAGTGCTGAGGGGTGCGCGTACCTTTGTCGCTGCGGAAATAGGCGATAAACATCAACACGCGCAATGTAGTCGACGCCGCCAGGATGCCCATCCACCAAAAAATAACGCGGTGATCGAAGCGCTCCCAACACAACAGGCACAGCATGATCGCCGCCAGGACACTGCCCGGAATCGCCGTCACCGACTGATGGAACAGCTGATGCAGGCGATCAGTGCGCACCTGCGCTGCTATCAATGCATCCGGGGCATACCGGGGTCCTAGTCCGTCCATTTGATCCGCCTGATCATGATGCTGCGACAAAGAAGCATTGTGGCACCCGGCCAGTAGCGCAAACAACCAAGGCCTTGAAATGTTTCGGGCGTCGAATTGAAAGAGTCCGTCTATCACGCCCCAACACTCGCCCTATTAGCTGACTTCCCGGCTCGGGTCTAACCTTAGTCTGCGCTGGCATCATAGGCCGGCCGATTTAGTGCTGAGAAGGAGACAGGAATGAGTCCGAAGCTTGACTAGGCCACCAGTGGACCACCTTGCAGGCAACCCGATTGCCGCTGTGCCTTGCCCGTGTGGTCGCGACAATCAGTTGATCAAACTGCTGGCCCTGCAGCCTATGTCATTCATTTCGCTCGTCGCTATTTAACGCCCGTCCCGGGCCCGATAGCCGGATGAACACGACCAAAGGTAGCTCGCACATGGCAAACGAATCGAAATGCCCGTTCAATCACGCTGCAGGCGGTGGCACGACGAACCGCGACTGGTGGCCTGACCAACTGAATCTGAAGATCCTGCACCAGCACTCGTCCCTGTCAGACCCCATGGACGAGGGCTTCAACTACGCCGAAGCGTTCAAAAAGCTCGACTTTGCCGCGGTCAAGCGCGACCTGACCGCGCTGATGACCGATTCGCAAGACTGGTGGCCGGCGGACTTCGGTCACTATGGGCCGCTGTTCATCCGCATGGCCTGGCACGCCGCAGGCACCTACCGCACCGGTGATGGTCGTGGCGGCGCCGGTTCCGGCCAGCAACGCTTCGCCCCGCTCAACAGTTGGCCGGACAACGTCAGCCTCGACAAGGCACGCCGGTTGCTGTGGCCGATCAAGCAAAAGTATGGCAACAACATTTCCTGGGCCGACCTGATCGTCCTCACCGGCAACGTCGCGCTGGAGTCGATGGGCTTCAAGACCTTTGGTTTTTCAGGTGGTCGCGCGGATGTCTGGGAACCCGATGAAGACGTTTACTGGGGCTCGGAAAGCAAATGGCTGGGCGGCGATTCTCGCTACGGTATAGACAACGCGCCCGTGCAAGCACCCGGCGATGTTCCACTCGTTGCCGAACCTGGTAGAAATGAGGACAGCCGTACTGAAGAGGGGCGCAATCTGGAAAACCCTCTGGCTGCCGTGCAGATGGGCCTGATCTATGTGAACCCGGAAGGTCCGGAGGGCAATCCCGATCCCGTCGCTTCGGCCCTGGATATTCGCGAAACCTTCGGCCGCATGGCGATGAACGACGAAGAAACCGTGGCGCTGATCGCCGGCGGCCACGCCTTCGGCAAAACCCACGGCGCCGGCCCTGCCGACAACGTCGGTGCCGAGCCGGAAGCCGCCGGTCTAGAAGCCCAGGGTTTTGGCTGGAAAAACAGCTTCGGCACCGGCAAAGGCCCGGACACGATCACCAGCGGACTGGAAGTAACCTGGACCACCACACCCACCCGGTGGAGCAACAACTACCTGGAAAACCTGTTCGGTTTCGAGTGGGAGTTGAGCAAAAGCCCGGCCGGTGCGAACCAGTGGGTGGCGAAAAACGGCGCCGGTGCCGGCACCATTCCGGATGCGCACGACCCGTCCAAGCGCCGTAACCCGACCATGCTCACCTCGGACCTGGCGCTGCGCTTCGACCCAATCTATGAACCGATTTCCCGGCGTTTCCTGGCCAATCCCGATCAATTGGCCGACGCCTTCGCCCGCGCCTGGTTCAAACTGATTCACCGCGACATGGGCCCGCTCTCACGCTACCTCGGCCCGGAAATGCCCGGCGAAGAACTGTTGTGGCAAGACCCGATTCCGCAAGTCGACCATGCCGTGGTCAACGACAGCGACGTCGCCGCACTCAAGAGCAAAATCCTCGCCTCTGGCCTGAGCGTCTCGCAGTTGGTATCAACCGCCTGGGCGGCGGCGTCGACCTTCCGTGGCTCCGACAAACGTGGCGGTGCCAACGGTGGACGCCTGCGACTGGCGCCACAGAAATTCTGGCAAGCCAATCAACCAGAACAACTGGCGAACGTGCTGACGAAACTGGAAAACCTTCAGAGTGAGTTCAACAACAGCGGCAAGAAAATCTCGCTGGCGGACCTGATCGTGCTGGCCGGCAGCGTCGGTGTCGAACAAGCCGCAAAAAATGCCGGGCACAGTGTGACGGTGCCGTTCACACCGGGACGGGCCGACGCCTCGCAGGAGCAAACAGACGTCGAGTCTTTCGGCTTCCTCGAACCCATCGCCGATGGTTTCCGCAACTACCTGAAAACCCGCTACCGCGTGTCGGCCGAACACCTGTTGATCGACAAGGCGCAACAACTGACCCTCAGCGCACCGGAAATGACCGTGCTCGTGGGCGGTTTGCGGGTGTTGAACAGCAACGTCGGCCAGACTCGACACGGCGTGTTCACCCAGCAGCCGGAGGCGTTGACCAACGACTTTTTCAAAAACCTGCTGGACATGGGAGTGGAATGGAAGCCGGTGTCGGACGCCAATCAGGAGTTCGAAGGCCGCGATCGCAAAACCGGCGAAGTGAAATGGACCGGGACACGTGTCGATCTGGTGTTTGGCTCGAATGCGCAGTTGCGTGCGCTGGCTGAGCTGTATGCCAGCAGTGATGCGAAGGAGAAGTTTGTGAAGGACTTCGTAGCCGCCTGGACGAAGGTGATGAACCTGGATCGTTTCGATCTGTAGGAGCCGGCTTGCTGGCGATTCAGACGACGCGGTGAGCCTGATGACGCCATCGCTGAAACAACAACGCCTCCCGCTGTGGAGGCGTTGTGCTTTTTGCGCATTGAGGACAGGAACTAGGTTGGCGAGATCGTGGCCAAGGCACCGATCAAAATGGTTAACAGCAGAAATCCACCCAGAAAAATGGCCATCTTGGGCATGGGGCCTCCTACATGATGAGTGTGCGGATCAGTGGCTACCGCGACTGCGGACCGTGCGGTCATTGTGGGGCGCAAGCCGGGTACATTACAGATGCAGATAGCGCAGAAAAATACGGATCAGAGCAAATTCTGTCGGATCGCCGCAGCGCAGCGATTGCGGTGGGTCAATCAACTTGTTTATCGCCTGAACGGGCGCTATCGCCGGCAAGCCGGCTCCTACAGGAATCCGTGTCTACCTGACACAACACCGAACCGGTAGGAGCCGGCTTGCCGGCGATAGCGTCCGTTCAGGTACACCGCGTCGCCACAGGATGGTAAAACTCATGGCCAGGTTTTCTGTTTGAAGCGCTCGAAAAGGACCACATCGGTGAAGTCACCCGCCACGCCTGATTCACGCACCCCTGCCGAGTCTGCTCTGAGCCTGCAAACCCGGATGATTGCGCTGGTGGTGGCGGTGACCTTTTTCATGGAAAACCTCGACGCGACAGTCATCGCGACCGCGCTGCCGACCATGGCCAGCGCATTCGGCATTACCCCGGTCGACATGAACGTCGGCATCACCGCCTACATTCTGGCGGTGGCGATCTTCATCCCATTGTCCAGCTGGATCGCCGACCGTTTTGGGGCGCGAAGGGTGTTTGCCGGCGCAATCATCGTCTTCACCCTCGCCTCACTCCTGTGCGGGCTCAGCCAGAACATCGAGATGTTCGTTTTCGCCCGCGTGCTCCAGGGCATCGGTGGCGCGCTGATGGTGCCGGTGGGACGTCTGGCCGTGCTGCGCAACACCGACAAAAAAGACCTGGTGAACATGATTGCGGTGATTACCTGGCCCGGCCTGGTAGCGCCTATTCTCGGGCCATTGGTGGGCGGTCTGATCGTCACCCACGCGTCATGGCCGTGGATCTTTTACGTCAACCTGCCGCTTGGGGCATTGGCGCTGTTCGCCGCGCTGTGGCTGGTGCCCGAAGGACGTGAAGAACAGATCCGCCCCTTCGACGGCAAAGGCTTCGCCCTGTTGGCGGGCGCCTGCGCCTCGCTGCTGGGCGGTCTGGAGTGGCTGGGCAGCCAACACGGCAACGCGATGTTGTCAGGATTCGCGCTAGTGATTGCCGGCGTAATCCTCGGCGTGTGGGCCGTGCACCACTGCCGACATCACGCCCACCCGCTATTGCCCCTCGGCACCGTGTCCATCAACACCTTCCGGGTCAGCCTCTTCGGCGGATCACTCTTTCGCCTGGCCATCAGCGCCTTGCCGTTTTTGCTGCCGCTGTTGTTCCAGGTCGCCTTCGGCTTATCACCCGTCGATGCCGGCCTGCTGGTGCTCGCGGTGTTTGCCGGCAACCTGGCGATGAAGCCGTTTACCACGGCAATCATGCAACGTTATGGCTTTCGCCGAGTCCTGCTGATCAACGGCGTCATTGGCGTTATCTCAATTGTCGCCTGCGCGTTTTTCACCGCACAGACACCCTTCGCCGTGATGGCCGCCGTGCTGTTTGTCGGTGGCTTGTCGCGATCCATGCAATTCACCTGCTACAACTCCATCGGCTTCGCCGACGTACCCAAGGCGCGCATGAGCGAGGCTTCGGCGTTGTTCAGCCTGTTTTTTCAACTGGCCATGGGGTTGGGAGTGACGGTTGCGGCGCTGTTGTTGCGGGCGTCGATGTCGGTGCAAAGCCATGAGCTGCAGGCGCAGGTTGCAGACTTTCGAGTGGCCTTTGTGGGCGTGGCAGTGTTGGGATTGTTGGCGTTGGTTGATGTGATCAGGTTGCCCAAGAATGCGGGGGACAGTGTGTTGAAGCGGTCTTGAGTCTGCTTCAAAGCGGCGGAACAGAGACGGCTCATTCGAGCCGCCTCTGTGCTTGATCAGCCGCGTTTGGGCAATGTCCAGTTGGGTCGGATGAAGTGGCAGGTATAACCGTCGGGAAGTCGTTCCAGGTAATCCTGATGCTCCGGTTCCGCCTCCCAGAATGGCCCGGCCGGGGTGATTTCGGTCACCACCTTGCCGGGCCAAAGGCCGGAAGCTTCGACGTCGGCGACGGTGTCTTCGGCAACCCGTTTCTGCTCATCGCTGAGGTAGAACAGCGCAGATCGGTAGCTGGCGCCGACATCGTTGCCCTGGCGATTCTGAGTCGTCGGGTCATGAATCTGGAAAAAGAACTCGAGAATCTGGCGATAGCTGATTTTTTGCGGATCGAACACGATCTCGATCGCTTCCGCGTGATTGCCGTGGTTGCGATAAGTCGCGTTCGGCACATCGCCGCCCGAGTAACCCACTCGCGTGGACAGCACGCCGGGGTAACGTCGCAGCAAATCCTGCATACCCCAGAAGCAGCCACCGGCCAGGATGGCGGTTTCGGTTTGCGTGGTCATGAACAGTCATTCTCCTCAATGAAAGTGGCGCGTTATTGATTGCCGATCGGACTGTTGAACTGGTCGGAGTAACTGCCGTCCATCAGCGAGGATGCCACTCGATCCGAACCAATGCCATTACGGGAGTACGCGAGACGCGCCGCGCCGATATGATCCGTGCCGTCCGCTGCGACTGCGCCAGCACCGACGTGATCTGCGCCATCCGCTGCGACTGCACCAGCGCCGACATGATCTGCACCGTCAGCTGCGACTGCACCAGCGCCGACGTGATCTGCACCGTCAGCCGCGACTGCACCCGCGCCGACATGATCTGCACCATCCGCTGCGACTGCGCCCGCGCCGACATGATCTGCGCCATCCGCTGCGACCGCGCCAGCGCCGACATGATCTGCGCCATCCGCTGCGACTGCGCCCGCTCCGACATGATCTGCACCGTCAGCTGCGACTGCGCCGGCACCTACATGGTCGGCACCGTCAGCTGCGACCGCGCCGGCACCTACATGATCTGCGCCATCCGCTGCGACCGCGCCGGCACCTACATGATCTGCACCATCCGCTGCGACCGCGCCCGCGCCGACATGATCTGCGCCATCCGCTGCGACCGAGCCTGCCCCTACATGATCCGCGCCATCCGACGCCAAGGCTCGTGCCTGTGCAGCCGAGGCACCGGGCGTTACCACCGCTGCCGCAAGTGCTAATAAAACGCCTGAAAAAAGTCTGTATTTCATGATGTTCTCCACGACCCACTAGCTACAAAGCCAAGAACACGGCCAGTCATTCAATGCTGGAGACGCGACGCGTGGACTCAGCGCTGGTTACGTTGGCGGTTGGCACGGGTGCTCCGTACAGCGCACGGGTGTCGACGGGTTGTATGACAGAAAGACAACGAACTGCTCCAGTATAGATCGGCTATTGCAGCTGACCCGACCCGGTGACCATCGGTGCTTTACCGCATGGCTATCGCACAGATGGCCAGGCAATGACCACAAAAAACTTGGCCGCTAGCCCGTAAGCTCGACGTAGCTCGACTCCCCGCCGCCAGTCGCGCCCGACAACCACCCCCAAACGAAGGCCAGAGTGGTACGCCCTGCGTGATCAACGCCCACCGTGCCACGAGACCAGCCGGCAAGCATCTCGCCATCCGCCGTCAAACACTGAAAAAGAAGCTCAAGGGTATCGGGGCCTGTCACACGCCCGACTTGATTACCGATGCGTATCCGTCCGCCCCGGTAAGTGCTCGAAATGGCATTCCCCTCGACCTGGTAGTGAAACACGGTGCCTGCACCGGACAGCCCTTGAGCGTTATCCGCAACCGTAAATCGGCGATTGTTCAAACGCTCGCTGATTTGAGAAAAGGGGGTTTCCATGAATGTCGCGTCCTTTGGTTGAGATGTTCCGCATTTAGGCTTTGATGATCCTGACTCATTCTTTTTTGAGTGAGAAAGACACTGGTTTGGCGATCTCTGGTGCTGTGGCTTCAATCCAAAACCAAAAAAGGCCTGCCCCGGCTAAATGGGGCAGAGCTTCTTTTGGCGCATCACGTCACATCGACGCCCTCGCCTACTCCTGCGGGTCAACCTGATCCAGCACCCGACTCACCGTCAATTCCGCTAACGCAATCATTTGCTGAATCCCGAGTGCCAAATTGCATTTGGGGCCGCTGAGAATGAAGGCCAACTCACTGGCCATGACACTGGCTGAGGCGAGAGTTTCGCAGGCGTGAACCAGCAAGGTTTCAGTGCTTGCGGTGGGGACGATGGCGAAGATCGGGTTTGGCCGGCGCTCGGCCTCGGCGGGTTTGCGGGGTGGGGATTCAGAAGATTCGGATGGGTTAGCGTGTTCGTCGAGCATTTGGAACTCCAATGAACTGGGCTCCTATGAGAAAGTCGGGCTACCACACCCGGTCGCTGTATTGGCAGCGGCAGAGGGAGATTAGTAAGGTCGCTTCCTAGGTGCAAGCCTATTAGGTTGTAGGAAATTTCAATGGAGTTAGGCGCTGAATCCGTAGGGATTGCTTTCGGCCGAAGCAAATTATCTGTGAGCGCGAATAAATACATCTGTCCCCTTTTCCCGATCGAGCAGTCCGTCTTTCACGCCGGTCAACTTAGTCGCGATGTGGAAGCCAGGATGCGGGCCTTTGGGAAAAAGCAAACTGAGTGCGTACAGATCATCGACGTGACCATCAAGGGCGATGTTAACTGTAGTTGTAGTCATCTGACGCGCATTAGGTTCCAGATCTCAGTTGCTGCCAGCTAGGTTGGCGATCCAAGGTAGCTTCGTTCCAGGGAACTGGCCCCTATGCGATCTTCGATATGTAAATATCCGGCGAATCATGTTGGGTAGTCCATGACTATTTCCGACCGAAAACCGCCTAGCTGTATACAGCATTGGTGAGGTCGGCTTTCGGCCAAAAGCGGTTATCCACGATTAGGAGCTATGCGGTTTCGGCTCAAGCTGGCCCTAAAGTCCAACTGTCCCGGAACGCTGCTTCTAGAATCATGTTGCAGACGATTACTAAGGCACTTCTGATACTACTGGTATGGTCGTGGGGATTTGCCACGAAGGTTTTTTGCCGTCCTGACTGTCGAAGAGGCTGCGCGCTTTGCGGAAGTCGTCGACGTTTTCAACGACCCAAGTCCAGATAGGGGACATACGAATCAATAGCCCCATGCCCAGCGGCGTCAGCTCATACTCAACTCGCGGCGGAATCTCATCGAACTCCCGTCGAATCACCAGACCATCGCGCTCCAAGGCGCGCAGTGTCTTGGTCAGCATTCGCTGAGTCACGCCGGTCATCTGCCTTTTTATCTCGGCATGGCGCATCTTGCCGTACACACCAAGGGCATGCAGGATGCCCAATGACCAGCGACTACCTGCGTGAGCGAGAACTTCCCGCCTGACCCCGTCATCATCTTCTCTGAGCGTTTGGCAGATAGCCTCCGCTTGGCTGAGAGTTTCACGATCGGTCATTTCTCCCCCTGGTATCACGCGTGTGCCTTCTTACGAGTGTTGCCGAATAGTGCAAGCATTGGCTGATCTTACAGGCAACAGGTCTCAGGAGACATCATGACCGAAGTAACCCAGCTTTCCCCCCAATCAATTCTCGTACTAGGTGCCGGCGAACTCGGCCTTCCGGTTTTGCGCAATCTCGCACATGTGGCAAAGCGCGCGCCCGGTTCCAAAATCAGCGTCCTGCTCAGGGACTCAACGATCAACACTCAGGTGCCGGAGAAAAAGGCAGAAATCGATGAGCTACGTAGTCTGGGCATCCAAATGGTGGCCGCAGACCTAGTGAACGATTCGATCGATCAGTTGGCTGAAGTCTTCGCACGATTCGATACCGTAATCGGCTGTGCGGGCATGGTCGCGGGTCGGGAAACCCCGATGAAGTTGGCCACAGCCGCTCTCAAGTCCGGTGTGAAGCGCTACTTCCCATGGCAATTTGGCGTCGATTTTGAGGTGATTGGGCGCGGCAGCCCTCAGGATCTATTCGATGCGCAGCTCGATGTGCGCGAGCTGCTTCGCGCCCAAGATAAAACTGAATGGGTAATTATCTCGACGGGGATGTTCACCAGCTTCCTTTTCGAGCCTGTGTTTGAGGTGGTCGACTTCGAAAACGACGCAGTGAACGCCTTGGGCAGTCTTGATAACAGCGTGACTCTCACTACACCGCAAGACATCGGGAATTTGACAGCAGAAATCGTCTTCTTCGAGCCTCGCTTGCGCAATCAAATCGTCTACCTTTCCGGCGACACTGTGACGTATGGGCAGGTTGCGAGCCTCCTTGAACGTGTGCTGGGACGTCCATTCAAACGTAACGTTTGGACTGTTGCGCACCTGATCCGGGAATTGGAAAAAGACCCCACTCATCACATCAAAAAGTACCGCGCTGTGTTCGCACAAGGCAGAGGCGTGGCTTGGCCCAAGGCTGGCACTTTCAACGAGCAGCAGTCCATTCAAGTCACCACCGCCGAGCAGTGGGCTCGAAAAAACCTCACAGACATCTGAACGCTAAAGCAGGTAACCCAGCGGTCCCACGCTCCGGATTTGTCTAATGAGAAACCCTAAGCCCGATAATCGTGGTCGATGACAGAGATTGAAAAGTGGAGCGCGGGATGCTCAATCCGACGAAAGACCAAAATTGAAAAGACTGAGCTGCGCTCTCAACGGGGACTTTTGTTCTCAGAAAGGCAATTACCGCCGTCGACCACAAGAAGCTCGCCCGTAATGTAGCTTGACTCTGGAGATGCAAGAAAGGCGACTGCGGCAGCAACCTCCTCCGGTCTACCGGCACGTCCGACCGGAACATACCGCGCCGCAGTCAACTCCTCAGCTGTGCTGGACTGCGTCGCGATCCATCCAGGGGCAACAGAATTTACGGTGATGCCGTAAGGCGCGACTTCCAGCGCCAAGCTCATGTTCATCCCCACAATCCCTGCTTTTGCCGCCGCATAGGCTGCCTCGCCCGGGTTGCTGACGCGGGTACCGGTCGTAGAACTGATATGGACGATGCGCCCGTATCGACGATGCTGCATCCCCGGCAACACTGCCCGGGTCAGCAAAAATGCAGTCGTCAGATTACGCGCAATCGACGTGTTCCAGACATCGATGCTCATATGAGCCACGTCGGAGAACACCTCGGCTTCACCCTGAATTGCCATGCCGGCGTTGTTCACAAGCACGTCGATTCGGCCCCATAGCGATTCAGCCCAGGTCACCAGTTCAACGACCTGATCGGGCTGAGTGAGATCCGCAGCGCGACCCTCCACCTTATAACCTTCCGCGCACAGTTGCGCGACGCGATCATGGATGCGGGCACTGCTGCCGGTGATGATCAGATTCGCACCTGCGTCGCCAAGGCGCCTGGCGATGGCGAGACCAATCCCCTGTTCGCTGCCTGCTCCACTGACCAATGCGACCTGACCACTCCAGTTTTTAAACATGCAATGCTCCACAGAGATACACAGGAAATACTGTCTAACCGTTGAGAATAGACGGTGCCTACGCTGCATCAATCCGCCAAGCATTGTGAGAGGCAGCATTTGGCCGAAAGCCGTCCTCCACGAGCGACTACGACAAAGCAGCAATCAATCTTTCAACAAGCTATCCGCAATTGTCCCCGAAAAAATGGCCTCAACCGGCCCAGTAAGAAACACCGGCCCCACACCATCCCATTGAACCGTGACACTCCCGCCATCACATTCAACCTCAACGGTATCGTCCAACAACCCCCGACGAATCCCGTTAATAGCGGCGCCACAAGAACACGAACCTGAACCCAGCGGAATAGCGCCCCAGCGCTCCCAAATGCGCAGCCGAATGTGCTTGCGGTCAATGATCTGGACGAAGTGCACATTCGTCCTGAGCGGAAACAGCGGGTGGGTTTCAAGGGTGGGTCCGATGGCCGCAATATCAATCGCCGTCACGTCATCCACAAAGTAGGTGCAGTGCGGATTGCCCATGCTGCACGCCGCCGGGCCGCCATCAAGGGGCAGAACCAACGTATCCATTTCCTGAGCCAGGGGAACATCCGACCAGCCGAACAGCGGCGGCCCCATGCTGACGGAAATGTTGCCGTTGGAGGTTCGTCGGCAAGTGAGCAGCCCCCGGTTGGTGCGGAGCGTTACCGACGTCGAATTCGATTCGCGCATCAGCCTGTCCGCAGCCCCCCGCGTTGCGCTGCCACACACATCCAGCGGGGAGCCGTCGGCATTCCAGAACATCAATCGCGCATCGGCATCCTCGCAATCGAGCACCACCGCCAGTTGATTGAAGCCGATGCCACGATTGCGATCGCCCATGCGCCGAGCCAGGGCACTTGTCACTGGATTGGCTGAGTTTCGCGCATCCACGACCACGAAGTCATCGCCATTGGCGTGCATCTTATGGAAACTCAGCGGCATAAACAGATCCCTGTGGTGAATGGCCGTTTGCAGGCGATCTAGCCCCATCTGCATTGCTTTTGCAAGTTGCGTGAAGGTAAGCGAAAGCTACCCGCCAGCCCTGTATTCCAGGCACAAAAAAGCCCACTGACCGTCACCGGCGCAGTGGGCTTTTTGACAGGGCGTCTAGTTACAGAGCCATATCAGTTGCAGCGTTAGCCTTCGGCGCCTTTGGCGCTTCAGCCGGAGCAGCAGCCTGGGCCGCAACCTGACCAACAGCCGGAGGCGGAGTCAGTTGCAGGACCTTGGCGGTGTAAGCCCACTCTTGCGCAACCTTCTCAGGACTGCCATTCAGTTGCGTGCCATAGCTCGGCACGATCTGGTGCAGTTTTTCCTGCCAGGCTGGAGACGCGACCTTGTCCTTGAACACTTTCTGCAGCACGGTCAGCATGATCGGTGCAGCCGTCGAAGCGCCTGGCGAAGCGCCCAGCAGGCCAGCAATCGAGCCGTCTGCGGAAGCCACGATTTCGGTGCCCAGTTTCAGCACGCCACCCGCCGCTTCATCACGTTTGATGATTTGCACGCGCTGGCCGGCTTGCCACAGGCGCCAGTCTTCGGCCTTGGCGTTCGGGAAGTATTCTTTCAGGGCGTTGAGGCGGTCTTCATCCGACAGCATAAGCTGACCGGCAAGGTACTCGACCAGCGGGTATTCCTTGATGCCGACCTTGGTCATTGGCCACACGTTGTGCGTGGTGGTGGTGGTCAGCAGGTCCAGGTACGAGCCTTCTTTGAGGAACTTGGTGCTGAAGGTCGCGAATGGGCCAAACAGGATGACGCGCTTGCCGTCCAGGACACGGGTGTCCAGGTGCGGAACCGACATTGGCGGTGCGCCAACGGAAGCTTTGCCGTAGGCCTTGGCCAGGTGTTGCTCGGCGATGGTCGGGTTTTCGGTGACGAGGAACGAACCGCCGACCGGGAAGCCTGCGTATTCCTTGGCTTCAGGAATGCCGGACTTTTGCAGCAGGTGCAGTGCACCGCCGCCCGCGCCGATGAACACGAACTTGGCGTCGGTTTCGGACTTAGTGCCGTCTTTCAGGTTTTTGTAGCTGACGCGCCAGGTGCCGTCTTCGTTCTTGGTGATGTCTTGCACTTCGCTAGACAGTTTCAAGTCGAATTTCGGCGTGGTTTGCAGGTGCGCAACGAACTGGCGGGTGATCTCGCCGAAGTTCACGTCGGTGCCGATCGGGGACCAGGTGGCCGCGATTTTCTGGTTCGGGTCGCGCCCTTCCATCATCAGCGGAACCCACTTGGCGATCTGCGCCGGGTCTTCCGAGTACTGCATACCAGCGAACAGCGGGCTCGCTTGCAGGGCTTCGTAGCGCTTTTTCAGGAACTTGATGTTGTCATCGCCCCACACAAAGCTCATGTGCGGTGTGGAGTTGATGAACGAACGCGGGTTCTTCAGCACGCCTTGCTGAACCTGCCAGGCCCAGAATTGACGGGAGATCTGGAACGCTTCGTTGATTTCAACAGCTTTCGGGATCGAGACTTTGCCGTTCTCGTCTTCCGGGGTGTAGTTCAACTCGGCCAGGGCCGAGTGACCGGTACCGGCGTTGTTCCAGCCGTTGGAGCTTTCCAGGGCGACGCCGTCGAGGCGTTCGATCATTTCCATCGAAGTGCCAGGTTCCAGCTCATTGAGCCAGACACCGAGGGTCGCGCTCATGATGCCGCCGCCGATCAGCAGTACATCGACTTTCTTTGCCTCTTCCGCGTGAACGGACGTGATCCCCATCGACAAAGCCAGCCCCAGCAGGGCCGTGTTCATTTTCTTAAACATCTGTAGCACCTTTGATAAAACGCCATCCGCCCTTCCATCCTCACGACGAAACCCTTGTTTCACACGGCATTCAGGCAGATGTCGTGGGGCTCGCACATGAGATCCGGAGGGTGGGCACACAAGGCCGACGTGATCCATCGACCTCAGTTTATATGTCCCTACTGAACTGACTTTTTATCTTTATTGGCTTCAGCTACTTGAGCGACAGTGATTCTGTTGGCGCGTCTCGAGGACACGCAAACTGAATAGGTCAAACCAAGTTGTGGCGGAGAATATCATGCCGGAGCAAACCCGCGCGTCTGTTCCCGACCTGATAGTCCGGACACGCACGCCGGGGCCACTATACTCAACCTGTTTTTTCGATGAACCAGTGAGGAGCCGTGATGAGCGATAAAGACGATCTGCGCAAATATTCCTCTCAAGTGGTCGACGGCGTGGAGCGTGCGCCCGGTCGTTCGATGTTGCGTGCAGTAGGTTTCACCGACGAGGACTTCAAGAAGCCGCAGATCGGCATCGCCTCGACATGGGCGATGGTCACGCCGTGCAACATGCACATCGACAAGCTGGCGATCGAGGCGGAAAAAGGCGCGAATGCCGCCGGGGCCAAGGGCGTGATTTTCAACACCATCACCATCTCCGACGGCATCGCCAACGGCACGGAAGGCATGAAGTATTCGCTGGTATCGCGCGAAGTGATTGCCGATTCCATCGAGGTCGTGGCCGGTTGCGAAGGCTTCGATGGCCTGGTGACCGTGGGCGGCTGCGACAAGAACATGCCGGGCTGCCTGATCGGCATGGCGCGGCTGAACCGCCCTTCCATCTTCGTCTATGGCGGGACGATTCGGCCCGGCGCGGGCCACACCGACATCATTTCCGTGTTCGAAGCCGTGGGCCAGAATGCGCGCGGCGACATCAACGAAATCCAGGTCAAGCAGATCGAGGAAGTGGCGATTCCCGGCCCCGGTTCCTGCGGCGGCATGTACACGGCCAACACCATGGCCTCGGCCATTGAAGCGCTGGGCATGAGCCTGCCCGGTTCGAGCTCTCAGGATGCGGTCGGCAGCGACAAGGCTTCGGACAGTTTCCGCGCCGGTCAGCAGGTCATGGCGTTGTTGAAGCTGGACCTCAAACCGCGGGACATCATGACCCGCAAAGCCTTTGAAAATGCGATCCGCGTGGTCATCGCCCTCGCCGGCTCGACCAATGCCGTGCTGCATCTGCTGGCCATGGCGCACGCGGTGGATGTCGAGTTGACGCTGGATGATTTCGTCGAGCTGGGCAAGGTCTCCCCCGTAGTGGCCGACTTGCGCCCCAGCGGCAAGTACATGATGAGCGAACTGGTTGCCATCGGCGGCATTCAACCGCTGATGAAGCGCATGCTCGCGGCCGGCATGCTGCATGGCGATGCGATGACGGTGACCGGCAAGACCCTCGCGGAAAACCTCGAAAACGTGGCGGATTATCCCGAAGGCCAGGACGTGATTCTGCCCTTCGACCAGCCAGTAAAAAAGGACTCGCACCTGGTGGTGTTGCGCGGCAACCTTTCGCCCACCGGTGCGGTGGCCAAGATCACCGGCAAGGAAGGCCTGCGCTTTGAAGGCACGGCGCGGGTTTACCACGGCGAAGAAGGCGCATTGGCCGGGATTCTCAACGGCGAAGTGAAAGCCGGCGAGGTGATCGTGATTCGCTACGAAGGGCCCAAGGGCGGCCCGGGCATGCGCGAAATGCTCTCGCCGACGTCGGCGGTCATGGGCAAGGGGCTGGGCAAGGACGTTGCGTTGATTACCGACGGCCGCTTTTCCGGTGGTTCACACGGCTTTGTGGTGGGGCACATTACACCGGAAGCCTTTGATGGCGGGCCGATTGCGCTGATCGAAGACGGCGACAAAATTACCATCGATGCCGAAAGCCGGCAGATCACCGTGGATGTTTCCGATGCTGAACTGGCCGAACGCAAGACCCGCTGGGTGCGGCCGGAATCGAAGTACAAACGCGGGGTGTTGGCCAAGTATGCGAAGACTGTTTCCAGTGCTTCGGAAGGGGCGGTGACGGATAAGTATCTCTAGGCCATTCGTTCTGTTTTGCCTGAGCGATCGCCATCGCGGGCAAGCCCGCTCCCACAGGAACCGTATCGTACGCAGTAGTCAGGCTCGACACGGACCTTGTGGGAGACTGTTTCCAGTGCTTCGGAAGGGGCGGTGACGGATAAGTATCTCTAGACCATTCGTTCTGTTTTGCCTGAGCGATTGCCATCGCGGGCAAGCCCGCTCCCACAGGAACCGTGTCGTACGCAGTAGTCAGGCTCGACACGGACCTTGTGGGAGACTGTTTCCAGTGCTTCGGAGGGGGCGGTGACGGATAAGTATCTCTAGGCCATTCGTTCTGTTTTGCCTGAGCGATTGCCATCGCGGGCAAGCCCGCTCCCACAGGAACCGTGTCGTACGCAGTAGTCAGGCTCGACACGACCTTGTGGGAGCGTGCTTGCCCGCGATGGCGTCAGGTCAGGCGCCGCTTCACAGCCTGAACCGATCCACCGATTGCGACAGCTTGCCCGCCAGCGCCGACAAATCATCCGTGGTCGAAGCCGTCTGGCCAATCACCTTGCTGTTGCCTTCGGACATGCCTGCAATCATTTCCACCTGATGCGCTATTTCATTGCTCGCCAGGCTCTGCTCACCAATCGTGCGGGAGATGTCATTCACCAGTTGCGTGGTGTTCAGCGTGGCCTCGAGAATTTCGCGGATGGCGCGTTCGACGTCGGCGGTCACGGCCATGCCCTTGTCGACCTGCGCGACGCCCGCCTCCATGCTGGTAACCGCTTCGCGGGTACTTTGCTGGATGCGTGAAACCATCGCGGCAATTTCCTGGGTCGAGGCGCTGGTGCGTCCCGCCAGGCTACGGACCTCGTCGGCCACCACCGCAAAGCCACGGCCCTGCTCACCGGCGCGAGCCGCCTCGATGGCCGCGTTGAGCGCCAACAGGTTGGTTTGATCGGCAATGCCTTTGATCACCTGGATGATGCTGAATATCGCCTCGGAATCCTTGTCCAGCGTGCGAATGACCTGTGCCGACTGCTGTGCGGAACGCGCGATCCCGTCCATGTCATTGACCACCTGATGGATCACCCGACCACCGTCCTTGGCCAGCGTCTCGGCCTGGTTGGCCATGTTCAGTGCACGCTCGGCGTGCCGGGTGATTTCCTCGATGCTCGCGGTCATTTCACTCGCGGCGGCGGCCATGGTGCTGGCGGCGGCGCTTTGCTGCTGGCTGCTGCCCGCCACTTCGTGGCAACCGCTGCTCAATTGCGCGCTCATGCCGCTGACGCCATGAGCATTGCTGCGCACGACTTCGATCATGCCGCGCAAGTCACGTTGCATGGTCGCGAGGCTGCGAATCAGTGCGCTGGCTTCGTCATTGCGGGTGGGTTCGACAATCGGTTCGCTGAGGTTGCCGTGGGCGATGCTCTCGGCAATGCGGCTGGCGGTCCGCAACGGTCCCATGATGCTCAGGATCACCCAGCGGCCTTGGGCGATCAGCAGCAACAGGCTGGCGATGAGCACGATACCGAGCGTGAGGTTGGCGTTGCTGATCGCGTGCTGCGTGCCCGTGCTGGTCTGTTGAGTGTTGGTCTCGATCAACTCGCTGAGGGCGGCCATCTGGTCTTCCAGTTGGCTGAACGCCGTGTTGAACGTGCCCAGTTCCTTTTGCGCGGCATCCGGATTTTCCAGCGCCAGCCCGACGATGCGCTCGGCGGCACTGATGTAGGTGTCGAGGCTCGGTTTGATCTTGTTCAGGCCAGCCTTGATGGTGTCGTTGACCGGCAGTTTGAGGTTTTCACCGAGCACTTCACGAAAGTGCGCGGCGTGTTCCTCGATGGAACTGCGCACCTCGGCGTTGCTGCTGGTGCTTTTGCCCAGCCCGACGACCATCGCCGACAGCACATCCGCGCGTAACGCGTCGTGCATCATGTCGGCTTCGAGGTGATTGCGCAGCGCGGCCATGCTGACCTCGTTGTCATTCACCGCGGTCGCCATTTGCGAATTCCCCAGGTAACTGACCAGGCTCATGATCAAAGCCGTGAGCAGACCGGTGCCAATCAGCAGGATCAAACGTAATTTTATCGACACTCTGTGAGTCCCCTGTCAGTTGGGTACAGCCATTCGCGGATGACTTCTGAACAGGTTATCGACTGTGCCACAGCGTAATTGAAGGCTATTTGTGCTCGCGCGGACTTTTTACGACATGCGGTAATTACCCCCCGGGACTGTTCGTTTTTCCCTCAGTGCATGCTAGGTTGTACGACGACTGATGAATGAAACTATATCCATCACTTGATCACCCACAACAACAAGGAAACACCCAATGAAAAACGCGAAATTGCTGATTGGTTTTCTGTGCCTCTTCAGTGGATAGGTGGCGGCAGCCCCATCCTCCGGTGAGAAAGATGTCGCCCAGGCAGTCGACCATCTGACCCAGGCGATGCTGAAAAAGAACATTGCCGAACTGAACGCACTGACCGCCGAGAACCTGACCTACGGGCATTCCAGCGGCAAAATCCAGAACAAGCAGGAATACATCGCCGACATCGAAACCGGTCGCAGCGCCTTCAAGACTCTGGAAATGCAAAACCAGACCATCACCCTGTCCGGTGACGTCGCGCTGGTCCGCAACCATTTCTCGGCACAGGCGCTGAAAGGCACTGAGGTGATTCCGACCGAAATCGAGAATTTCCAGATCTGGCAGAAACAGAAAGGCAAATGGTTGTTGGTAGGACGTCAGGCGTTCAAGTTCTGATTGTTGCGTGATGAAGGCGATGGGGTATTCGAGCCCTGTCCCCTTTTACTTCAATCAGGAATAGCGTCAGCCCCGACAATCGTCAGCCAAGGCCAGCGAGCCTGATAACTTTCAGCCTTCTGCACAAACAGATCGGGCTGATGATTGAGCGGATTGATCCGTAACAGCCCGTCCTCGACATCGCCCAAACCGTAAGGTGCGTACACCTCGCCGCTCACTACATCGAGGCCGATGCACGTTCCCGCAATCAAATACCGGTCGATGCCGTCCTTTGCCGACCTCAGCTTCGGGTACGGCCTGCCGAACCGCCGCTCGTACCAGCGATGGACCCGTGCCTGGTTCTTGATTTCGATGTTTACGTCAAGGTCGTGAAAGAGCGCTTGCGCCGCCAGGATGACTTCGTTTTCGGCGTCCCACGATTCGTCTTCATCAAAGTAGAACACGTCGTAATCCTTGATGCCCCACGCGGCAGGCCGGCCGGACTGATGATTCCAGACCGCCTGAAACAGGCAGCCTGCGGTCAGCATGCACTGGTGCATCCCGAGCGCAGGCAGGCGCCGGGCAATCTCGGCGTTGGCCGGGTTGGTCATGGCGATTTCAATCAGAGTTTCGGTGACCAATGTCATGTGGGCTCCGTGCACAGTCTCAAATCCTTGCCGGCAGACAATACATCAAGAAGCACGGGCGGGCATTCAGACAACCTCCCCCGCCATCGGCGAAGTCAGAGATTGCAGTGGCCATCCTCTCGAAGGTAGTATTGAGAACGATTCACACTAACATCTGGAAAGCCAACCGGTGCAACCTCCTTCGCCCAACAAGCTGGGCTTCTTTTTCAGCGACCATCATCGTTGGCTGCTGCAGCATATCCAGCGGCGCCTGCGTAATCACGCGGACGCCGAGGACACCGCCGCCGATACGTTTTGCCAGATGCTGACAGCCCGCGTAGACCCCGACAGCATCGAACAACCTCGCGCTTACCTGTCGACCATTGCCCGACGATTGATCTTTGACCGTCATCGCCGGCGCAAGCTGGAACTGGCCTACCTCGAACGCCTGTCCACGCTGCCTGAAGCGATGGCGCCCTCCCCCGAAGAACAGTTGCAGTTGATCGAGGCCCTGGTCGCCATCGACCGGGCGCTCGACGGCTTGCCACGGGTCGTCAAAGCCACGTTCCTCTACAGCCAACTGGACGGTCTGAGCTACGTCGCGATTGCGCAAAAACTGGAGTTGTCGGAACGCACCGTCAGTCGTTACATGAAACAGGCCTTGCGTCAGTGCTATCTGAGCGAGTTGGCGCCATGAGCAAGCCACGCCTGGACCCTGTCAGCGAGCAGGCCATCGACTGGATGGTGAGCCTGCGCGCCGGCGAACCTGATGCAGCACTGCAAGCGCGGTTCAACGCATGGCTGGCGATGGACATTGCACACGCCCAGGCCTGGGCCACGTTGCAGGAACGCCTCGGCGGCTCGTTCAACACCGTTCGCTCGCTGGACCGACGCTTGCCCGGCCAGGCGGGCGAGGCGCGCCAATTGTTGCTGCAAACCCATGCTTCGCGCCGTGATGCGCTGCGCGTGATCGCTGGCCTGGGCCTGTTCGGCGGCGGTGTGTGGCTAGGCGCTAACAGCCCGCTGGGCGATTCGCTGCTGGCTGACCTGCACACCGGGCGTGGTCAGCGTCAGGATTTCGATCTGACCGATGGCAGCCGCCTGAGCCTCAATGCCAACAGTGCCGTGGACCTGCAGTTCGATGACAGGCAAAGGCTGGTGATCCTGCGCCACGGTGAACTGGTGATTCAGGTCGCGCCCGATCCGCGTCGTCCACTGCGCGTGCGCACCGCTCAGGGTGAAATACGTGCACTGGGCACCCGTTTCCTCGTCGCCCAGGAGCAAGACGCCAGTCGCGTGGTGGTGTTGCAGCACTCGGTCCAGGCACGACTGTTCGACGGCACGACGCTGGATCTGCAGGAAGGTCAATCGGCGTTGCTTTATGCCCGGCAAATTGCCCCGGTTGCCGCTGACCAACTCCATCGCGCCGACTGGCTCAGCGGACGCTTGAATGTGCTGGACGAACCGCTGGAACAAGTCATCGATACGCTACGCCCCTACCACCGGGGTTTTGTGCGTGTTGCCCCCGAGGTGCGCAGCTTGCGCGTCCAAGGAGTATTTCCCCTCGACGATCCCGATCGGGTGTTTACCGCGCTGGCCGAAACCCTGCCGATTCGTGTGGATCGCTACAGCCCATGGTTGACGTTGATTCGTGCGAAATAGCCAGCCTGAAAAATATTTTTTGGAAATCACTCTCATTCGTGTCCGGTTTTCTTTTCTCATTCCTCCTATCTCCTGACACTTCCACACGAACAGGAGAATGCTGTGTTCAACCCGTGGCCCCATGCCCTTTCCGTCGCCGTTGCCTTGGCAACGCTGGCGAGCCCTGCCCTGACGCAGGCGCAAAACCTGACCTTCAACCTGCCTGCCGGCCCGCTCGCCAGCACGCTGAACGCCATCGCCAGCCAGAGTGGACACATCGTTTCACTGGAGCCTTCGCTGGTGCGGGGCAAACAGGCGCCGGCCGTAGTCGGCAATATGCCGGCTGAACAGGCGATGCAGACGGCACTGGCGGGCAGCGGCCTGCAATTGCGAGTGACTGGCCAGGGTAACTTCAGCGTCGAGCCAGCGGCGGACAACAGCGCAGCGTTGCAACTGGGCGTTACCAACATCGTCGAACGCAGCACCGACGCCACCACCGAAGGCTCGGGTTCCTATGCCGCACGGGCGGTGACCATCGGCAAGGGCACCCACACCCTCAAGGAAATTCCACAGTCGGTCACGGTGATGACCCGCAAGCAAATGGACGATCAGGATATCGTCGACCTCAAGGACGCGGCCAACAAAACCACCGGGCTGGTCGGTGCCCAAGGCGTCGGCAGAGGCATGATTCTGAGCTCGCGTGGTTTCCAGATCGATGACTGGCAATACGACGGCGTGCCAATCCCGCGTAATTTCTATGCGCTGGGCAACTGGGCCACGCAGGACCTGATCTTCTTCGATCGCATGGAAATGCTGCGTGGCGCATCCGGTTTGCTGCAAGGCACCGGCAGCCCTGGCGGCGCGGTCAACCTGGTGCGCAAGCGCGGGCAGGCGGCGCCGAAAGTGACCCTCACCGGCAAAGCCGGGTCCTGGGATCACTACGGTCTGCAACTGGACGCCGGCGGGCCGCTGAACCAGACCGGCACCGTGCGTGGACGCTTCGTGGCCGATCAGGATGACAGCCGCTCGTTCGTTGATTCGGAGTGGTCCAAGACCACCTCGCTGTACGGCGCGCTGGACTTCGATCTGACTGAAGCCACGACTCTGGGCCTGGCGGTCAGCCAATCCGACGGCGAATCACGCTCCAATGTACGAGGCTTCCCGCGCTACGCTGACGGTAAACCCATCGACTTGTCGCGCTCGACCTACACCGGTGCGAAGTGGAACCATTCGGACATCGATGTCACCACCCTCTACACCGATCTGGAACACCGTTTCAACGACGACTGGGCCTTCAAGGTCGGCGCCGTGCGCATGACTGAAACCAACAAGGCGAAGAACCAGCGAACGCAGTCCAGCGGCAACGGCATAAATACCGATGGCAGCGGCGTGCAATACGCTGATTTCCTGACGGACATGGACTCCACCAAAGTCGCTCTGGACATGAACCTCACCGGCAAGTTCGAAGCCTTGTCCATGCACCAGGAAATCATGCTGGGCGGCAACTATTCCAAATTTACCTCGGACGACAAATTCGCTCGAACCTTCAACAACAGCTCCGATAACATCTTCGACATTGATCACAACCGTCCAGAGATAAGTTACGAAGGTTTGATCAATAGCCCCGGTGGTCGTGGGACTCCCAGCGAATACGACGTCCGTCAGAAAGGCCTCTACGGTAGCTGGAGGGTCAAGCCTGTTGATCAGTTGACCCTGATTCTCGGTTCACGGGTAAGTTGGTACGACTACAGCTATAAATCGTGGACCCAGCTTCCGACCAGCATTACCGCCGAGCCTGATAGCACCACCAACGAAACCGGGGAAGTCACCCCTTTCGCCGGTATCGTCTATGACCTGAGCCGTGAATGGTCGGTCTACGCCAGTTACACCGACGTATTTACACCGCAGACCGAACGCGATACAGGCGGCTCGGTCCTTAAACCGATTGTCGGTAGCAACTATGAGATTGGTCTCAAGGGTGAGTTGATGGATGGACGGGTCAATACCTCCCTGGCCCTGTTCCGTTACGACCAGGAAAATCGTGCCGTTCTCGATATGCAGGGTGAGCAAAACTGCGACGGTTGGTACTGCTCGACGGCGTCGGGGAAAGTGCGCAGCCAAGGTCTTGACGCCGAAATCAGCGGTGAAGTGATCGACAATCTGCAACTGTTTGCCGGCTATACCTACAACACCACCCAATACATCGACGACCCTGACAACGAAGGCAAAATCTTCAGCTGGTGGACGCCGAAACACATGCTGCGTGTCTGGGGCAACTATCAGTTCAGCGGTGACTGGAATCGCGTGAGTACTGGCCTGGGCTTTACCGCCCAAACCCACACTGTGGGCTTCGACCACTCCGTCAACGTTCCGGGCTACACCGTGTGGAATGCCCGTGTCGGCTACCAGCTCACACCGGAAATCGAGCTGGCGATGAACGCCAACAACCTGTTTGACAAGACCTACTTCACGGCGGCCTACAACCAGATCAATGGCAACAACAACTACGGTGATCCACGCAACATGATGTTCAGCGTGAAATACACGCCGGAGTTCTGACACCGCAAGTCGTTTCAACAACGCCCTCCCCGGCCGCAAACGCGGGGAGGGCAGTTGCAGCATCCCTACGCTTGACTCCGCCCTCCTTTGAAAGCCTCACGCCGAGCTTGCCGCTCTGCGGCGTAGGCTTCGCTTTGCTCACTGATCAGCTCATCCCGGCGCAACAGTTCACCACAGTGTCCGCACAGCGGCCCTAACCCGGCGGGCTCGCCACAGGTTTTGTGGGTGTACACCACCGCCAACCCTTCTTCCTGCGATTTGCACCAGGTTTCCCCCCAGGCGCGCAGTGCCAACACCACCGAGTAAAAGTCCTGCCCTTTCGCGGTGAGGTGGTACTCGTAGCGCGGTGGCCGTTCGTTGTAGGGACGGCGCTCGACGAGGCCGTCGGCCTCCAGGTTTTTCAGGCGTGAGGCGACCATTTGCGGGGTGCCGCCGGTCTGCGCCTGGATCTCGTCGTATCGATGACTCCCCATGAACAACTCGCGCAGGACCAGCACTGTCCAGCGGTCGCCCACGACTGTTTCGGCCCGTGCAATCGGGCATAAAGTGTCGGGAGCAGTGATGTTGTTCGACATATGGGCTTGCCTCTTTCTCTGTAACTATGATTATCATATCGACAAGATGCCCAGGCAAGTCCCCGGCACCGGTTACTCAACTTTTCGTGGAGAACATCGTCATGTCGAACGCCCTTTATCCGCTCAACAGGACCGCCTATCTGCTGGTCGATCCGTATAACGATTTCCTCTCGGAAGCCGGCAAGGTCTTTCCCTTGATCAAGCCGATCGCCGAGCAAGTCGGCCTGCTCGATAACTTGCGCACGCTCGACCGCACGGTTCGCGCCCTCGACATTCCGGTCGTCATCGTACCGCACCATCGCTGGGAACACGGTGACTACGAAGGCTGAGACCATCCAACACCGACCCAGTGCAAGATCATGCACATGCATCACTTTGCACGCGGCGAATGGGGCGGTGAATGGCATCCGGATTTCGCGCCGAAGGACGGTGACATCGTCGTGCAGGAGCATTGGGGTTCGAGCGGTTTCGCCAACACCGACCTGGATTTTCGTCTCAAGCAAAAAGGCATCACCCACGTGATCATCGTCGGTCTGCTGGCCAACACCTGCATCGAAGCGACTGCCCGCTACGCATCGGAACTGGGTTACCACGTCACCCTGGTGCGTGACGCGACTGCCGCCTTCCGCCCGGAAATGATGCACGCCGCCCACGAGCTGAACGGGCCCACATTTGCCCATTCGATTGTGACCACGGACGAACTCGTCGCCACCTTCGCAGGGTAGGAATGACCGATGAAGAAACTGACAGGAAACCTGATCATCGGTACGCACGATGTCGCGGCCACCGAAGGAACGATGAAGGCGCTCAACCCTGCGACCAACACGCTGATCGAACCGGATTTTGCCCTCGGCGGCGTCGCGCAAGTCCACCAGGCGGCCACGCTCGCCGACGAGGCGTTCGACAGTTACAGCCATACGTCTCTCGTGGGGCGCGCGGCGTTTCTCGAGAGCATCGCCGACAATCTCGAAGCCGTCCGCAATGACTTAGCGGCACGGGCCGCACTTGAGACGGGTTTGCCGCAAGCGCAACTGGAAGGCGAGGCAACAAGGGCCGCCACACAGTTTCGTCAATTCGCGGAGGTCGTGCGCAAAGGCCGCTTCCTGCAACTGGCCATCGACCCGGCACAACCTGATCGCCAGCCTCGCCCGCGCATGGACCATCGCCTGCAGAAAATGGCCATCGGCCCGGTGGCCATTTTCGGTGCGAGCAACTTTCCGATCGCCTAATCAGTGGCCGGCGGCGACACCGCTTCGGCACTGGCTGCCGGCGCGACGGTCATCCTGAAAGCGCACAACGCTCACCCGGGCGCCTCGGAAATCCAGGCGCGGGCCATCCAAAAAGCCGTGCAGGACCACGGGCTGCACGAGGGGGTTTTCTCGATGGTGCGCGGCAGCGGCAACACCATCGGCGAAGCGCTGGTCGATCATCCTTTGATAAAAGCCGTGACGTTTACCGGCTCGGAACAGGGCGGCATGGCGCTGTATCGGCGTGCACAGCTGCGGCCCGATCCCATTCCGGTATTCACCGAAATGACCAGCATCAACCCCACGTTCATCCTGCCCGCAGCACTGGCCGAACGCGGCGCGCAGATCGGCGATGGGTTTATCGAGCGCATGCTGGTCAATGTCGGGCAAGCCTGCCTCAGACCGGCCCTTCTGATCGCGATCAAAGGCGCCGGCCTTGACGCACTCCGCGACGCCATGGTGCAGCGCGTCAGCGAGGCCGCGGCCCGCACGATGCTGACGCCGGGGATCCATGCGTCTTACCTGAACGGTCTCGCGGCGATGGAAAACGCCGGGGCGCAGCGCATCGCCGAAGGCACGGCCGCCAGCGCGGACGTTGACGGCCAATCGGCGCTGCTGGAGGTCACCGGCCAACGCTTCCTCAAAGAAGCCACACTGTCGCAGGAAGTCTTCGGTCCATCGGCGCTGCTGGTGACCGTCGAGGACGAGGCTGAACTGCTTGCCATTGCCCGCTCGCTCCAAGGCCAACTCAGCGCCGCCCTGCACCTCGAGACAACTGACTTGCCCCTCGCCCAACGCTTGCTGCCGGTGCTGGAGCGCAGAACCGGGCGTATTGTCGTCAATGCCTTCGCCCATCCGCAGGAGGTGACCCACGCCACCGTTCACGGCGGACCGTTTCCGGCGACCTCGGACAGCCGCTTCACCTCGGTCGGAATGACCTCAATCGAACGCTTTTTGCGCCCGGTGGCTTACCAGGGTTTTCCGGATGCGTTGTTGCCTGAGGCCCTGCGTGATTTCAACCCGTCGAAGCTGCCTCGCCTGGTGGACGGGCAATAGTTGCCATTCCGCCCGGCAATCAAGGATCGACCTGAGCCATCAGTTCGGCGACCGTTTCCGGGCGATTGGCGTAGCGCTGAGCCAACACGGCGCAGACCATCAGTTGAATCTGGTGAAACAGCATCAACGGCAGGATCAACACGCCAATGGTGCTGCCGGCGAACAACACCTGGGCCATCGGCACGCCGGTGGCCAGGCTTTTCTTCGAACCACAGAACAGGATGGTGATGCGGTCTTCCTGATTGAAGCCGAACGCTTTGCCCAACACCGTGGACGCCAGCAAGACCAACGCCAGCAAAATGCAGCAAGCGACCACCAGTCCGACCAGTTCCCAGAGCGGTATCTGATGCCAGATGCCTTCGATCACCGCCTCGCTGAACGCGCCGTAAACCACCAACAGGATCGAGCCCTGATCAACGAATTTCAGCCAACCCTTGTTGCGTGCGACCCAGGCGCCGATCCAGCGTCGGGCGATCTGCCCGGCAATGAACGGCAGCAACAGTTGCACGCTGATTTTCACAATCGCATCGAGCGTCGAGCCGCCGTCACCGTGCACGTCCAGCAGCAAAGTCACCAGCAACGGTGTGAGGAAAATCCCGAACAGGCTGGAGGCGGCCGCACTGCAAATCGCCGCCGGGATATTCCCGCGCGCCAGGGAGGTGAACGCAATGGCCGATTGCACCGTTGCGGGCAGCGCGCAGAGATAGAGCATGCCCATGTACAGGTCGGCGCCGATCATCGGCGACAGCAAGGGCTTGAGCGCCAGTCCGAGCAAGGGAAACAGGACAAACGTCAGACCGAACACGAGCATATGCAGGCGCCAGTGGCCGGCCCCGGCGATGATCGAATCGCGGGACAGTTTGGCGCCATGCAGAAAAAACAGCAGGGCAATGGCGATGTTGGTCAGCCAGCCAAAACCGACCGCGACCTGGCCGCTGGCGGGTAGCAGGCTGGCGAGAGCGACCACGCCGATCAGGGTCAAAGTGAAGTTGTCAGGCAAGAAACGGGGGCGGGTCATCGGTATCATCCGGCGGTGGCGAGGAACGTTGCCTCGACTCTAACGCGCCAGCCGATTGCCGACTAACGCTAACAAGCCAGTAGATGTCGCTTAACGGACATACCAGCGCTTCAGGCATTCGAGCTGTCGACCCGCATCGCGCGTTTGATTTCGCAAGCTTTGAAATACCAGAAACGCACGTTCCGGGGCGTTCCTTTGCATCGACCAGGACCGATCCGGGTTCGCCGGCTTCGTACATGAACTCGTTACCCCCTCTGGCGGCGGCTCAATCATCCTCATGCAACTTGATGCCCCTGGCGTGCAGCAGGTGCGGGACCAGCAGCACCAGCAGCGTCAACGCCAGAAACGCAGCGGAAATCGGTTGCGTCAGAAACACTGTCCAGTCGCCCTCGCTGATCGACAACGCGTTACGCAGTTGTTTTTCCGCCATCGGCCCCAGCAGCATGCCCACGATCACCGGGGCGACGGGGAAGTCGAATCGCCGCATCAACACCCCTCCCCACCCGATCGCCAGCATCAGCAACAGGTCGAAAGATGAGTGACGCATGCCATACACGCCGATGGTGGCGAACACCAGGATCCCGGCGTTCAAGTAGGGTCGCGGGATTTGCAACAACTTCACCCAGAGCCCCACCAACGGCAGGTTCAGCACCAGCAATATGACGTTGCCGATGTACAGCGAGGCCACCAGAGTCCAGACCAGCTCACCCGAGGTTTCAAACAGCAGCGGCCCCGGTTGCAGGTTGTAATTCTGGAACGCCGCCAACAGGATCGCTGCGGTGGCGGACGTCGGGATTCCGAGGGTCAGTAATGGCACCAACGAACCGGTGGCGCTTGCGTTGTTCGCCGCTTCAGGGCCGGCGACGCCCTCAATGGCGCCCTCGCCTTTGCTGGCGGCAAATTCTTTCGGGTATTTGCTGAGTTTGCGCTCGGTCGAATAGGACAGGAATGTCGGGATCTCCGCACCACCGGCCGGAATCGATCCGAAGGGAAAACCGATCAACGTCCCTCGCAGCCAGGCCGGAACCGAGCGCTTCCAGTCAGCGCGCGTCATCCACAACGAGGTCATGCGGTGTCGGCCGGTGGCCTCTTCTTTCTGATACAGCAGGCTGTACAACGCCTCGCCCACCGCAAACAACCCGACCGCCACCAGCACGACTTCGATGCCGTCGACCAATTCCGGGACGCCCAAGGTGTACCGAGCGATACCCGAGGTCGAGTCCAGCCCGATCAATCCGACGGTCAAGCCAATCCCCAGGGATGCAAAGCCGCGCAACATCGACGCCCCGAGCACGGCAGACACCGTCGTGAACGACAGCACGAGGATTGCGAAATACTCCGCAGGTCCAAATTTGAGCGCCAGTTTGGCCACTAGCGGCGCAAACAAGGTCAGCAGAACCGTGGCGATAGTGCCCGCCACAAAAGAGCCGATGGCTGCCGTGGCCAAGGCCGGTCCCGCTCGACCATTGCGGGCCATGAGGTTGCCTTCCAGGGCCGTGACCATGGAAGACGATTCCCCCGGGGTATTGAGCAAAATGGACGTCGTCGAACCGCCGAATTGAGCGCCGTAGTAGATGCCGGCGAACATGATCAGCGCGCCGGTGGGATCGACCTTCGCGGTAATAGGCAGCAACAACGCCACGGTCAGCGCCGGGCCGATGCCCGGCAAGACACCGATGGCGGTGCCAAGCAGGCAGCCCATGAACCCCCATATCAGATTGATCGGCGTCAGGGCCGAGGAAAAACCCATTGCCAGGCTTGCGAGAATATCCACCCTGTTGATCTCCTGCGGCCCGAATCAGATCCAGGCGTTGACAAGCGGCGGAAGGGAAACCCCCAGCCCGGCATTGAACAGCCAGTAAATCGGTAGCGTCAGGGCAACGCCGATGGCGAGATCGCGCAGCGGATGGCGACTGCCAAAGCCTCGCGCCGAACAGGCGAACAACAGCGCGGCTGACAGGACAAAGCCAATGAGATTGATAAGCGTAGCCACGCCTATCAACCCCGCCGTTACCCAGGCCACCCCCGCTTTGCCGCCGCGCAACACGTTGGCAGATTCGTCATCATGATCGGCCAGTTCGCGGAAACCGCCGGTGACGGCCTGATAACTCAGTACCACGCCCACGCCTGCGAGGAATACCGCCACGGCATAGGGATAGACGTACGCGCCAAGGATGACGAACCCCATCTCTTCAGGGAACAGAAAGGCGCCGTAGGCCAGCATGGCGCTGATGGCGATCACACCGACGCCAATCGCCAGTTGCACCGGTACGATTGCGCGCGATTGACTCATGGCTTGACCAGCCCCACCTCGACCAGCATCGCCCGCAGCCGCACGTGTTCCGCTTCGACGAATTTGCCGAAGTCGTCACCGGTCAGGACGTTGGGTGCCCATTTGTTGATTTCGATGTTGTCTTTCCAGACCTGGCTGTTGGCGCCGGCCACTACGGCGTCGGTCACTTCCTTGCGCTGCTCGGGAGTGAGATTCGCAGCACCGTAAACACCACGCCAATTGCCGATGATCACGTCGTACCCGCTTTCTTTAAGCGTCGGGGCGTCGATGCCTGCAATGCGCTCTGGTGCACCGATGGCGAGCACACGGAACTGATCGCTCTTGATGTACTGGCCAAGCTCGGCGTAACCGCCGGTGATCACTTTGATCTGCCCCCCCAATGCCTGGGCAACCACTTCCCCCCCGCCTGCGAAGGCCACGTAATTGACCTTGTTGACCGGAATCCCCATTTTTGCGGCCAATTCGGCAATGCCGATGTGATCGATCGACCCCTTGGAGCCACCGCCCCAGGAAATACTGGTCGGTTTGTCCTTGAAGGCTTTCAGCAGGTCCTCCAGGGTCTTGAATTCGGACTCTTTGCGCACTGCAATCACGTTGTACTCGGTAAACAGCCGTGCAATCGGCGTCACATCCTTCAAGGTAATCTGCGGTTTGTTCTGCTCAATGCCCGTCACCATGATCGCACCGACCACCAGCAGCGCATTCGGATCGCCTTTGGTGCTGTTGGCGAACTGCGCCAGCCCCAGCGTGCCCCCTGCTCCACCCTTGTTTTCGAAGGTGGTGGATTTGGCAGCCTTGGCTTCAATCAAGGCTTTGCCCAGAACACGGGCGGTCTGGTCATAACCCCCGCCCACCGAACCGGGCGCCATGAACTTGACCGTATCCAGGGCAAAGGCAGGCGTTGCGAACACAGCGATACTGACGACAACCGCGAGGCAAAGGGTGGATCGACGTAACAAAGCGAACATGCATTTTCTCCCGAGACTTTTGTTTTTATGGGGCGCCGGTTGAACGTCGATCAGGGCGAGTACCCCGATCAATGAACATCCATCTCGGGATAAGCGTAGGCCATGGTTAGAATGGCGGCTTACAACAGTGAATCACTTCATTTCAGGAAGACGCGTACATGGACGAACCCCGTGCCGATAGCCCCAGTAGCCCATGGTCGGTGTTTATCATTTTCCTGCGCCTCGGGCTGACCTCGTTTGGCGGCCCCATCGCGCACCTGGGCTACTTCCGTGACGAGTTCGTCACACGGCGTCGCTGGTTGTCGGAGCGCAGTTATGCGGATCTGGTAGCGCTGTGCCAATTCCTGCCGGGGCCGGCCAGCAGCCAGGTCGGCATTGCACTGGGCCTGTCTCGGGCGGGATACCGCGGGGCGTTCGCCGCGTGGGCCGGTTTTACGCTGCCTTCGGCCGTCGCCCTGATCCTGTTTGCACGGGGCATTTCCCGCTACGGCACGGCGTTGGCGCCCGGCGCGCTGCACGGGCTCAAAGTGGTGGCCGTCGCGGTGGTTGCGCAAGCCGTGTGGGGCATGGCACGAAACCTGTGCACGGACGGGCTGCGCGTCACCCTCATGATGATTTCAGCCTGCATTGTCCTGCTTGAACCGTCCGCCTGGACACAGGTCGGCGTGATGGTCGCCGCTGGCGTCGCCGGCCTGCTGTTGTTCAAACCCGCGCAGCGTGACGGGCACGATCCTCTGCCCATCCCCCTCAGCCGACGCGCCGGGGCGATCTGGTTGTCACTGTTTCTGGTACTGCTGATCGGCCTGCCGATCTTGAACCCACTCTTGCAGAGTCAAACCCTGGCACTGGTGGATGCCTTCTACCGGACCGGCTCCCTGGTGTTCGGTGGCGGCCACGTCGTACTGCCGCTGCTGCAAGCCGAGGTGGTGCCTTCGGGTTGGGTTGGCAACGAAGCGTTTCTCGCCGGGTATGGCGCCACGCAGGCCGTACCGGGTCCGCTGTTCACGTTCGCCGCGTTTCTGGGTGCATCCATGAGCCTTGCGCCGTCGGGCTGGCTCGGTGGCTTGATCTGCCTGCTGGCGATCTTCACGCCGTCGTTTCTGCTGATCCTCGGCGCTCTGCCGTTTTGGGAACGGTTGCGTCGCAGCGTACGTTTGCAGGCCGCACTGATCGGGGTGAATGCTGCCGTGGTCGGTTTGTTGTTGGCTGCGCTGTATCAACCGGTCTGGACGAGTGCGATTTTCAAAGTGCAAGACTTCGGCCTGGCGCTGGTCGCCCTTGTCGCATTGATGTTCTGGAAGCTGCCGCCGTGGCTGGTGGTGCTCGGCTGCGCGATTGCGGGATGGCTGTTGAGCGTCATTGGCTAGGATTGGTCAGCGAGTACAGCCCCTTCCCTGACGGGCACACGTCAAGGAAGGGGGCAATCACCCTCAGGTATTGGTTTTCAACTTGGTCCACAGACGCGTGCTCAATCGCGCAATGGCCGCCGGCAGTTCCTCGACGGTAAACAATTTCTCCAACACACTTTTCGGTGGGTAGATCGCCAGGTCCTGCTTCACGGCCGGGGTCACATACTGATCCGCGGCGAGGTTGGGGTTGGCGTAGTGGATGCTGTTGCTGATGTTGGCAATCACTTGCGGCGTCAGCAGGTAGTTCATGTAGGCGTAGCCGTTCTTCTCGTGCGGCGCGCTCTTCGGCATGACGACCATATCGAACCACAGGGTCGAGCCTTCGTCCGGAATCGAATACGCAATGTCGATGCCGTTGTGGGCTTCCTTGGCGCTGGCGGCGGCTTGAACGATGTCGCCGTTGAACCCGATTACCGCGCAGACATTGCCGTTTGCCAGGTCACTGATGTACTTGGACGCGTGGAAATACTGGATGTACGGCCTGATTTTCAGCAGCGCCTGCTCGGCTTTCTTGTAATCCGCCGGCTCGTGGCTATGGGGCGGCAGTCCCAGGTAATTGAGGGTGATCGGCAGGATCTGCGTCGGGTTGTCGATAATCGCCACGCCACACTGGCTGAGTTTCTTGATGTTTTCCTCATCAAAAAACAACTTCCACGAATGGGTGACATCGGTGTTGCCAAAGATCGCCTTGATCTTCTCGACGTTGTAGCCAATCCCCGCCGTGCCCCACATGTACGGGTAGCCGTACTGGTTACCCGGATCATTGACCTCGAGTTTTTTCATCAGCGCCGGGTCGAGGTTTTTCCAGTTGGGGAGCTGGCTGCGGTCGAGTTTCTGAATGGCCCCGGCCTTGATCAGCCGTGACAGGAAATGGTTCGAAGGGCTGACCACGTCGTAGCCGGTGTTGCCGGTCATCAGCTTCGATTCCAGCACTTCGTTGCTGTCATGGATATCGTAAGTCGCCTTGATCCCGGTTGACTGGGTGAAACCGGCCAGGGTGTCGTCGGCGATGTAGCCGTTCCAGTTGGAAATATTGACGACTTCGTCCGCATAAGTGGCGGCCGACAACGTGGTCAGTACAACCATCAGGGAAATTGTGTTCACGCGCATGTTCAATCACCTTGTTGATGAGCTTTTGTTGTTTTTTGATCGCCGGGGTTTCTAGATTTCTGTTCTGGCCCTGACCGCCTCCACGCGCATGCGAAGCATGGCACCGATATCGAGCAAGGGCTTGGGCGGCAGCCAGCCCGGTTGCGCCCTGCGCATGACCGATTCGAGGATGGGCGAGCAGGTGCCCGAGGCCATTTCGGCGAGCAATCGCCCCCACAGCGTGCCGCGCGCGACGCCCGAACCATTGCAGCCGGCGACCGCGAACACGCCCTCTTCGACCTTGCCGAAATAGGGTTGCCCGGTGCGCGAGGCGCTCAAATGTCCGGTCCAGGTGTACTGAATGTCCTGCTCGCCGAGAAACGGAAAGCGCCGTTGCAAGCCGAGTACATGGTGTTTGCGCCGATGCAGCAGTTCGCTATCGGTCAGGTCACGGGAGCGATACTCGGCGGTGTTGCGGATCATCACCCGACGGTCCGGGGTCAGGCGTACCGTGGCGCCGAGCGGCCGGGTGGAGAGCACGCCCCACGGCTCGACGGCGCCGATGGACTGGAACTCTTCATCGCTGAGCGGCCGGGTCAGGCTGGCGCTGAGTTCCATCGGGAAGGTGCCGCTGTCCTCGATGCCCGAGCGGGGAATGAAGGCGTTCAGGCACACCATCACTTGCTTCGCCTCGATGCTGCCGGCACTGCCATTGGCGCGAATGCGGCCTTTGCCCAGACGCTCCAGGCCGGTGATGTCGGTGTTTTCGAAGACGGTCACGTTGTCTGGGAGTGCATCCAGCAAGCCCTTCACGTATTTCGCCGGTTGCAGCAACGCGTTGCCGTGACCGCACCAGATCGCAGACTGGTAGTGCCCGCTGCCGAGTTTTTCGCTCAGTTGCTCACCTTGCAGAAACTCAGCAGAGGCGCCGACGGCGCGCAGCGTGGTCAGTTTGGCCTCGACATCGGTCAATTTGCCAGGATCGCTGACGGCGAAGAAATAGCCGGAATCCCGGAAGTCGCATTCGATGCCGTGACGTGCGATGCGTTGGCGGACTTCGTCGCTGGCGGCGCGTGAAATCGCGGTGTCCACTTCATAACCGGCAAAACCGGGGTTGCCGATCAGTTCATCCGTGGTCGGGTGTTCGTGGCCCACCACAAAACCCGAGTTGCGCGCTGAGGCGCCTTGCGCCGCGCGCTGCCGGTCGACGATCACGATCCGCGCCTGGGGGTGCAATTGCGCGAGCGAGTGCGCGGCACTCAACCCGGTGATACCGGCACCGATAATCAGCCAGTCGGCTTTTTCCGTGCCTTTGAGAGGACCGCGAACGGCTGAACTTCCCGCCAGCGCAATCCAGCCACATTGATTGGTCATGCCTCACCTCATTGACTGTCGTTCTGCGAGCGCATGCTGTAATCGCATGGGCGTTTTCGGAAGACGCTCGCCAGAGCTAGAATCTATAAGGCCTGTAATGATACAACCAACGTTTTAAAATCATCGAGCCATTCAGAAAACGCATGGATAAAATTCGCCACGTTCCTTCGCTCCAGGCCTTGCAGGCACTGGTGGAAGTTTCCGACTCGGGCAGCTTCACCCAAGCCGCGGCCAAGTTGTGCCTGACCCAAAGTGCGGTGAGCCGGAAGATTCAGCTGTTGGAGAGCCACTTCGGCGTGCCGATGTTTGCGAGGAACAGCCGCCATGTGCGGTTGACACCGGAAGGTCAACAGGTGCTGGGCACTGCCCGCAATATCCTGGCGCAACTGAAAACCCTGGAGGACCGCCTCGCACCGCAGGAACGCCCGTTCCGCATCCGCATGCACGTGTCATTGGCGGTTCGCTGGTTGCTGCCGAAGTTGAGTGAGTTGTATCGAAATCATCCGGAGGTTTCGTTGTCGATCGAGACCGTGGCGACGGAAGTGGTGGAACCGGGCATCGACAGTGATGCGTACATCCTCTACTTGCCCGAGCCGTCCGCTGATCCGGATAGCCTGACGCTGTTCAAGGAAGCGCTGGTGCCGGTGTGCGCCCCAGGCCTCGGCACCTCGACGCGGCCACTGGCAGCGGTGCAAGACCTGGTGAGTTTCCCGTTGCTGCATCGCTCGGCGGACAGGCATGACTGGGTCCAGTGGCTGTCTGCCAATGGCGGAAAATCGCTGGAAGATTACCGGCACATCCCCTTCAACCTCGACGAACTGGCGCTAGACGCAGCGGCGCGAGGATTGGGCGTGGCGATGACGGATATGACGCTGGCAGGCGAATCGATCGAACGGGGCGTGCTCGTCATCCCGTTTGGCCGCCCGTTGGAAACACGAGGTGTTTACGCGCTGAATCTGCAACCTTCAGCCGCCGCGCACCCGGCCTGTGCGTTGATTCTGCAATGGTTTGCGCAGCAGGCCGGAAAAGAGGCCCTTGCGCTTTAGGTCCCTCCGTCTACACCTTCAACCGCATTGGAAAACGCCACGCCGGCCTCGCGCACCAATGTCCGCCATTCCGCGCTGTTGATCAGTCCTGCGCGCTCCATCTCGTCGGCGGCCTTGAGCAGCTCGTCGTATTGCGCCTCTGCATCCCTGCGGATTTCGGGCTGCGCGAGGAGCTTATACCAGGCCGCCAGTGCTTCTCGTCGTAGATCATCGGTCATGGTCTAACTCCCAAGGATTGTCTTCGCTTGGAAGTTCGTATCGGATAGCCGTTCCTCGTGCCCGACATACGGCAGTCATCTGGATCGATGAAACCCTGCCGGCCCCTTCGCCAGCAAGCCAGCTCCTACAGGGGTTCGGTGGCCACATGAACGACAACAATCCGTAGCAGCCGGCTTGCTGGCGATGGCGTGCGAAAGACCAGCGCCTATTCAAAGGCCGTGCATTACAAACTTGTCATCGAGTTGCCAGCGTAGCCAGCCCCCTCGCGCCCTAAAGTGAGCGGTGCAACTGTTCGCCGTGCAGCAACCGATCGCCAAAACCCTGTTCGGCGAACGCACCAATGCTGCCGCCTGGCACAGCAATCCGTCGTGGTACACGGTCTCCAGCCTCGACCAGACCATCAATCCGGACCTCGAACGCTTCCTCGCCAAGCGCATGGGCGCGACCACCATCGAGCTGCCGTCGAGCCACTTGTCGCTGGTCTCCCACTCCAAAGAGATCGCCGACCTGATCCTCGAAGCCTCCGGTCGCCAGCCCTGACGCCGAGGCCGTTTCATTACAACTTTGTCATTGAACTGTTGGTCGGCTGTCCGGATCGCCTGGTTAACCTGAACTCACTGCCAGGTACCGCCGGCAGCCTCCAAACCCTGAATAGAGAGCCTCATCATGAAAATGTTTATCCTCGGTTTCGCCGCCCTCCTCGCCACCGGTTCGGCGTTTGCCGATACTCAGACCCGCGCGCCAGTGATCCACGACAAGACCGGTTTCTTCGTGCACATGGACGTCGATAAAGTCCTGTCCAGCACCGACATTTCGCAGAAGTGCGGCCTGATTCCGGCACGGCTCGACTACCTCGACCATCAGGGTCGCGAGCACGTGCTGGATTACCAGGTCGCCGGCACCGGCTGCACCGATGATCATTGATCCGGCTACACTGGCGCCAATTGGCTGAGGCAGACCGTCATGAACATCCTCGTAGTCGAAGACGAACCCAAGGCAGGCAACTACCTGCTCAATGGCCTGCAGGAACTCGGTTACTCCGTCAGCCTGGCGCGAGACGGCGTCGATGGCCTGCACCTGGCCCTTGAGCACGACTTCGACGTCATCGTGCTGGACGTGATGATGCCGAAAATGGATGGCTGGGAAGTCCTGCGCCGCTTGCGCAAGGAAGCGGACACGCCGGTGTTGTTCCTCACCGCACGAGACGACATCGCCGACCGCATCAAGGGCCTGGAGCTGGGCGCCGACGATTACCTGATCAAGCCGTTTTCCTTCGCCGAACTGGTGGCACGCCTGCGCACCCTGACCCGCCGTGGCCCAACTCGCGAAGAAGAGCAGTTGCAAGTCGACGACCTGCAAATCGACGTACTCAAGCGCCGCATCACCCGCGCCGGCGTGCGGATCACCCTGACCAACAAGGAATTCGCCTTGCTGCATTTGTTTGCCACGCATCAGGGCCAGGTCCTGTCGCGCTCGATGATCGCGTCACGGGTCTGGGACATGAATTTCGACAGTGACACCAACGTCGTCGACGTCGCCGTGCGCCGCTTGCGCCTGAAAATCGACGACCCGTTCCAGCTCAAGCTGATCCACAGCGTGCGCGGCATCGGCTACCGCTTCGACACTCAGCCATGAAGCGCCTTCGCCATTCGCTGACACTGCGCCTGGCACTGGTGTTTGCCTTGCTCGCGTTTGTCTCGCTGACCCTGTTGGGCGTGGCGCTGTACCGCGACCTGGAGCGCGAACTGATCCGCCGCGACGACGCTGCGCTGGTAAACCGCATCGATCAATTGCGTACCTTCCTCAATGACAGCAATACGCTGGAGCTGATCAGGACTAAACCGGCGTTGTTCCAGAACATGCTGGGTAATCGCGAAGCTTTGTTGACCATTGGCGCCCCCGGGCAAAAACCGCTGTTGGTGGTCAATCCCGGCAACCTCGCCTTGCCCTCGCTGGCACCGGTGTCGATGGACCATCCGTTGAGTCTGGCCGATGTGCAGCATTACCCCGGCATGGACGGCATCCCCTTCGCGGCCGTCGCGGCGACCATCGAATCCGACGATATGGGCAGCTTGCAAGTGGTCACCGGACGCCTGATGACCGAGCGCACCACCGTGCTCGCCCGATACCGGCTCAATGTGTACCTCTTCGCCAGCGTGGCCGCGATTCTGCTGGCACTGTCCGGCTATCTGTTAGTACATCGCGGCTTGCTGCCTGTGCGACGTCTGGCCCGGCACGCCCACGGCATCGGCGTCGGCAACCTTACCGAGCGTCTTGATGGCCAAGGCGCGCCAAGGGAACTGCTGCCGATGATCGAGGCGTTGAACGCGATGCTCGACCGGCTGGGCAAGGGTTTCGTGCAACTGAGTCAGGTGTCGACCGACATGGCCCATGAACTGCGCACGCCGATCAACAACCTGCTCGGCGAAACCCAGGTCGCGTTGCAGCAGAACCGCAGCGTCGAAGCCTATCAGCAACTGCTCGCCTCTAATGTCGAAGAACTTGAGCGTCTGGCGCGCATGCTCGACAACATGCTGTTTCTGGCGCGCACCGACCCGGCCAGCGCGCTCAGCCAACGCCAGGAACTGGAGGCCGCTGACGAAATGGAACGCATGGCCGACTATTTTGAAGGGCTGGCGGCGGACGTCGGGATCAACATCGACGCTCAGGGCAGCGGCGTGATCTGGGCTGAACCGATGCTGCTGCGCCGTGCGCTGGCCAACCTTTGTGCCAATGCGATCAAGTACGGCGCGCCGCATTCCGAGCTGGTCATCCGCGCCATACCTTCGGCTGACGGTATCCGGGTGATCGTGCGTAACCTTGGCGCGACCATCCCCGCCGAGCATCTGCCGCGGTTGTTTGAACGTTTTTACCGCGTCGATGAATCACGCGAGCGTTCGGCTCATTCCAATGGTTTGGGGCTGTCGATCGTGGCGACAATCATGCAGTTGCATCACGGGGCTTATAGCGTTGCCAGCGGTGAGGGGGTGACGTGTTTTGAGTTGTTTTTCCCGGGACGGCGGGTGGGTGAGTGAAGCTGGTTTGGTGGTTGAGTACATCTCCGTTGTGGCGGTAACGGCGGCTATTGGTTCCGCTCTTAGCGGGTTAATAGGAAAAGCGCCGAGTAACCAAGTGCTTTTGCCCCTTTCGTTCGGTGGGACCGCGAGGCGGCCAACCGGCCGTCCTGGCTCTTCGGATGGATGCATTCCCCTGTGGGCACCGCGGCAAGGATGCCGCGGTAGCCGCCCCCGGCGATGGATGGCCGATGGCGGCGGGCCCACGGAGCAGGACCATAGCAAGGCACCGTACGTCGGGGGCAAAGATGACCTAACCTCATAGGCTGAATGACTAACAACAGAGTCGGACACTCCTATGCGTCATGCACTGAAAGCCATGATTTTCTTCGCTTTGACGTTTTTCGGGGCGGGGCCCGGAATGCTCTCGGCGGCGGCCCCTCCAGACCTTTCAGCGGCCAGGACGGGCACCGCCACCCTGACCGTTTCCCAGAGCGATCTCCAGGCGCTGCAACTGCGCCTGGACAGCCTCAAACAGCAGATCTCCCTGGTCGATAACTTCAACCAGTTGGAGGGCCCGCAGGACCTGGTCCAGGTGTTCATGCTGGATGTCGATCGCCTAACCGCATCACTGCTTCCCCTACAGACTCAACTCCGCGCACAACTGGGCGTACTGGGGCCAGCCCCCCTCGATGACAACTCCGCCGAACAGTCCGATATCGCCGCGCAGCGAACGGCGCTCACCGAACAAAAAAACAAAGTCGACGCCACCCTGAAAACCCTGGCCGCTCTGAAAGCGAGTGCCACTGACCTCATCACCCAGATCTCCGGTATCCGTCGCAACCTGCTGGAAAGCGAACTGACCCTGAGCACCCGAAGCATCCTGAACCCAAACTTCTGGTCACCGGCCATGGCCCCTTCGATGGACGATCGGCTGCGCGTCAGAATGTTCTTCGATCAGGCGACAGAGGTCGTCAAAGTGGCTTGGCAACCGGGCCAACGCCTCACCACCAGCGCACTGTTGCTGCTGGCCCTGGTCATCTGGACGCTCGGCCGCCGGCTCGCCGAACGTGGGCTGACCTGGCTGTGCATTCACCGGATGCCGGAAGGACGCCTGCGCCGAAGTTCCCTCGCGCTGGCTTCTGTGCTGGCCACCGTATTGACTGTCGGCGTCGCCCTGCAACTGCTGTTTTATACCCTCACACGCCATACTCCGCTGACGCCGATGCTGACCACCTTTTCCCAGGAGTTCGAAAAAGTCGCCTACACCTGCGTCCTCATCACCTCGCTGAGTCGCGCCCTGTTATCCACGAAACACCCGTCCTGGCGGCTGCCGGCGCTCGCCGATCCGGTGGCGTTGTCACTGGCACCTTATCCCCGAATTCTGGCGGTCGTGCTGTTTGTTGGGGTGACGATGAACCAGATCATCAACGCAGCCGGGATGAGCAGTGGCGTGGTGATCGCCACTCGAGGCATCGTCGCCATGATGGTTTCGTTTGTTCTGCTGGATCTGTTGTTGCGCACCGGCAAAGTCCGAAGAGCCGTCGTAGTCGCTGGAGAAACCCCTGAAGCAGGCCGGACTTTCGCTGGCGTGCTCTACACAATCGCCAGTCTCGCGGTCGTGATTTCACTGTTAGCGCTGTTGACGGGGTACGTGTCCCTCGCACGATTCATTACCTATGAACTGGTCTGGGGATTCCTCGTGCTCTGCGGCTTCTACCTGCTGATGCAATGCTTCAAGGATGCCTGCGAATACCTGTTCTCGGTCAAAAGTCCCAGCGGCAAGTCGCTGAAACAGCTACTGGGCATTGAAGACCAGCGCCTGGAGCAGATCTCGACCATTCTGTCGGGGGTCGGTCGGGCCGGGCTTTTGCTGTTGGCACTTATCACGCTGTTTGTCGGGGGGGTCGGAACGACGCTGGGGCAACTGCTCTCCAACGTTTTTTCCATTCTCGGTGGCGCCGGGCTGCGCAAACTGAACATCATCCCCGGTCACTTGCTCAATGCCACACTGGCTCTGTTGATCGGCATTTACCTGATACGAACGCTGGGCCGCTGGCTGGACAAGGAACTCCTGCCAAAAACCGAGATGGACCCGGGCATGCGCGCTTCGCTGACCACGCTGTTTGCCAACATTGGCTATGCGTTGGTCATCCTGATGACCCTGTCATCGTTGGGCGTGCAGTGGACCAACCTGGCCTGGATCGTCAGCGCGTTGTCGGTGGGGATTGGTTTTGGCTTGCAGGAAATCGTCAAAAACTTCGTCTCCGGCCTGATCCTGCTGACCGAGCGACCGGTGAAAGTCGGCGACCTGATCAGCATCAGCGGCGTCGAGGGCGACATCCGCCGGATCAACGTGCGGGCCACCGAAATCCAGCTCAGTGACCGCTCGATTGTCATCGTGCCCAATTCACAACTGATCTCGCAAAACCTGCGCAACGTAACCTTGGGCGGCAGTGCCCAAGGGGTGGCGACACTCGAACTCACCTTCCCCCTGGACATCGACCCCGAACAGGTGAAAGACCTGCTTTACAACACCTACTGCGAGCACGAGACCATTCTCGACAAACCGGCACCGATGGTGCGCTTCAGCAAACTGACCCCTGAAGGCATCACCCTGACTGTCACCGGCTACGTCGGCAGCCCGAGAATTGTCGGCGCGACCAAGAGTGACCTGCTGTTTGAGATCCTCAAGCGCCTGGGCGCCGCGGGTATCGAGCTGGCGAAGCCGGCACCCGCGGTGTGAATCAGTGCGCGATGCACACCGATTTCAGCTCGGTGTAGGCCTCGATCACCGCACGCCCGAACTCGCGGCCCATGCCGGATTGCTTGACCCCGCCAAACGGCATCGCCGGGTCAAGCAGCACGTGAGCGTTGACCCACACGGTGCCGGCCTCGATGCGCGGCACCAGGTTCATCGCTTTGCCGAGGTCATTGGTCCACAGGCTCGCAGCCAGCCCGTAGCGGTTGTCGTTGGCCAGGGCAATCACGGCGTCTTCATCGTCAAACGGCATCACCCCCAGCACCGGTCCGAACACTTCTTCGCGGGCCACCGCCATGCTGTGGTCGATGTCAGCCAAAATCGTCGGCTGCACGTAGAAGCCCTCGCCTTCCAGCAACTCGCCACCGGACACCACCCGTGCGCCTTCGCGGCGCGCCAGCTCGATGTGTTTGAGCACACTTTGTTGTTGCTTGCGCGACACCAGCGGATTGATCGCTGCCTCGCCGTTCATGCCTGCGCCGATGGGCATTGCCGATACAGCGGCAGCAAGTGCTTCGACGAATTGATCGTGGATCGAACGATGCACGTAGAAGCGCGAAGCCGCCGCGCAGACCTGACCGTTGTTCAGCAGACCGCCGAGGATTGCACCCTGAACGGCTTTGTCGATGTCGGCATCGGCCAGCACGATCATCGGGTTTTTACCGCCCAGCTCCAGCGAGAACCGCGTCATGTTTTCCATGCACGCCACGCCGACACTTTTGCCCACGGCGGTGGAACCGGTGAACGACACCTTGCTCACCAGCGGATGCGCCGTCAGCACCCCACCGACATTGGCGCCGCCACCGGTGACGACGTTGAACACGCCCGCCGGAATTCCCGCTTCAAGGGCCAGTTCAGCCAGCCGCATGGCGGTCAATGGCGTTTCCATTGCCGGTTTGATGATCACCGTGCAACCGGTAGCCAGCGCCGGCATCAGCTTCCACGCCGCGATCAGCAGCGGGAAATTCCACGGCACAATCCCTACCACCACGCCCACCGGCTCACGCTTGGTGAACGCGGTGAACTTCGCCCCCGGCGGCAGCGGAATCGACACGTCAAAGGTCTGCCCTTCGATCTTGGTCGCCCAGCCGGACATGTAGCGCATGAACTCCACGGTGGCGTTCAGGTCCAGCGCGCGGGCCATGTTGATCGACTTGCCCTGGCTCAGGGTTTCCAGCTGCGCCAGCTCTTCGGCATGCGCCTCAACCAGCGCGGTGAAGTTCAGCAGAATGCGTTCACGGTCCGCCGGGCGCAGCCCCGACCACACGCCGGATTTGAAGGCTTTATGCGACGACTGCACGGCCTGCTCCACCACTTCCAGCGGCGCGTCGAGGGTTTCGCACAGGGTTTTGCCGGTGGCCGGGTTGACCACGGCAATGCTCGGCCCTTGGGCAAACACCCACTGGCCATCGATGAAGCAGCCATGGCGGCGGTCAAGAAATGCAGCAACCTGCGGCAGGATTTCAACGTTGCTCATAAATCACCTTTGGTTCAGACGCATTGTTCAGCCGGATAGCAGGCTGATTACTGTTGTTCTTTGAGGAAACACACGACCGCCTGGCGATCGTCGGCCGAGGCCAGGCCCATGTAGGGCATGTACGTCCCCGGCACGAACGCCTGGGGTTGGGCGATGAGTTGCGCGATGTTCTCGGCCTGCCAGTTGATGTCTTTGTTGCGCATGGCCTGGGAATAGTTGAAGCCCTCCAGTGAGCCGGATTTGCGCCCGACCACACCCGCCAGGTTCGGTCCCATCATCCCTGTCATGCCCTTGGTCACCGAATGGCAGACCGCGCACTCATTGGCGAAGACCTGGGCGCCGTGCCCCTGGTCGGACGCGCAATCGGCGGCCAGTGCGGTTTGCGCGAGGGAGAGTGAGAGCAGACCGATGAGGGGCAATCGCAGCGAAGTGAGCATAGGAAAACGACCTTGAAAATCCGCGCTCGTCAATTGAGCGGCAACACGGGAGCGCCGATGCAACGGTGCATCGGCAGGGTTGACACGGATTGTCGGTGGTCAGTGACGCGCAGGTTTTGCCCTGCGTGCCAGTCGTGTTGGCGGGGCTGCCAAACCGGGCATGTTGGCAAGCACAGCCAACTCTTTGGCAACCATACAAAAGGCCGGAAAAGTTCCGCGCCTTAGTATCGAAAAAGACCGCAAGCCTGCGCTCAAGAACAAGAACGGATGCCACACCATGCTCAAGTCCCCCTTGCTTCGTCTCTCTACCCTCGCGCTGATGATCAGTGCTGGCCATGCCAACGCGTACGAACTCTACGCCGATGACGACAGTCACCTGAACGCCACGCTGGAAGCGGTCTTCGGCATTTTTCACAGTCAGGAAAACTATGCGCTGTCCGGCCGCCTCGACCCGGGTTCTTCGTCGTGGCGCGAGGGCTACGTCAAATATGGCCTGAGCTTCGACAAAGGCCTGGCCGGGGTCGGCACCGCGTACGGCGCGGCCAATCTGCTCAGTTCCGGGACCTGGGGCGACGGCGATGCTGCGGGCTTCAGCGATGGTTCGGAACGCACCACCAAATTTGAAGACGCCTACCTCGGCTGGCGTTCGGGCAAGCTATTCGACGTGCTCGGCGAGGACGGCGTCGACCTGTCCTTCGGCCGTCAGAACATCGTGATCGGTGACGGTTTCCTGATTGACGGCGATGCCTTGAACATGGGCAAAGGCCTGGCCGACGGCGATTTCAATCGCGGCGGCGCTTACTATCTGGCGGCGCGCAAAGCCTTCGACGAGACCGCCGTGTTGCGTCTGGGAGGCAAGGAAGGCTGGCGTGGCGACCTGATGTGGTTGAAATCCGATAACCGCGCTCAGGCGAAAACCGAAATGTACGTCGGCACCCTTGAGCACGTCGCCGAAGCTGGCACGGTCGGTTTGACCTACATCGACACCACCGATGTCGACGAAGAGTTCGCCTCCCCTGTTCAACTTGAACGCGATGGCATGAAAACCTACAGCCTGCGCGCGACAGGCAATGCCGGGGTGAAAAACCTGTTCCTCTCCGGTGAATACGCCAAGCAGGACAAACCCCACTCCGCCACCGAAGACGCCTGGTATCTGGAAGCCGGCTGGACCTTTGCCGACGTGGCCTGGACGCCAAATGTCAGCTACCGCTACAGCCGTTTCTCGGAAGGTTACGACACGCTGTTCTACGGTTTCAGTCGCGGTTATGGCACCTGGTTCCAGGGTGAAGTCGCCGGTAACTACGCCGGTCCGTTCAACAGCAATTCGCGCATTCAGAACGTCACGCTGAAAGTCTCGCCACTGGAGAACCTGACAGTGGGCGCGATGTACTTCAACTTCGACACCATCGACCGCAACCTCGGCAATACCGATGGCCACGAAGTTGATCTGTATGCCGAATGGCACGTCAACGAGCACCTGACGGTGATGCCGCTGATCGGCCTCTATCAGCCGGACAAGAGCGCCGATGAGGGTGGCACGCAACTGGGCAGCAACGATAAGAACCTCTACAGCCAGGTGGTGTTCGCCACCACCTTCTAAGCCCGATCAGGGCAGTGGCGCATCCACTGCCCGCGTGGAAAAAGGCCTTTCCAATGCATAAGAAATTCCTGACGATTCAGAGCAAGATCGCCCTGCTCGCCGGCCTCTGCCTACTGCTGGTAGTGGCTTTGCTGATGGGTTTGTCGCTGTACCAGACCCATCAAAGCAGCCAGCAAGTGGCCCGGGCCAGCAGCGATATGCTCGCCAACGCCGCCAAGGAACACATGCAGGCGCTGGGCAAAGTGCAGGCGATGCAGGTGCAGCGCACCTTCATGCAGACTCACGAATATGGCCAAGGGTTGTCGCGCTATCTGCTTTACCTCAGGCAGTTGCAACACCAGGGCAACCTGACCCGCCCACAACTGCGCCAGGCGCTGAACACCCAGTTGCATCAAGCCCTGATCGACAAGCCCGACCTGCTCGGGCTTTATGTCATTTTCGAACCCGATGCCCTGGACGGCGCCGACGCCAGTTTCGTCGATCAGGCCGTCATGGGCAGCAACGAGACCGGGCGCTTTTCCCTGTACTGGGTGCAAAGCAAACCCGGTGAACTGCAAGCGGTGATCGGCGACGAAACGCTGCTCGCCAACACCTCACCCGGTCCTAGCGGCGCGCCGTACAACGCCTTCTACACCTGCGCCCGCGACAGCCGCAAAGCCTGCGTACTGGAGCCGTATTTCGACGAGGCGTCCGGCAGCCGCAAACTGGTGACCAGCATTGCGTTTCCGCTGATCGACAATGGCAAAGTCATCGCCGTGGTCGGCCTCGACATCAACCTCGCCGCCCTGCAACAGAACAGCGAAGCCAGCGCGCGTCAACTGTTCGACGGCAACGGGCAGATCAGCATCGTCAGCCCCCGTGGCGTGATCTCCGCCAACAGCCAGGACGTCAGCCGGCTCGGCCAACCGCTGGACAATGCCGAGGTGATGGACACCTTGCGTCAGGGCCAGCCGAAAGTGTTCGTCGACCGGCAACAGATCAAAGTCCTCGAACCGCTGGCACCGATTGCCGGTGCAGTGCCGTGGGGCGTGCTGGTCGGCGTGCCGCAGGATGTGCTGCTTGCGCCAGTAGCCACACTGCAAAGCGAACTCGATGCGCATGGCGTGCAAAGCACGGCGTTGGAGTTGTTGTTGGGAGGCGGTTCGGCCCTGCTTGGCCTGGTGTTGATCTGGTACGCGGCGTATCGCATCACCCGGCCGCTGCAACTGCTGACGCGGGTCATGGAGGACATCTCCCTGGGCGAAGGCGACCTGACTCGACGCCTGGCCGTGCAATCACGGGATGAAATCGGTCAACTGGCGACGGCGTTCAACCGCTTTGTCGAGCGCATCCACCGCTCCATTCGCGAGGTCTCTTCGGCAGCGCTCGGCGTCAACGAAGGCGCCAAGCGTGTGCTGCTGGCCTCCAACGCCTCGCTGAGCAATTTCGATGAACAATCGACCCGCACCAACAGCGTCGCCGCCGCGATCAACGAGCTGGGCGCCGCCGCCCAGGAAATCGCGACTAACGCCTCAGATGCCTCACAGCAAGCTTCCGCCGCGCGCGAACAAGCCGAAGACGGACGTCAGGTGGTCGAGCGCACGATTCAGGTGATGAACGAACTGTCCGGCAAAATCAGCGCGTCGTGCGTCAACATTGAAGTGCTGAACAGCAAAACCGTGAACATTGGGCAGATCCTCGAAGTGATCAAGGGCATCTCCCAGCAGACCAACCTGCTGGCGCTCAACGCCGCGATCGAAGCGGCGCGGGCGGGTGAAGCGGGTCGCGGCTTCGCCGTGGTCGCCGACGAAGTGCGCAGCCTGGCCGGACGCACGCAAACCTCGGCAGCGGAGATTCAGCAGATGATCGAAGAGCTGCAAATCGGTGCGCGTGAATCGGTGACGACCATGACCGAGAGCCAGCAACACAGCGAGGAAAGCGTCAACATCGCCAACCTCGCCGGCAAACGGCTGGGCAGCGTGACCCAGCGTATTGGCGAGATCGACAATGTGAACCAGTCGGTGGCGGCGGCAACTGAAGAGCAGACCTCGGTGGTCGAGGCGTTGAACGTGGACATCACCGAGATCAACACGCTGAACCAGCAAGGGGTGGAGAACCTGCAATCGACGTTGCAGGCGTGTACCGAGTTGGAGCGGGAGGCCGGGCGGCTGAATCAACTGGTCGGGAGTTTCCGGATCTGAGCGTGTTGTTGCCTGTTACTCCTCCATCGCGGGCAAGTCCGCTCCCACAGGGTTGTGGCGTTCACAAGTAGCGTGTTCGCCAAAACCCTGTGGGAGCGTGGCTTGCCCGCGATGCACGATAACGCGGTGTTTCAGCACGCAGCCCCTGCGTGCTCAAGCCGATGAAACAACCGGTTGAAATACACCAGGCTATCCCCTTCTCCTCGCACCCCGACCTAAGGCCCGGCGCGGCGCCGAACCATTCTGACGATCCCCATGGCAAGGTGGGCTTTCCACTAGTCGACCAGGTGATTTCTTTATCGTCAGCCCCCCCAGCAGTGGGTATTCTGCTGATTGGCGTCAACACAGGCGCCGATGTCCGCCGCAGCGTGCACGCGTGCGAAAACAATAATTAGAAATTCTCGTGGCAGTCCCTGATGGAAATCCGCAAACCAATTGTTTATATCGTTGATGACGACAAAGATTTGCGCACTTCGCTGGCCTGGTTGCTGGAATCGGTCAGTGTGCAGGCGCAGTGCTTTGCCGGTGCTGAACAGTTCCTGAGCCAGTATGACCCCAGGCAACCGGCGTGCCTGGTGCTGGATGTGCGCATGCCGGAGACCAGCGGCTTTCAACTGCAGGAAATCCTCAACCAGCGCGGCAGCACCCTGCCGACCATCTTCGTCTCCGCGCATGGCGACATTCCGATGTCGGTGCGGGCGATGAAGAACGGTGCGTTGGATTTCGTCGAGAAACCGTACAACCCGCAGCAAATGATCGACCGTATTCAGGCGGCGCTGAAAACGGCCGTGCATGCCCAGGCCGATCAGGAGCAACGCCAGCACCTGCAAAGCAAACTGGCCTTGCTGACCAGTCGTGAGCGGGAAGTGTTGATGCTGGTGATCGATGGCAAGGCAAGCAAGGTCATCGCCCGGGAGCTGAACATCAGCGTGAAAACCGTTGATGTGCACCGAACCAAGATCAAGGAAAAGATGGGCGTGACCAGCATTGCAATGCTGGTGCGCGAAGTGCTGCATTTGCCGGCAGAAGAGCCGGCGCGGCATTGAGACTCTTCGGGGACGGTCAGGCCGCCACGCGCAATCAATTCTGGCTATAGCGTTTGCGATACGCCCCCGGCGACACGCCGAAGCGCGACTTGAACGCCGATGAGAAATAACTGGAATCGGAAAAGCCCCAGGCGTAACACAGCGCAGAGAGCTTCAGCTCAACATCGGAGCGGCGCAGGTTCTCTGCGCAGAAATCCAGGCGTCGGTGCTTGATGTATTGCGCCACCACCAGGCCACGCTTGGAGAACATCCGGTACAACCCCCGCACTGAAACCCCCACCTCCCGGGCGATCAGCTCGGGGCATAGCTCTTCGGCGATGTGTTCGTCGATGTAGGCGATGACCTTGCGAAACTGCCGCTCGTGGGCATCGCCGCCGCTGTCGCGGGCGCTGATCGCCGGTAACAGCAGGCTAACCAGGGCATCGAGCACCGCTTCGCTGTCCTGCATGTCCAGGCCGTCCTGTTGCCGGGTGTCCATCACCAACTTGTTGGCCATCGCCGCCAGTGGTGTATTGGCCGCGATCCGCGTAGCGCAGTTGACCCCCTTGAAGTGCGAACCGCGCTCGACCACCTGCCGCGGCAGGATCAGCGACAGCTGTCGGGAGTCCTCGTTGTAGGTCATGTCACTTGGGCGGCAGGCATCGATCAGGGCGATGTCGCCCGCCCCCAGCTGAGCGCGATTCTCACCCTGCTCCAGCTGTGAACTGCCACGCATCTGGAACACCGCGTAATAGTGGCCGTCGCGACAGACGCTGACGTCTTTGCTGGTGCGATACAGGTGCACGTGCGCCATGTCGACGACACTGAGGTTAATGGCGCCGCTGCGGTATTCCGCGAGTTCACCGTAAAAATCCGTATCCAGGGCCCGGGCATCGAAACGCCCACAGGCCTGGTTGACCTGGCTCAACCAGCTTTCGAACGCCTCATTGCGAACCGCCGAAGAAGTCATCATCACTGCAAAGCCTCACGCCTGTTTTATTGTTATTTTTCGACCGCTTCGTCGAGCGGTTCGGCAAATATTACGTACCTGGCTGTCTCCTCCCTTGAAGGCGGCCTGAGGGCTATTCAACAGGCTCCGGCGCTGGCTTGCCAGCCTTCCCTCGCGTTACATGTCCCATACCAGACGAGCGGAAACAGCGCGGGAAGCGCAGGCACAAATCTGCTTGTTGGACGCCTTTTCCCTGTTCGACGGACAGTTGTCGCAGGGGCTCTGGCACGCCGTCCAGTGGCGACCGTTGATGCGGTCAGTGTAAAAACCGCATCGGGTCGCCGCTATTGGTGCGTGTAGCCCCTTGGCTAAAGAAATCCCCTAGCCCCCCCCGGTTTCTTCCGAGCGCATCCCCACGCGCAAGACGGTACAAAAACGCCATACTTCCCTTTCACCGGTTCCTCTGGGCTGCGCGATGTACCTGCCAACACCACACGACTTTTTCACCCTCATCGAAGCCATGCCTTTGTGCATCATTCTTCACGATGCACAGAGCAAGGAGATTCTCTGGGCCAACACCGCCGCCCTGAACGCGCTCGGTTTCACCCTGGAAGAACTGACGCCGCTGAAAGCCCCGGACATGACCCGCGATGCGCCGAAGTACCGGCGCTCGGTGGGTTTGCGTTGGCTGGAAGGCGCCGCGCGCACGGGCCAGCGCGCCATCGAGTGGTGTTATCGCTCCAAGCAGGGGGTGGAAATTCTGTCCGAGGCGGTCGCCACGCTGGTGCATCTGGAAGGGCGCGATGTGTTGATGGTGCAGTTCCGCGACATCTCCAGGGAAGACAAGGTCAAGCGCGACCTCAAGCGTTTCGAGAGTCGGCTCAAGGCATTCATGCAGGATTTGGCCGAGGGTGTTGCGGTGCTCGGTCCAGAGGGGGATATCCGTTTTATCAGCGACTCCGGCGCACATTTGCTCAACAGCGAAGAGCACGCGCTGATCGGCGAAAATTTCCTGTCATGGTGCGACAACGATTCACGCCAGCGCCTGCTGCAACAGTTGGCTAGCGAGACACCGGAACATGCGCCGTTCAGCGTGCACTATCACGTGCAGCGCCGCGACGGTGAGTGGCGCTGGCATGAGGCGACGTGTCGTTTTATCGAAATTGAAGACGATCTGGTCGGCCATCTACTGCTGTTTCGCGACGTCACCGACCAAGTGCGCGCCGAAGAAGCGCGGCGCGTCAGCGAGCAAAAACTCGAGTACCTGGCCCGCTACAACGCCATGGGCGAAATGGCCGTGGCGATTGCCCATGAGCTGAGTCAACCGCTGTCCGCCACCCGCAACTTCATCGAAGGTGCGGTGATTCGCCTGAACAAAGAGCAAGCCACTGATCAGGGGGTCGCCTGGGGTTTGCAGAGCGCCGTACGGCAAATCGAGCATGCGTCGCTGATCATCAAGAGCGTGCGCGATTACGTGGTCAAGCTGGAACAAAGCGAAGAACTGATCGACCTCAATGCGTTGCTAGACGAAACCCGCTATTTCATCAGCCTGCGCGCCGCCCCGAGTCTGATCCGCGTCGACATTGTCGCCAGCCCGACGCCGCTGATGGTGAGCTGCGAGAAGGTTCTGATCGGTCAGGTCATTCTTAATCTGGCCTTCAACGCGATTGAAGAAATGAGCGATCTGCCTGTTGAACGACGGGTGTTGCGCCTTCACGCCAGCCGCTCAAACGATGTGGCGTTGGTGCGCATCGAAGACTGCGGGCGCGGCATTCAGGTCGAAGCGCAGGAGAAACTCTTCGATGGGTTCTTCTCCTCCAAAGTCAGCGGTAACGGCATTGGCCTGGCGCTGTGCAAAAACATCATCGGTCGCCATCGCGGCGATATCTGGGCGCAAAATCTTGAGCCCTGCGGCGCCGTGTTCACCTTCTCCCTTCCCCTCGCAACGCCCGCCTGATGTAAACCGCTTTTCGTAGGAGCCGGCCCCTCCCTGCAATTACGGTGCGTGCAGCCTGATTTCGAAGACTGGCACAGACACACAAACACTTGGCAGCCACAGCAATTCACTCCCTCGGCCAGCGAGGCAGAATCGAACTGCAAAAATCTGCCAATGCACCCGCGATTTGCACGAACAATAATTCAGGGAGTTCCCCCTAATGCGAGCCACCAGGATCACCGTACAGTCAGCGCTGAGTCTCAGCCTGCTGGTACTGGGTTTGAACAATGCCAGCGCGGATCTGCCCGCTGACACGATCGGCCAGACTGTTCTGGCATTTCCGCCGGAAGCCCATCGGGCCTTTATCGTCGACGTCGAATTCGAAAGTTTCGTGGCGGGTCGCGTCACCGTGGTCGACCCCGATAAAAAACGCGTCCTCGGCATGGTGCCGACCGGTTTTGCCGCGCCTTCGACGCTCAGCCACGATCAGAAAACCCTCTACAGCGCCGACATCTTTTACTCGCGCGGCACTCGCGGCACCCGCACCGATGTGCTGACTGCGTGGGACAGTTCGACCCTGTCGCCGGCCTGGGAGCTGTTGATTCCAACCAAGCGCGCCGAGTCGCTGACCCAGCGCTACGGTTTGAAGACCAGCGGGGATGACCGCTTCGTCTACGTCTACAACTTCACCCCGTCGACCTCGGTGACCGTGGTCGACACCCAGGCCAAAGCCGTCACCGCCGAACTGGCGATTCCGGGTTGCGTGCTCAACTACCCGGTCGGCAATCGCCGCTTCGCTTCGTTGTGCGGCGACGGCAGTTTGCAAGTGATCACGCTGAACGATCAGGGCCAGGAAACCGCCCGCAGCCGCACACCGTTCTTCGACCCGAACGCGGAAAAACTGGTGGAACGGGCGGTGAACGTCGGCGATACCTATTACTTCACCACCACCACGGGCACTGTGCGCCCGGTGGACTTCTCCGCCGACGCACCGAAAATTCTGCCGTCATGGTCGCTGACCAACGACGAGGAAAAGAAGGCCGGCTGGGCACCGGGCGGCTGGCAGCTGATGGCGGTGGCGCCGAAGCTCAACCGCTTGTACGTGCTTATGCACGACACGCATGAACCGATGAAGTGGGAAGACCCAAGCCCGCTGATCTGGGCGTTTGATCTGAAAACCCACAAGAAAGTGGCGACTCTGCAAGCGCCGGTTCCGGTGTGGAGCATGCAGGCCACCGGCGACGACAAGCCACTGTTGCTGGGTACCGACGTCGAAGGCGGTTTGCAGATTTTCGACCTGAAGACCAACACGCTCACCGGCAGCATGCCAAAAGTCGCGAAAACCGCGACCCAGGTCATGAGCTACTAACCGAGGTTCGGCCATGCACTTAGATCCGATCTTCATCATTGCCAGCGCCCTCGCCATTGCGGTGTTGCTGGCCAGTGCCGCGACTCACAAGTTGCGCGCGCCGGCACGTTTTGCCCGGCAACTGGCGGACTACCAACTGCTACCCGGCGCGCTCGTTCGGCCAATCGCCCGAGTGATTCCGGTGGTTGAACTGGTGGTCGCGTTTGCGCTGCTGGTGCCGGCCTGGCGCTCGTCGGCCGCGCTGAGTGCCGCCAGCCTGATCGCGCTATACGCCGCGGCAATTGGCATCAACCTGTGGCGCGGCCGTCGCGACATCGACTGCGGCTGTGCCGGGCCGGACCAGGCGCAACCGCTGCGTCCGGTGTTGCTGCTGCGCAACGGCGCACTGGTGGGCCTGGCGCTGCTGGCCAGCGTGTTGCCGGCGGCCCGGGAACTTGGTTTTTTCGACGGCTTCGTCACTGTCGCCGCCAGCGCCGTCGCGCTGCTGATTTACGCCGCAGCCGATGGCTTGCTGGCGAACTCCCCTCTTCTGCTCAAACTGATTGGTAGGTGATCAATGGAAGGCTTAATCGTTTCCAACGTTCTGCTCTGGGTACTGCTGGTGGCCGTGGCGTTTGCCGTCATGGGCCTGGTCCGGCAGATTGGTGTGCTGCACGGTCGCCTGGCCCCGGCCGGCGCGTTGATGATGGACAAGGGCGTGGCGGTCAATGAAGCCGCGCCGCAAGTCACTGCGTCCGACCGTAAAGGGCGCCCGGTGAACTTCGGTTATGCCGGCGAGAAATCGCAACTGCTGTTCTTCCTCTCGCCAACCTGCCCGATCTGCAAATCGCTGCTGCCGGCGATCAAATCCATCGCTAAAGAACAGGCGGATCGCCTCGACGTGGTGTTCATCAGCGACGGCGACATGGACGCGCAGCAAGCGCTGATCCGCGAACACAAACTGGACGACGCCATTTACGTGGTCGGCCCGGAAGTGGGCATGACCTACCAGATCGGCAAGCTGCCGTACGCCGCGCTGATCGACAAGACCGGCACCCTGCGCGCCAAAGGCCTGGTCAATTCCCGCGAGCACCTGGACAGCCTGTTCGAAGTCGAGCACCTGAAAAGCGCCACGCTGCAGGAATACCTGAACAGCCAACCGCACGCACACGACCACAGCCACGGCCATAGCCACTGATTAAGGCAGGGAGACTTTTATGAAACTGCTGGATCTGTTGTTTGAGCGTTCGACTCGCCGTGTTGCCGACACCACTTCGCGACGCAAACTGTTGTCGCGCATGGGTTCTCTGATGGTCGCCGGCGCTGCGCTGCCGTTGCTGTTGCCACTGGACCGCACCAGCAAGGCGCTGGCTGCCGACAACCCGAAAGCCGGTGACCCCGGTGATCCGAACAGCTGCGACTACTGGCGCTACTGCTCCATCGATGGCTTTTTGTGCAGCTGCTGCGGGGGGTCGGTCACGTCCTGTCCGCCGGGCACGGAAGCGTCGCAAGTGACCTGGATCGGCACCTGCCGCAACCCGGCCGACGGCAAGGACTACATCATTTCGTACAACGACTGCTGCGGTAAGCAGAGCTGTGCGCAGTGCGCCTGCACCCGTAACGACAGTGAAGAACCGGCCTATCGCCCGTTCAACAACAACGATGTGAACTGGTGCCTGGCCGCCAAATCGCACATCTACCACTGCACCGTTTCGATCATTCGCGGCGTGGCGGTTTAACGCTTGATTGCGGTTGGCTATTTGTAGGAGCCGGCTTGCCGGCGATGGCGTTTTCATTGACGCCTTCGCCAGCAAGCTGGCTCCTACAGGTCCGTTTTTCTCCTGCACAGGTGGAGGTGCTGCTTATGGGTAGGTTGCTCATCCTCGGTCTTGTCTGCTTCATGACCGCCCCGCTCGTTCATGCCAGAGCCATTCCCGACCCGGCGCAACGGCACGCGCCGGGCAATGAAGCCCTGCAAAAACCGATTGCCCAGGCCGGTTACAGCGTTGGCGTGAACTACCAACTGCAATGCGCCGGTTGCCACTTGGGCAATGGCATGGGGTCTGCCGCCAATGACACGCCGCGGATGACCGGGTTTGTCGGCAATTTTCTGAAAGTGCCGGGCGGCCGCGAGTTTCTCGTGCGTGTGCCGGGCATGTCGCAGTCTGCACTGAACAACGCGCAATTGGCCGATCTGCTCAATTGGTTGATCCGTGCCGACGGGATGGCGGGTAAAAGCACGCCGGCCGACTATCAGCCGTACAGCGCTGAAGAAGTGGCGGCACTGCGCGCAGAAACCATGCTCAACCTCCCCGGCACCCGCGCCGGACTGATCCAGCAAATGCGTGCGCAAGGCATCGCAATTGAAGACGGGATGAACAACTGACATCGGTTTGAAAAAAGCCGTCATTGCGAAAACGGGGGCCAGCCCCCGCCCTGCCGCTGCGCCCACTCTCCCCACTGATGACAAGACGCCCCGGCGACGAGTGCCACGGATGCGTCTCACCGTGGCTGGCTCGGCACCTTGTGCCTGACTGCATTTTTATTCATGGATGTTGTCTCAAACCGCAGCTATTCAGTGATTGTTTGCACAGTGGTGCTAAAGTGACAGCACCTGTCTTCGTCTCACCAGATTTACACATTTGAGGGCGGGACCTGTCACAAGTATGAGCAAGCTTGTCGGTGACGCTGAGTCTCTCAAACGAGGGCTGTGTTGACCTGAATCTCGTCATCACCGAGCGCAAGGGAAAGCAAATGAGGTCTAAATATGATATTTGAGCCCAACAGTACCCGTTCCGTTCTCCAGCGAAGAAGCAGTACCAGTATCGTCATTCAGGCCGGTCTTGACTGCGTTGCGGTAACCGGTGTTGCATGGTTTTTGATCAATTATCATATCGGGTTCATCTCGCAAGACTACGTCATCATGCTCTTGCTCCTGCTTGGCGCGTTGGCCGTCGTCTATGACCACTATGCCATTTACCGCAGCAATGTCGGGTTCACCGTCAAAGCCTTCAAGCTTCTAAAGGCGTGGACCGCAACCTTTGGTTTTCTCGTTGCCATGGCTTTTCTAACCAAAACAAGCGAACAGTATTCGCGGCTATTGGTTGGGGAGTTATTTGTGCTTGGCTATTTTGCCCAGTTGTTTTTGCACCTCGCGACACGGGAAATGCAGAAGAAGTTTCTGGCTCATCCGACGCAACTGGAAAATTCGCTGATCATTGGCTCCGGCGAGTTGGCCAGCTACCTCTACAAAAAAATCAGCAACAACCCCTGGCTCGGTGAACGCATCGTTGGCTGTGTGTTGATTGGCGCGGACGATGATCGGGGCAAGGAGGGTCAGGAAGGCGCACGACGCCTGACGATCCTGGGCAATATCTCTGATCTTGATGAACTGGTTGTCAAACATGCCATTCGTACCGTGTATTTTGTGACCCCCGTGGGTGGCTCTGAAGTTATCCAGAAGGTTTATTTGAGCCTGTTCGATAAACACGTCAGGGTTAACTGGGTGCCTGACATTTTCGCCTTGAAGTTGATCAACCACAGTGTTCGCGAGATTGCCGGCATTCCCGTACTGACTTTGTCCGAAACGCCGCTGATGGGGATGCGACTGTTTCTGAAGAATCTCGAAGACAAGGTCGGGGCTTTTCTCATCCTGCTGTTTGCGGCGCCCGTGCTGGCGATAGTCGCCCTTGCGATCAAGATCGATAACCCCGGCCCCGTGTTCTTTCGTCAGCAACGCATGGGGTGGAGTGGCGAAGTTTTCCGTATCTGGAAGTTCCGGAGCATGGTGGTCCATCAACCGTCAGACGGCACCGTCAAGCAGGCACAAAAGAATGATCCGCGCGTGACCCGGGTGGGCGCCTTTATTCGGAAAACCAGCCTGGATGAGCTGCCACAGTTGTTCAACGTGTTGATGGGCGAAATGTCGCTGGTGGGGCCTCGCCCGCACGCGATTCAACACGACGTGCAATACTCGCCCGATGTCTCGGGCTACTTTGCGCGACACAACATTAAGCCGGGTATCACCGGGCTGGCGCAGGTACGTGGCCTTCGCGGTGAAACGAAAGATATAGAACAAATGATTCGCCGCGTTGACTCAGACATCGAGTACATCAACAACTGGTCACTGTGGCTCGACTTCATCATTCTATTACGAACGATATCTGCCTTTTCCGGCAAGCAAGCCTACTAGCCTGTCTTCAGTGCCGGGGTGATCGCCACCCCGGTTTGATGCGCAATTCAACGAGGCCAAGGCCTCGCCAGATCACGACGGAAACAGATCCAGCGTGCGCTCGACCTCATCGGGGTCGACAGTAAAACCACTGCCTGCGGGCGTACCGACGACAAAACCAAAGTGTTGATGATCACGATCGGTCAGGTACTTGAAGAAACAGATGAAACGATCAGGGGGTTGCAACACCAGCAGCGAACCACCCGGCGGCAAAACATTAACCCCATGGATCAATTGACTGCCCTCGACCCCTATCACGGTTCTGGCCCCGGCGCAGGCCGCGACGATGGTTGGAACATCGCACAGCGCCGGGTCGAGAATGCGAAAACCTCGACGATCGCGCAGACGTTCAGCCAACTCCCTTTCATTGCGCAGCAAACGCAAATCGCCGCGTCCACCTCTCAGGATGAAGACGCCTGGATGAACGCTTGAGTCGACGTGGGACAGCAACTGTTCGCCCATTGCACGGAAGCGCAGATGCTTGTGTCGATTTTGGCTGATGTCGTCAAAGATCACGAGTTGACGAAAAAACGCGTTACGTAAACGAACCGGCTTCATGCCAAGCCAGTCCTCATAACCGGGAGTGTGAAGGACGCCGTTCCTGGACGTGGAAACAATGTTGGCGGAGGCCACCGTGGTCACTGGAACGCCTTCGTTGCATGCCAGTGAATAGGTCAGGCAATCGTCCATCAACCAACTGCCAAACCACTTATTGCCCCCCGCCGTGCAATACAACGCGCCGCGAGCGATTTCGTTTTCGACGCGAACCCCCGGCAACCGGCCAACGCCAGGCGTCAACCAGGATTTGGCATTCCCTTTGTAGAGCGCGCCGTCGATTAACCAGACATCTTTCAGCAGATAACCTCTGGTCGGTCCATGTTCCACACGACCGACGCCTTCCATTGTGCGACGAGGATGTTCGTGAGGATAAAAAAGTTGCTCTTCCCACCCCGTCACACGCTCAAGTTGATTGGGCAGAAAGAACGCGGGGTGAACAACCGAGATTTCGCTCGGTGCAATCTCCCAGGTTTTTGTCGCCATACTTTGCAGTGTTAACGATGGTTTCCGGGCAAGGCGAGTTTTAAAGAGGTGTTTATACGCCGCCAGGCTCCACTTCGCCGGGCTGCTACTTGTCAATGCGATGAGTTCTGACATATACACCCCGGCGTAATGTGATCATAAGGAACCAGCGTTCGCTGCCAAACACTCCTTGTTGTTTAAGCGCTTGTAATAGTTTGCAAAATGGGCGGCGACTTCAAATGGGCGTAGCGACTGCGCAAGGTGTCGAGCAGCACGGCGTCCGGCTCTCTGGAACAATGGAGATAAAGTTTGAATAGTCCCCCAAAGCCCATTTCACGATATCGGTTAGCCACTTCCTCATCACTGGGTCCTTCAGGTAGTCCAAGATGAAGTGTCAAATGTTTGCCTTCGACAGCAAAGAGTGGCGTCTCCCACAGAAACTGCGCAGCGCCGATTCTGGGCAGCCGAACAAACACGTAGCCGTGGTTTCCCAGCGTATCGACATCGCCGCCGCGTCTTCTTTTCCACTCAAGAAGCCCATCGTCCGGGCGGGCCAGACACGTGCCGATATCGTAGTAATCAAACCCGTTTTCAATCGCCCACTCCAGCGCCATGAACGTGGTGATTGAGTTGATTTCGCGTAATTTTTTGGCATCCGAGAACACGGCGTCAGGGTAGCCGAAACGCACGGTGCTCCAGTAACGCTTGCCTGCGCGGGTGACCACGCAGCCCAGATGGCAGGCTACTATCTGGTCTTCCAACACCACCAGATCGAGGCGTCCGGCACTTTTAGCCACGCGCTGAACTTCATGAGATGCAATTTGCGAGGCGGCTGCGCCATGCCTGGCCCTGGCATAGGGTTGAAGCATTTCCCGATCCGCCGTTTCAATCTCGTCATCGTTCAATGCTTGCTTCATACCGTAGCGCAAGCGGTTCTTGCGCAGATTTCGCCGTAACTCGGTATTGTATCGCGCCGTAATTTCGTCAATAGATCTGCGCAGTGGCACGACAGCACTCAGGTATTGCGGCACATACAATGCCCCCCAGGTCGGCATATCACTGACAACGACCGTATGGTCTGATGTCGGCAGGTGATCAAGCCCTTGAGACTCAGCGCCCAAAAGCACCTTCACAAATTCACGCTGGGATTTCCTGCCCACATACAAAATGTCGTAACGGCTGTCTTCCCGCAGTTTGAATCTGGCCACTTCCCAGCGCCAAATACAGGCACGCGCGGCGATATCGCGCAACCAGGCGAGCGCTTTTCTTAGTTCAAATCGCATTGAAGGCGACATTAACCTGCGCATCAGTGTTGATATATATTTTTTCATTTGTTTATTAGCACACTTCAAGGAGCGTTCATTTGAACGTGCATATCAACAATCCCACTACTCGAAATGAGAGTCGATAGCTCACCGTGTCTTTCAAAATTTGCGGCAAACCATAACGACCGAACCTATAGGATGCGCGCTGTTTTTTGAATGTACGCCCTGCTGTCTTTGTTGCGAGAAACTCGCTTCTCATTCCTTGGAATCAAGATTTTCTGACGCCATTAATTCGTCCTGAACCTTAATAAAAAAACAATCGCCAACTCACCCGTCGAGTCGGTAATACAAGGCTGAGTAAAGATCCTGGGACAGAGTTTTGCAAGATATTTCAGGCGTGTTTTTCAGGCGACCTGTCAACTCATTCTGACGTCAAATTCCTGTTACGTCAGGAGCCTCGGCAGATCAGCGTGCGCAACAAAAACTGCGGATTACCCACGACATAGCGAGTGAATAATCGCTTGGGCTCGCTTAGCAGCCTGAACACCCACTCACAACCGAGGCGACGTACCCATTGCGGAGCACGCGTCACCTTGCCGCCGAGAAAATCCAGGATCGCCCCACCGCATACCACCAGGCATGGCACGCCACTGGCAGCCAGCCTCGCAGCAACGACTTCTTGCTTGGGCATGCCCATACCCAGCACCACCAGTTCCGGTTGCGCCTGCCGGGCAAGGTTGAGGTAGTCGTCCACGTCTGCAAAACCATGGTGAGCAGAAACCACATTGACCGCGAACACCGCTTCGCTATGCCGCACCGCGTTGGCCAGAAAGCTCTCCTCGGTCCCCCAGAACGCCACGCGCCGGCCCTTGTACGCGGCCAGTAATCTAGGGATGAAATCGGTGCCATTCATATTCAGGCCCGGTTCGAGGCCGCGTCGACGAAACAGGATGGCCATGCCGGAGCCATCCCGTAACAACACGTCAGCCGCCGACAACGCATCGTAGTAAGCGGGATTGGCCGTCACCAGGTTCATCGCATGGGCGTTGACGAATCCAAGCACTGTCGCCCCCTCAGACCGGGACAACGCATCAATCAATTGTTGTTCGTCGCCTGCATCGCGAACCACCCTGAGTTTGTTCAGGATGGTTTGCCAGTTGTGCTGCCAGGACAAGGGGCGCATCAGGTGTCATCTCGCTTCGAACGTACCCAGTCGACCTGGCGTTTGAGCACAAAGCCAATGTACAGCGGGATTTTCTTTAACGCGTAGAGCGGTGCATACATCAAGGCTGAAAAAGCGATGATCCCGCGACCGAACCGGTTCCACGCCAGCAGGACCGTCACGCCCAATAGCGCGAGTCCGAAAGACGCTATTAACGCTGGCGCCAACGCCCCGCCGAACAAAACCACCAGCCACGCCAGGCTGAAAGCGGCCACCAGCAGCAACGTCAGCAAGGCCAGCGGCGGGACCAGTAAATCCGCGGTCATCGCCAGCAGGTTCAAGTTGCCCTTGCGGAGCGCCTCTACCAGCAACTTTGGCGCATCACCGAGGATGACCCCGAGATGACCATGCTCCCAGCGTGTCCGCTGGATACTCAGGCCTTCATCGTTGCGCGGGAAATCACTGCTCACCAATGCACCGGGACAAAACAGGGGCGGTTTGCCGCTTCGGCAGAAATCCAGGCCCATCTTCAAATCTTCGACGAGGTGCCCACTGGCCAAATCGATCAACGCCAGATCCCGCCAGACAAACGCCATTCCCGAGCCCATCAACGAACAAGGCAACCCCAGCCGCGCCCAACCCTGTGCGCGCACGCGATTCTTCACACACCAGGCAAACTCGGCAATCTGCACTTTCAGCCCGGAGCCTGCTGGTGCATGCATCAAGTACAGGGCCTGCGCCGGACGCCCGGAGTCGATGCAGCACAGTGCCAAACGCTCTATCGAGCCTTCACTTACCCGCGAATCGGCATCGACAATGATCATCACATCCGGTGCATCGCTGGCCAGATAACGCACCCCGAAGTCCAGCGCATAACCTTTGCCTCGCTGCTGATCATTGCTGCGTTCCACCACCTCGGCACCTGCGGCGCGGGCCAGTGCAGCCGTGTCGTCGGAACAGTTGTCCGCGACCACCACCAGGCGATCGCCCGCCAGCAGTTGCGGCAGAATGCTGTTTAACGTCGCGACGATCAGCAAGGATTCGTTGTGAGCCGGCACCAACACCGCCACCCTCGGTCGCGCCCCTTGCGCCGGTGAAAGCGAGCGCACCGGCAGACAAGCCAGCAACACCTGCACAAACAACACCAACACCGGCAGGACGATAAGTATCAGCAGTGCACTGAACAGCCAACCCAGTAACGTGATCATGCGTGCGCCTTGAATAAATGAGCCAACTTGGCTGCTTCGGTATCGATATCGTGCCGCTCCAGCACGCGTTGATACGCCGCCTCGCCCATCCGCTGCAACACCTCGACAGGTTGCGCGAGGCAATCGGCCAGCGCCACCGCCAGCTCATCCACGGCGCCAGCGGGAAACAACCAGCCGTTCTCGCCCTGACGCACCAGTTCGGGAATACCCGCCACGTAGGTCGTCAGCACGGGCCGGCGCAAGGCCATGGCTTCCATGATGACCACCGGCAAGCCCTCGGCGAAACTCGGCAACACCAGGGCTCGCGCCGCCAGAATTTCCGCCCGCACCTGCTCGCTGCTGATCCAGCCGGTAATCCGCACCTGCGCCTGCAAGCCGTACCGCGCAATCAGCGCTTCGATCTCTGCACGCATTTCGCCGTCGCCGGCCAGTACGATTTCAAACGCCACGTCTTGCGCCGCCAGCCTTCGCGCAGCCTCAAGCAACAACAATTGCCCCTTCTGCTCACACAAGCGCCCCACACACACCAACCGCGGCACGGACGGCACAGTGACGGTCGGGACCTCGTGAAACGCCCGCTCCAGGCCGCAGTGGACCACCTTGACCTTTTCCCAGTGCGCATGCGCCACCCAGCGAAACAACTGGCTGCGCCCATAAGAGCTGATCGCTGCGACAAACGCCGAGCGCCGGACCTTCTCGCCCAAATGGATAAATTGTGGTTTATCGAACTCTTCCGGCCCGTGCACGGTAAAGCTGTACGCCGGCCCGCCGAGCGCATTGGCCAACATCACCACCTCGGTCGAGTTGGTGCCGAAATGCGCGTGCACATGTTCGGCGCCGAACGCTTGTAGCCAGGACAACAACCGGCACGCCTCGAACAAATAAATCACATGGTACGGCCACGGCCGATCGGCACGCCGACCCATGCGCAACGCCAGCCACAGTGCTGAAAAAAAGCGTCGCGGCTGCGCACGCAGCACCTGCAGCACCGGCCCTGCCAGTGCTTTGACTCCGCCCTGCAACACATAGTGGGTTTGGGCTTGTTCGGACACATCCTCGGCATCCACCAACTCTGCATCCCAGCCGCGCAGGGCAATGCGCTGCACTTCAAAGCCCTGACGCTCCACTGCCAGAATTTCGCGACGAATGAAGCTATGGCTGACTTTGGGGTATTGATTGATGAAGTAAGCGATACGCATAGGCACCAAGCTTGGCTGTCGTGGCGGTGAGTGATGATTGCGGGCCATCCCACAGTAGTTCGGTGGCCTGGAACGTCAATCAGCCCCACGCAAGTTGCTATAACTGCCAATCAACACGCCATCTATCTTTTTGAACGTGTCATCCAGTAGTTCATAACGTCGGCGGTACATGGCACGTTTTTTCGAAGGAATGCTCTCAAGCGGTTTGTTCGACGAGGCCATGGGGATTTCAAAGAAGTCTTCGCGTGCTGACGGTGTCGCGCCATGCTCCAGCCAGATCACATCGTAATTGGCCGCCAGGTCCTGGGTTTTTTCAGCACCAAAATAGGCGTGCCGGTGATGACGAAACCCGTCGCCTACGGCGAATATCCTCGCGACACCAATCTGCGCCGCAATGTATTTAATGACTTCAATCAGAAAACTGCGTGGCCGAAGACCTTCGAAACTTTTGGTCAGCTCCCGGTAAATATCCAGCGAGCGTTCGCTCTCCACCCCTTTGTGAATCCCTTGCACGGCACCGATGAAAATACACAGTTCACCCTCCGTGTAACACAAGGTGAACGCAATCGATGCAATGCGTAAATCACCCTGAAACAAGTTCAGCACCAGCTCGCCTTCACGCATAAACCAAATGGGTCGATCCAGCACCAGGGAACAATCGGCAGCAAAGGCCGACAAGTCGCTTAAAACCAGGCGCTCACTTCGACCAAACAACAACAGCTGCGGACAGCTTTGCGTCACCACTTCGTAGTGCGAGGCCAACACACTCAGTCTGTCCTGAGAGCTCCAGCTTTTACTGATGTAAGGCCAATGAACGACCCCCACACAATCGCCGCCCAATTTCGCAAAACCGGCGCTGCCCAGAGCGTTCGACATACGCCCGGTAAACAGCTTGAGTTCAGCCCAGTTTTTCAGCACCAACAGCATCAATTCGAGCTTATTTTTCACGGCTCTCAACGAATAACCTGCGTGTAAAGAAAACGCGTTTTTCAGTAGTTGCCAGCTATTCATTCAAGTCTCACTTGTATTCGATCAACGCTGACTTGCGAGCGCCGAACCTGTTCAAAAGAAACTTCAATTGCCCGAGCATCTCGGGGAATTTTCCCAGCACCAAAAAGAATGCCTGCAACCAGTTTTCCCGCGCTGATCCCCCACCCCGTCGGGCCAGGCGCACGACCTGCACTGGATAGACCAGCAACAACAGCAGGCCAACCCCTCCCAGCACCAGGCTGGCGAGAACAGATGCCAGCGGAATACCCAGACCCCAGAACCAGGCACGGCGTGACTCACGCAACCAATGTTGCTCGGGGGCCGCCCCATGCAAATAAGCGCCTTCGGCAAAGGCGTAGCCGCCGCGCAGGGTGCGCCTCCACCACTGGCCAAAGCGAGTCATGGTCGCATCGTGCAAGGTCATTTCCTCAGGCAGCCGCCAGACTCTCCAGCCCTTGGCACGCAGACGCACACACAACTCGGGCTCTTCCCCGGCAATCAGATCGGCTCGAAACCCGGACACGTCGGCGAAGGCGTCGGCCCGCATCAGCGCATCGCCCCCACAGGCCTTGGCCTCGCCTATCGGCGTGTCCCATTCGAGATCGCACAACAAGTTGTAAATCGAATGCTGAGGAAAGCGTTCACGGCGCCGCCCGCACACCACCGCCACCTCAGGATGTGCATCCAGAAAGGCTTGCGCCTTTGGCAGCCAGCCGCCGACGACCTCGCAATCACCATCGACGAACTGCACATGACGCAGCGAAGGCAACAAGCGTTGCACCCGGGCAAATCCTTCGTTGCGTGCGCGCGCAGCCGTAAAAGGAATGCTCATATCCAACTCGACCACTTCGACGCCAAGCGCCTGGGCCATTGGCACCGAACCATCGGTTGAGCCAGAGTCGACGTAAACAACCTGCTGCGCTGCATCAACCAGCGACGTCAGGCAACGCTCCAACCGCAGGCCTTCATTACGACCGATAACAACCACACCCATGCCGGTAGTCATGGCGCTCACTCAGCGCCGCAATCGAAACAGGCCTTCGGATAGTTCATGAGTATTCCTTTGCGTCTACAGGCTTCCTTTTCTTGATGGTTGCGGGCACACCTACGGCCACCGAGTCGTCGGGGACATCGGTCAGCACCACGGCGTTGGCACCAATCACGACATTGTTACCAATGCGGATATTGCCCAATACCTTGGCCCCGGCGCCGATATCCACGTTGTTACCAATCACCGGGGCTATCGGCTCGTTCACATTCTTCAGGCCCACGACGACGCCATTGCGGATCCGGCAATCATCACCAAACTGCGCATAACCACTGATCACAATGCCGCCGAAATGATCGATGACGAAGTTGCGCCCGATCACCACTTCACAGGGCAACTCGATGCCCGTCACGATCTGCACCAGTTTGAAGAGCACTTTGTAGATAAAGGACAGCAATTTACGCAACAGTGCCGGGCGCACACCGTAGCGCCAGCGCCCAAAGCGATAAACCAGCATGACCCAGAATCCCTGAGCCCCCCAATCACCACCATAGGCACGCAAGTCCGCGCGGATATTCTCGAACATTGATTGACCTATCGTGTGGGTTGGGTAGCGAACCGGGTTTCACGCAGCAGCGCCCAAGTGGCACGCGTATGCTGCCAGCACGCCGCAATGGCAGCTCGGCCGCGGCCTTTCAACAGCGCCTTGAGCGCCAGAATCAGATCCCCCAGGCCAACCAGGAACATATGCCAAGTCAACCCCGGCAAACCGTGGTGCTTGCGGAAGTACAACAACTCGCTTTCGATTTGCATCTTGGGTATTTGTCTACTGACCGCGTTGAGTTCAACCACTGTCTTGGCACTTTCACCACCGATATGCACCACCGTGGTATGCGGGTAGTAAACCACCTTCCACCCGGCCTGTTTAACACGTTTGCAGTGATCAACTTCCTCGTAGTAAAGGAAGTAGCGCGGATCGAACAAGCCCACCTGGTCGATGACTTCACGGCGAATCAGGTAATAGCACCCCGGCACCCAGTCGCATTCACGGACCGAGGCGTGATCCCATTCCATGTCGTCGACCCGCTTCACGACAGGAAAAAAACGTTCAAGCCCCGTACGGGAAAGGAAGACATTCAACGGCGTGGGGAAAAAGCGACAGGAGGGTTGCAAGTCACCCTCTCGCCCGACCAGCCGAACGCCTAGGACACCGCAATCAGGATGAGCCTCCATGTATTCGAGGGTCTTGTTCAGGGTATCGGCGGCGACAAAAGCGTCGGTATTGAGGAGGAGCGCGTACTTGCCCTCCAGGTGCTCTACCAATTGATTATTGGCACGACCAAAGCCCACATTATTGTCATTGGCCAGCAGCAATGCCTCTGGGCAAATGGCGGCCAGACACTCCAGCGAATTGTCGGCAGAGGCATTGTCCACCATCAAGTAGCGCGTTCGATCCACACTGTTTGACTGGCGCAATGCATCAAACATCGGTTGCAACAGCTTCGCTGTGTTGTAGTTGACGACCAGCACATCAAGGGGTGTATGGGTCATTTAGGTGGCTCGCCAAAAAAGTACTGCACTCGCATGGCCATAAGCGCCGACTCCACATGTGGATCATAGGAGCCAGGGCGATCTCTGATCATGTCCATCCACGGATAGTCGTTGCAACGCGACTCGAATTTTTTCATCAAATCTTCAACGGTACAAAAAAATCTCGCTGGATTGCCCCCGACCACGACACCCGGCGGAACATCTTTCCTGACAACAGCACCTGCGGCGACAATTGAACCCGGACCTATGGTCACGCACGGCATGATGATCGCACCATGCCCAATAAAACAGTTGTCACGGATGTCGACGGGGCCGACAGAATCAAGTTTTACGTTATAGAGAGTGGAGAAGAAAACGGCGCCATCGTGACAGAACAGCGTGCAATCCGATAAAGCGATATTGCTGCCGAGGCGCACTAGCGAAGGGTCGGCGATATTGCACCCGACATTGATCCACACATTGCTGCCGACGGAATGCAGCGATCCCCAGCGCGCCAGATATCGAGCCCACTCGAACCCGTCAGGATTACAAAACCGTTTAAAGATCCAGCGTCCCCGCCCCGTTTTGTTGACGTAATAACTTACAGCACGCCTTGCCAGCCCTATCATCCTGTCAGCCTCACAAATCCTGCGATATTCATCCGTGCCAGAGCCAGATACACCCTGGTTTTTTTGATTGTAGTATCAGGAATACCGGCCCGCCGGGCTCGCTTGATGATTAAGATGATCTGCCAGCCTCAGGGCAAGCTGCAAAAGTGGCATGGTCGGATTACACGCACCGGCTGTAGCGAAAACACTGCTGCCCACCACATAAAGATTCTCGGTGCCGAACACTTTGCAGTTCTCGTCGACCACCCCGAATTCAGGCGCCGTAGCCATCCGAGTAGTGCCCATATGGTGGGCATGCGGAGCCACTTTCAGCGGCAACGTGACGTCATACACGCACTCATCCAGCTTGACGAAGCCCAGGCCCGTTTTGGCAAAACATTCCGCCACCTCCAGCCCAATGGACTTGATGGTATGTCTGTCTTCAGAGCCCACCTCCCAATGGATGTTGACCTTGCGCATCCCCAACGCATCCCGCTCTTCGAGCAAATTGAGGCGGCTGTTACGGTTGGGAAACTGTTCAATGAGGGTGGTAATCACCCCGTCGCCAGGACAATTGAAGTGGGTAATGAAATCGATCTTGTGCGCCAACCCGACGTCGCAAACGAGGTTCTCCAAAAAGTCCTTGATGGCCGCTGTTCGCCCATAGGCTTTCACTTCCTCCAGCAGCGCAGCGGAGATGTTCCCTTTACCTGACTGAAAGTGCGCGACAAACGCATCGGTGGTGAAATACTGCCGAGGCTCGGTACTCTGCCCCTCCCCCAGAATAAAGGTCCCCAGATCGAGGTTCAGGTGCTCCATGAAACATCTGCCGACGAAACCGTCCGTGCTGACAAGGCCGGCGGACGCCAAGGACTCGCTGTTCATCAGTTGCCGGGCATTCTCGATGGCGCCCGTTGCCAGAATGAATTGCTTTGCCTTCACTTGCTCCCGGTGCTTCTCGTAATCGGACACAACGACGGTGGCGATGCGACCGGTCTTGGCATCGAACTCAAGATCGACACAGTTGCAGTTGATGAAGACATCAAGCCCCTCGGTCTCTTGAAGCTCTTTGGCGTATTTCTGTGCAAATCGCGTCGGCGGGCTCAGCAGGAAACGATCGGCTACAAAGTCGTCGCCGTCCATGGACGCATTGATGGCCTTGAACCCCGAATCCGCCGGAAGATCCACGATGGCCATGGCCGCTGGCAGATAACGCTCGATCTCGGAAAACGCGATGGGCCAGCCAGGCAGATTGACGGGTGGGGGCACGTCAAAGTCTGACTTCTCGAAGGGCCGGCAACGCCCCGCCCAATGGTTGGACGTGCCACCGAGAAAGCGCAGGCGTGTTTCTTCAGCGTAGACATTCATACCTGTCGAGGCGCAGTTGTAGAGGGTTTGCGAGGGCTGCGAGTATTCGTGCCCCCCACCCTCCAGAAGCAGCACGCGCCGACCTTTCCCGGCCAGACGCAACGCCAGCGTGATGCCCGCCGGCCCGGCCCCGATGATGCAAAAGTCATAGAGGTCGCGAAGTTCCTTCTGCGATTGGTAATCTTTGATCATGTTCGCGTTTGCCGAAAGTACTGGGCCGGCAACACCCAGCCGTTAACCACGACAAACCCGTTTTTTTCCGAAGGAGGCGAAGCAAGGAGCGTGGGCAATCCAAATGTCAGCCCCCCCAGGCTTAACAGAGCAAACGCCTGAAGGAGTTCTCTGCGCCCCATCGCAGAGGTATTCAAATCAAGTTCACTCATGTTTCAAGTTCCCCGACATTGAAATTGAAAACCGCGAAAGACTTGAATCAAGTCAAAGCCATTTGGCAAGGCCCAACACCAACTCCCCACACCCGATCCCGACCAACACCATTGGCAGCACAACCAGCTCACGTTTGAGATCGAACAGCCCTATACGGCGGTTTACATAAACAATTAGCACAAGGGTCGGAAATGTATGCAACGCGACGCCCCAAATCGCGTATTTCACTCCGCCAATGGCCAGTAACAGCGGCAGCAACACCCATAACGAGATGGCGCGAATAATGTTATCCATCGCCTGGTACTTCGAGAGTCCCTGGGCAAGCCAGGCTTGATGCGACACGGTGTAGCGCAAGATGAAGAAAGACAGTGAGAGCACCGACATCATGTTGCCGGCCTCGACATAACGCTCATCGTATAACCAGTGGATGATGAGTGGGCTGATGGTCCAGAACAGTCCGCAGGCAAACAGCAAGGCGATGTCGATAATCAGCCTGAAACGGTAGTACAGCGCGTGAAACCGCGCGGTGTCGTTGTTTCTCGTGGCCTCGCTGAAGGCTGGCAAGGCTACGGCGCCCACCAACCTCTGCACGCCAAGCGCAAAAGCCCCGAGGATCAGCACGGCAATGGAGTAGACCCCCAGTTCGGCGGCCGACATGCTGCCGCCGAACCAGATGCGATCACCATTCATGGCCAATACGCCCACGGCTGACGACAACAGGATCCAGCGACCGAAAACGACTAGTTCCTTGAGCGCAGTACGGTCCCATAACAGGCGGTTAGGCGGGCCCTGAAACCAGAAATGACCCAGCAACGTACTGACCAGCGCCGCGACCAGACCCGCCCCCACCAGCGACCAGATCGATCGGGTGAAGTAACCGATCACCAGCATCACCAGCAGGCCGGCGATCTGCGAGACAAATTCGGCGAGCACGACTTTCTTTTGCTGGAAGGCGCGCACGGCCACGTCGACTTTTGTCGACTGCAGGCCATAAATGATCGCGGAGAAACCGGTGAGGGCCAACACCAGCGGCAACTCCGGTGCCGCGTAGGTGGACTCCGGCGACCACAGGTTGATGACCTGCGCAAACCAGGCGAAGGCCGCGATCAGCAGTGTCGAGGCAAACAGGACAAAACCGCGCACAATCTGCACGGTCCAGACAGTATTGAGAAACACCGGGTCGTCGCCACGCGGGCTCTGGATGATGTTCTGCCGCAAGCCTGCATCGGACAGCAAGTGCAGAACCACCGAAACGGTGGTGGCGATGATCATGATGCCGAACATCTCCGGCATCAATAGTCGGGCCATAATCAGGTTGCCGCCCAAGCGAATGGCTTGAGACGTCACCAGCGCGCCCAGATTCCAAGCCCCGGCAAATATCGCTCGCTTGCGCAGGCTCAACGATGGCGATAAATCAATTGAAGGCATAACATCAATCCCGGACTCAGTGGTACGCACGTTACTATAGCCGCAATCAGGCTTTCTACTATCCTTCGCTCACCATTCAATAAGTTTAAAAACTCATGCCTGAGCACTTACGCGCGTTAACCGTCATTCTGGTTCTGGCCGGCATCGTTTTTGCCCTTTCACGCCGAGCTGCAGCGGATCTTGTCCCCTCCAGCGACTTCAAGCGTCGCCGTAATCTGTGGTTCGTATTGACGATCCTGGCCTTCGTCTCGCACAGTTTCTGGGTGTACGCAGCCGTTGCCGCCATCGTCTTGAGCGTCGCCGGAAAACGCGAGCGCAACCCCATCGCGCTGTTCTTCTTCCTGCTGTTTCTGGTACCGCCGGCCTCGGCGCAGATTTCGGGCCTGGGCGTGATCAACTACTTTTTTGACCTCAACCATATTCGTCTGCTGTCCTTGTGCGTTTTGCTGCCGGCATTTTTTGTGCTGCGCAGACGTGCAGACACGCTGGCATTCGGGCGCACCTGGCCGGACAAACTGTTGGCCGCCAACCTCCTGCTGTCGAGTCTGCTGTTGCTGCGCGAAACCACGCTCACCGATACCTTGCGCCAAGCGCTGTACATGTTCATCGAAGTTTTCCTGCCGTACTACGTGGCCAGCCGGGCTTTGAAAAACCTCAGCGACTTCAAGGACGCGCTGTTGGCCTTTGTCCTCGCGGCCATGGTGTTGTCGATTATTGGCCTGTTCGAATTTTCCCGCAGCTGGTTGCTATACAGCGCATTGATCGACGCCTTGGGCATGCAATGGGAAATGTCCGGTTACCTGAGCCGGGGCGGTTCATTGCGCGCCAGTGCCACGACCGGCCAGGCAATTGCGCTGGGCTTCGTGATCAGCGCAGCCATCGGCTTTTATCTGTATTTGCACGAAAACGTGCGCAGCAAATTCCAGCGCCGTCTCGGCGCACTGTTGCTGGCCGGCGGGTTGTTTGCACCCCTGTCGCGTGGCCCGTGGATCGGGGCCGCCGTCATGATCGCAACCTTCATTGCCACAGGCCGCAGTGCGGTCAAACGCTTGCTCCTGCTGGCGCTAGCCGGACTGCTCGCCTTGCCCTTGCTGGCAATCCTGCCGGGCGGGCAAAAAGTGCTGGACCTGCTACCGTTCTTCGGCACGATCGAAGTAGAGAACATCACCTACCGTCAACGCTTGTTCGATAACGCCATGATCGTTATCCAGCGCAACCCCTTGTTCGGCGCTTTCGACTTCCGCAGCACGCCGGAAATGCAGTCCATGATTCAGGGCCAGGGCATCATCGATATCGTCAACACCTACATCAACGTGGCGCTGCAGGTCGGGTTGATCGGGTTGACGCTGTTCGTGGCTTTTTTCGTCACGGTGCTCGTTGGCCTGCGCAAGGCAATGCGTTCTTTTTCCAACAAGGACGATGAGACGCGCCGACTGGGACGCGCACTCTTCGCGACACTGGCGGGAATATTGGTGACCATCGTTACCGTCAGCAGCATCACGGTGATCCCCGTGGTGTATTGGTCGGTAGCCGGGCTAGGCGTTGCCTATGCTCAGATGGTTCGCAGGCTCAAGCACCCCTCACCCGCACTCGCGGTGAGCGCCCACCCCCAACTTCGGTAATGCCAATGCCCACTTTGTTTCGCCGCACACCGCTGCTGCTCATCGCACTCCTGTGCCTTGCCATTTGGCCGTTCCGGAGCTGGGCGTCGGACTGGGTCGCGAGCGTGGATGAACGCAGTGGCCTGCCGATGCTGACACGCGGCGGCAGCCCCGTCGCAGGGTCGACATTCACCTTCTGGGGGAGCAACTGGGACTGGTCGTATTTTGCCTCCCGGTTCAAGGTAAACGCCCCCAACAGTTACTTTCTGGAAGGTCAGAACAAAGACCTGGACTTCGACTTGACGGCGCAGATCCAAAAGGACGGCGAGCAGAAGCTGATCTGGAACTTTGCCCTCGATGCGCATAGCACGAAGTCGGGTGTGATGGGCGGGGGCATCGTCTTCAAGTTTGACCCGGCACTGTTCGCTGAAGAAATGGGCGAGCCGGTATTGCTCCCTGACAACAGCGGCTGGGCATGGGGAAAGGCACAAGGACGACGCATCGAGATGCGTTTTGAGCCGGCACTGGCGAGTGTGTATTTTGAACCCGGTGACCGATCCGAAGTGCGCGCATTTTTCTACAAGAACACGATCAGGCCCGGCCACCAGAACGTCAAAGCCACCTTGAGCATCTCGGGTGATGTGACACTCGGCCCGACCGAGTCCGAGCGCTTCGGCCTGGCAGACCCGACAAGCTGGCCGAGTGACAAAGTCGACGTGAAAACCTCACCGGTCGACCTGTCGTTTCTCAATGCTGACGAAAAACCGGCAGGCAAGCGCGGTTTCGTCAAAGCGTCCGGCGAGCAACTGATGTTCGCCGACAACACCCCGGCGCGTTTCTGGGGCACCAACATAACGGCCTATGCGCTGTTTCGCACCTCAGACGAAGCCGTCAAGCAACAGGCCAAACGCCTGTCGGCCCTCGGCTTCAATCTGGTACGCCTGCACCACCATGACTCGCCATGGGTAAGCCCGAATATTTTTGGCGAGCGCGACCTCACACGTGACACTCAACAACTCAGCGCGCAGTCGCTGAAAAAGATCGACTGGTGGATCAAGTGCCTGAAGGACGAAGGCATTTATGTCTGGCTCGACATGCACGTCGAGCGCGCCCTTACGCCGAAGGACAATATTTTTGCCTTCGATGAGCTGCCAAAAAACGAGCAGAACAACGCCAGTCTCAAGGGTTACGCGTATGTAAACATCACCATTCAGCAGGCAATGAAACGCTTCGCCGAAGCCTACGTGACCCATGTCAATGCCTATACCGGCCTTGCCTATAAAGACGATCCGGCAATCGCCGCCGTCCTGATCACCAACGAAAACGACGTCACTCAACACTTTGGTAACGCCCTGTTGCGAGACAAGGGAGTTCCCAAGCACTGGGAGCTCTACAAGCGTCGGGCCGATGCCTTTGCCAGCCAGCACAATCTCTCGGCAGGACTCACCTGGCGTTCGTGGGAGCACGGCCCCGCCAAGCTGTTCCTTAACGACCTGGAACAGAGTTTCAACGTAGAGATGATTCAGCATCTGCGCGAATTAGGCGTGAAGGTGCCCATCGCCACCACCAGCAGTTGGGGCGGTGATGGCCTCAGCGCCTTGCCAGCCCTGACTGCCGGCGACGTCATCGATGTTCACAGCTACGGCGGCGCGGGCCAGCTGGAGAAAAACCCGCTCACCAGCGCCGGCATCGTCGACTGGATTGCCGCAGGCCAGGTAACGGGCAAACCCCTGACCGTCACCGAGTGGAACAATGAACCGTTCCCGACACCCGACCGTCATTCGTTGCCACTCTATGTCGCCGGCACCGCCAGCCACCAGGGCTGGGACGCGCTGATGCAATATGCCTACAGCCAGCAATCGCTCGACGGCGACTGGGTAACGGCCGACAACTGGCACGCCTATAACGACCCCGCCATGCTGGCCACCCTGCCCGCCGCCGCCCTGCTCTATCGTCGCGGCGACGTCAGCGAAGCCACCACAACGTACGTCTTCGCGCCCACACCCGACACCCTGTTCAACCGAGCAATCACGCCGGCCAACTCCGCGCTGCTCCGCACCGCCATGGAGAAAGGCAAGCTGCAAATCGCCATGCCTCAGACGCCGGAACTGCCCTGGTTGCAACCGGGCGTTATCGCGAGCAACGCACAGGTGTTTCATGACCCTGACCAGTCGTTGCTGGACGTCAATGCCAGCGAGTCGACCACAGACACCGGCGAACTGAAGCGCAACTGGAAACAAGGCATCTACACCATCGATACGCCACGCACCCAGGCGGCCACCGGCTGGATCGGCGGCGAATCGATCAGCCTGGGCAGCATCAAGGTACAAGTGAAAACGGCGAATGCCAGTGTGGTGGTGCAGAGTCTGGACAACGCGCCCGTCGGACAATCCAAGGACGTGCTGATCTCCTTGGGCTCCCGCGCCATCCCCAAAGAAGACGACAAAACACCGTTTTATGTGGAGCCTCTGGGGGGCACGCTGAGCATCCAGGCACCACCGGGCCTGACGCTGTTCACCCACGGCACACTCGCGCAAATGAAGAAGCTGCCCGCGACCTATATTGATGGACGCTATACGATCAAGCTCGACGACCTGCAAACGTCCAATTGGTTGTTTTTGAGAAAAAACGCCACTCGCTGACGTTGCAATCCGCTTGCACAGGAACAGTTTCCAGGAGGTCAGGATGAAATTTTTGGTGATTGGCGGCGCAGGCTACATCGGGTCGCACATGGTTAAACAGTTGCTGCGTGCGGGTCACGAAGTGGTGGTGGCAGACAACTTTTCCACGGGCTACCGCAGCGCCTTGCTGGGCGGAAAACTGGTCGAACTGGATATCGCCGACGCGCAAGCTCTGGACGTTGTTTTTGCCGCAGAGCATTTTGATGCGGTGTTCCACTTCGCTTCATTTATCCAGGTCGGCGAATCCGTCACGGAACCCGCCAAGTATTACCAGAACAACCTCGCCGCCACACTGACGCTGCTACAAGCCATGGTGCGGGCGAAGATCAAGCACTTCGTTTTTTCCTCGACCGCCGCCGTCTATGGCGACCCGGTGTACGTGCCCATCGACGAAGAACATCCCAAGGCCGCCATCAATCCCTATGGCCGCAGCAAGTGGATGGTGGAGCAGATGCTGGAAGATTTCGACCGCGCCTACGGTCTGAAATCGGTCTGCCTGCGTTACTTCAATGCCGCCGGCGCCGACCCTGAAGGACAGCTGGGTGAACGCCATGAACCGGAAACCCACCTGCTGCCATTGATCCTGCAAGCGGCCTCCGGTCGACGCGCGTCCATCACCGTTTTTGGTCGGGATTACGACACGCCGGACGGTACCTGTATTCGCGACTACGTCCACGTAGTCGATCTCGTTGCCGCTCACGCACTCGCCGTCGATTATCTGCTGGCCGGTGGCGCAAGCACGGCGTTCAACCTCGGTAACGGCCAAGGGTTTTCGGTACAGGAAGTGATTGATACTGTGCGCCGCGTCACCGGCCAGGACTTCTTCATCAGTGACGCACCCCGTCGTGCCGGCGACCCGCCACGGCTGGTGGCCGATCCCCGAAAGGCCAACACGATACTGGGCTGGCAAGCACAATTTGCCTCACTTGAAGAGATCGTGACGCACGCCTGGAAGTGGGAGCAGAAGCACCCTTGGCACTGACAGTCGGCGCCGGCGCATAACGCCATGCGCCGAAGGGTGACGCGCTAGTAGTAAGAGCGGTTTTGCGGCTCGGCTTTGTTCAGCACCGTGCCAATCAGATTGGCTGTGCCCAGATGGTGCAGGCTTTCCTCGATCTCTTTCTTGCTGTTCATGCCGTTGGCGACCACCAGCAGGACACAGTCGAATTTAGGCAGGATGGTAATCACATCGTCCGAGCTGAGGATGGGCGGCAAGTCGAAAATTACGATTCGCGAGTTGTAGCGCTCACGCAGATCAGTAATCAAATGGCTCACCGCAGGCGATGACAGCACCTCGGTGGACAGGGGAATCGGCTTACGGGTCGGCAGGACGACAAAGCGCGGCAAGGTCGGATTCACCAGGACCTCTTGCAGTTCCGCTTCATCGGCCAGGTATTCATTGAGCGATTTTTCCATCGGCAGACCCAGGCAGGCTCCCACTGTCGGACGACGCAAGTCAAAATCCACCAGCAAGGCGGTCTTGGTGGTGTGATGGGCGATGCTCATGGCCAGATTGATCGCCAATACCGTCTTGCCTGCCTCCGGCGTCGGCGAAGTAATGGCAAGCGTACGCCAGCCGTTTTCTTCCATGATTTTCAGAACTTGCGTGCGCAGCAGATCGAACGCGCCGCCCATGTTCGAATTCTTGTTGTACGCCACGATGCGGTTGCGCTCGAGATGGTCCGGCCGCAAAGGCACCACTTTTGTTTGCACATAACTGAGTGCATTGAGACCTGCAGATTGCCCGGTTGCGGTCATGGCTTTTGGCGTGGTCACGAGAGCCGAGGAGGTCTGTTTTCCGTCTTCTTCGGTATCGGGCTTGTTTATTTCCATGGCTGTATTCCTTATGCAAACCGGCCCAAAGCTTTAAACATCAAAAGATCCAGTGGCATGTAGAGGAAGTGCACGAGCACCAGAAAGATCGCGATGGCTACTATCCCACAGATGATCAAACGCGTTCGCCACTTCTTGCGACTCGCCAGCTCGGATTTGGTGTGAATGTAGGGAATGGAAACCAGTACGCGCCGTCCCAACACACTGCCCAGGGCTTCGGCGCCGCGCACGCGCTGGGTCAGCATTTCCAGGAGCATCACCAATGCACCAGCGCCCACCGGGGCGAGCACAAAGCCCATGGCAACCACTTTCTTGCGGTTCGGCCTTACCGGTTTTTCAGGCATCAGCGGCGACTCCAGAAGAACAAAACGCTCTGCTTTGTTTTCCTGTTCAAGGCTTTCGGAAATTCTCGCGCTCATCTCCTTGGCGCGCATTTCCTCGTATTTCTTTTTCGCGTTGTCATGGTCGCGCATCAGCGTGATCAGGCCGCGCTCGACTTGAGGCGTTTCAATGATCTGCGCTTCGTATTCGGATATTTTCTGCAGCGTCTGCTGCTTCTGATCGGCCAGTGACTTGATACGTACGTCGGTGGCGGCGATCCGCGCCTGAGCCTTCGCTACATCCATATTGACGGGCATTGCCGCATTACCTGCCAGCGCCTTGTTCGCCTCAAGCGCCGTAATCTTGCGTTTGACGGCACGCACATCGGGGTGGGCTTCGGTGTACAGCGTCAGCAATTGAACGTATTCCGCCTTGAGGCTGCCCAGATCCTGAGGTTTGTCAGCGGCTGCACCCACCACTCCAGGTTTGGTCGCGCCGCCGGCATTGGCGGCGATAAGCTCCAACTGGTTGAAACGCAATTCCTCGCGGGCAGCCTTGTAGTCACGGTCGACCTCTTTGAGGTCGTTTTCGGCGCGCGTCAACATGTTCGTCAGCAATTCCCGATTCTCGGGCAGCGCGTTGCTGTGCTTCTGCTTGAAGTCTGCCACGAGATTATCCTGGGCGTTCAGGGCAACCTCGAGCTTGTCCGCCTCCTGCTTTGCGAACTCGGTGTTTTCATTGGCGCGCTCGGTGCGCTGCCTGATGTTTTCATTCAGGAACAGCGTCACCAGCTCGTTGGCCACTTTGGTGGCAATCTCTGGCTGGCGGTGCTCAAAGGAAAGTCGAAACGCAATCGTCACTTCCCCGCGCCCCTTGACCGCAGCGCTGACCAGGGTGACGCCAATCGCATTGCGCATTTCATCGATTTTCTCGGAAACGCTCAACTGCCGGCCTTGAGAAGAGAACAGATTGTATTTGTCGATGATCGCCGCCAGATTGTCTCGGGTCATTACCCGCTGGCGAATGACTTCGATGCGTTCATCGGCAAAGGTGCCGTTGTTCGCCGCGACCAGTTCAGGCGAGATCTGCTGCGACTCGATCAGGATCGTGCCCGAGGACTCGAATGTGGGCGGAAGTGACATCGCGACTGCGATGCTCACACCGAGTATGGCCGCGCAACTCACGATCAACAGCACGGCGTGGTGTTTGACGATCGCTATGTAGTCGTTGACCGACATTTCGTATTCAGAGGCCATATTTCTCACACAGCTGAATTTCAGAGACCGGGATAACTGTAAGCCAGAGTCAACCCGACAACATTTGCGCTGGCATCCGGCAAGCCGTCCTGCTGGCGCTCCTTGTACGTGAAGGATAGGCGCGCAATCCAAAAAGGCGAGAGTTCTTGACTGATCCAGGCACTGTAATTGCGCAGGGTGTTCGGCGTCTGGCCTTTGGTGTCTTGCCAGGAGGCATCAAAACCGGTGCGTCGGATCTCGTCGATGGCGTAACTCAATGTTCCCTTCAGGTTATCGGCCTCGACGAACCCGCCGTCCCCGCTGGCGACCGTACTGCGACCGGCGTCGAAGAGCGCATCAAACCGCTCGCCGGTGTATTGCAAGGTCAAACCGCCCTGCCCCTTGGGGCCGCCCCCCGAACCGGAGACCTGATTGACGCCCGCGTACACCGAGCCCTTGAACTGCTCCGAGACCTGGAAATTCACGCCGACCGTGGGGGTATAGCTGTTTGAGGAGGACGCCACTGCCGAACCCTTCTCAGGCTCATAGCGTCTGACGCCTAAACGGGTGAACACCTCGGTCTGCTCGCTCCACGCGTAGTTCCACGTCAAGCGGGTGGCCAGTTCGTCATAGTTGATCAGGGTGGGAATGTCGTAAGTGACATGAGTGTAGTCAGTCTCGTTGAGCAGCGTACTTCGCTCGCTGAGGGCCCTGCTCCAGTTGCCACCCAGAGTGTAAAGCTTCTGCGTGCCGTCAATCGCCACCACGCCGGTTTCCTGAACGGCAGTGGAGAGCGTAGAGCTCTCTTCATACTTGGCCGTGAGTCCAAATCCGCCGGTTTCGGTCTCGCGCTGCCACCCTAATTTCAATCGGGGGTCTTCACGGTCCGTCACGATGTCGGTATCCGAAGAACGCACGACGTATACACCGAGACCGAACTGAAACTCATCCCGTCCGGCAGTGCCGACAAGGTTGAGATCGGGGGCGATGATGGTGCGGGTCACGCCCTTCTCGCCACTCGTGAGCAACAGTGGATTGCTGTCGTACTCGACAGTAGAAGGCACCGCGATTGCTGATTGCCAGGTCGCCGCATAGGCCATGCCCGAGCACGGCAAGATGAGGATTGCCGTGGCAATCCCGGTGGTTCGAAGAGCAAGCAAGGTAATCCTTAATGCATAGCGCAACGCTAAGGCACGACCAGCGTATCGCCGGCCTTAAGTAGAAAATTGGTGGTCATGTCATCGCCGGACATCAACTTGCTGTAGTTGACGCGCAGGATCTCTTGCTTGGTCCCGGTGAGTCGCACAACCTTGATGTCATCCTTGTCGGCGAATTTGTCGAGTCCGCCCGCCATGCTTATTACCTGCAGCACTGACGTTTGCCCTGACATGTGCACACTGCCAGGTTTCAGCACCTTGCCCTGAACGTAGACGAGATTACCTTCAGTGCCTGTAACGACAACGCTGACCTGCGGATCGGGTATGAACTTTTCAAGCTTGCTGGCGATTTTCTCCGCGACTGCGGTGGTATCCAGCCCCGCTACTTCGACCTGCCCTGCCAACGGGAAGGTGATGCTGCCATCGGGGAGTACGCGTGCATCCTGCTTGAGCTTGTCTTCGCCCCAAACGGAGATTGTAACGAGATCGCCAGGACTCAGCCGATATGCCGCGTCGTTGGCGACGGCATTGGAAATGCTGGGCAACACTGCCAGCGCGCAGACCACAGGTAACCAGAAACGCGACATCGGGATCCCTCCGCCTAAGTAGCCTTGCCAAGAGTTTCACATAAAAACCGGGGTAAATCACTCTTGCTCATTTTTAGGTCAAGGAAACGATCAAGGGGCAATTTTTTGTGCTCGACGCTGGCCAATTTTCGTCGGCCCGACGCCTCTATTGCCTGCCGGGCAACTGCCGGCAAAGGAAGTTTTCTATTTAACAAGAAGTTATCGTTAAACATGCCGTCCTCGATGTCTACCTGCCAAATTAATAGCACTCTATTTATTAGAGTCCGTCATTCAGCCACTACATCGCCAACCCACTCACCTATCAAACTGATGTCAATCACTAGTGTCAATGCGCCACATAATCGCTCGCAAAAACAAATAGCTAGCTACACCTTCCGCCGGTTGGCGACCATAACAAAACCGAATAACGCCGATGAAAACAACCAGGCGGCTGCCGATAACGGAACTGCATTCGGTGGATTGATGAGGGCATCATCTGCGCCACTCAACACTTTACTTTGAGTCCCTGAATCTACCGTTAACTTGTCAACCACAAGTTGCGCCATTAATCCGTCACAGGAAGAACTATTGACGGTAGCGCCCGCTTTGGCGGCAGATTCAACAAGGCCGTCAAGTTGATTTTTTGCTGTATCAGCATAGTCGATATCGCTGACCGTAGCTGCCGCGCCAGCACCGTTTGCAACGGTTGAAGCGGCGCCACCCTGCTCTGCCGCGGTCATGCCCACTTTTGGACCAGCCGCGTCGCAAGAGTTGCCTATGCGGTTAATTTCACGGATCAAAGGAGACGCCTGCGCGGTGGCAATGGCCGCACCATTAAAGAGCACGCAGAACAAAACGGATTTGAGAACCAGTGATGAACGCATTAAGACCGCCTCTCTGCACACAGGGTTTTTCTGATATCGAATGAAGGATTCGTTACCCAGTTGACTGGAGCCTATAAGCACATCGCCATTACGTCAATGGTCTGTCACAACAATAACTTAAAATAAAAATCAAGGGAGAATGGCGTCAAAAAAACGACAAAAAGTCCGCGCTATTCAAAGGGTTTCTATCCCCTTGAAATGGCTCAAACATGGGCATCAGCGCTGCTGAAAACGGCCTGAATACGTTGCGTTGCCCCCCGCCGAAACACCGGCGACAAAAAACTAACGGCGCTCGCTGCCGTGCATCCATTCTCGCGGGCTGACACCGGTCTTGCGCCGAAACGCGCGAGCGAGGGCCGAAGGACTTTCATACCCCACTTCATCGGCAATCAGGGCAATGGACTTGCCTTCACGCAAACGTTTCTGCGCCAGGCTGATGCGCCAGCTCACCAGATAATCAACCGGGGTCTGCCCCACCACCTGGCGAAAGTGTTCGGCAAAACTGGCCCGGGACATGTTGGCTGCCGCCGACAATTCAGCCACCGTCCAGGACTTGCCGGGCGTGTCGTGCATCAGGCTCAACGAGCGTGCCAAGCGTGGGTCAGCGAGACCGGCCATCATGCCGGGGCTTTGTTCGCGGTTAGTCAGAATGTGCCGCAACAACTGGATCACCAGCACCTCGAACAGCCGGTCCATCATCGCTTCGCGACCGCAAATGCCGCCGAATGCTTCTTTGAACAGCCAGTCCAGTGTTCCGGCCAGGGTCGGCACCACCGCGAGATCAAGCACCAGGTATTCGGGCAAGGCTGCTGCCAAGGCATTCCCCGCACCGCCATCGAACGTCAGCGAAGCGCACACCAGTTGCGTGTCGGACGCGTCAGAGGCAATCAGTCGGTGGCGGTAAGGTCGCGGGAAAAAAATCAAGGTGGGGGTGTTGAGCTGAATCGCGCGCTCATCGGCCAGTTTCAGGGTCAGCTCGCCGGATTGCAGCAGGTGAAGGTGCCCGCAAACCTGATTACCGTCAAAACCGCTGGTGCCGCAAAGAGCCCCGCTGTGGAAGGTGCCGGCGCTGACGCCGAAATGGCTGAGCAAAGTGGACAGGCGATCCATGGACAGGCTCCTGACGGGATATTTGGACGATCTGTCGCATATCCTCGACGATTTGCAGCCAATAGACCAGTGCTCGTCACTAGCATGGACCCCGTACCCAGCGCAGACCGCGCCGTCATCTACGGAGATTCACCATGAGCCGCATCAGCGCCCTGAGCCTCGAACACGCCACCGACACCACCCGCCCGCTGCTGGAAGGCGTGCAGAAAAAAATCGGTTTTTTGCCCAATGTCTTCAAGACGCTGGCACATGCACCCGCCGTGCTGTCCTCTTATCTGCAGCAGTCTGCGACCCTCGGCAAAACCTCACTGAGCGCCACCGAGAAAGAAGCGATCTTCCTCGCCACGTCCCAGGTCAATGGGTGCGACTACTGCCTCGCGGCCCACACAGTGTTTGCCGGCAAGGCCGGGCTGTCTGCGCAAGACATCCTCAGCGCCCGCAATGGCCAGCTCAACGCCTTTGCCACCCTGGCCCGAGAAATCACTGAAAGCCGCGGCCACCTTAGCAACGAGCAGATCGCCGCGGCACGCGCAGCCGGGATCAACGACAGCAAGCTCATCGAAGTGATCGCCCACGTGGCCGCGCAGACTCTGACCAATTACCTCAACAACGCCGCCCTGACCGAGATCGATTTTCCGGCCATCGATGCTTGAAGGACGCTCAATTCGGGAGTACCGCTAATGAACACCGTGACGCTCTACACCACTGACACCTGCCCTTACTGCCGCAACGCGAAAATGCTGCTGGCCAGCCGAGGCATTGCAGCACAGGAAATTAACGTTCAATCGCAACCGGGCAAATTCCAGGAGATGCTCAGCCGCAGCGGTCGCCGCAGCGTGCCGCAGATTTTTATCGGTGACACGCATGTCGGAGGGTTTGACGACCTGGCCAAACTCGATCGCCAGGGTAATTTGCTGTCGATGCTGGCCTGAGGTTGACGAATTTACGGGGTGCTCAAATCGGGTCAGACGTTTGACCCGATTCTTGCACTTGCTCGGTGAGGGGCAAGAAGGCATCTACAGGGGATCGGTGTAATCCCAGAGGCCGAGTGCAGGTTCTGCACAGTGGGCAAACACGCGCAGAGCGCTCTATGATTGAGTCCTATGACCACTTCGCTGCCGATCCGCCAACCCTGCCCACCCGGTGCCTGCAACTGCGAGCGTGAACCGCTGCTGGAAAAACCGGGCGCGGACCTGCGCATCCTGTTTCTGACCCGCACCGAGGAGAAGCGCCTGATCGAGCGCCTGGAAAATCTCCAGAGCCTGAGCGACCTCGAACGGCTGCAACAGCGGATGTTCGAGCAACTGGGCATCCGGATAGAAATCGCCCCCGGCTTCAACGAGGTCCGCACCATGCGCGGCATCGCCATCTCCATCGACGAACTACCGGGGCTCTGCCGCAAAACCCGCCAGGCGATCCCCGCCGCGATTCGCCGCGGGCTGGAAAAGCGTCCTGAAATCGCCTACGAACTGCTCAACGCCAACGACCTGTTGCGCGACGCTTGACGGTTGAATGCCCCGCCCGCCCCCCCCGAATGCCACGAAAGAGGATCAGCGGTCGTACGCGAATCCCGGCGCGCTGCTATGCCTTCTCAAGGGAGAAAAGCTTTCGAACCCGTCAGGATGATGCGGGAAACAGGCGTGACCGTGGCCCCGGCGCCAGCCAGGTGCGCGAAGAGCAACAGGTGCCGATCCGGAGCAGGAGGTGGCAGATGTTATTCATGGTCAGTTGGTCGATCAGTTCGCAAAACCGTAACAGCGTGATCAAGCGCTTTCTCGAGACCCAAGGTGCTCCGCCCCCCGGCGTCAAAATGCTTGGGCGCTGGCATGCCGTCGGTGGCTCGCGCGGTGTTGGCATCGCCGAAACCGACGACGTCGTACACATTCAAAAGTGGGTGCTGCAATGGAATGACCTGATGGACATGGAAGTCCATGCAGCGTTGACCGATGAACAGGCGGGGCCGCTGCTGGCAGCGGCGGTCGGCAAGTAATAGTCATCTGGGCGGCGAGCTCTGCTCACCGCCCGATGTCGGTTCCAGCGCCCGGAAGAATACGCGCGCAGTTGTACCGCGCCAGGCTACTTCTTCATCCCTACACGCCGGCGCATTTCGGCGGTAATCGTCTGTTTCGTTTTCTTCAGATCCGCCCACGGTTCGTTCCCGACGTCGGCCAGTCGTTCATGCACAGTGCGCACGTTCCATTGATTACCGCCCTTGAGCCCGGCCACCTCCTCGCGGAAAATCGGCACCGACACCGGCAGCCCTTCGCGGGTGCGCGCCGCGTAGGCGCAAATGGTGGTGGCGCCGAGGCCGTTGCGCAGGTAATCGATGAAGATCCGCCCGACCCGGTTCTTCGGCCCCGACACCGCGGAAAACCTTTCTGGCAACAGCTTGGCCATGTGACTGACGATGGCGTGGCTGAAATCCTTGACCTCATCCCAACCGAGCTTGCGGGTCAGCGGCACCACAAGGTGAATGCCCTTGCCGCCGCTGGTCTTGAGAAAGGATTTGAGCCCCAACTCGTCGAGCACCGACAGCGTCAGTTGGGTCGCCTCGACCATGCTTTTCCACGGCAGCGCCGGGTCCGGGTCGAGGTCGAGGACAAAGCGGTCGGGCTTGTCCAGTTTGTCGCGAGTCGCGTTCCAGGTGTGCAGCTCCACGGTGCTCATCTGCACCGCGCCGATCAGCGCTTCAGCGCTGTTGATGATCATGATCGGCTGGCCGGTGAGTGCCTTGTCCAGCGTGGTAATCCCCGGAATCGCCAAGTGTTCGGCGTTCTTCTGGAAGAACAGTTCACCGGCAATCCCGTCGGGCGCACGGACCAACGCCACCGGCCGGTCTTTCAATTCGGGCAGAATCCATTCGGCGACACTGGCGTAATACTCCGCCAGTTGCACTTTGGTGGTGCCGCTGCTGGCGTCGATCACCCGTTCCGGATGGGTGATGCGCACCTTGCCCTCGCCCAGGCCCAGCTGTGAAGGCGCTTTTTTCGGGGCTGTGTTTTTGTTGGCGGCGGCAGGTTTTTCGGCAGTACTTTTTTTCACCACGGTCGGACGCTCCTCGATGATGCCTTGGGCCGGTTTGTCGTCACGCAGGCCATGGAACACCGCATGGCGCACCGAACCCTCCTTGGTCATTTCGGCGAAGGCGATTTCCGCCAGCAACGTGGGTTTGAGCCAATGCACACCCTTGGCATCAAAACCGGTCGGCGGATTGACCACCGACGGCTTCTTCGTCTGCAACGGTTTCAGTTGTTCGAGAATGTGTTTGAGCGTGGTCTCGTTGAACCCGGTGCCGACCTTGCCCGCGTAGCGCAACTTGCCGCTGTCACGGTCATGCAAGCCCAGCAACAAAGCACCAAACCCATGGCGCGAGCCTTTCGGATCGGTGAAACCGACCACCACGAATTCCTGCCGATGCTTGCACTTGAGCTTGATCCAGTCGCCGCTGCGCCGGGACACGTAAGGTGAACCCAGACGTTTACCGATCAACCCCTCCATCTGCATCTGACAGGCACTGTTGAGCAAGGCTTCGGGCTCCTCGGCGAACGCATCGGAGAAACGCAACAACGGGTCTTTCGCGCAGTTGAGCACCGTCGCCAGTGCGACTCTGCGCTCTTCGACCGGCACTTCGCGCAGGTCCACGCCGTTGAGATAAGGCATGTCGAACAGGTAGTAGACGATGTTGGCGCTGCGCCCCGCTTCGAAGGCGTTTTGCAGCGCCTGAAAGTCCGGCACGCCGTGCTCATCGGCGACCACCACTTCCCCGTCGAGCCAGGCCGATTCAAGTTGCAGTGCTGCCAGGGACTCGGCTTGCCCGGGCAGTTTGTGAGTCCAGTCGTGGCCGTTGCGGGTGAAGAGCTTGACCTCGCCGTGGTCAATACGGGCCATGATCCGATAACCATCGAATTTGATCTCGTAGCTCCACTGCCCTGGCGGGACCTTTTCGACCAGCGTCGCCAATTGCGGTTTGAGCTGTTCGGGCAGTCTGGCCTTGCGGGCGCCCGTCAGTTGCGCCGATTTTTGCTCAGGTTTGACTTGGCGCGCCGGTTTCTTGATGGGCTTGGGTTTGCCGACGGGTTTCGGCTTTTTCGCGATCAGCGTTCGGTCGCTGAGCACACTGTCCGGCTCGGCGGCGACCACGTCGTAATCGCTTTGCGGTTTCGCCGCGCTGTCCTGATGCTTGATCAGAAACCACTGTTCCTGCTTGCCCGGCATGTGCGTGCGCACCAGGTTCCACAAGCCACCGAGCTTTTCGCCCTGCAACTCGAACTTGAGTTTGCCCTTGGCGTAGGCCTTGGCCGGATCTTCCTGCGGAATCCACACGCCACGGTCCCAGACGATCACGTCGCCGGCGCCGTAGTGCCCTTCGGGAATGTTGCCCTCGAAGGTCGCGTAGTCAATCGGATGGTCCTCGACATGCACCGCCAGGCGCTTGACCTTGGGGTCCAGCGACGGGCCTTTCGGCACCGCCCAGCTTTTCAGCGCGCCATCGAGCTCCAGGCGAAAGTCATAATGCAGACGCGAGGCATCGTGCTTCTGGATGCAAAACTGCAAAGCGTGATCGTTCGCGGTTTTCTTACCCGAGCGTTTGGCGGCCGGTTCAGAGGTCGCCGAGAAGTCGCGCATGCGGTTGTAGTCGTCCAGGTTCTTGTTCATGGCTCACCCGTCTGCAGCAGATTTAACGCTGGCGCCGAGGCCCGGACCGAGGCGCGTCACGATCAGCGCGACCACCGCGATCCGCTCCACGCGCTGGTAGCCGGGGTTCAACAATTCTTCGCCGAACACGTCGGGATCGATTTCGCGATAGGTCCAGCCGCAGCGCGCCGTCTCCAGATACGGGGTGACCGCGTCCAGAAACGGATCGCGGCCCTCGACCATCGCGATGCCGGTGTACAGCACCAGCGAGCCGCCGGGGGCCAGGCGATTCAACGCTTGTTCGACAATGCGCAACGACAATTGCGCGCCGAACGCCCCGCCGCCGTGGCGATAGGCGCGCTCCGCTGGGTCAGCCATGTACGGTGGGTTGGCGACGATCAGGTCGAAGCTGCCGTCGACATCCCGCAGCACATCGCTGGTCTTGATGCTGACGTTGGCCACTTCGGCAAGCGCGGCATTGACCGCCGTCAGGCGCAGCGCCGCCGGGTTGATGTCGACCGCCAACACCTCGGCTTCGCGGCGGGCGCGGGCGATCACAATGGCGCCGACGCCGGCCCCGCAACCGATGTCCACGGCGCGCCTGACCGGTGCGAAGCTCTGCTGCAGATGGGCGTGGATCAGTTGAGCAAACCGGTAAGTGTCGGGGCCGAAGAACACCGAGTCCGCTGCTTCGGTGGGGAAACTCGAATGCACGAACAACAACTCATCCAGGCTCGACCAGCGCACCCGGCTAATCAGCCGGGCGCCGCGTTCTTCGAGGATGCCCGCCTGTTGCAACTGACGCTGTTCATCCGCCGAGAACAGCCCCGGAGTAAACGCCCTGGACCAGCCGTAAACATCGCGAAGGTTCGCGGCAAGCTGTCCTTCGGCGCGCGCATTGACCCGTTCATGCGTCAGCGGTGTCGGCGTGATAAAGCGGTAACCGTCAGCCTGCAAACGGCGGCCCAATTGCAGCAACGCCAGGTCGTCGGCGCTCAGTTGTGCTTCGTGATTCATGAAACGCTCCCTATCGCAGGCTCGATTTAAGTTCGATGAACCGTCGCGTGGCCATCAGGCCGGCCGGATGAGCGTGTCGGTGGGCAGACAGCCACGGGATCAACGCGTGCATCTGCTCATGCGCGGACCGTCCCTGCAGCGCTGCTTGCAGGCTTTGGACGTCCGGATCATTGACTGGCACGCCAGGCTCTGAGGGGGTCACGGAGCGGCGGCGAACGGCAGTCGCTGAGCGTTCTGGCTGCCAGTCACCGGCAATCCAGTCGTGCAGCAGTTGTTTTTCATACGGGCTGAACACCCCGAACATGGCGGCGCCGTCGCCCTCGATCACCTGCCAGAAACGGCTGTCCTGCGGATTCTGGTGGCGCTTGATCCAGCCCTTGTTTTCCAGGGCCGCGAGAAAGCCCGGCAACTGTTCCGGTGCGGACAGCCACTGATTGACGGTCTTGCCATCGAATCGGCAGTAGTCGGAATGCATGTGTTGGCCGAACGGACGTTTGCGTTCCAGCATGTTCAACACTTCGCTGTAGAGGTCGAACGACTCGATGATCGCGCGACTGCCCTGCCCCAGATCATTGAGTCGGTAACCGAGGCCGACGCGGCGTAGAAAGTCCTCGCGATCACCCTCGATCGGCAACAACTGCAACACCGACTGCACCGCTTTTTGCGCGTGCCCGGTGCTGGCGTTGTCGATGGTCACGTGCAGGGTGAAGTAATACGGATCGATGCCCAATTCGCTGAGCTCGTAGGCGCTGATCAGCAAATGCAGGGGCAGTTGTTCATAGCCTAGGTTGTAGCCGATCACCTCGGGCAAAAACGCGTCGCTGCACTCACCCAATGCCAGTTGTATTGCACCTTGCAAATACTGCTCGTCGGCGATCACGCCGCTGTCCAGCAAACCGTGATCGGCGAGGAGTTTGCGATAGATGACCACGTGATTCTGCGCCGGATTGCCCTCGCCCAACTCTTCCAGATAGGTGCATACCAGCCCTTCGAAACGCGGGTCGCGCCAGTGCCGCAGCAAGCCATACAACCAGGCGCCGTCCACTCGTTTGGTCGGGGCAACGGCTTGCAGGAAAAACAGCGCGTGGGCCTTGTTGCTGAAGAACTGCCGCGGCCCGCCGTCCTTGCGGGCTTTCAGGTAGTCGGCGTATTGGCGAGCTACTTGCGCGCAGTGCTGTTCGACGAAGGATTGCAGGGCCGACAAATCTTTGGGCAGCTCCTCGGGCAGTTCGGCGGCCCGTTGCAGCTGCACTTCGAGGAAGGCGTGGCCGAGCGCACGGCGGTGCTCGCCTTCATCGTTGGTCAGCAGTTGCTCATAGCACTGTTTCAGGCTGCCGGCGGTCGGGATCGGGTGCTCATGGGCAGGCTGGGATTCGAGTCGTGTCAGGACAGTCATAGTGCTCATCTCTCGGTCTGGGGCCAGTGGCAGGACGCTGATTCAGCACGTCTCTAAATCAGCAGAGCGATTCGCCCGGAGAAAAATTCAATCGGGGTTGAAATTGCCCTGACAGACGGACGGATGGCCGGGCATTGGGCGCGCCTGCAAGTGAATATACTCAGGGGGTCTGGACGCATCCTTCGGAGAGCAATCATGCGAACGGTTCACGTCATCGCGCCGGAAAAAACCCCGGTGCCGGTCAATGTGGTGGGCGAGGCGATCACGGTGCTTGCCGGAGGTGATCTAAGCAAACCCTTTGAAATGCATATTCAGGAAGGCGTGCAAGGAGGCGGGCCGCCGCCGCACTTCCATCCGTGGGACGAGGCTTTCTACGTCACCGACGGGCAAGTCGAAGTGACGGTCGAGGGCCAGTCCACCACCGTTTCTGCCGGCGGCTACGTGCATATTCCCGGTGGTTCGATCCATGCCTACAAGAACCTCAGCGCGACCGCGAGGATGATTGGCGTGGTGTCTGATCCGCGCGGCGGTCAGTTTTTTACCGCGGTGGACCGGCTCAGGGTGCCGGAGGATCTGCCGGGGATTCTGGAGATTGCCGAAGCGCACGGGGTTACGTTTCTGATTCCGAAGGCGCCTGTTTGAAGTTCGATTCAAGATTCCAGGGCGCTTCGCCAGCAAGCTGGCTCCTACAGGTCATGGGTGTGCCCATTGCAGGAGCTGGCTTGCCAGCGATAGCGATTCAAGCCGCGCCCGCCTTGGCCTGCTGCTCCAGATGCACCTGCAACTGCGGATCTATCTTCAACGCCGCCGCCAGTTCATCCAGATAGCTGCGCTCGGCGTCTTGTTGATCGTCGACCAGCATCACGCTGGCCAGGTACATTTCCGCGGCCATCGCCGGATCGGTCGCTGATTGCGCCACATCCACGGCATCCAGCGGCCGGGCGACTTCAGCATCCAGCCATTGCTGCAGTTGCGGGTCATCGGTGTGGCGGCCGATTTCAGTGCTGATCATCTGTTTTTCGGCGGCGTCGATCCGGCCATCGGCCTTCGCCGCCGCTATCAACGCGCGCAGGACCGCGTGGCTGTGGTCCTCGACTTCCGGGCCGGAGAGCAGATCCACGGTGCGCGGTGCCTGTTGCGGCGCGGTCGCCTGGCCGCGTTGCCAGGCCTGATACGCCTGAAAAGCCATCATCCCCAGGGACGCCAACGCCGCGTAATTGCTGCCCCCACCCGAGCGACGCTGGGTCGAACCGCCCATGGCAGAGCCGCCGCCCAGTAGGCCACCGAGCAAGCCGCCCAAACCGGCGTTTGTACCGGCACCACCGCCCAGCAGGCCGCCGAGCAACCCGCCAAGACCGCCGCCCATACCGCCTTGAGGTGCGCCGCCATTTTGCTGCGTTTGTGAGCCTTGGCCGGCGCGCAAGAGTTGTTCGAGCAAATCGCTGGTGTTCATCACGACGTCCTCATCGGTTGGAGTTATCCAGTCAGGCAACGATAGTCCTCGTACGTCATTGCGCCATTACCGTTTGGCTGACTTCGTTGCCCATACCTGTCTCGTCCATCCGTGTTTAATGTCTGCATTTTTTCTCACACACGTTCCCCCTGTAGGCGCTGGCTTGCCGGCGATAGCGGTGGGTCAGCCAACTTGTTTATCGCCTGAATGGGCGCCATCGCCGGCAAGCCGGCTCCTGCAGGGGGATATGGATAGGTCAGATACATTTATCGCCTGAGCAAGAATTCCCTCAAGCGAACAGGCCCCGGATTAATCCAGAGTATTTTTTGCCGGCCCAGCTAAGATTCATAAGTGGTGAACCTTATTCGCGGATTTCCGGTCGATACCTGCAACCCGTACCGGTTCGCTGCCGCCCTCGATCAACGAGGGTGATGACTGGCTTGCTTCACTTTCTGGAGAACGCCCCTGTGATATCCACCCTACACATCGCCAGGCTCAAAGCATGGGGCGCCCATGGTTTTACCGCCACTGGCGTGGTCACAGCCTTCCTCGCCACCCTCGCCCTGCTGGAAAACCAACCCACCAATTGCCTGCTGTGGCTGGGCGTCGCGCTGATCGTCGACGGGCTCGACGGCGCACTGGCGCGCAAGGTCAATGTGCAATCGGTGCTGCCGAGTTTCGACGGTTCGATCCTTGACCTGGTCATCGACTACCTGACGTATGTGTTTATCCCGGCGCTGTTTATCTACCGTTACATTCCGCTGCCGGACTACACGCTACTGCTGACCGTCTCACTGATTCTGGTCTCGTCGCTGTTTTGCTTCTGCAACGTCAACATGAAAAGCAAAGACAACTACTTCCAGGGCTTCCCCGCCGCGTGGAACGTGGTTGCGCTGTGCCTGTACATCATCGCTCCGTCGCCGTGGATCACCCTGCTCACTGTCATTGGCCTGGCGTTGCTGACCGTGACCCGGATGAAGTTCCTGCACCCGTTTCGCGTACGCCGGTTCATGCCGATCAACATTGCTGTGACGGCTATCTGGCTGCTGTGCAGCTTGTCGCTGGTGGTCAACCATCCGGTGATCAACCCGATGGTGATGGGGCTCTGGTTGCTGATGTCGGCCTATTTCCTGGGGATTTGCATCTGGCGCACGGCGATGGAGTGGTTTGACGGCTCACGACACTCGTAAGTCGCCATGCCCATTCATATCGTGCGACTCGGCTCACCGCGCCTGCCCGATGAAGGCCTTCGGCTAGGCACGGTGCGGCGCCCGCCGCGTGGCGTGCCGAAGGCTGAGTTTGCCCGTCGGGATTTTTATGATGTGTGGCAGCCGTTGCTGTCGCCCAGTGCTGAATTGGTTGCCGAAGCCAAGTCGGCGGCAGATGAAAAAGCCTGGGAGGGTTTCAGGCGCAAGTTCAAGGCTGAAATGAATCAGCCTGCGCCCAGCCAGTTGCTCGATCTGTTGGCCGCCCTCTCCCATCAAGCCTCACTGGCTGTCGGCTGCTATTGCGAGAATGAGGCGCACTGCCATCGCTCCGTGCTGCGTGAACTGCTGCAGGCACGCGGTGCCAAGATTACTTAGATTAAGACAAACATAACAAATCCCCTTGTAGGAGCTGGCTTGCCAGCGATAGCGGTCTGCCAGTTCACGTGATGGTAACTGGACCGACGCCATCGCCGGCAAGCCAGCTCCTACAGGGGTCGCGTTGCTGTCGGGATTTCGTTTCACGGCGTGCTCGCCACGTTCATCACGCCATCTCGCTCCCGCCTCGCCGGACGGCAGGTTGATCATGGTCAATACTTAAAGGATTGAATGCCTGTCGAATGAGCCTACGCTCGTTTACCCACGGGAGGTTTGTCATGTCTGAGCAATCACGTTTCATGCTGGTCGCCTCACCCCTGATGGAACACAGCCCCGCCTTCGACAGGGCCGCAGCGCTGGCCAAAGCCGAAGACGCGGCGCTGCACATCGTCGCGTTCGATTATCTGGAAGGTCTGGCGACCGCCAGTCTGGTCAACGAAAAGGCGCTGGAGCAGATGCGCCTGGGCTATCTCGATCGACACCGTCAATGGCTTGAGGAGCAGGCGCGGCCCTTGCGCAAGATCGGGGTGCACGTCACCACCGAAGTGGCGTGGGTCGAACGGCCGCTGGAGGAAATCCTGATTCACCTGAAAGAGCAGCCGATGGACGTGCTGATCAAGACGCTGGAGCCGCATTCGATGCTCTCAAGGCTGATGTTCACCCCACTCGACGTGCACTTGCTGCGTGAATGCCCGGTGCCGTTGCATTTCGTCAGCCATGCCGTACATGCCTTGCCACGCAAGATCGTCGCGGCGGTCGACCCGTTCCATCGTGATGATCACTACAAAAGCTTCAACGACCGCATTCTTCACGAAGCCGCAAAACTGGCGAGCGCCTGCAATGCCGAGCTGGATGTGGTCTATGCCTATGACCTCTCATCCATCAGTGCCGATGAATTCGGCTTCGACAACGGTTCGGCGTTTTTCTCGTCGGGCACCGCCAGGACTCTGTCCGACTATGAGGAAGCGGCCTTCAACGAACTGGCCGAACGCAACGGCATCGCGCCGGAGCAACGGCACATGATCATGGGCAACCCGGCAAAGGTCCTGACCCGCTACGCCGACGCCTACGACATCGACGTGATCGTCATGGGCCGGATCGGCCATCGCGGCCTGGGCAGGTTGATCGGCAGCACGGTGGAGCACCTGTTGTACAAAATGCCGTGCAGTGTCTGGGTGGTGTACACCGAGCGGCTGGATGAGTAATCCGTCACGCCACAAAACCCCGGAACCGTGTAACACACCCTGGATGACACGAATCCTGTAGGAGCTGGCTTGCCAGCGATGGCGGTCTGCCAGTTAACGTGATGGTAACTGGACGGACGCTATCGCTGGCAAGCCAGCTCCTACAGAGGGTCATGGCATTTTCAACGTCTTGTGATCACCACTTCCAGGTATTCACTGGGCACCACCAGCGATTTCTCACCCGCCCGGTTCAAGCGGTTGATCAGCTCGGTCAGGTCACTTTCAAGGGCCTGGGCGCCTTCGGGGGGCAGCGCCGCGAACGCCTTGTGGACCGGGCCGTACCAAGTGCGAAACGTGTTGATGAAATGCGCGGCCGAGCGGTAGCGGAAGTTAAAAAGCCGTCGTGTCACCTGAAGCAAAAAGTCGCGTTCATCAAAGTGCGTATGCAACCAGGCCTCGGCCCCCCAGTTAGACGGGGGTTGGGCCCCCGGCGGAGGCGGCAAGTGCCGGCCCAGGGTCTTGAACATCTGGCCGACGAAACCCTCGGGTGTCCAGTTGGCGAGGCCGATCCGGCCGCCAGGACGGCAGACCCGCGCCAGCTCGGCGGCAGCCCTGGACTGGTCCGGGGCGAACATCACGCCGAAGGTCGACAGCACGGCATCGAAACTGCCGTCCTCGAACGGCAGTGCCTCGGCGTCCGCCACTTGGAAGGTCACCTCCAGGCGTTCCGCCCTGGCCCGGTCTTCGCCGCGCTCCAGCAGCGCGGCGACATAGTCGGTGGACGTGACGTGGCTACCGCGGCGCGCGGCCGCCAATGTCGCGTTGCCGTTGCCGGCGGCGACGTCCAGCACGCGTTCATCGCACAGCAGGTCGCAGGCTTCGGCGAGCTGCTCGCCGACGATCTGCAACGTGGTGCCGATCACGGCATAGTCGCCACTGGCCCAAGCGGCCATCTGACGGTTTTTCAAGGCAGTGAGATCAATGGGAGTACTCATTCAATCGCTCCGTTACGAGTTCAAACACCCCCGGTTTATTCCGCCGTGGTGGGGTCGATGACGGTCATGACCTGGGAAATGCGGTTGGCCGGGAAACCGCTCTGCCTGGCGTGTTCCCTGATCAACTCTTCGTTGGGCGAGATGTACACGCAGTAGAGCTTGTCACCGGTGACGTAACTCTGCTGCCACTGCACCTGCGGCAAGTCGTGCAACGCCCTGCAGGACTTTTGCGAAGCCGCTTTCAAATCCCTTTCTGACAGTGTTCCAGCACCCGGAATCTCGCGTTCAATGATGAACTTCGGCATGGCAACCTCTCATTCTTGTTATTGATGACAGGGTCGGCAGACCCTGTGTGCCAACTATCGCGCCGCTGACCAGCGGCGTCCTGCCCGATCGTCGGCCAACCTTGTCCGATCGTCCGGAGGTTTCACGTTGTGCCGCGACAGGCTCACAATCAAAAGCTGCCCGCCCCCAGGGGAACACCACCATGGACGCCCTGTCCCAGACCCTGCGCGTCGTCCGCCTGGTCGGCGCGATTTTCATTAACGCCAGGTTCACTGCCCCCTGGTGTTATCAGTCACCGAGCGCGGACACGGCGGCACCGTTTCTTGAACCCGGCGCCGAACGCGTGGTGATCTTTCACTTGATCACCGAAGGCGAGTGTTATGTCGAGCTCGGTGATGAACCGCCGAAATTGCTGACCGCCGGCGATGTGGTGGTGTTTCCGCTGGGCGACGCCCACCGCATGTGCTCTGAACCGGGTCTCGCGCCGGCCAGCGGTGCACGGCTGGACGTCGTGCTCGCGCGCCGGCCACGGCAATTGAGTTATGGCGGTGGCGGCGCGGTCACGCGCCTGGTGTGCGGCTATCTGGCGTGCGATACGCGGCTGGCGGGCATGTTGTTGACGGGGTTGCCGGCCGTGGTAAAGGTCAATGTGCGCGGCTCGAACGCCGGGATCTGGCTGGAATCTTCGGTGCGTTATGCACTCGCCGAAGCGCGCTCGCCAAGGCCTGGTGGTGAAGGCGTATTGGCCAAGCTGGCCGAGGTGTTGTTCATAGAGGTGCTGCGCTTGTACATGCACGAACAGGGCGAAGGCCGGACCGGGTGGTTGGCAGGTGTGAACGACCGGATCGTCGGCGCAGCCCTCAATGCGCTGCACAAAAAACCCTGTCACACCTGGACCCTGGATGAACTGGCGCGCACCGCCAGTACCTCAAGATCGGTATTGGCCGAACGCTTCCAGCAACTGGTGGGGATTTCGCCGATGCAGTACCTGACGCAATGGCGCATGTTGCTGGCGGCCAACCTGTTACGCAGCAGTAACAGCTCATTGATGCGCATCGCCGAAGAGGTCGGTTATCAGACCGACACGGCGTTCAGTCGGGCGTTTCGGCGGGAGTTCGGTGCACCGCCCGCGGCATGGCGGCGCAGTCAGGAGAAAAGAACAATGGCCCACGGCGCGGAGCCTGTGAGCCATTGAGTTGACGGGTCACGCAGCGGGGGCTTTGGCTTCTTGCAGCAACTGCTGAATCACCTTCTCCTGCGTGTCATAGCTGCCTTCACCGAAGTGGGTGTAACGCAGCTGCCCCTTGGCGTCGATCAGGTAGTGAGCGGGCCAGTACTGATTGTCGAAGTTGCGCCAGATCGTGTAGTTGTTGTCGATGGCCACCGGGTAGGTGATGCCGAGCTTCTTCACCTGATCCTTGACGTTGCCAATGATGCGTTCGAAGCCGTATTCCGGGGTGTGGACGCCGATCACCACCAAGCCATCCTTCTCGTATTTCTTCGCCCAGTCCTTCACATAAGGCAGGGTGTGCTGGCAGTTGATGCAGTCGTAGGTCCAGAAGTCCACCAGCACCACTTTGCCTTTGAGCGAATCATTGGTCAGGGCTGGCGAGTTGATCCATTCAACCGCGCCGGACAGTGACGGCATCGGACCTTGGGCGTTGTCCAGGCTCGAATCGGCCTTGACCTTGCTGACAAGGTAATCGACCACTTTCGGTACGCTTTCAAGCACGCCTTTCTCGATACTGCTGACACCCTCCGAAGAAGTGCCGGCCAGCAGGGTCTTGTCGGCGCCGGTGGAAATCACCGCCGCGGCGGCCAGCACGGCAAACCCGGCACCGCGCCGCAACCAGCCGGTGACCGGAATCGACGCTTTCAAGCGATTGACCAAGCCACGACCGGCGAAGATCAAGGTGCCGAGGGACAACGCGCTGCCCAGGCCGTACGCCACCAGCAACAGGCTGGTCTGCGCGTTGGCGCCTTGCAGCATCGCGCCGGTGAGGATAACGCCGAGGATCGGCCCGGCGCACGGCGCCCAGAGCAGACCGGTGGCGACGCCGATCATCACCGAACCCAGCGGGCCGGACATTTTGCGGGTGTCGGGGTCAAGACGATTGCCCAACAGAACGAACGGGCGTGCCAGCCAGCCACCGACCCGCGCGGAAATCAGCGACAGGGCAAACAGCGCCATGACGATCAGGGCCACGTGACGACCGGTGTTGTTGGCTTGCACCACCCATTCACTGCTGACCACGGCCAGGCTGGAAATCAGGGCGAAGGTCAGGACCATGCCGCCGAGGGTCAGCAGAATCGAGGAGCGGGTGCGGTCGACGCCGGCGAACAGGAACGGCACGACCGGGAGGATGCAAGGGCTGAGGACGGTCAATATGCCGCCCAGGAAAGCGATGAGAAACATGGGGATCACCTTGGAAATAATAGAGGGCGGCGCACCACACATAACCTGTGGGAGCGGGCTTGCCCGCGATGAGGCCGGTACATTCAACGTTGATGTCGACTGACAGTCCGTCATCGCGGGCAAGCCCGCTCCCACATTGGATCAGGGGTGACTACTGAAATACTGTCCGGCTTCAGGCCGTCTGCTCATCCAGCAACTGGCCCTGTGGTGTGCGGCTGCTACCGTTCTCAGCAACCATCTGACCTTGCGGGGTGCGACTGGAACCGTCCTGTACCAGCAAGTCATTGGCGCCCTGCTCGTTCACCGGGGTCAGCTGGAAGCAGGTGCTACTGCCGCAGGTGCTTTGTTCAACGGCGGCGTTGGCGTGGGCAGCGGCGCCTGCAAGGGCGAAGGCAGTGGCGGTCAAAAAGCGGGTTACGTTGTTCATGGTGTTGTTCCTGTTTCAAAGGGGATTGGCAAGCGGTCAGCGAAGGACTCAGTTGTCTGAGTAGCAGTCAGCAAATTTGCGGTAGTCCAGGACCTGGGTTTTATTCTGGGAATCCAGGTAAGTCAGCTGGGCGTCGACAATCCCGCAGGTGTTCGTCGCGTCCTGTTTCAGCGACACCACTTTCTTGATGTCCAGGTGCGTGCCGTAGCTGTAGGTCTTGGCGCTGACGTCGGCTTCGGCACGGGCCGACAGGGTGCAGATGTTCAGTGCGGCAAACAGGCAAGCGGCGTAGATGGCTTTAGTGTTCATGGTGGTTTCCTCAAGGCTTCAATGGGTAGATCGTTCAATTGAGCCGAGGCGGTTGGGTTTGCCTCGATGGAACCTATTAGAAGGCCCTGAGGTATCTCGTCTGTGTCGAGAAGCGGCGCGTGTAAATCGGTACGTATCAAAGGGGCCTGCCGATACACAGCGATACAAAACCCCTGAAATTCGGGGTTTTTAAGTCCATGTGTATCCTTCGACACAGCAGATACACTGCAATACAAAGGGTGGCGGGCGAGCGGGCAAAGGCTCGATAGAGTGTGTGTCATTCCCTATCTGAAGAGGCTTGGCCCCATGGAACACGTCGATCACATCCTCATCGTGGACGATGACCGCGAGATTCGAGAGCTGGTAGGCAACTACCTGAAGAAGAACGGCCTGCGCACCACCGTCGTGGCGGACGGCCGGCAGATGCGTGCGTTTCTGGAGACCACGCCGGTGGACCTGATCGTGCTCGACATCATGATGCCGGGCGACGATGGCCTGATGCTGTGCCGCGAGATCCGCGCCGGCAAACACAAAGCCACCCCGGTGCTGATGCTCACCGCCCGCAACGATGAAACCGACCGCATCATCGGCCTGGAAATGGGCGCCGACGATTACCTGGTCAAGCCGTTCGCCGCCCGTGAACTGCTGGCGCGGATCAACGCGGTGCTGCGCCGCACGCGAATGTTGCCGCCCAACCTGGTGGTCACCGAAAGCGGTCGCCTGCTGGCTTTCGGTCGCTGGCGCCTGGACACGTCGGCCCGCCACTTGCTCGATGACGACGGCACCATGGTTGCGCTCAGTGGCGCAGAATATCGGCTGCTGCGGGTGTTCCTCGATCATCCGCAACGGGTGCTCAACCGCGACCAGCTGCTGAACCTGACCCAGGGCCGCGACGCCGACCTGTTCGACCGCTCCATCGATTTGCTGGTCAGCCGTCTGCGTCAGCGCTTGCTCGACGACGCGCGGGAACCGGCCTACATCAAAACCGTGCGCAGCGAAGGCTATGTGTTTTCGCTGCCGGTGGAAGTCCTCGGGGCGCCCTCATGAACCTTTCCCTGAGATGGCCCCGCACCCTCGCCTCGCGTCTGTCGCTGATTTTCCTGATCGGTCTGATTCTGGCGCAAGCCTTGTCTTTCGGCGCGCAGTACTACGAACGCTACGAAAGCGCGAAAAACACCATGCTGGGCAATCTGGAGACCGATGTCTCGACGTCCATCGCGATCCTCGACCGCTTGCCGGCCGAAGAGCGCACGAGTTGGTTGCAACAACTGGATCGCCGCAACTACCGCTATTTGCTGGATGAAGGTTCGCCGGGCACGGCGATGAGCGATACGCCTATTGCGGTGACTTCGATCAAGGACGCCATCGGCAAGGATTACCCGATGACCGTGACCGACATTCCCGGTCCGATCAAACATTTCCAGGTGCATCTGAAACTGGCCGATGGCAGCCCGGTCACCATCGACGTGCGTCCATCGATGGTGCCGTTGTCGCCCTGGTTGCCGATCGTCTTGCTCGGCCAACTGTTACTGATGATTCTGTGCACCTGGCTGGCCGTGAGAATTGCCATTCGCCCCCTCACCCGCCTCGCACAGGCCGTCGAAACGCTCGACCCCAACACCCACCCGGTGCACCTGGACGAAAAAGGCCCGACCGAAGTCGCCCACGCGGCCATGGCCTTCAACGCCATGCAGGCGCGCATCGCGGCGTACCTCAAAGAACGCATGCAGTTGCTGGCGGCGATTTCCCACGACCTGCAAACCCCGATCACCCGCATGAAACTGCGCGCCGAGCTCATGGACGACTGCAGCGAAAAAGACAAACTGTGGAACGACCTCGGCGAGATGGAGCACCTGGTGCGCGAAGGCGTGGCCTATGCCCGCAGCGTCCATGGCGCCACCGAAGAAAGCCGCCGCACCGATCTGGATTCATTCCTCGACAGCCTGGTGTTCGACTACCAGGACGTGGGCAAGGACGTCCAGCTCAGCGGAAAAAGTCAGACCGTCATCGACACCCGCCCGCACGCCTTGCGCCGCGTGCTGGTGAACCTGACGGACAACGCACTCAAATTCGCCGGCGCGGCAGAACTGCGGGTGGAATCGAAGCCTGGCGGCAGCTTGTCGGTGAAGGTGATGGACCGTGGTCCCGGGATTGCCGAAGACGAACTGGCCCATGTCATGGAGCCGTTCTACCGCGTGGAGAATTCACGCAACCGCAGCACCGGCGGCACCGGCCTTGGCCTGGCGATTGCCCAGCAACTGGCGCTGGCGCTCGGAGGTTCGTTGACCCTGAGCAATCGCGAGGGCGGCGGTTTGTGCGCGGAGCTGAAACTACCGACCCGCCCTGTGTAGGAGCCGGCTTGCCGGCGATGGACGTTAACGATAACGCGTGTTGTCTGGATAAACGCGTTATCGTTAACGCCCATCGCGAGCAAGCTCGCTCCAACAAAAGTGATAGGGACATTGCCCATGGATGAAAACAGAAGACCCATCAAGACGCGTTCTGCGGGCTGGGCCAAATACGTCACCGACAGATTGGTAAAAAGGGACATCTCCCCCAATCAGATCTCCGTGGCCAGCATCGCCTTCGCGCTCGCGGGCATCATCGCACTCAATATCGACACTGGCGTCATCGGCTCAATCCTCTGCGCGCTCGGCATTCAGCTGCGCCTGCTGTGCAACCTGTTCGACGGGATGGTCGCGATTGAGGGCGGCAAGAAATCCGACATCGGCAGCCTCTACAACGAATTCCCCGACCGGATTGCCGACAGCCTGCTGATTGTCGGCCTGGGCTACGCCATCGGCTACTCTGACCTTGGCTGGTTCGCCGCGCTGGCCGCGGCATTGACGGCGTACGTCAGGGTATTTGGCGGTTCGATCGGTCTCAAGCAGAGCTTCATCGGCCCGATGGCCAAGCAACACCGGATGGCGGTGATGACGGCGGGGCTTGTGTTGAACGCTGTCGAAGCGAGCGTTTATGCCAGTCACTATGCGCTGTTGATTGCGCTGTCCATCATCGCCATCGGCTCCGTCGCGACCTGCGTCACGCGAACCCTGGACATTTCCAAGCAGCTAAAAGGTGCCGTCCATGTGGATCAGTAATGCGCTGATTTCCGTCCTGCGATTCCTCATCGGCGTCACGGCGAGATGGGAAAGCCCACCGGATCTCTCGCGCCAGCGCATCTATTTCGCCAATCACACCAGCCACATGGACACCCTGGCAATCATCGCCGCCCTGCCCCCCGAGGCCCGGGTCAATGTGAAACCGGTGGCCGCCGCCGATTACTGGGGGAAGAACCGGTTTCTGTCGTACATCTCCCAGAAAGGCCTGAATGCGGTCCTGATCGAACGTAACCCGGCGCCCGGCGTGAACGTGCTGGAGCCGATTTTCGATGTGGTGCGCGCCGGCCATTCGATCATCATTTTTCCGGAAGGCACGCGGTCCAGCCAGGCATTGCCCGGCGAGTTCAAATCGGGCCTGTACCGCTTGAGCGAGACCTTCCCCGATGTCGACCTGGTGCCCATCTACCTGGAAAACCTCCACCGTTCGATGCCCAAAGGCAAACACGTGCCGCTGCCGATTATCTGCACGATCCGCATCGGCAACCCGATGCAACGGATTGCCGGTGAAGAAAAACAAGTGTTCCTGGAGCGGGCGCGTGACGCCATTGTGAGGCTGTCGAAATGAGTCTTGAAACAAAGTTCCTGTGGTTCTTTTTTGGCATAGCCTGCCTGCTGGCGCTGGCGTCGCTCACCGGTCGACTGCTGGCCAAACGGGCAAAAACCGAAAGCTCGGCCGCGACCATCGACAACCTCAACCAGCGCGTGAATGCCTGGTGGGGGATGGTGATCATCTTCTTCGTGTCCTACCAGTTGGGCGGCAATGCCACCGTCGTGCTCTTTGGCTTCATTTCGCTGTTCGCACTCAGGGAGTTCATCACCCTGACACCGACCACCCGGGGCGACCATAACGCGTTGTTTTCGGCGTTTTTCATCCTGATCCCGCTGCAATATGTGCTGATCGGAACCCACTGGTATTCGATGTTCACACTGCTGATTCCGGTGTATGCGTTCCTGCTGCTACCGGCGATTGCGGTGCTGAGCCAGGACACCGAAGGCTTTTTGGAGAGAACGGCGAAGATCCAGTGGGGCGTGATGATTTGCATCTATTGCATCAGCCACGCACCGGCGCTGTTATTGCTGGATCTGGAAGGCTTCCAGGGCCAGAACGCGCTGCTGCTGTTCTACCTGGTGTTCGTCGTGCAGTTGAGTGACGTGTTGCAGTACGTGTTCGGCAAGCTCTTTGGCAAGCACAAGGTTGCGCCGCTGGTGAGCCCGTCGAAAACCGTGGAAGGCCTGGTCGGCGGCGGTTTGTCGGCCACGCTGATTGGCGGCTGCATGTTCTGGATGACGCCGTTCAGTTTCTGGCAGTCGCTGATGATGTCGTTTGTCATTGTGCTGATGGGTTTCCTGGGCGGCCTGGTGATGTCGGCGATCAAGCGCAGCCTCAGCGCCAAGGACTGGGGCACCATGATCAAGGGCCACGGCGGCATGCTCGACCGGATGGACTCGATCTGCTTCGCGGCCCCGATCTTCTTTCACCTGACTCGGTACTTTTTTTCCGCCCAATAAATAACGCATCCCCCTGTAGGTGTCGGCTGCCGGCGATAGCGATTTTACGGACGCCATCGCCGGCAAGCCGGCTCCTACAGGGGGATGAGGCCTCATCAAAATCTTGGTCCAACCACCCCTTCCCCCTGCATCTGCCGCAACAACGCCGCCCCGCTCGCAATGAAGTCCTGCGATCCCACGGCTCCCGCCTCGACGGCCAATCCTTCCAGCTGTTCACGCCCGTTCAGCTGCGCAAACTCGCCGATTCGCTGCAACAAGCGCCAGGCCAGTGGACTCAGTTCGGAAAACTTCACACTCCAGTCCTGCGCCCGACGAACCAACAGCAATGTCGGCTGAGCCGGAGGCGTTTCAGGCTGATAGTCCGGCCCCACCAATTGCACCGGCCAGGCATACGCCAACGGCCAGGCCAGCGGCGAAAGCTGCAGCGGTCGATCCAGCATCAGCCCGGCATCGCTGGATGGCAAAGGCTCGGCCTCGGATTGTTGCAGCAGCATCTCGATCCACTCGTAATGCGCCAGCTCCACCATGAACGGCGGCCACGGCCCTTCGTGCAACGCTGGCGGTTCTGAAGCGAGAAACTCGACAAACTCCCTGGCGATCTCCCCGAATTTCGGCGTGCGCGCGCGGTAGTCCCGCAGGAAGATTCGCACCAGCGAACGCCAGTGCTCATCGCCAAGAATCTTGATCAGCACCGGAAAGGTGCCGCTGAGCAATATCGAGAGGTTGTTGAAAATCAGGTCGCGGTAAACCTGTGCCCGCGCCACGTCCATTCCGGCCGGCGGCGCGCAATGGTCAGGGTCACGCAGGTAAAGCCCCAAGGTGCTTTGCTGCTGGAACAGGCCTGAGTCAGCCACGGTTCACCCCCTCGGTTTGCAAGCGGCGGATGGTCTGTAATTCGGCGACCAATTCAGAGAACGCCGGGAAATTGAAATCGCGTTCAAGCAACGTCGGTTGCGCGCCGAACCGGGCATAGGCCTGGGCCAGCAACGACCACACCACCGGTTTCACCGAGGCGCCGTGGGTGTCGATTTTCAACGTGTCGGATTCATCGAAATGCCCGGCCACGTGCATCGCCACCACCCGGTCCGAATCGATACCGGCCAGAAACACCTGCGGATCGAAACCGTGATTGATCGAGTTGACGTACACATTGTTGACGTCCAGCAGCAGGTCGCAATCGGCTTCGCGCAGCACCGCGTTGGTGAACGTCAGCTCGTCCATGTCCTGCTGCGGCGCGGCGTAATAGGAGACGTTTTCCACCGCCAGGCGCCGACCGAGGATGTCCTGGGACTGACGAATGCGTGCGGCGACGTGATGCACCGCTTCTTCGGTAAAGGGCAGCGGCAACAGGTCGTAAAGGTGACCGTCATCGCTGCAGTAGCTCAGGTGTTCGCTGTACAGCGGCACGCGGTACTGATCGAGAAAAACCCGCACTTCCTGCAAAAAACCGACGTCCAGCGGCGCCGGCCCGCCCAATGACAGGGACAAGCCATGACAGGACAGCGGATAGCGCTCGGCCAGGGCCCGCAGCGCCGCGCCATGAGCGCCGCCGATGCCGATCCAGTTCTCCGGCGCGACTTCCAGAAAGTCGAAATCGCCCACACGGGCGGCTTGAAGGTCTTTCATTAAACCGCGACGCAGGCCAAGTCCGACGGCGGCCTTCGTTGATGGGATGGAAGTCTGCATGATGTCGATCTCAAAGGGGGTCAGAGCGGAATCACAGTTAACCGAAACGGTGTATCGGGCCTGTGTTGCGAGCCGGCCGAAAATCGCGGCAGTTGTATCGCCAGCGGGTCTGTACACACTTCGGTACAGACCCACCGTTGGGCGTTACACCAGGTCGTACTTCTCACGCACCAGATGGCCGATGCCGATGCGATCGAGCACGTCCATCGGGCACAGGAAGGTCACGCGCACCGTGCCGGGCAAGCGGCTGATGTCGATCGAGCCGGTGATGGTCGCGCGGTTGAGCACTTCGTCATACGGCAGGCCAGTCACCGCAGCGGCACGTTGCAAGCCGTTCTCCACGGCCACGTTGAGGTTCTCGCCGCTGCCAATGAAGGTGATCGGGCCGCTCTGCTCGATCTCGGTCTGGCCCCAGCGCTCACCCAGTTCGCGGACTTTCTGCCGTTGCAGGGCATTCATCGGCCGCGCCATCGGCGGCAGATCGTCGAGGTTTTGCAGGAGGATCGGCCCTTCCAGTGTCAGGTTCTTGATCACTTCGACCTGCACTTCGGTTTCCCCGGAGCAGTCGGTGGCATGCCCGGCGATCTCGCCGTTGCCCTGCTGGGCGTGCATGTCGCCCATGTACACACCGGCGCCCGGGACTTTCACCGGGCAAATCAATACGCAGCCTTCGCGGATCGAGTTGGTGTCCATGTGACCGTCGGTCTTGGCCGCGTGCAGTTCCTCACGCGTCATGCCGAAACGGTGCGGTGCGCCGATCAGGTATTGGCCGAAATCGGCGCAGTTGTGCGAGTCCGGCAAGTCCCGAGACGGCGTGGTGCCGATGTTACCGAGGAACGGCCGCATGTGCGCGGCGACGCCGGGGATGTCGGCACGGGCCAGGGACAGGATCGAATGCTGGGCGGCGAATTCCGGCAACGCCGACATTTCGGAGGCGTTGCCGGCCAGTTGGTTGGCGATGTCCTGATTGACGGTCAGGCTGACCTGATTCTGCGCATCGAACACGATCACGTACCCGTGGCTGAAGCGGAAGGCACTGACCTCGGCGCCGCAGTTGCTGCAACGAATCGAATCTTCGCCGATGCCTTCGACGTAGCTGGCCGGGTGTTCGGTGGCGCATTTGCTACAGAATTTCGCGACGAACGGATCGCCGTTGTAGCGGCCTTCAACAAAACTCATCACGCCGGACGAGGTGGCCAGCGAGGTGACGCGCATGCTTTTGATCTTGATCGCCACGGCGTCGCCGATTTCGGCACCGGCGATGGCCACCGGTTGGGTGACTTCATGGCCGCCCTCGAAGGCCGGCGTAATCATCGGCCCCCAGCAGCCCGGCGGCGTGCCGGTGATCAGGGTGCCGCCGTCGGCCAGCGGGCCGAGCATCGGCTGGCTTGGGCCGATAAGGCCGTTGGTGTATTGGTCGACGCGCAGGCGCTCGACGGGTGCAGATGTCAGGTCGGTTTCAGGCAGGAGCGTGGTCATTGTTGTCCCCTTCACGGTGTATAGGGTGCCAAGCGGCCTATGCAGTTCATCCCAGGTTTGTATCTGGGCTGTGTTCGGCAGTGGCCCGGTATTAAGGGGAAATGTATCGATCAGGAGTCGGGATACATTGGGATACATGCGATCTCAGATCACTAATGGACTCTGTGGGAGCGGGCTTGCCCGCGATGGCAGTGTGTCAGGCGACAGGTAGGTTGGATGTACCGACCTCATCGCGGGCAAGCCCGCTCCCACAGGGTTCAGCGCGAACCATAACGTGCAGCCTCAGGCGCTTTCGTCGCTCCAGCCAGCAGCCCACAGCCCCTGAACTAAACTTAGTGCACCCAGGACGCGGTTATTGTCCTGTTCATTCCCACGACCACCGCCCAGAGCTGGATGCCTCGAAAAACAACGCCTCTGGACCGTGATCCTGCTGAAGGAGCACACGTGATGGACGAGGCCAGACTCAACGATTTCATGGGCAAACTGGTGAACGACATGGGCGGCGCGGCGATGCTCGCCAACGTCATCCTCGGCGAGGAGCTCGGGCTGTACCGGGCAATGGCCGACAGCCAGTTGATCAGCCCCGAAACCCTCGCCGACAAAACCGGCTGCAACCCCCGCCTGCTGCGCGAATGGCTCAGCGCCCACGCCGCGTCCGGTTACATGGAACACCGCGACGGCCAGTTCCGTCTGCCCGAAGAGCAAGCCCTGGCACTGGCGATCGAAGATTCACCGGTCTACGTGGCGGGCGGTGTCGGGGTGGTCGCGTCGTTTTTCCATGACAAGGACAAGCTGGTCAAAGCCATGCGCGGCAACGGCGCCCTGCCTTGGGGCGATCACCATCCGTGCATGTTCAGCGGCACGGAACGCTTCTTCCGGCCCGGCTACAAAGCGCACCTGGTTGCCGAGTGGCTACCGGCCCTTGAAGGCGTCGTCGCCAAACTGGAGGCCGGCGCCAAGGTTGCGGACATCGGCTGTGGGCATGGCGCATCGACGGTGATCATGGCCCAGGCGTTCCCGGACTCGCGGTTCGTCGGCTTCGATTACCACGCGCCGTCCGTCACCGTCGCCACTCAACGCGCCGAGGAAGGCGGTGTGTCCGGGCGGGCGCGGTTCTTCCAGGGCACGGCAAAAAGCTATCCCGGTGACGACTACGACCTGATCTGCTATTTCGACTGCCTGCATGACATGGGCGACCCGGTGGGCGCAGCGCGGCACGCCTATGAGTCGCTGAAGCCGGACGGCACGGTGCTGCTGGTGGAACCGTTCGCCAACGACAAGCTCGACGACAACGTCACGCCCGTTGGCCGGTTGTTCTACGCCGCCTCGACGTTCATTTGCACCCCGAACTCGCTGTCCCAGGAAGTCGGGCTCGGGCTCGGCGCCCAGGCAGGCGAGGCGCGGCTGCGCAAGGTGTTTACGGAGGCGGGATTCAGCACCTTCCGGCGGGCCACGGAAACACCGTTTAACCTGATCCTCGAAGCGCGCAAATAAACGCTGCCCTTGTTGGAGCCGGCCTGCTGGCGATGGCGCCCGAATGATCGCCATCGCCGGCAAGCCGGGCTCCTACAGGGAGTGCTACTCTGCTGACACTCAAGGTTTACCGGAGTGTTGAACATGCTCGACCGCCGCATCCGCGAACAACTCGACCGGCTTCAGCAGCTCATGGCCGACCAGCCGTTCGTGGTCCTGACCGGTGCCGGCATCAGCACCCCGTCGGGCATTCCGGACTACCGCGACCACGAGGGTGTGCGCCGCGGCCGGCAACCGATGATGTATCAGGAGTTTCTCTCCGCGGCCGAATCCCGGCGCCGCTATTGGGCGCGGGCGATGCTCGGCTGGCCGCGAGTGCGCCTGGCTCAGCCGAATGTGGCGCACGAGGCGCTGGCCAGTCTGCAAAGTTCGCAGCAGATCAGTGGGTTGATCACCCAGAACGTCGACACCTTGCACGACCAGGCCGGCAGCCACGACGTGATCGAACTGCATGGCAGCCTGCATCGCGTACTGTGCCTGGATTGCGGGCAGCGCAGTGGGCGGGATTCGATCCAGCAGTTGATGGAAGCACAGAACCCTTACCTGGCCGGTGTCGACGCGGTGCAGGCACCGGATGGCGACACCTTGCTCGATTCGGCGTTCGAAGCGCGGTTTCAGGTACCGCATTGCCCGCTTTGCGCCGGTGAACGGATGAAACCAGACGTGGTGTTTTTTGGCGAGAACGTGGCGCAGCAGACGGCGGTCAAGGCCATGGCCGCAGTGGAAGAAGCCGCGGGATTACTGGTGGTCGGGTCTTCGTTGATGGCGTACTCGGCGTTTCGGTTGTGCCGGGCGGTGGCGGATCAGGGGAAACCGTTGATGGCGATCAATCTGGGCAAGACGCGGGCGGATGACATCCTCGATCTGAAAATCGAAGCCTCCTGCGAACAGTTGTTGCCGCTACTGGCTCAGCGTCTGACGCATTAGCAACTGACACAACGAAACCCTGTAGGAGCCGGCTTGCCGGCGATGACGTCCGCAAAAGCACTGCCCGCCTCAAGATTCGATCGCCGGCAAGCCGGCTGCTACAGAATGGGGGGTAGCCACAAGTTCTTACGCGTTTCACAGCGTCAGGCGCTCACCCAGGTTTTCTTCTTTCAGAATGTCGAACAACGCCTGCGCTGCCGCCGACAACTCCACCCCAGGCTTGGTCAACACCCCGATTGCCCGCTCCACCACCGGGTCGCGCAAGGTAATACACCGTGCACCCAGTTCGCGCATCTGCCCGGCACACAACGCCGGCACCACGCTCACCCCCAGGCCGCTGGCCACCATTCTCCCGACTGTCGCCAACTGATGGCTCTCAAACTCCACCGGCAGTTTCATCCCGCGCGCCTGCAAGTGCTCTTCGAGCATCACCCGCACCGTCGACGGTCGCTGCAAAGTAATGAAGGGTTCTTTCAACAACGTCTGCCAATCAATATCGGCCCATTCGGCGAATGCAGAATCCGACGGCACCACCGCCACAAACCGGTCCCGGTACAACGGTGTGAATTGCAGCGACGAACTGTGGGCCGGTTCAAACGCTACGCCCAGCTCCACCTGCCGATCCCGCACCATTTCCAGCACCTGCTCGTTGATCACGTCATTCACCGTGACGTTGACCTTGGGGTAGCGCGCGCGAAAAGTTTTCAGGATCGGCGGCAGCAGGTTGCCGGCAAACGACGGCATCGCCGCCAGCGTCACGCGCCCGCGCTGCAGGGTAAATCGCTGGCGCAGCTCGTCTTCGGCATTGTCCCAGTCGGCGATCAATCGACGAGCCAACGGCACCAGCGACTCCCCCTCAGCAGTCAGCGCCACGTTGCGCGTGTTGCGGGTAAACAGCCGCCCGCCCAGGCCTTCCTCCAGCGCCTTGATGGTCAGGCTCAGCGCCGATTGCGACAGGTGCAACCGCTCGCAGGCCACGGCAAAGCTCAAACTCTGGGCCACCGCCAGAAAGGCGCGGATCTGCTTGACTGTCATGATCGGTGTCTCCAACGTAGTACGGGCGCTTGATTGGTGAGTTTTATCTATCAATCAACCTTAAAAATCAACTTAACAAATAAATCCTCCGGCGAGACACTCCATCCCAAACGGCTAGCCAGCCGCCCACAAAGAATAAAAGAGGTGCATATGGCAGGTTTCGACAAGCGCGTGAGTTCCTACGAGGAAGCTCTGGCAGGTCTTGAAGACGGCATGACCGTGATCGCTGGCGGCTTCGGCCTGTGCGGCATTCCGGAAAACCTCATCGCCGAGATCAAGCGCAAAGGCACCCGTGATCTCACCGTGGTGTCCAACAACTGCGGCGTCGACGGTTTCGGCCTCGGCGTGCTGCTGGAAGACCGGCAGATCAAAAAAGTAGTGGCCTCCTACGTCGGCGAGAACAAACTGTTCGAAGACCAACTGCTGAAAGGCGAAATCGAAGTCGTCCTGACCCCGCAAGGCACCCTCGCTGAAAAAATGCGCGCGGGCGGTGCCGGTATCCCGGCGTTCTTCACGGCTACTGGCGTCGGCACCCCAGTCGCTGATGGCAAGGAAGTGCGTGAATTCCATGGTCGCAAGTACCTGATGGAAGAATCCATCACCGGTGACTTCGCCATCGTCAAAGGCTGGAAAGCCGACCATTTCGGCAACGTCATCTATCGCCACACCGCCCAGAACTTCAACCCGCTGGCGGCCACCGCCGGCAAGATCACCGTGGTCGAAGTCGAAGAAATCGTCGAACCCGGCGAGCTGGACCCGGCGCAGATCCACACCCCTGGCATCTACGTCGACCGGGTCATTTGCGGCACGTTCGAGAAGCGCATCGAACAGCGCACCGTGCGTAAGTGATCCCCTGCCCCCGGACCGAATGAAGGAATAACAACAATGGCACTTTCCCGCGAACAAATGGCTCAACGCGTCGCCCGCGAAATGCAGGACGGCTTCTACGTGAACCTGGGCATCGGCATTCCGACCCTGGTCGCCAACTACATTCCCGAAGGCATGGAAGTCATGCTGCAGTCGGAAAATGGCCTGCTCGGCATGGGTCCTTTTCCTACTGAAGAAACCATCGATGCCGACATGATCAACGCCGGTAAACAAACCGTGACCGCGCGTATCGGCGCGTCGATCTTTTCCTCGGCCGAGTCCTTCGCGATGATCCGCGGTGGTCATGTCGACCTGACCGTACTCGGCGCCTTTGAAGTCGACGTGCAAGGCAACATCGCCTCGTGGATGATCCCCGGCAAACTGGTCAAGGGCATGGGCGGCGCGATGGACCTGGTGGCCGGCGCAGACAACATCATCGTCATCATGACCCACGCGTCCAAGGACGGTGAGTCCAAGCTCTTGGCCCAATGCAGCCTGCCGCTGACCGGCGCCGGTTGCATCAAGCGCGTACTGACCGACCTTGCGTATCTTGAAATCGAAAACGGCGCGTTCATTCTCAAAGAACGTGCGCCGGGCGTCAGCGTCGAAGAGATCGTCGCCAAGACCGCCGGTAAACTGATCGTGCCTGATCACGTTCCGGAAATGCAGTTCGCTGCCCAGTGAGGAATCATTCCATGCAAGAAGTCGTCATTGTCGCCGCCACCCGTACTGCCATCGGCAGCTTCCAGGGCTCGCTGGCCAATGTGTCCGCCGTAGACCTCGGTGCTGCGGTGATCCGTCAGTTGCTGGCGCAAACCGGCCTGAACCCGGCCGAAGTCGATGAAGTGATCATGGGCCAGGTGTTGACCGCCGGCGCCGGGCAAAACCCTGCGCGCCAATCCGCGATCAAGGCCGGCCTGCCCTTCACCGTGCCTGCGATGACCCTGAACAAGGTCTGCGGCTCGGGCCTCAAAGCGCTGCACCTGGCCACTCAGGCGATTCGCTGCGGCGATGCCGACGTGATCATTGCCGGCGGCCAGGAAAACATGAGCCTGTCCAACTACGTGATGCCCGGTGCGCGCACCGGTCTGCGCATGGGGCACGCGCAAATCGTCGACACCATGATCAGCGACGGCCTGTGGGATGCGTTCAACGATTACCACATGGGCATCACCGCCGAGAACCTGGCTGAAAAGTACAGCCTGACCCGCGAGCAACAGGACGCCTTCGCTGCGACCTCACAACAGAAAGCCACGGCCGCCATCGAAGCCGGGCGTTTTGTCGATGAGATCACGCCGATCCTGATCCCGCAGCGCAAGGGTGATCCGCTGTCCTTCGCCACCGACGAGCAGCCACGCGCCGGCACCACCGCCGAAGCCCTGGGCAAACTGAAACCAGCCTTTAAAAAGGACGGTTCGGTAACCGCCGGTAACGCCTCGTCGCTGAATGACGGCGCCGCCGCCGTGATCCTGATGAGCGCGGAAAAAGCCAAGGCCCTGGGTCTGCCGGTGCTGGCAAAAATTGCTGCTTATGCCAACGCGGGCGTCGACCCGGCGATCATGGGCATCGGCCCGGTCTCGGCCACTCGTCGTTGCTTGAGCAAGGCCGGTTGGTCCATCGAACAACTGGACCTGATCGAGGCCAACGAAGCCTTCGCCGCGCAATCCCTGGCGGTGGCCAAGGACCTGGAATGGGACCTGGACAAGGTCAACGTCAACGGCGGCGCCATTGCCCTGGGCCATCCGATCGGTGCCTCGGGTTGCCGGGTGCTGGTGACCCTGCTGCATGAAATGATCAAGCGCGACGCCAAGAAAGGCCTCGCCACCCTGTGCATCGGTGGTGGTCAGGGCGTGGCACTGGCGATCGAACGGGCTTAACGCGTTCAACAGACGGCGCGGGGACCCACGAAGATCCGCGCAGTCTGGCAACAACCCCCGCGTCATAGCGAGGGAGCATTTTTGTAGGAGCCAGCTTGCTGGCGATAGTGGTACATCAATCAACATTGATGTCACCTGACACACCGCCATCGCCAGCAAGCTGGCTCCTACAGATTTGCATTCAGGCGAACTTCACCAGGTTCAATATCGGCAACGGGCCACCCGGAAACTGCGCCAGTCGCGCGCCGACGCTCAATTCCCCAAGATCGATCCCGAAAAAGCCCAAGCGCTCGATCAACGCGCCCACCTGAGCTTTCGCCTCGGCATCATCGCCGGACACAAACAGCACCCGCCGACCACCCTCCGCCGCCGGATCACTCTCCAGCAAACGCGCCGCCAAGTGATTGAACGCCTTCACCACCCGCGCCCCCGGCACCCATTCGGCAAACACTTCGCTGGACGGACGGCCCTGCAAATCCACAGCCTTGAACGACGGCGCCTCGATCGAATTGTTGGCGTCGATCACGATCCGCCCGCCGAAGTCGGGCAGGCCGGCCAGCGCCGTGGGCAATTTCGACCAGTTGACCGCGACCAGAACGATGGCTTGTGCGGCCGCTTCTTCGCGAGTGCCAGCACGGGCCGTCGTGCCGAGTTCTGCCACCAGGGCCGCCAGCGTTTCAGGTCCACGGCTGTTGGCAATGACGAGTTCGATGCCCTGGCGGGACAAGGCTCTGGCAAACGCTGAACCAATGGCGCCAGCGCCGATGATGCCGATAGTACTCATGGTTATTCACTCCAAGGGGGGGTTGTCGTTGGCGTGAATACTGCGCTTGCCATTAGCGCTTGATTAGCGGGTAATGATTTGAATTATTTTCAAGCATTGATAGTAGGTGCTCGCCATGGAAACCCTCGCCAACCTCGAATCTTTTGTGCGCAGCGCCGAAACGGGCAGTTTTTCTGCTGCTGCACGGTTACTGGCGCTGACACCCGCCGCGGTCAGCCGCAACGTGGCGATGCTCGAACGCAATATCGGTGTGCGGCTGTTTCAACGTTCGACCCGCAAGCTCTCGCTCACTGAAGCCGGTGAGGGTTTTCTGGCCAGCATCGGTGGCAATCTGGCGGCGTTGCAAGCGGCGATCAGTGCCGTGAACAGTGATCGCGGCGAGCCGGCAGGTGTACTCAAAGTCAGCCTGGCGCCGACGTTTGGCATCGGTCATGTGTTGCCGTTGTTGCCGACGTTCCTCGCGCGTTATCCGTTGATTCGCCCGGAATGGCACTTTGAAAATCGCCAGGTGGACTTGATTGCCGAAAGCTATGACGCAGCCATTGGTGGCGGCTTCGAACTCACGCCGGGGGTTATCTCGCGGACGTTGGCGGCGGCGGATATCGTCGCTGTGGCTTCACCGGGCTACCTGGCAGGACGCATGCTGCCGCATACCCCGGCCGATCTGCTCGGACACACCGGCATCGTGATGCGCGGCATTCGCACCGGGCGGATTCGTCAGTGGGTGATGCATGATCGTGCGGGCCATGAAGAGCGCGCCGACCTGAACGAAAACATCGTGCTCAACGATCCGGCCGCCATGCGTGAAGCCGCAATCCTCGGCCTGGGTGTGACGCTGCTGGTGTTGCCCGATGTCGTCACGCACATCCAGCGCGGTGAACTGGTGCGCTTGCTGCCGGACTGGCACGCCGATGCGGGGCCGATCTCGCTGTACTACCCAAGCCGGACGCTGATGCCGGCCAAGACTCGGGTTTTTATTGATTTTGTGGTTGACGCGTTTCAGCGGTAGACCGCGTCATCGTTCATCGTCGGAACGACCCGTCACCCAAAAAACTGAAAGATCAGCCAGCTATTCGCCCCACTGATCACCGTAAACAACCCCCACGCCAATACCCGCGTCGGCAGCCGATTCACAAACGGCCCCATCAACTGACGGTCGTTGGTCATGCGAATCAACGGGTACAGTGCAAACGGCAACTGCAAACTCAACACCACCTGGCTCAACACCAGCAGCTTACCAATCGCGTTATCCCCCATCAGCCACACGCCAATAAACGCCGGGATCAACGCCAACCCCCGCGTAATCAATCGCCGCTGCCAGCAGGGAATCCGCAGGTTGAGGTAACCCTCCATGATCACTTGCCCGGCGATGGTGCCGGTAAACGTCGAACTCTGACCGGACGCCAGTAACGCGACGCCAAACAGGACGCTGGCCAATGCGCCGCCCACCAGCGGATCAAGCAAGTGATAGGCGTCCTGAATGTCGACCACGTCAGTGTGCCCGGTCTTGTGGAAGGCCGCCGCTGCGAGGATCAGGATCGCAGCGTTGACCAGCAGGGCCAGCGCCAGGGAACCGATGGTATCGATGCGCGCCAGTTTCACCGCGTCCTGTTTGCTGGCCAGGTCCTTGCCGATCATCCGGGTCTGTACGATCGAGGTGTGCAGGTACAAGTTATGCGGCATCACCGTCGCCCCGAGAATCCCGATGGCCAGGTACAGCGGCGCGGCATCGCCGATGGCCGACAGTGACGGCGTAAAGCCCCGTGCGACGTCCGGCCAGTAAGGCTTGATCAACAACAATTCAACGAAGAAACACACACCGATGGTACTCACCAGCACCAGCATGATCGCTTCCAGTCGGCGGAAGCCACGGTTCTGCAGGGCCAGTACCAGCAGCGTGTCGAATGCCGTGAGGGCGATGCCGACGCTCAACGAACAGCCCAGCAACAGATGGAACGCCAGGGCGCAGCCGAGCACTTCGGCAAGGTCGGTGGCGATGATCGAAATTTCCGCCAGCACCCATTGGGTACGCGCGGTCCGCGTGCTGTAGCGCTCGCGGGACAACTGCGCCAGATCGCGCCCGGTGGCGATGCCCAGGCGCGAGCACAAACACTGCACCACCATCCCCGCCAGACTTGCCAGCAGCACCACAAACAACAGGCTGTAACCAAACCGCGAACCGGCCTCAATGGCGGTGGCCCAGTTGCCCGGGTCCATGTAGCCGATGGACACCAGCAAGCCCGGTCCGGCAAAACGCAGGACACGTTTGAAGAACGACGCGCGAGGGTCAACGGCAACGCTGCCCGCCACTTCCGGCGGGCAAAACGGCGCAGTGGCGACTTTGGGCAAACTGAAATTCACGCAAACATTCCAAAAACGGGCGGGAGGGCGCAGCTTAGACGTTTCGCGCTTTTCGGTGTACAGACAAAAACCAAAAGATCAGCGCGTTGCTGTTTCCGTTTGCTTTTGTAGGAGCAAGCTTGCTCGCGATAAACGATGACGCGGAACCTCTGGACCACCGCGGTGCTGCCATCGCGAGCAAGCTTGCTCCTACAAAACGGAGTGGAAACCTCAGGGTTGTGCAGTGCCCAGCAATTGCTGACGCAACTCGGGGTTGCGCGTGCGCGGGTCGAGCCAGATATCAAAAAACGCCCGGGCGAACGCCGGGTCCTTCACCTCGTACTGCAACTGCTGGCCGACAAAAAAGCGTGCGCCCTGCCCCGGCAGGTAAACCCCGGTGAGTCGGGTCCCGGCCTGGACATCGACAAACGCCTGCTGCATCTGCGCCTGCCATGCCGCAAGTTGCCCGGCACTGACCGCCGCCCCCGACAATCGCTTGATTTCATCGACGCTGGCCTGCACCAGATCGTCCCGGGAAATCCTGCGCTGATAAATCAGCTCCAGGGCAAACGGCTGGTCGCTCGCAAATGGCTGCGCGGCGCTCCAGAGCCGGGCGTTGTAGACATCGAACCCGAACACCCGAAACTCGCCAGTGCCAACGATCCGGGCGCCGGGAAGTGCATCTTGCCAATTGGCCAACGCTTGACTGCCAAGCACTAACAACAACCACAGGACATGACGCAAAGGTGATCGGGATCGGTTCATGATCGGCTCGATTCAGCACGAATGGAGGCTGATACTTATACGCAAAATGTGTTGCCGTACAAGCTTTCAACTTTGTATACAAAAATCAACAATCCATGCAGCAATCCATCTTCGGCAATGCTAACGTTGCCGCCTCACACAGGTCGGAGGCGCCTTCGTGCTGCTGCTCAAACTGCTGGTCATTCCCGGGTTTCTTTTACTGATCTCCCTCGCGGGCAAACGCTGGGGCCCGAGTGTAGCCGGTTGGCTGTCGGGGTTACCGGTGGTGGTCGGACCGATTCTGTTTTTCCTCGCTATCGAACAAGGTGAAGTGTTTGCCGCGCAATCGGCGACCGCTGCGTTATCCGCGATGTTCGCGATGATTGCCTTCTGCGTGACCTACGCCCAGGTCGCCCAACGGGCGGGATGGCCATGGGCGCTGACGGTTTCATTGCTGGTCTGGGCGACGGTCGCGGCTGTGCTGTCGCTGATTGCGCCGTCCCTGTTGTTCTCGGTGATTGTCGCCGCGACCGCGTTGCTGGCCGCGCCGTACCTGTTTCCCAACGTGCAGCCGATCGTCTCGGGGCCGGCGCCGAAGTCCGACAGATTGCTGCTGCGCATGATGGCCGGCGCCCTGCTGACCCTTGCGGTCACCTGGCTCGCCAGCACCGTCGGTGAACGCTGGAGCGGCTTGCTCGCGGTGTTCCCGGTGCTGGGCAGCGTGATGGCGGTTTTTTCCCAGCAAACCCGCGGCCCAGCGTTTACCGCAGCGTTACTGCGAGCCACGGCGACCGGGATGTATTCGTTTAGCGCCTTCTGCCTGGTCCTGGCGCTGACCTTGCCGGGCATGGGTCTCAAGGCCTTTGGCCTGGGCGTCGCGGTGTCCGTGGCCATGCTCGGCGTGACCAAACGCCTGTTGGCCAAACCAGTGGCAACGCCCACAACCCGTTCAACTATTTCGAACGAGTAGAACAACAACCTCGTACGTCAATCGAACGGGTTTCGCCCACTATCAGCCTCAGTTCCTGACCCACCACTGACTGAGGCCTACACCATGAAATTCTTTTTCCACCCTTCGCCCAACCCGATGAAAGTCGCCCTGCTGCTGGAAGAACTGCAAACGCCGTACGAATTGATCGGCGTCGACACCTTCAAGGGCGAGCAACACCAGCCAGCCTTTCTGGCGATCAACCCGAACGCCAAAGTGCCAGCGCTGGTCGATGGCGACGCCACCGTGTTCGACTCCCAGGCGATCCTGTTGCACCTCGCGCAAAAACATCAGCGCTACCTGCCGACCTCCCTTGCCGGCCAGGCCGAACTGCTGTCGTGGCTGATGTTCATCGCCACCGGCCTGTCGCCATTCTCCGGCCAGGCGGTGCATTTCCTGCATCACGCCCCGGAAGACCTGGCCTACGCGAAAAACCGTTACCTCAAGGAAGTCGAGCGTCATTACCGCGTGCTCGATCAGCGTCTGGCCGACCATCAATACCTGGCTGGCGACACCTACAGCATCGCCGACATGGCTTTGTGGGGCTGGGCCAATTACGCGCCGTACATCCTCGGCGAGAACGGTTTGGCGGCGTACCCGAACGTCAAGCGTCTGTTCGATGAAATCAGCGCCCGCCCGGCCGCCCAACGCGCCCAGGGCCTTAAAGAGAAACTGGTGCTGAAAGCCGAATTCGACGAAGAAACCCGGCGCAATCTGTTTCCGCAAAACCAGGCGCAGTAAGCCACTTCGACCTGCCCCTGTGGTGAGTGCTCGCCTCACCACAGCGGCGCGGGCGATTCGGCGGGTTCCATGCTGAACACCCCGACCGTCCGTTAGCCCACGCTGGAAAGCATCACGACCTCCATGGGATGATCGCCCCCCACCGCGCGACCACCCTGGAGATTTTGAATGTCTTTGTTGAGTAAAAAAGCCGTTGTCCTGCTGCTGACAGCGGTTGCCAGTCTGGGGGCTTTGAATGCACAGGCGGCTAAAGAGGTAGCGCCAGCGCAGAACGTCTCGATGCTGGGCGGCAAATTCAAATTCACCCTGCCAAAGGGCTTTATTGCCAATCCGCTTGCGGCGGACGCGAGCGGTGCGAGTGGCACCATGTACACCAACGAAACCACGAAAACCGTGGTGATCGCCGCTGAGAACGCCATCCCCGGCGGCGTCAACGCCAAGGACAACGACGGTGAGTTCCTTGACGCGACGGCGTCCGACTTCGCCACCCACCAAGCCAAGGCATTGCCGGACTTCACCAAGCTCAGTGAAAAAAGCATCACGCAGAAAGGCACCGGGCTGGGACTGCGACAGATCGACAGCATCGCCACCCAGGGTGGCGGCAAAACCCTCGACACCACGCTGATGGCCGCCTCAGGCAAGCGTATGGCGCTGGTTCAGGTGATTTCCCGCCTCAGCGACAATGCCGGCCACGAAACGCTGGTCAAGCAGATCGTTTCCGGCAAATAGGGCTCAGGGATTGAGCCGCTGCAACCAGGCGCTCAAGTCCTGCATCTCTGTGCCACTGATGCTGTGACCGACGCCGGGGTAGGCGTGAAATTCAGGCTTGAGTGAAAGGCTCTGCAACAGGCTGTCCGCCTCGGTGCCGTCGTTGAAAGGAAGGCGTTTGTCCGCCGTGCCATGCCCGATGAAAATCGCCAGTTTCTGGCGCTTTTCATCGATTTTGAGCTCAGACTTGAGCACTGGCAGAATCCGCCCGCTCAACGCAGCAATTCCGCCGACGGCTTCGGGATGACGCAACGCGACCTCGTAAGACATGATCGCGCCCTGGCTGAAGCCCACCAGGAAAACCTTGTTCGGTTCTGTGTGATATTTCTTCGCAGCCTGTGCGACGAAATCCAGCAACACCTGGCCGCTGGCCTTCAGATCATCCGTCTCGCCGTTGTAGGCACCTTCTCCCTTTTTGCGAAACCACTGATAGCTGCCCTCCTCCATGACCATCGGCGCGCGCACCGACAGGTAGTTGTATTGGGCAGGCAATTCATCCTTGATGCCGAACAGGTCCTGTTCGTTGCTGCCGTAGCCGTGGAGGAAAATGACCAGGGGTTGATTGACCGATTCGGGGTTGGCCTGTTCCAGGTATTTGAGCGGCAGATCAGTGTGCAGCGGGGTTTGGGCGTGGACGGCGGTGGACACCAGGAGTGTCAGCAGAGCGAGAACCTTCAACATAAACCTTCCTTCACAGAGCGCAGGATTCGGGGCAGAGCCTAACACTGTGAAGCCAGCCGGGGGATGTTCGGTGCTGCTGATGTCGTCATCGTCGGAACGCCGCCCGGAGCAAGCCCGCTCCCACATTTGAAACGCATTCTCCTGTGGGAGCGGGCTTGCTCCGGGCGGCGTTCCGACGATGAGGCCTTATGAAGCGCCAAATATATCTCGGTTAATCGTTGATCAGTTTCCCCACCCGGATCGGCTCGCGCCCGGCGACTTTCGCCTGCCACGTACCGGGTTGCGTATAGCGCCCGCGATCAATGGCAAACAGCACACCGCTGGTGCCAGCGCGCACCGTGGTCACCCGGTCGTTCAACGGGTCGACCACTTCAAACAGCGCATCGCCCTTCTCGACCCATTCACCGGCCTCACGCAGGAAGCTGACCACACCGTGATGGGGCGCAAACAGGTATTCCGTGCCTTCGAAAGGCATGCCTTCACAGCACTCACTCGGTGCAGTCGGCCAGGTGCCTTTGATGAAACCCTGCTCGGCGAGGAACCCGAGAATGGCTTCGCAATTGGCCTGGGCCTGATCGACCCGCGTATCGCCCATGCTGCCCAACTCCAGCGTCGTCGCCAGGTTGGCCGGTGGAATCGCCGCCCCGGGGAACGCCCTCGCCAAGCGCAACCACGGTGAGGAGCAGGATTCGTCGAACGAGCTACCGCCGGAGTCTTCACACAACAACGCGACGCCCGCCTTCAGCCGAGCCGCCAGGGACTTCCATTGCGACCAGTGTTGCGGCAGCGCATAAATATGAATAGCCGCTTCGAAATCGCAATGCAGATCGAGGGTGATGTCGGCATCGCAGGCGTGGCGCAACAGCAAGCGGTGCATGGCTTCCAGCTGCGACGCAGGGGCCGGCAAACCGTCGAGAACCTGGCCCATTGCCTGACGAATCAACGCAATGTTGGCTTGGGCATCGGCGCCCAACTGATCGCCAATCAGCTCACCCACCGGCGCGCTCAGCTCGACGAACGAGCGGTTGAAATTCTTGCCGCTGCCGAGCTCGAAACGGCCCATGTGGCTGCCTTGCAGATGCTGATCCAGACCGATGGGATTGGCCACCGGCACCAACTCGATCACCCCTTGCAACTGGCCTTGGGCTTCGAGTTCGGCCAGGCGCTTTTTCAGCTCCCACGCCGTGCGCATGCCCGGCAGTTCGTCCGCGTGCAGGCTGGCCTGGATGTAAACCTTGCGTGTGCCCGCGCCATAACGAAACACGCTGAGGCTGCGCTCGGTGCCCAGGTGGCTCCAGGGCAATGAATGGTCGATGCGTTGCATAAAAACTCCTGTCGAAACCGACGCTCAGGATCACGAAACCTTTAGGCGCTGGCTTGCCAGCGAAGACGATCTAACAGCCACATTGATGTTGAATGTGCGGCCGTCATCGCTGGCAAGCCAGCTCCTACAATGGAAAGGTGTGGGCTGGGTAAATCACGGCACATAAAAAAAGTGGCAACCGCATTCACGGTTGCCACTTTCTTAGACGGTTGAATTACTCGCCGTACACATCAAAAGCGAAGTACTTGTCCTGCACTTGCTTGTACTTGCCGTTGGCACGGATTTCAGTGATGGCGGTGTTGAATTTGTCCGCCAGCTCTTTATCACCCTTGCGCACCGCGATACCGGCACCGCCGCCGAAGTACTTGGCGTCTTCGTAAGTCGGGCCGACAAAAGCAAAACCTTTGCCCGCGTCGGTTTTCAGGAAACCGTCGTCGAGGTTGACCGAGTCGGCCAGCATCGCGTCGAGGCGGCCGGAGACCATGTCCAGGTTGGCTTCCTGCTGGGAGCCGTAACGCACCAGGATAATGCCGGCCGGTTGCAGCACTTCAGTGGCGAAGCGGTCGTGGGTACTGGCGCGCAGCACACCGACTTTCTTGCCCTTGAGTTCGGTCAACGGGTCTTTCACGTCGGTGCCTTCCTTCATCACGAAGCGCGCCGGGGTGTGGTAGTACTTGATGGTGAAATCGACGTTTTTCTTGCGGTCGTCGGTGATGGTCATGGACGACAGGATTGCATCGATCTTCTTGACCTTCAGCGCCGGGATCAGACCGTCGAACTCTTGCTCGACCCAGGTACATTTCAGTTTCGCCTGCTCGCACAGCGCGTCGCCGATATCGACGTCGAAACCGGTGAGTTTGCCGTCAGGGGTTTTCATCGAGAATGGCGGGTAACCGGCTTCGATACCGATGCGGATCGGCTTGGCGTCATCGGCCACAGCGGTCAGGGACAACATCGACAGTGCCAGGGCACCGAACATCACTAGCTTCTTCATTTATAACTCCTGTGGGCGGAGGCTTTTATTGGCAGCGTTCGATTGTTAGCGTTCGGTCATGGCTTTTTTATTGAAGAAGACCGAAGTGGCGGGCAGTCTAGAGCGGCTTCAGGCCTGTAAATTGTGCATAGGCGACAAATATTTATAAGAAAGGCGAGCAGAATGAATGATGAGATTCGCACGTTGAACCTGATCCAGCACCACCCCGCCGAAGGTCCGGGCGCGATTGCGGATTGGGCTGTCTCCCGAGGATTGACGCTGAACGTCTTGCGCGCCGACCTCGGTCAATTGCCGCCAGTGAGTGCCGAACCGGTGATTTTATTGGGCGGGCCTTATGAATCCAATGCCGGCCCGACATGGCTGGAGGCCGAACGCCAGTGGCTGGCGCGCAGCCTGGATCAAGGCGCGGCAGTGTTTGCGATCTGTCTGGGGGCGCAGTTGTTGGCGCTGAGTCTGGGCGGGAATGTGCGGCGAATGGACCGAACCGAAACCGGCTGGACGCCAGTGCGTTTTGTCGATGGTCAGGTATTGGACGTACTGGAATGGCACGAAGACGCCATCAACCTGCCACCCGGCGCGCAGCTACTGGCCAGCAGCGATCAATGCGAGCAGCAGATGTATCGCGCAGGGCCTGCGCGGGTGGGTTTGCAGTTTCACCCCGAATGGAATGTCGAGTCGGTGGCGACGCTCAATGCGCACTTTGCCGAAGAATCGCCGCTGCCACGGGGAGAACCGGACAGCGCCGCCCACGCCGCCGTTTTTGGCTGGTTGCAGGCGACGCTGGATGACTGGTGGGCGTTAGCCAAAGATCACAAAAAAAACCGAAACCTGTAGGAGCCAGCTTGCTGCGGGCGGCGTTCCGACGATAGCGGTGGATTAGCCGACACGTCCATCGCCTGAACGGTCGCGATCGCCGGCAAGCCGGCTCCTACAGGGAAAGCTACATCAGCATTCGCAGCCGATTGCGGTTGTGGCTGGCCGTTGCACCTCGGTGCTCAACTCAAACCCTTCGTCCAGCCACCCGGTCACCCCGCCGATCATTTCCTTGACCGGGTAACCCAGCGCCGCCAGCTTCACCGCTGCCTTGTTGGCACCGTTGCAATGTGGCCCGGCGCAATAAACCACGAACAGCGTGGATTTCGCCCAGGTTGCCAACCCTTCAGCGGTCAGCAGTCGTCCCGGAAGATTGATCGCGCCCGGCACATGACCGCGCTCGAACGCCTGCGGACCGCGCACGTCCACCAGAACAAAATCCACTTCACCGGCCTGCTGGCTCGCGTTGACGTCGGAACAATCGGTTTCAAAGGTCAGACGGTTGCTGAAATGCATCAGGGCAATGGCCGATGGGGCGGCGGGAATTTTGCGGACCAGGCTGGTCATGAGCGGTACTCCAATGTCTCTGTGGGTGTGAGAAGACTTTATCCGCCATGCGCTTGCGGCTAAAGTGGCGCACAAGACACTCACCGGGAACTTTCCGCCAAATGCAGCCCAGCCCTGGATTAGTCGCGATTCTGGCCTACGACGGCCTTTGCACGTTCGAATTCGGTATTGCCGTGGAGATCTTCGGCCTGGCGCGTCCGGAGTTCGATTTCCCGTGGTACGAACACCGGATCGTCGCCGTGGATCAAGGCCCGATGCGCGCCATGGGGGGCATCCAGGTGCTGGCCGATGGCGGCATGGAACTGCTCGGCGCCGCCCGAACCATCATCATTCCCGGTTGGCGTGACCGAAGCGCGGCGGTGCCCGAAGCGCTGATCAGCGCCCTGCGCCAGGCCCATGCGCGGGGCGCGCGGTTGCTGTCGATCTGCTCGGGCGTGTTCGTCCTGGCGGCGACCGGTTTGCTCGACGGTCACGGTGCCACCACGCATTGGCGCTACACCTCGGAACTGGCGGCGCGTTTCCCGAACATCCTGGTGGACCCTGACGTGCTCTACGTCGACTCGGGCCAACTGATCACGTCGGCGGGCAGCGCGGCAGGCATCGATGCGTGCCTGCATCTGGTGGCACGGGATTTCGGCACCCAGGTGGCCAACACGGTGGCGCGACGGCTGGTAATGTCACCGCAGCGCACAGGCGGCCAGGCGCAGTTCATTCCGACGCCGGTCAGTCCTACGCCGCGCAGCGATCTTTCACGCGTGATGCAGTGGGCTCGGGAGTGTTTGCATGAGCCGCTGGAGGTCCGTGACCTGGCCAGCGAGGCGGCCATGAGTGAACGGACGTTCCTGCGTCGGTTTACCGAAGCCACGGGCATGCCGCCCAAAGCGTGGTTGCAGCATGAACGCCTGGCGCGGGCCCGTGAATTGCTGGAAAGCACGAGCAGGAACACCGAGCAGATTGCCGAGCAATGTGGCTATCGCTCGGTGGAAAGCTTCCGGGTGGCGTTTCGCAACGTGGTCGGCGTGCCGCCGTCGGTGTATCGGGAGCGGTTTGGGCGGGAGGTCAAAACGAATTCTTGAGGTACGGTTGAGGGCCCCTTCGCGAGCAAGCCCGTTCCCACACTTAATCTCTGTGGTACACCAGATCAGGGCACACAGGAGTCGAATGTGGGAGCGGGCTTGCTCGCAAAAAGGGCCTCAAATACACCAGTAAACTCAAGGCTTACGCAGCAGGTACGTATCCATAATCCAGCCATTGACCAGCCGCGCCGCCTTGCGGACCCGTTCTATCTCGTCCGCCACGTCCTTGAGCTTGCCGCTGATGAGGATTTCATCCGGCGTCCCCAGGTAAGCCCCCCAGTAAATCTCTGTCTCCTGATCCGCCACGTGATGGTAGGAATCTTGCGCATCGAGCATCACCACCAGACTGTCGGCATCGCTCACCTGTCCTGCCGCCAGGCGCCGGCCCGTGGTGATCTCGAATGAACGTCCGATGCGGTTCAGCGGCACTTTATGCTGGGCCGCCAGTGCCTGAACGCTGGTGATACCGGGGATCACGTCGAACTCGAAGACGCAGCGACCGGACGCCAGAATTGCCTGCAAGATCCGAAGGGTGCTGTCGTACAACGCCGGATCACCCCACACCAGGAATCCGCCACACTGGCCGTCGGATATTTCCTCATTGATCAGCCGTTCGAAGGTCTGCTGCTTGGCAAGGTTCAGATCTTCCACACTGGCCGCGTAGTCCACATCTCCGCGCTCGCGCTCCGGGCTGTGGGCTTCAACGAAGCGGTAGGCGTGATCAGTAATGTAGCGCTGGCAAATCTCACGGCGCAGGTCGATCAGTTTGTCTTTGCTGTGGCCCTTGTCCATGAGGAAAAACACATCGACGAGGTTCAGTGCCTTCACGGCCTGCATCGTGATGTAGTCGGGGTTGCCGGCACCGATGCCGATGACCATCAGTTTTTTCATCAACAGGTTCCCTCAAGGTCTGTGCCCAACACACGTAAACGCCAGCGACCATTGAACCGCAATTCGATGGCTGACAACGGTTCGACATCGATCAGATTGAACGCGGGACTTTGCAGCACGTGAGTCAGCGCCGCGCGAATGACAAAGGGATGGGTGATGGCAACGCTGTGTCCCGGTGTTGCCTCCAGGGTTTTCAGCCAGGCGGCCACCCGCTCGCCGAGCTGCGCTACCGACTCGCCACCGTGAGGCGCCGACTGCGGATCATCGAGCCAGGTCTGCAACGTCTCGGGTTCGGATTGCTGCAGATCGTCAATCCGCGCACCTTTCCAGCGCCCGAAATCACACTCCCTCAATGCCTCGACAATCTCCACGTCACCGATGAACAACCCGGCGGTTTGCCGGGCTCGCAATTCCGGAGCACAAAACAGGCGCGGCGCCTTTTTGAAGCGGGAACCCAACGAACCTCTTGCCGATTCCCAGTTCATCTCCACCGGCTCGTCCGTAGGAAAACGCGCCAATTTCTGTGCGACGGTTCGAGCGTGGCACATCAGGGTCAAACGGGTCGCCTGCACGTAAGATCACTCGGTAAATGGAAAGAAAATCGGCATTACACCGCCAATACTTGCGCAATTGTGCCGTAAGAAACACGATTCGGGGGCGTTTCGTTTCATCCCTTGCTTACGCTTGTTCCCCTTTAAAAACAGCTATCTCCGACACCCCTGTCAGCGAGGACCTACAAGGTTGATCGACATTGATGTAGCCCCCGACACACGGGCATCTCGCCCCATTTTGGGGCCTGAAAGGACCGCGCAAAAATTCACTAGACATCGAGCGAGCGTTCCATAAATACTGCCGTAACGGACAATTTAAACGCCCCCCCTTCATCCAGCAGGAGCCCGGATGCCCTCTCCCAGCAACATGTACCACCGCCTCCGCTCCCAGAACCCCACCGACCGCCTCAGCATGGCGCTGCCCGCGGCAAACAGCGACTGACTGGAAAAGAAAAAGAGCGGCGCCTGGCAACATCAGCAAGCGACCGTCGATTCAATGCGTGGAAACCGACAGTGATAGTCAGGTTCGTGCCAACCGCCGAACCCTTTGATACAGGAGTGCATCCATGCTGGTCTTACGCCCAGTGGAGTTAACCGACCTGCCCCAGTTGCAGCGACTTGCGCGAGAAAGCCTGGTCGGCGTCACGTCCCTGCCGGACGACACCGGCCGCTTGCGCGAGCGGATTCTCGACTCCTGCGCCTCGTTCGATAAAGACGTGCGGCGCCATGGCCCGGAAAACTACTTCTTCGTGCTGGAGGACCTGACCACCCGCCACCTTGCGGGCTGTTCGGAAATCCTCGCCACTGCCGGTTTCAGCGAACCCTTCTACAGTCTGCGCAACCGTCACTTCACCAGCGCCTCGCGGGAACTGAACATCGAGCACGGCGTACCGGCGCTGTCGTTGTGCCACGACCTCAGCGGCCACACCTTGCTGCGGGGGTTTCACATCGATGCGGCGCTGGTGCGCACACCGTCCTCCGAACTGCTGTCACGGGCGCGACTGATGTTCATCGCCGCGCACCTGCAGCGCTTTGCCGAAGCAGTAATCACCGAAATTGTCGGCTACAGCGATGAAGAAGGACGCACGCCGTTCTGGGATGCGCTGGGCAAGCACTTCTTCGACCTGCCCTACATCGAAGCCGAGCGGCTTTGCGGGTTGGAGAGCCGGACATTTCTCGCCGAACTGATGCCCCAATACCCGATCTACGTGCCGATGCTGCCCCAGGCCGCACAGGATTGCATCGGCCGTATTCATCCCGACGGCCAGGAGGCTTTCGATATCCTTGAACGCGAGGGGTTCGAGACCAACAGCTACATCGATCTGTTTGACGGTGGCCCGACCCTTTATGCACGGCTCGCCAGCATCCGCTCGATCGCGCAAAGCCAGAATGGCACCGCCATACCTGGCTCGACCATCGATGCCCGCGGACGCTATCTGGTGAGCAACGATTCACTGCGGAACTATCGCGCCATCGTCGCCGATCTGGATTACACCGCCGGGCAACCCGTGGTCCTGAACGCCGAGATGTGCACGGCACTGAATGTCACCGAAGGCAGCCCGATACGGGTGATCGCGCTGTGAGCAATCTCGCACTCAGTGTCCAACGACAGCGCTCGAGCATGCACCTAGAAGGAGCTGCATCATGATTGTCCGTCCGGTCCAGGTCACCGACCTGCCCGCCCTGTTGGCGCTGGTCCGGCAGGCTGGCCTCGGGTTTACCACCCTGCCCGCCAGCGAGGATCGCCTGGCGCATCGGGTGCGTTGGGCGCAACGGACTTTCGCGGAGCAGGTCGAACGTGCCGATGCCGATTACCTGTTCGTGCTCGAAGACGACGATCAGCAAGTGGTGGGTGTCAGCGCCCTGACGGGGGCCGTTGGCCTGCGTGAGCCCTGGTACAACTATCGGGTCGGACTGACGGTCAGTGCGTCACCGGACCTGGGCATCCAGCGGCAGATACCGACGCTGTTTCTGAACAACGAAATGACCGGGCAATCGGAGATTTGCTCCCTGTTCCTGCGTCACGATCAACGCCACGGCAGCAACGGACGATTGTTGTCGTTGGGGCGGTTGCTGTTCGCCGCCGAATTCGCACACCTGTTCGGCGAGAAGCTCATCGCCGAGCTGCGTGGCAGCGCCGACGAGCAAGGCTGCTCGCCGTTCTGGGACAGCCTGGGCCGGCACTTCTTCAAGATGGATTTCAACCATGCCGATCACTTGTCGGGGCTGGGCAGCAAATCGTTCATCGCCGAACTGATGCCACGCCAACCGCTGTATACCTGCCTGCTCACTGAACAGGCCCAGGCCGTGATCGGCAAGGCTCACCCGAATACCGAACCGGCTATGAAAATCCTCACCGCCGAAGGCTTCACGCACAAGGGCTACATCGACATCTTCGACGCCGGCCCGGTCATCGAAGCCCCGCTTTCGAAAATCCGCACGGTGCGCGACAGCCAGGCGCTGACACTGGCCATCGGCACGCCGGACGAGCAGGCGCCAGTCTGGCTGATCCACAACCGCCGACTGGAAAACTGCCGCATCACCGCCGCCCCCGCCAGGCAGGTGGGCAACAGCCTGATCGTCGACCGCATCACCGCCAAACGCCTGCAATTGCAACCTGGCAACTCGGTACGCGCGGTGCCGCTGCTCGATCAACAGCGGCACGCTGCGGCGGCTTGAACAACAACCTCACTCGTCGCCAAGGCGGTTTCGATCAGGCCCACGCTGCAAATTCGTCATCATTCTTCCCCCCGTTGCGTGATAGCCTTTTGTTTTTCGGCGTTGACACTTTTGCTCAAGCCCTTCCATTCCATTGGTGGAACTCATATGTCCAGGCTTTCACATCAAGATTTGCGCCGTAACTTCCGTGAGCTGTTCGCTTCCAAGACCTGCTATCACACCGCGTCGGTTTTCGACCCGATGTCGGCACGCATTGCAGCGGACCTGGGTTTTGAAGTGGGGATTCTGGGAGGTTCTGTCGCCTCGCTACAGGTGCTGGGCGCTCCCGACTTCGCCCTGATCACCCTCAGTGAGTTCGCTGAGCAGGCCACTCGCATCGGCCGTGTCGCCCAATTGCCGGTGATCGCCGACGCCGACCACGGCTACGGCAACGCGCTCAACGTGATGCGCACCATCGTCGAACTCGAACGCGCCGGCATCGCCGCCCTGACCATCGAAGACACCCTGCTGCCAGCACAATTCGGCCGCAAATCCACCGACCTTATCGGCGTCGCCGAAGGTGTCGGCAAGATTCGCGCAGCGCTGGAAGCCCGGGTCGACTCGGAAATGGCCATCATCGCCCGCACTCACGCGGGAATCCTGCCAGTGCAGGAAATCATCAGCCGCACCCAGCAGTACCAGAAGGCCGGTGCAGACGGGATTTGCATGGTGGGTGTGCGGGACTTCGACCACCTCGAACAGATCGCCGAACACCTGAGCGTGCCACTGATGCTGGTCACCTACGGCAACCCGCTGCTGCGCGACGACAAACGTCTGGCGGAGCTGGGTGTGCGGGTCACCATCGACGGTCATGGGGCTTACTTTGCGGCGATCAAGGCGACTTACGACAGCCTGCGCGAGCAGCGGCAGTACTTCACTCAGGCCTCGGATTTGAGCGCTACGGAATTGACGCATACGTACACGCAGCCTGAGGAATACATCCGTTGGGCGGAAGAGTTCATGAGCGTTAAAGAGTAATTGAGGTGTGAGCCGTTCTGACGCCATCGCCAGCATGCCGGCGCCTACAGGGTTTTGCGTAACCCTTGCAGGAGCGGGCTTGCCAGCGATAGCGTCGGATCAGGCATCTTACTTCTTGGCCAATTCCATGATCATCCGCGACAACAGATAAATCCGCGGTGCCACGCTCTCGACCTCTGCATATTCCTCTGGCGTATGAATATTGCCGCCGACAATCCCGAAGCCATCCAGCGTCGGTGTACCGACACCCGCAGACAGGCTCGCGTCCGCCGCGCCGCCACTGCCCTCTTCCGTCAACTTGCGCCCGATTTCGCCGTAGATCCCTTGTGCCATCGCCATCAGCCGATCCGATTCAGCCGTTTGCGGCATCGGTGGCAAACCGCGTTGCAGCGTGGTGGTGACTTCGGTGTCGGGAATCAGCTTGTCTTTGGAAACCCGTGCCAGATCCTTTTCGATCCGGTCGAACTCTTCCGGCACTGCCGCCCGTACATCCGCCTTGGCCGTGGCCTGATCGGGAATTACGTTGGTGCGGTCGCCCGCCTTGAGCACGGTAAAGTTGATCGTGGTTTTCTTCTCCTCATCCCCCAGTTTGCCCAGTTGCAGAATCTGATGTGCCGCCTCCATGGCAGCGTTGCGACCCAGTTCCGGCGCGACACCAGCGTGGGCAGCCTTACCTTTGACTTCGACGACGGCGGTGGCGCTGCCCTTGCGCCACACCACCAGACCATCCGCCGGGCGACCGGGCTCGAGGTTGAGGGTCACATCGTGGGCCTTGGCGGTTTTCTTGATCAAGTCGGTGGCGACGTCCGAGCCGGTTTCTTCGCTGGCGTCGAGCAGGAAAGTGATTTGCGCGTAGTCCTTGAAGTCGAGGTTTTTCAGGACTTTCAACGCGTAGATACCCGCGACGATGCCGCCCTTGTCATCCATCACGCCCGGACCGTAGGCGCGGCCGTCCTTGATGTGGAACGGACGCTCGGCGGCAGAGCCTTCCTTGAAGACAGTGTCCATGTGCGCCATCAGCAGGATTTTCGCCTTGCCGGTGCCTTTCAGGGTCGCGATCACATGGCTGCTTTTATCGGGTGAGTTCGGCACAAGCTCGATGGTAGCGCCGAGTTTTTTCAGTTCATCGATGGCGATGTTGCTGACCTGGGTCAGGCCCGGTTCATAGCCGGAACCGGAATCGATATTGACCAGCCGCTCCAGCAGTTTCAGGGCTTCACCTTTGTACTGCTCGGAATCGGCGAGCATTTGTTTGTGCGGTTCGGCAAAGGCTGAGGGGGCAAAAGCGCCGAGCGCGAGCGTGAGGCCGAGGCTGGTGGCCAGCAGGGAACGAGGGAGTTTGAACGTCATGAATCGATCCTTGTTTCGTGTCGGGAGCCCAGACCCTACCTCACTGAGTCACGCGGCTCTATACCGAATGCGACAGATCGATCTATTGATCAAGAATCTCCTTGCCGGTCTCGCGCCCACAGGGGAAACAGGCAATCACTTCAGACCGAGTCGAGCAATTCGTGATGGGGTTCGCCATCGCCGCTACAGATGACGCGATTACGGCCGGTGGTCTTGGCTTGGTAGAGCGCCTGATCGGCGTCGTTGAGCCACAGCGTCGCGTCTGTGTGCGCAGGGGTGAAAGCGGCCAGGCCGATGCTCAGGCTTACCTTTAGCGCCGGGTTCTGTTCGTAACCGAGGGTGGCGAAGCGATCACGCAAGGCATCCATGGCCGCAGCGGCGCTGTTGAGCGCAAGGTCCGGAAGAATCACACAGAACTCGTCACCGCCGTAGCGGCCGGCCACGTCAGTAGCGCGGAGGTTCTGTTTGAGCACCTTGCTCAACTGACGCAGGACGATATCCCCGGCGACATGCCCGTAGGTGTCGTTGATGGCTTTGAAGTGATCGATGTCGATCAAAGCGATCGCCCCGCCCCGGTTCTGGCGTTTACAGCGCTGGAATTCGACTTCCAACTGGTCCTTCCAGGCACCGTGATTGAGCAGGCCGGTGAGACTGTCTGTGCGACTCAGGGCGAGCAATTCGCGCTTTTGCCGGCCAAGCGTGGTGGCTTGGCGAAAGCAGATCCAGCCCAGCGCCAGCGGGTACAAACACAACAAGGGCAAACAGGCGTACAGCTGCAGTTGACTGGTTTCAGGGATGAAGGCCGGAGTAAACAGAACAAATCCGACGCCAACTCCGAGGATTTGCGCAACCGTGCCCACCCACAGAAATCGCAAACCGCCAATGGCCACATTGTTCATCGCCATCATGGCAATGGTGGTCGCGCTGGGCAGTGGATTGAATTGCATGGCAGCGACCCAAAAGCCGCCGAGAAAGGCGTCGACCAGCAGGTTACGGTGTTCGGCGTGGTAGGGAATCGCCGCCCGACGCGCCCATTGGTAGGCCAGGTGTGGCCAGAAGATACCGTTGAAGAGCATCATCGCCCAGACCCACGGGGCCGGATCGAGCGGGTACATCGCGGCCGCCACACACACCAGTCCTGCGGCTAGCCCCAGGCTTCGCGATGCATAGAGCCTCCTGGCCAGTGAAAGTCCTTTTCCTCCCGTTTTTCCCATAGGGCCTCTGTGCCACTGAACGGAACCTGATCACACCGGGTTTGCGGGTGTGCTGGAAGTCTAACAGGGCAACGTCAAATAGCCATCACCGGCCGGCAGTCTGAATACCGCGGTATAGACAGGAGGCGAGCTGCAAATGTTTGGCTATACCTGAAAGGATTAACAACGATAAAAAGGAGACCCATGCAGACTTTTCAAGTGTTGATCATCGGCAGCGGTTTCGGCGGCCAGTGCGCGGCGGTCAATTTGCTCAAGGCCGGCATCGACGATTTTCGTCTGCTGGAGCGCCGGGACTTTTTCGGCGGCACGTGGTGCCAAAACACCTACCCCGGCGCGGCCGTCGATGTGCCTTCGCCACTGTATTCGCTGTCCTTTGCGCCCTACCGCTGGACGCAAATGTTCGCCGAACAGGCCGAATTGCACCGCTACACGCAGCACGTGGTCGAGCATTTCGGCCTGCGCGACAGGGTGGAGCTGGAGGCAAACGTCGAACGCATCGAGTGGGACGACGACGCCAAACGCTGGGCAGTGCACACCACCAGCAAGGGCACGTTCTACGCGCAGTTCCTGATCAACGCCACAGGGCCGCTGAGCCAGCCTGTAGTCCCACGCTTCGAGGGCCAGGAGCGCTTTCAGGGCAAGACTTTTCACACCAACCATTGGAATCACGCCTACGACTATCGGCATAAACGCGTCGCCATCGTTGGCAGTGGCGCCAGCGCGGCCCAGGTGATTCCAGCGATTGCCCCGCACGTCACGCATTTGCATGTGTTCCAGCGCACACCGCATTGGGTGCTGCCACGGGGCGATCGTACCTTTGGGTCATTCCAGCGCTGGCTGCTTGGCCTCAAACCCGCCTACAAACTGCTGCGCTGGATGATCTATTGGCAATTCGAAACCCGGGTGATTGCCTTCAAATATTCGAAACCGGCGATCCGCATGGTCCAGCAACACGCCCTGCGCTTCCTCAAACGACAAGTGCCCGACCCTGAACTCAGACGCAAACTGACCCCTGACTACACCATCGGCTGCAAGCGGGTCATCGTCTCGAGCACCCTTTACCCGGCGCTCGGCCGCACCAACGTAACCTTGCACAGCCGCGAACAGGGCATTGCCGCCATCGACGAAACCGGCATCGTCATGCAGGACGGGCAGCACATCGACGTGGATCTGATCATCTGGTCCACCGGTTACGACGCCACTGACGGGGTCATTTCCTACCCGGTCAGCGGAAGAAACGGCAAGCAACTCAGGGATTTCTGGGCGACCTACCCTCGCGCCTACCTCGGCACCAGCCTGCCAGACTTCCCCAACCTGTTTATCGTCACCGGTCCCAACACCGGCATCGGCCACACATCAGCGCTGTTCATCATCGAATCGCAGATGCATTACATCCTCGACTGCATTCGCACGTTAAAAGAACAGGGTTTGCGCAGCATCGAAGTACGCCCCGAGGCAGAACGTACCTACACTGAAATGATTCATCGGGAGATGGAACGCACTGTCTGGAAGTCAGGCGGCTGCCACAGTTGGTATCAAAGCAAGAGCGGTCATGTGATCGCCATGTTTCCGGGGTTCAGTTTCAGCTACCACCGGTTGACCCGGACACTGAAACCCGCCGACCACATGCTGTCCTGAATAGAAAGAAGGGAGACACCCGATGCTTGTGCTGGTTGTCGCTATCGCGGTTTTCGCGGCCTGGAGCTGGTTGAGCTACCCAGCCATCGGCTATTGGCTCTATGACTTGAACATGGCGGCCGAAGCCAAGCTGTATCGGCTGCACAAAATCGTCGTGCCCATCGCCGAAATGACCGTCTCGACCTGGCAAGGCGGGCCTTATGAAGCGTCAAGTAGCGTGCTGATGCTCCACGGCTACAGCGCCGACAAGAACATCTGGCTGCGTTTTGCCCGGCATTTTGTCGGCACCTATCGGGTGATCATTCCCGACATCGCGGGGCATGGCGAAACCGGCTTCAAGGCCGGCGGCGGTTATGACATTCCCTTGCAAGCCAAACGGATGATCCAGTTGCTGGACGTCTGCGGCGTCGAGAAAGTCCACGTGATCGGCAATTCGATGGGCGGCTACATGGCGGCCTGGCTCGCGGCCACCTACCCGGAGCGCATCGCGTCGGTCGCCCTGATCGACCCGGCCGGGGTTACCGCCCCCGAAATCAGCGACCTGGAGCGCCACTTGGCCAAGGGGCACAACCCGTTCCTGATTCATTCCCGGGAAGAATTCCGGAGCTTTTACGCGATGACCATGGCCGAACCACCGTGGGTACCCGGCGTGGTGCTGGACGCCATCGCCCAGCGCTATGAACAGTCCCGCGATGAATTGGCAGAAATCTTCAACGACTTCCGCGCCAGCCCGCCGATGGAGCCAAAACTGCCCGACATCAAGTGCCCGGCGCTGCTGTTGTGGGGGCGCAAGGATCGCTTGATCGATGTCAGCAGCGTGGCGATCTGGAGCAAAGGCATCGAGGATCTGCGGGTGGAAGTCTGGGACGGCATCGGCCATATGCCGATGGTCGAAGAGCCGGGGAGCACGGCGCGGTTATATCGGGAGTTTTTGGCATCCCAACGCTCGGAAAGCCCTCAGGACCAGAGGATGCATTGAGCAAGCAGTCCTTGGCAGAATGAAGTCCGTAAGATTCTTCGTTTGTCGGCGGCGCTGAAGGCTGCGATCTTTTCCACATCCTTTACGTCACCGCGCCAGGAATTTTTTCATGAGCCACCCGAGCTTTGTCAGCCCTGACCTGATCCGCCAACGCTTCTCCAAAGCGATGTCCGACATGTACCGCGAGGAAGTGCCGCTTTACGGCGCGCTGATGGAACTGGTGGAACAGACCAACCGTCATGTCCTGGAGAACGACCCGCAGATCGCCCGGCAGTTGAACAGCACCGGCGAAATCCAGCGTCTGGACCTGGAGCGCCACGGCGCGATCCGCGTCGGCACCGCCGCAGAGCTGGCGACCCTCGCCCGGCTGTTTGCGGTGATGGGCATGCAACCGGTCGGCTATTACGACCTGACCCCGGCCGGCGTGCCGGTGCATTCCACAGCGTTTCGCGCGGTGCATGAGGCCGCCTTGCAAGTCAGCCCGTTTCGAGTGTTCACCTCGCTGCTGCGCCTGGAATTGATCGAAGACATCGAATTGCGCGCCTTTGCGCAATCGGTGCTGGATAAGCGCTCGATCTTCACGCCAAAAGCGTTGAATCTCATTGATCGTGCTGAAACCGAAGGTGGCCTCACCGAGTCCGAGGCCCAGACCTTCGTCGAACAAGCGCTGGAAACCTTCCGCTGGCACCACAGCGCCACGGTCACCGCCGAGCAGTATCAGAAACTCAGCGCCCAGCATCGCCTGATCGCCGATGTGGTGGCGTTCAAGGGCCCGCACATCAACCACCTGACGCCGCGCACGCTGGACATCGACATCGTGCAGGCACAAATGCCGGCCCACGGCATCACCCCCAAAGCGGTGATCGAAGGCCCGCCCCGCCGGCAGTGCCCGATACTGCTGCGCCAAACCAGTTTCAAGGCGCTGGACGAGCCTGTCGCCTTCACCGATCAAGCCGACAATCGCGGCAGCCACAGCGCCCGTTTCGGTGAAATCGAGCAGCGCGGCGCGGCGCTCACGCCCAAAGGTCGGGCGCTCTATGACCGTCTGCTCAACGCCGCCCGCGACGAACTCAAGGACTTCCCCAACGAAGGCAACGCCGCACGCTACAACGCGCTGATGACGCAGCACTTCAGCGAATTCCCTGACACCGTCGAGGGCATGCGCCAACAGGAACTGGCGTATTTTCGCTATTTCGTCACGGACAAAGGCGTGGGAGCAGAGGCGCTTAGGTCCTTGTCGCTGGAAGATCTGCTCAGCGGTGGTTATTTGCGGGTTGAACCGCTGGTATACGAAGATTTCCTGCCGGTCAGCGCGGCGGGGATTTTTCAGTCGAACTTGGGGGATGCCGCGCAAACTCACTACGGCGAGCATTCGAACCGACAAGCGTTCGAGAACGCCCTGGGGCGATCGACCATCGATGAACTCGGGTTGTATGCCGAGACGCAACGGCGATCGATCGAGGAGTGTTTTGCAACGCTCCGTTAATCAGCACTTAGAGCTGTAGGAGCCGGCTTGCTGGCGATGGGCCCCTGGGATCTGTATTGCTCTCAAGGGCCTTATCGCCGGCAAGCCGGCTCCTACAGGTTTTGTGGCGATCTTTTGTATCTATTTCAGCTTCGCCAACAGCGCTTCAGCCGCCGCCTCGGACGATGCCGGATTCTGCCCGGTCAGCAGCAACCCATCGGTCACCACATAACTCGCCCAGTCATCACCCTTGGAGTAAATCCCGCCGTTTTCCTTAAGCATGTCCTCCACCAGAAACGGCACCACGTTGGTCAGTTGCACCGCTTCCTCCTCGGAATTGGTGAAACCGGTCACTCGCTTGCCTTTGACCAGCGGTTGACCCTCAGCGCCCTTGACGTGACGCAACACGCCCGGCGCATGGCAGACCAAAGCGAGCGGCTTGTCCGCCTTGTAAAACGCCTCGATCAATGCGATCGAAACCTTGTCTTCAGCCAGATCCCACAACGGGCCGTGCCCGCCCGGATAGAAAACCGCATCGTAATCTTCGGCTCGCACGCTGCTGAGCAACGCGGTGGACGCCAATGCGGACTGGGCAGCGGAATCCTTGCGGAAGCGCTCGGTCGCAGCGGTCTGCGCATCGGGCTCATCGCTCTTCGGGTCCAGCGGCGGCTGGCCACCCTTGGGCGAAACCAGCGTCAGCTGAGCGCCGGCGTCTTTGAACGCAAAATACGGTGCCGCGAATTCTTCCAGCCAGAAGCCGGTTTTCTTACCGGTGTCGCCCAATTGATCGTGGGACGTCAAAACCATCAGGATTTTCATGTCGCGCTCCTTGAATGTGGGAAATGTTCGGTCATCTCAGCGCAGTTTTGACCACCCGGCTGGGCTATTCGTTGCACCTGTTACAAGGGCACGTTCAATAGTGGCTAACAGCCTTGATGCGCAAGAAGTTGCGCAATCCAACTACTGAGTCATCCTGTTTCAACGCTAAACACCCGGCCTGTAACGGCCTCCAGCCGAGTGCGCAAGAAGTTGCGCAGTGCTACGCAAGTTCTTGCGCACATTACGATGAGTTCCTTGTCCGGAGTCTCCACAACCACCAAAAAAACACGTCAACACTTTGTTTTATATAGATTTTATATTTTGTGGCACGGACCTTGATGACAGTCATGCACCCACCGGGGCGATACCGCCTCCCGGGCACCTTTATTTATTTAGCAAGGAGAGCATCCATGGCAACACCAGCGTACATGTCCGTCACTGGCGAAAAACAAGGTCTGATCACTGCCGGCGCGTTCACCGCCGAATCCGTTGGCAACACCTACCAGGAAGGCCACGAAGACCAGGTGATGGTTCAGGCTTTCAGCCACGACGTAATCATCCCGCGGGACCCGCAATCCGGCCAGCCGACCGGTCAGCGCATACACAAGCCAGTCGTGATCACCAAGGTCTTCGACAAGTCTTCGCCGCTGCTGCAGGCGGCACTGACCTCCGGCGAGCGCATGACCGAAATCGTTATCCAGTGGTTCCGCACCTCGGCTCAAGGTACCCAAGAGCTCTACTACACCACCACACTGGAAGACGCGATCATCGTCGCCATCAACAACACAATGCACAACTGCCAGGATCCAGGCAACTCGCACTTCACCCACCTGGAAGAAGTGCAGTTCACCTACCGCAAAATCACCTGGACCCACGAAGTATCCGGTACTTCGGGTTCCGATGACTGGCGCGCACCAGTTGTTTAATTACGGCTGATCGTTACAAACATCGGCCAGCTCTGCTGGTCGATGTTGTTTACGCCCCTCAAGAATTTCGTGTGCGTTGAAGCGCTTTGCGCTTGTCGACGAACCCGATGCAAAAAAACCAGTAAAGAAAAACGGGCAATCCAATGATCGCCCGTTTTTTATGCATGCTCGGCCAACACGCCCTACTCAACCTCATACTTGACCACTACCCGAGTCCTATAAAGCCGCGCACTCTCCAATAGCCGACTCTCCTGCCCTTTGCTGCTCACGTCCCGCCAGATCCAACTTCCAGAGCGCAGAAGGAAAAGTATTCGCCGAGGCCAATTTCTTTCACACCTTTGTTGTGTTGCAGCTGCACATCGGAGTCGTCGAGTTTGCGGGAGAGGCGCCACGCCAGTTGGCGAACCAGCCTTTTTTGCGACACGCGCAGCCAGTAGAGGGCTGGGTGATACCGTATCAGAACGGCGGCAGCCGTTTTTATCCTTGATATGAAATGCTGAACATCACATCGGATTAATGCGTGCTTATTGCACTTGAAGAAGGTGTTCGCCCAGTGTAATGGCCTCGGCAATCCATGCACTGGTAAAGAGCCCTGACACTGGGCGAACGGGAAGGATTTTAATAGAAGTTGGCGGATATGTCCGTGTGCATAAACATGAAATTTATGTACACAATGTTTAACAAAATGTCGATTGCAATATTACGCCGACACCTTTTTAAACCCACCAGTTCGACCATTAAAACCGATCATTCTTATACAAAAAACTGTACAAGAACGATCAGACTGTAGAGTCAATACTCAACTTTCGTGTTGGCTGGTGACTTTCAATATATCGGTATAAGTCACGACGACGCTTTGACCTACTTTCAATTCTTTCAGTTTTTTCTGAATTTCAGGTTTTTCAATGTTGACGATTCTGGACTGAGCGGCGGGGGTTCCGGTTGCCCAGACCCCTGGCATAAACACTGTTCAGGGAGTGTTCGCAGTCTCCTGCGCAGTGGATTCGCCACTGTCGGTGCCTTTGCCGCTGTCCTTGCGGCGAGTCGGATCGGTGGGCCGCAAGGCGTCGTTGTCGCGCTCGACTTCTCCAGGTGGACGCGGCTCGTCGGGGTGTTTCGAGGTGTCAGGTGATTGCGGTTTCATGGTCATTCTCCTCAGGCTTCGGGATCGTCAACTTCATGGGCGACGTTCACGCCAGGCGAGTCTTTGTGGGATTGATCGGCCTTGGCCTTCAGGGCCTGCCACTGATCGAGGTCGATGGCGCCCTGCCCGAACAATTCGTCGGCGATTCGCAGCAGTTCGCTGTAATGGGCGTCGGGGGATTGCTGCCAATAGGCCGTGTCGTCAAACAGGCGCTGCCACGCGGCAAGGTCGGGCGGTGTGAGATCGTCGCTCATGGCGGGCTCCTGAGAACGGGGCATTCATAACGTAGGAGGACGCCGCTCTGTCGAGAGTTCCGACTCAATACCCGGTCATTTCCAGATAACCCTGCCCCGTGTGACTGCCGCTCAGGCGCACCGGGCCTTCCCAGTACGGAATGCGCAAATCCATCCAGGCATTGCGGTTGAGGGCATCCAGGGTGATTTCGAGGTGTTTGGCGGGGATTTTGATCGACCAGCGCACGGGCATTGAACGACCGGCGACTGTCGCGGTGTCTTGCGGCGTCAGGCGAATGTCGTTGGCGTGCAACAACTGCGTCTGGCCCTGTGTGTCGATCCAGGTGCCGGTGAGATACGGCTCGCCGTTCTTCTGCCGCATGCGGTACAGCATGACCTGCTCGCCACTGTCCAGGTGCAGGGAGAACCAGTCCCAACCCGTCTGATTGGCGGTCAGTGGCTGGCTGCTCCATTCGCGATCAAGCCAGGCCGGCCCGCTGACCTGATAAGCCTTGCCATCGATGTCCAATGTGCCGCTGGCCTGGAAAAACGGCTGGCTGTAGTAGTACGACGCCTGGCCCTGTTCGGATTTCTGGCTGAAACCCTTGTCGCCCTGGAGCACCAGCGCACGCGTAGACGTCAGCCGCAATTGGTAGCCGAACGCCTTGTCGCGGGCGCTGAGTTGAAGCTCCGCCAGCGGTTCGGCGCCCTCGCTGCTGAACCGCCAATCGTCGATCCACGCATTGAACGGCTCAAGACTCACACCCGCCTGACCAACGCCGCCCCGGGCATAACGCTCGGCAGCATGATGCACCGTTGCCGAGGTCACCGCCGCATGCCCCAACCAGATCACCTGATTGCCCCACCCCGCTACCTCGGGTGCGGCTTTCAACGCACTGCGAAACAGCGTCCATTGCACGCCGAACTCGTGGCCCTGATCGTCCTTGAGGTTGGCGGTGACGTACCACCACTCGATACGAAAGCCATCGTGGGGACCGTGATCCGCCGGGAAGTTGAACACCCGGCCGGGCACCACCGGTGTGAACGCGACGGCCTCTCCTCCGAGTCCGGCGAAGCCTTTTTCAACCGGCGCCGTGTCATCGCAGCCGCTCAAAAGAAGTGCCAGCAACCACGCGCCGAGCTTAATCCTCATGAGCAAACGTCCTCAGCAGATCCGCCGGTTGCGAGCGATACAGCGAGTACAGCGGCCACGCCGAAGCCAGCAAAGTCGCCAGCAACGCCAGCCCCATCAACTGCGCCAATTGCCACGGAAACAAGCGCAATGGCAAGCGCCAGCCGAACGCCTGAACGTTGATCACCGTGTCCAGGCACCATGCCAGCGCGACGCCCAACGGCAACGCCAGGACCAGCGTCAGCACCGCCAGCAACCAGGTTTGTCCGAGGTTGAGCAGCATCAATTGCCGACGCGTGACGCCCAATGCCCACAACGGCGCGAGTTGCCCGAGACGGCTTTGGCTTTGGGTCAGCAGGCTGATGAACAGCGCCACACCCGCGACGCCAAGGGTCAGGCTGTTCAGCGCGGCGGTGGCGGCGAAGGTGCGTTCGAATACTTGGGTGGACCAGCCTTTGAGCCGGGCCTGATCGACGATGCGGCTGTCGTCCAGGTCGAAGCGTGTTTGCAACGATTTCAGGAACGCCGGGATCATCGGTGGCTCGATGCGCAGGTTGAAGCGGTTCGGCGTCAGTTGCGGCCAGCCGCGCAGCAGGTGGTTGACGTTGACCAGGAGGTGGCCCTTGGGGTTGCCGTAGTCGGCGTAGATCCCGACGATCCGCGGCGACCACGGGCCGGTCGGCGTCGGCAGCGTGAGGTGGTCGCCGAGACGCACCTGCAGGCGCCGGGCCAGTTGTTCGCTGAGCATCAGCGCGTCGTCCTTGACCAGTCGGTCCCATGGGTTGTCGCCCAAGGCTTCCAGCAACGGCCAGTGCTGGCGATAGGTCGGGTGGTCGATCACACCAAAAACGTCCGCCGGCCAACCCTGTAACTGGATCGACACCTGCCAGTTAGGCAGCACGGCGCTGAGTGATGGTTGCTGTTTGAGCCAGCTCTGCAGTTCTCTGGCCTGGGCCGGATTTTGCGGGTTCACGTACAGCTCGGCGGTCAGCCGTTGTTCGAGCCAGTCGCTGAACGTCTGGCGAAAACCGGCGGTCATGCTGCCGGCGCCGATGTTCGCCGCCAACGCCAACAGCAGCGCCATCAGCGCCAGGCTCAGGGCCGGCAGTTGCTGACGGCAATCGGCGAGAAACCATTGGCCTAGCACCGAACGGCTGCGGTGCAGCGTCAGGTTCAGCACGCTATTGAGCACCACCGGCAACGCCAGTGCGGCGCCGATCAACAACGCTGCCATCAGCACGAACCCACTGGCGAGGCTGTCGCCCCAGATCAGCGCCAGCAACGCGATCACCCCGGCAATCGCCGCGACCCAAGCCTGGCGCCGCAACCAGCGTGCGTGAGCCTGATGCCAGGCTTGCGGATCGGCCAGGGCCAGCAACGGCAGACGCGCCGCCCGCAATAAACTGTTGGCACCGGCCAGCAACGCGCCGAACAGACTCAGGCCAACGCCGCTGAGCCACCACCATGGACTGAGGCTCAACTGCCCCGCCACTTCGGCACCGTACAAACCGCGCAAACTGGCGGCGACATCCGGCAACAGCACACTGGCCAGCAGATAGCCGCTGGCAACGCCAGCGAGGCCGCCGATCAGTGCCAGAGCGGCCAGTTCAACGGCGAGGCAAGCGATCAGCATCCGTGCGCTGACGCCACAGGCACGCAGGGTTCGCAGCAGCCCTCGGCGTTGTTCCAGCGCCAGCCCGATGGCCGCGTGAACGATGAACAGACCGACCACGAAAGACAGAAAACCCAAGGCATCGAGGTTCAGATGAAAGCTTTCGGTGAGGCGCGAGAGGTTGTTTTCTTCGCCGCTGGTCTTGAGCTGGAGCTGGCCTTTGAACGGGTCCGGCAAGGTCGCGGTGAAATCCTTGGGCAGCAGCAGACGTGACAGTTGCTCCGGCAGCCCCAGAATCTGCTGGGCGAAGCCGATATCCACCAACAACACGCCGGGGGCCATGTCGGTTTGAACCTGCAGCGGTGGTAATGCCGCACCGTTCAACGCCAGTGGCTGCTCGCCTTCGCGCATGCCCAATGCTTGCAACGTCTGCGGCGAAATCCAGGTGCTGCCCGGCGGACTGAAAAAACCGACGATCTGCTCGATTTCCAATGCTCGCCCGGCCACCGCCGAACCCGTCGGCAGCGACACCGGTTCAATGCCCATCAACTGCAAGCGCTGATCTTCATGGCCCTTGAGCGTCACCCGCCCCTGCAGCACCGGCGACACCGGCCATCCGGCACGGCGCAGGTCGACAAACAAAGCCTGAGGAAACGTCCCGCCACCGGGTGCGCTGAGGCTGGCCTGCGGTTCACCGCCGATCAACTGACTGGCCCGTGCGTAGCTTTCCCGCGCCTGACTGTTGAGCGCCTGCACGCCGGTCAGCAGGCTGGTGGCCAGCCACAGCCCGGTCAGCACACTGAAAAACTGCACCGGGTGCAACCGCCAATGGCTGAGCAGCGCCCGCAACGTCTCACGAAAAACCCGCACGTCAGCGCTCGCCCGCGCCAGCCAGACGACCACGGTGCAGCACCACTTTCTCCGCCAGTCGCGCCGCCACTCGTGGGCTGTGAGTGACCATCAACAACGTCGTGGGGCTGTCGTCGAGCAACTCCAGCAACAACTTCAAAACTTCATCACTGGTGGCTTCATCAAGGCTGCCGGTGGGCTCGTCGGCCAGCAGCAGTTTGGGCTGCGACGCCAGCGCCCGGCCCAGCGCGACTCGCTGCTGCTGGCCGCCGGAAAGCTGCTCCGGATAACGCCGCAACACATCATTCAAGCCCAGACGCTTGACCAGATGCGCCTGCCAACGCGCATCATGCCGCCCGGCCAACCGCGCCTGGAACGCCAGATTGTCCTCCACGCGCAAACTGCCAATCAGGTTGAACTGCTGGAACACCAGGCCGATTTCGGTGCGTCGCCAGTTCGCCAATTGCCCTTCACTCATCCGTTCAAGCTGATGCTCACCACTGTGGATGCTGCCGCTATCCACCTTGTCCAGCCCGGCGATCAGGTGCAGCAAGGTACTTTTGCCGCTGCCCGATTCGCCCATCAGCGCCAGGCTGCTGCCGGGTTTCAACGTCAGGTCGACACCTTGCAGCACCGGCAGCGGACCTTGCGGTGTGGCGTAGCTTTTGAAAACGCCTTGGACCGAAAGCATGGGTGAACCTGTTTGAGGGGCGTGGGGCAAGAATAGCGGCCGCGGAAGCGGAGCCGGGACAAATTTCAGGTTTGCGCTGAACGTTTGGGCCCCATCGCGAGCAAGCTTGCTCCTACAGGTTTTGCGGTGTGCTTGTTTTTGTAGGAGCAAGCTTGCTCGCGATGAGGGCGGACAGGGCAACTCATTCTTCAGCTCAGAAACCTAGCGCTTCACCCCCACCCACGTAAAACACAACGGCAACTGCGCCTCTCGCTGCTGATACTGATCGTAAATCTCCTCGCGATTGGAATGCGGATACTCCTTGAAGTGGCTGATCTGCAACCCGGCCTCGATGGCGCCGGTGAATATCTCGCCCAATGTATGGACGAACCAGTAAGACGTCGCGGCCTGCTGTTCGACCTTGCCTTCGTAGACGATCGGCTGATCCTGCACGAACGGCTCGCGGCGAAAGTACGAGGTGACCGGGCGCAAAGGGTCGGCGGCCTCGGGGTCGAACATTTCCAGAAACGGGTGGGTTTCGTACACCACCAACGCCCCGCCGGGTTTGAGGGTGTGTGCGACGTGGCGGAAGAATTCACCGATGTCCGGCATCCAGTTCAGTACGCCGATGGTGATCAGGGCCACATCGAACCGCTGGTGCAGTTCACTCGGCAGGTGATGAATGTCGGCCTCGATAAATTCAGGTGCATGCGGCGAACGCGAGGCCAGCTCCCGCGCCTGATCGAGAAACGCCGCGGACTGGTCAACGCCCGCCACGCGGCGCGCCCCCAGCGCAAACAGTGAAATACTTTCGCGGCCGTTGTTGCAGCCCAGTTGCACCACGTCTTTACCGTCGACGCCGACCTGCTCCAGCACACCGCGCAAAGTGTCGTCGATGCAGCAAAAATCACCTTGAGCGACGGCCTCCGACAAGGCCTGCCAATCAGGATTGTCTTTGTGGTGTCGGGCTGAGTCATTCCATGCATCGCGATTGCTGGCGATGGCTTTTTCTTTGGTCAGCATTTCCATTGCACGCTCCAGAGTTCGGGTTTTATCAAACCGGCCCGAGTCTAGATCAGCGTTTTTGAAAATCCCATGCGGCGTTTGTTGCAATGTTGTAAGCCAGGCACCGCCCACGGACGGCAGCTATAGTTAATGGCCTTGGGGAAATGCGCGAAAACCGATTTCGCAGGTGCAACCATGAAACACAATGATCTGACACTGTTGTTCATCTTCTCTCTGAGCGCCACCACGGGTGTTCACGCCGACGACAACCTGACACCGCCGTCCGAGTACAGCAGCGAGTTCAACTACTACGGCGAAAACCAGCCCTTCGCCCATCCCGTTCCACCCACCCTGAGCACCGTACCGCCGCGCTCGTACATTCCGACCGCACCACTGGATTTCATCCCGATTTCCAGCGAACACGTGTTCTCCGACTCACGGTTACCGACAGTCGCGGATGCCACCGTACGGGTGTTCATCCGCTCTTACGACGAAGAGCGCGGCGTCTACGTCAACGAAGAAGTCGTCGACCCCACCTGCCTGCTGGCCTGTCTCAGTCGACAGGGCCAGGCGACGCCCGTCTACCACTGACGCTTGTCCGGGCGGGCGAGGCCGAGTTTTTCGATCCGGTAACGCAGCATGTCGCGGCTCAGGCCCAGCAGCCGTGCGGACTTGGTGACGTTCCAGTCGGTCTTGTCGAGCATCTTGCGCACCATGTCGCGTTCCACTTCCGGCAGGTTCATCGGCTCGCTGCCGTTGTACACCGGACGTGGCTCGCTGTGTTGCTGCACCTCCGGCATCACCAGCGGTTCGTCCACCAGGCTCAGGCAGACGTTCAGCTGGGTTGCGGCGATGGTGTCGTACTGGGCCAGCAGCACGGTTTGTTCGAGCATGTTGCGCAGCTCGCGCACGTTGCCCGGCCAGCTATAGCTCAGGAGCAATTCTTCGGCCTGATCGCTGAAATGCAGGTTCGGCTTGCCGTAGCGTTTGCCGTGGATAGCGAGAAAGTGCCGGGCGAGCAACAGGATGTCTTCGCCACGGGCATACAGGCGTGGCACCTTGATCGAGATGATGCGCAAACGGAAGAACAGGTCGCGGCGGAACTTGCCCTGCTGGACCATTTGTTCGAGGTTGCAGTTGGTGGCGCTGATCACCCGCAAATCGACCTTGCGCTCCTTCACCGAACCGACCCGGCGAATGGTCCGGTCTTCCAGCAGTTTCAGCAGTTTGGCTTGCAGGAGCAGGTCCATTTCACCGACTTCATCGAGAAACAACGTGCCGCCATCGGCTGCTTCCACGAGGCCGACGCGACGATCCTTGGCATCGGTGAAGGCCCCCTTCTCGTGGCCGAACAGTTCCGATTCCACCAGGTTGGACGGGATCGATGCGCAGTTGAATTCAATGAACGGGCCCTTGGCACGCGGGCCGTCGAAGTGCAGCGCGCGGGCCACCAGTTCCTTGCCGGTGCCGGTCTCGCCTTCCACCAGCACCGGCGGCAAATCAGTGTTGGCCATCCGGCGTTCGGCATCGAGCAACTGGCCGATGGTGTTTTTCAGATAAAGCATGGGCGCCGATTCGCCGATCATCGCCTGCACCCCCGACTTCTGCGCTTCGCGCTCCTGATAGAACGACAGTGTGCGCTCCATCCGGTCGGTGGCCAGGGCTTTGTCCAGCAACAACTTGAGCTCCGGCAGCGCCACCGGTTTGGTGACGTAATGGAACGCGCCTTCTTTCATCGCCACCACGGCGTCTTCGACATTGCCGTAGCCGGTCATCATGATCACTTTCAGATCCGGCGCGCTGATGCGCAGCTTCTGGATCAGACCATGACCGCTCATGCCCGGCAGCGAATTGTCCGTCAGCACCACGTCCGGGGCGAACGAACTCAATTGCTCCAGCGCCTCTTCAGCCGAGTGGCAGACCGTCACCTCGAAGCCTTTGCGCTCAAGGTAAGTCTGAATATTCTCGGCGAGGAGTTCGTCATCCTCGACCAGCAGAATGCTGTGCTCCATATTCCTCTCCCGTTGCCACCTTAAAGTTGAGACTGACGCGGGTTCCTTCCTGCTCTTGGCTAGTCAGTTCGACCGAGCCCTCGAAGCGTTCCATTATTCTTTTGACCAGGGCCAGGCCCACGCCCAACCCGCCTTGTTTGGTGGTGAAAAACGGTTTGAAGACCATTTGCTGCTGCTGTTTGGTCATGCCCTTGCCGGTATCGCTCAGGGTCATGCGCAAATGTCCAGGCTGCGACTCGATATCGACGCTCAGCACGCCGCCCTTGGGCATGGCTTCCAGGGCATTGGCAAACAGGCTATTAAGAATCTGCGTGAGCAGCACCTGTTGGCTGACGACCGGTGGGCAGGTCTGCGGCGTGAAGCGGACTTCGACGTTGGAGCGCTTGATCAACGCGTCGAAGGCACTCAGGGTGTCGTCGATCGCCAGTACCAGGTCCACGGTTTCGTAGTCGTCATTCATCGGTCGCAACGACACCAGCAACTCGCGAACCCAGCGCGACATGCGATCGACCTGGTTGATGATGTCGCCAATGTTCTTCTGCGCGCTCTGACTGGCGATCTCCTGGGCCAGTTCAGCGCTGGAGCGAATGTTCGCCAGCGGGTTGCGCAAGCTGTGGGCCACGGCCGAGGACATTTCCCCCAGCGCCACAAAGGTTTCGTTGGCGATCAGCTGTCTCTGCTGGCTCTCGAGCAACTTGGCCGCGCGGCGCACAATCCAGAACAACGCGAGATAGATGGCCGCACCACCGAGCACAGTCGCCACCCAGATCGACTTGAAGCCGCGCTGGATACGCTCCACCAGGTCCGCCGGCTCCTTGTAGATTTCGACCATCGCAATCACTTTGCTCTTGTCGGCGTTAAACATCGGAATGTAGTTCTCGATGAACAAATACGTGGGCTCGCGCAGCAGCATCTGTTCGGGGCGCTCATCATCGATCTGGTGATAACTGGTGGACACCGGTTCCTTCATTTCGAAGGATTCGTCCAGCTCCTCATCCCCTTCGACACGCATGCCGATCATTTGCGGGTTGGTCGACCAGACCACGGTGCGATCCAGTGCGTACACCACCGCCAACAGGGAATCCGGCAGGTGTTCGACATGATCGAGAAACTCAATGCGGGCCGCGGCACGGGATCCTGGATCGACGTCGGGATAGTTATTGTCATGCCGTGGATCAAGCATTTCGCCCATGGTTCTTGCCGGGGTGATGCCCGCGTGACGAATCTCGGCATCGCCGATGGCCTGAATAAATTGCGCGGTCAACATGGAGTCGCGCTCGATGCTCTCCTCGACCACGAAACGCGTGGAAATGTAGCCCAACCCCAGCGCGACAGCGGCGATGATGAAAAAGCTGCCGAAGGAAAACCAGCGCAGCAGGTTGAACCGTCCACGCCAGCGGGGGCCATCTACGGCCGGCGTATTCGGCGGCGCAGGTACTTTTTGTTGTTCCAGTATCGGCATGGCGGGGTCCTGGATGCTGAAGCCTTTGCGGTGATGCTTCGGATCAGTGTAGGTGGCATTGATCGAGGCTGACGGCTTGATGATGGTAATTAGCCGCTATTGCGCCTGCGCCGCCTGCAATGGTTGCTGACGATCGGTTTCTTCCTGCAAAAAGCCCACGATGGACTGCGCCGCGTTCTCATCCAGGCGCAGATTCGGCATCGAAATCTTGTCAAAACGCTCAAACAATTCCACCGCGACCGGGTCCTTTTCGGCCAGCATGCGGTCCGGCTCGCGGATCCAGCGATTGAGCCAGGCCGGTTCGCGCAGGCGGGTTACGCCGATCAGATCCGGGCCGATGTTGCGCATGCCGATGCCCTGCCCGTCTTGCGGCCCGAGGCTGTGGCACGAGGCGCAACGGGTGCGAAACAACTCTTCGCCATTGCTGGGCGGGCGGATCTCGGGCGCATTGGCGTAGCTTTCTTCAACGCTGGCCTGCTTCCAGTTCTGCAAGGTGTTGGCTAACTGATCAGCGAGGATCCACGGGTTTTCGAACGGTGAAGCTTTCATCCAGCGCCCCGTACCCTGGTTGCCGACGATCAGGCTCAGGTTGTGATCCTTGTTGCGGCCGTTGTCGACGCCTTCGATGAACAGCCCCAGTTTCTTGCGCAGGTCGGTGACGGCCTCGAACTCCCCGGTGAGAAACCTCCAGCCCGGCCCGACCTTGAACCGTTGCGAATAAGCCTTGAGTACTTCGGGCGTATCGCTCAAGGGATCGATGCTGATCGAGTAGAAAAAAATGTCCTGGCCGACCCTGTCGCCCAACAACTTTTGCACCTGACGCAGGCGCGCGGTTTCCAGCGGACAGGAGTCGCTGCAGGAAGTGAAGATGAAATTGATCACCACCACTTTGCCCTTGATCAGGTCATCGAAAAAATGCACCTGCCGACCGTCCTGGTCGGTCAGCAGGGTGTTGGGGAAATAATCGCCGCCCCAGGGTGTCGCCGATTCCGTTGGCGGCAGCACACCTTCGTGAGCGAGCAGCACCTGACTGGCCAGCAGACAAGTCAACAGTACCAGAATCAGGTGCATACCCAGGGCGCGGGAGCGCGGCGTGTGCAGTGACCTGTCGGCGCCCCTGCGGTTCATGGTTTGACCACCACTTTAGGGCCGAAGCCATCGCCATTACGGAAGGTAGGCAGCGCGGCGGAGTTGACGTAACGCACGCCATCCCAGCTTGGCAACGGTGTCGGCATCAGCTGGAATTGCCCGGGTTTCTCAATGTCCCAGCGCAGCAGCATCGAGTTGTCCTCATGCTGTGTGTTGTGACAGTGCTCCATGTACGTCCCGGCAAATTCACGGAAGTTAATCGCCATTTCGACGTTGTCCAGACCGTCCTTCTCCGAGCCGATACGGTACACATCCTTGCGTGCCCATTTTTCCCATTCCGGTGGCGCCTTGCCGCCGCGACTCAAGATGATCCCCTCCTCGAAGTGCACGTGCACCGGATGGCTCCACCCCGTACCGCCGGCCTTGATGTTCCAGACCTCCAGGGTACCGAAGCCGCTGACGCCGGCATCGGTGGGTCCGCTGGCCAGTTTGGTCGCGGAGTTCAAGCGCCGAGGGTCCATGTGGAAACCAAAGCCGCCATCGGTCTTGACTGTCCACGGAGCTTCATCGGTGCCGTCGGAACGGCCGAAGATGAAGGTGCGGTGACGGGCCTGGGACAGCAGGACCTTGTCGGCCGCATTGTCGCGGTGAATCTTCAGCGGGATCATCACCAGGCCTTCCGCCTTGCCCGGTTTGGCCGGCTCATAGGCGGCCGGGTCCATCGCCAGGTCCTGGCCGGTGTAGGCCTTGACGTTGAGTTGCAACACCTTGCCCACCGCCGGGTCACCCTTGTCCCACTGTGGCCCTTTGCTGGTCTGTTTGATCACCGCCAGGTATTTCTCCGACAGCACATCGGCGAGCGCCACCGGTTCTTTCGGCCCCTTGCCGTCGTCATGCACCAGCAGGTTGACGAAGAACAGTTTGTCGCCGGGTTTGATCCCGTTTTTCGAGAAATTGACGATGATGTCGAAGCGCTCGGCGATGCCCTGAGTCGGCAGGATTGCATTGTGATTCTGTTTGTCGCCGTCGGCGTCGAGGTCCATGCTGCCGTCGAATGGCACGCTGTGTTCCATGATGTTGCCGTCGTTGGCGATCATGTGGAACGGCACGCGGCTATAGGAAACGCCGGAGTTTTTCGGTCCGGGAAACTCGCCGCTGCTGCCCTTGACCTCGCGCACCAGCGCCAGTTTGAAATAGCGCGACACCGAGCCGTTGAGGATGCGGAACCGATAGCTGCGGGCGCGCACATCCAGAGTGGGTTTCCACTGCCAGTTGACGAGCACCTCGTCACCGAGGAAGCCGTCGGTGTTGAACGGGTTGAACCACAACTGCCCGTTCTGATCCCACGCCTTGTCGGCGAACACCAGGTTGACGTCGTAGTCGCGGTTGCCCCACGGCAAGGCGCTACCGCTGGGCAAACGCAGGTTGACGCCGTCGTTCACCGATTCGTTGCCACGGTCCAGGGCGCTGTAGTAGTTCATCATCGCCGCGTTGCCCTTGTAGACGTTCTGCGCGGTGAAATCGAGCATGTGGTCGTGGAACCAGTGGGTGCTCATGGTTTCGCGCCAGTCGCCACGGATCTTGATCGTGCCGTTTTCGCAGGTTTTGCGGCTCGGGGTGAGGTCGTTGGTCCACAGGGTTTCGCCCGGCGCGCAAGGGAACGCCGCGCGAGGGTCGTGGGCGTCGGTGTTGATGCTGTCGTAACCGGCCAATTGGATCGGCCAGCGATAATCGTAGTACTGCCCCGGAAAGAAAAACGCGTTGGCGTAGCCGTCACTTTCCGCCGGCGCGTGGCCGTTGTGTTCGTGGGTGCTGATGGTGTGCAGACCAAACCCCATGTTCGCCGACGGGTCGATGGGCAAGCCGTTGTAGTGACGCATCAGCACCGGCTGGCCATAACGCACCATGAGCAATTTGGGGGGCAAGGTGCCGTCGAAGGTCCACACCGAATTGTGGTTTTGCACCGGCATGTTCGGGTGGAAACGCGCATCGACGCCCTTGGCCGTGCCATCGGTTGCCGGCACGCCGGCGACGTTGTGATAGAGGCCGCCGGGGCCAAACTCGCCCAGCGCATAACCGTGCATCTGCCGAGCGTCACGCAGGCCGCCATTGACGCGCGCACCGGTCTGCACGGTTTTGTAGGCCCGTTGCGGGTAGAACTCGTTCCAGCGCTGATGCGACCAACCCTTTCCTGGCGGACGGCCTTCCGCCGACGAACCGATGCGGCGGTTGAGGAAGTACTCGATCTGCGCCTGCCAAGGATTGCGGTCAACCACGTTGGAGAACTGACTGGGGAACGGTGTCAGCCCCGGTTGGCGCAGGAACGCATCGAGTGCCGCACTGGGTGGCGCGCTGCGGGCCGCGCTGGTGGGATCCTGCTGCGGCAACGGCCCAATCGCGGCCGGTGGAAACGGCAACGGTGCCGCCGGCGTGGTGGGGTCGAGTTTTTCCGGACCGAACTCTTCGAACAGCACCAGTTGCTGCGTGAACGGCTGAGCGCCGAACAGCGGGCTGGGTTTGCCATTGGTGGGGTAATTGAAACTGGTTTGCACCGCAGGCGGCAGGATGTTTTCCTGGCGCGGGGTGTTGCGACTGCCTTTGACGCCATCGGGCAAATCGAAGGAATTTTCGTTGGCCTCGGGCATGGTCAGGATAGCGTTCAGGGCGGCCGGTTCGTCCGCCGGTTCGTCGTAGTACGCCGAAGGGTCGGTCGGTTCGGGCTGTCGCTCATCGTCGATCGGGCTGGCACGCAAGCTCGCTGTGCCCAGCGTCATTGCCAGTAGGACGCTCAGGGGCGTCAGGAGGCCAAGCCATTTGCAGGGGTGCTGCGCTTTTCTGTTCATCACCAGCCGCCTCGAAGTCGTGAAGGGGGTGATGGAGGTTTTGCAAGGAACTCGCCAAATTTGTAACAACTTTATACAAAGTATTAATACCCAACAATACAATGGCTTATCAACATCAATGTGCCATGCCTGGTCAAAACGACTGGGGAATGGCACCCGCTAACGGGGAAAGTTCCCACCCATTTTCAGGGAACCCGTTTAAACGACAAACGGACAATCGTGCCCTTGCCCTCGCGGCTTTCCAGGCTTACCGAACCGCCGAAACGCTCCATGATCCGTTTGACCAGTACCAGCCCGACCCCCAGCCCGCCTTGCTTGGTGGTAAAAAATGGGCGGAAGGCCATGCTACGTTGTTCCTCGGTCATGCCTTTGCCGGTGTCGCTGACCACCACACTGATACCCCGGGCATCGGTCGGCTCCAGCGTGATGGTCAGCGTACCGTGCTTGTCCATGGCCTCCAGTGCATTGGCCAGCAAACTGTTGAGGATCTGCGACAACTGCACCTGCTGGCTCAGGACCATGGGCGTTTCCGTCGGCGCAAACACCACCTGGACCCCGGCCTTGGTGATCTGCTGTTCGAAAGCCATGAGGCTGTCATGCACCGCCGCCACCAGATTCACCGGTTCGGGCTCGTCATGCAGCGGGCGCAAGGATTGCAGCAGTTCTCTGACCCATTTCGACATGCGATCGACCTGGCCAATGATGTCGGTGATGTTCTTGTGCGCCGCGCCGCTGTCGAACTCCAGCGCCAGTTCGGCGCTGGAGCGGATGGTCGCCAGCGGGTTGCGCAGGCTGTGGGCCACCGCCGACGACATTTCGCCCAGTGCGACGAAGGTTTCGTTGGTAATCAATTGTTTTTGCTGCACCGCCAACAGAATTGCCGCGCGTCGCACGATCCAGTACAGCCCCAGATAAATCAGCCCGCCGCCCAGCGCGGTGGCCAGCCAGATCAGTGCCAGGCCGCGTTCCATGCGGTCGATCAAATCCTCCGGTTCCTTGTAGATCTCCACCATTGCGGTGACATTTTTGCCATCGGCATCGAACAGCGGGATGTAGTTTTCGATAAAGATAAAGTCTGGCGGCGTGACGAACTTCTGCTCCATGCGGGTCTTGTCGACGTTGTGATAACTGGCCGACACCGGCGTCTTGGAGGAGAACGCCTGGTCGAGGTCTTCGTCGGAATGGATCGTGGTGCCCATCAATGCCGGGTTGGTCGACCAGATCACCATGCGGTCGGGGGCGTAGATGTTGGCCAGGATCACGTCTGGCAAGTGCCGGATATGGTCGAGAAATTCGCCCCGGGCATTGGCTCGGGCCAGCGGGTCGACGTCGGGATAATCCCTGTCCTTGCGCGGGTCGAGCAACTCGCCCATGGTTCGCACGTTGGGAATCGACACATGGCGCACCTCGGCCGAGGCAATTGCCTGAATGAATTGCGACGTCAGCAACGCATCGCGCTGCACACTCTCGGTAATCACAAACTGCGTGGACACCGCGCCCAGCGCCACTGCCACCGTGCCGATCACCGCCATGCTGATGAGCGAAAACCAGCGCAACAGATTGAACGATTGCTTGCGCGAGCTCAGGCGGATATCGCCGTCGTCGGTCAGGAGTGTTTGCGTAGGCAGGTTCATGGGCTACTTCTCGGCGATTCCCCCCATTGGTTATAGCCCACTCAAAACTGTTTGCCCGACCTTGGGCCCCACTTCCCCCAACCTCCCCGCTATCCCCACCTGCCCCCAATGCTGGGGACAGTGGCCCGTTCACGCGGCCCTCGATTGGCCCCTATCCGAAGGTGGTACACCGTAGAACCGGGCCTCTGACGGCCCTTTTTTACGATTGGTATGGAAGTTGCCGAAGCTCCCTCAACTGACCCATCCCCACGGGGCAGGTCTCTGATAGAGGGAATACTCATGCACCCTTTACTGTCCAAAACCGCGATCGCCCTGGTCGTGGCTGCTCTGGCTCAAGGTGCCGCCCAGGCCGCGATGTTTGCTGTCGACCCTGGTCCCTACCTGCCCGCCAACGGTTCCTTCGCTGCCTGGTATCAGGACACCCACGGTCGAACCCTCGATCTTTGCCTGTCCAAGGCGGTCAGCTCACGGATCCCCAGCGCGCCGGGCGCACCGACCTACATGTGCAATCTGCTGCCGGCGCCCGGGATTTTCGATGATGCACAACCGGTCGTCTTCCCGAGCAACTTTCCCGATGAGGCGTTCTGGTTCACCGGTGACGGCACCATTGTCGACGCCGCCCGGGGCATTGACCTGACCTATGTCAGCGCCGTTGAAGCCGCCTTCAGCGCTGGCGACCCGGTTGAAGGCGACCAGATCAGCTTTGCCCGTATCCGCATTCGCGTCGATGTCCCCACCGCCGGCACCTATGTCATCACCCACCCCTATGGCGTCGATGTGTTCAATGTCGACACGCCCGGGCGACGGGCAATCAACATGACGCGGGACATCGGCATCGGCTCGCCGAAAACCTACGATGGCGCGCTCAAAGGTGATATCGGTCCGTTCCTGCGCGGCGTCAATGGCCCCTACACCGAGACCAATCCGGTCACCGGTCAGGCCGAGCAATTCGTCGGCGATCCGAACCTGTCAGAAGCGTTTACCGGCAGTCCGTTCAACACCAACTACATCCGCATCGAAGGCCCCAACGGGCTCGACTTGCGCACGACGGTGATGGCCATCTCCGGCAAGTTGTCGACCGTGGTCCGGCCGACCCCGATGATCACCCAGCGCAGCACCTACTCGCGGCATGCCGGCACCAGTGCACCCGTGGCGCAACAGGACGTGTTCGTCCTCGCGCCGCCCCCACCCGCCACGGTGACCCTGAACAGCAATAACCCGGTGCTCAACCTGAGAGAGGCCGACACCACCGGCAGCTGGTATGCCCAGTCGTCGACCAACCCGAGCTTGCCGAGCACCTTGCAGGTGACCGCCGACAACCACGTCGCCATCCCCAGCAGCACACCGACCACCCTGCCCATGGCACTGACCGATCTGGTGGTGATCCAGCGCGCCGAGTACAGCCTGAGCACCGGGCAAATAACGGTGGTGGCCTCGACCAGCGACGAAACCTCGCCACCGGTGCTGACTGCAACGTCAGGCACCGGGGTCGCCATCGGCGCGCTCAGTGGCGACGGCGCGGTGAAAAGCCTGGCCACCGGGATCTCGCCGACTCCACCGGCCAAGGTTCGGGTGACGTCATCCAATGGCGGCAGCGATACCGAAGAAGTGGTCATCGTGCAATGAACGCTCACATGCCCAGATCCTCATCAGGAGGCATCATGAACAATTGGCCACGCCTGGCGCTCAACGCCCTGGGACTGACTCTATCGTTGTCCGGCAGCGCGTTTGCGCAACTCGCCGCCGTCGACCCCGGCCCTTACACCTTTGCCACGGGGAAATTCCCCATGTGGTATCAGGACAACAATCTGCTGTCGATGGAACTGTGCCAGTCCCGGGCCGCGAGTTCGCGGGTGCCGGTCACTGTACCGCCAGCCTACATGTGCACCCTGTTACCGGCGCCGGGCGTTTTCGACGACTCCCTGCCGATGGTATTCCCGGATAACTGGCCAGACGAATCCTTCTGGTTCCTCGCCGAAACTACTATTGCCAACAACGCCGCCGGTTATGGAATGGACGCCTACGTGGCCGGGATCGAAGCGGCATTCACCTCGGGAAACCCTGTCGATGGCGATCAGCAAAGCTTCGCGCGAATTCGCATCCGGGTGAACGTGCCCACCGCCGGGACGTACACCATTACCCACCCGTATGGCGTGGAAACGGTCAACGTCACGACGCCAGGCCGGCGCGCCATCAACATCACCAAAGATGTCGGCATCGGTGCGCCGGGCAATTTCAGCGGCGCGCTGAACGGTGCAATCGGGCCTTTCCTGCGCAGCGTCAACGGTCCCTATACCGAAGTGAACCCGGACACCGGGGCCATTGAAACCTTCGTCGGCGACCCGAACCTCACCGAGCTGGTTACCGGCAGCCCCAACAACACCAACTTCGTGCGTATCCAGGGACCGGCGGGGACGATCGAAACCAGCCTCTTCACCGTGTCCGGCAAGGTCCTCGACAACCGTGCGCAAACCCCGGTGGAAATCAGCCGTGCCACCTACCGGCGCACCACCTCGGGCACGGGCACCAGCACCCGGGTCGAAGTCTTCGGCAAAGCGGGCACCAGCTCGAGCCTGTGCTTCCGTGAAACCGTCGCGCTGGTTCCCGGACCACCACCTACGCCTTGCCAGACCAGCCTGATCGGCGACAACAATGGCTTGTTCTTCGGCAATCACCTGATCACCGGTCCCGTGCCTTCCGTCGTGGTGCTCACCGCCACCAACCCGGCCGGCACCACGCGCCCGACGGCCGTGTCGAGCAAGCTCAGCGATGTGGTGAAAATCCAGACTGCGCGCTACAACTTCAGCAATCAGAGCCTGCTGATCGAAGCCACCTCCACCGATGAAGTGACGGTGCCGGACATGGTCGCGCAGGGCTACGGACGGTTGTCGAAGTCCGGCACCCTGCAACGCCTGACCGTGACCGACTTGACTCAGCCACCGGCTACCGTGACGGTCAAATCCGCCGCGGGCGGCAGCGACACCGAGCCGGTTGTAGTGGTCGGTACCGCGCCGAACAGTGGCGAGAATCAGGCGCCGCTGGCCGTTGCCGACACCGGCAGCACAAGCTTCGGCGTGCCAATCACCCTCAACCTGCTGGCCAACGACAGCGACCCGGACGGCAACACGCCGCTGAGCATCACCGCGCTGACCCAGCCGGCGGCCGGGCAAGGCACCGTGGCACTGAGCGGCACGACAGCGGTGGTCTACACCCCACCGGCCGTGGTCAATGCACCGCTGACCACAACCTTTACCTACAAGGCGCAGGACATCAAAGGTCTGGCCTCGGCCACGCCTGCGACCGTGACCATTACCGTGGCGCCTAACCAGCCTCCGGTGGCCGTCGCCGACAGCATCGCGACCCTGGGCGTGGCGATTCCAATCAACGTGCTGGCCAACGACACCGATCCGGAAGGCAACGTACCACTGGCGGTCGCCAGCTTCACTCAACCAGCGGCAGGTCGCGGCACCGTCAGCAGCAACGGCACGGTGATCACCTACACCCCACCGGCCACCGTCACCACGGCGTTCACCACAACCTTCACCTACATCGCCCGGGATAGCTTCGGCGCTTTGTCGACAGCACCGGCCACAGTGACGGTACAAGTCTCGCCAAGGCCTGCAGCGGAAACCTTCACGGTGACCACGGCAACGGTGTCGGCACGCTCCAACAACCGCTTCACCTGGGACTTTGCGGGCACCTCATCGGTGACCACCGGCAACACCATCACCATCCAGGTGTCCACCCCGACCGGGCTGCAAACCCTGGGCACCACCACGGTGCCGGTAACCGGTCGCTGGCGGCTGACGGTGAACAACACCACCACGGTGACTCCTTCGGCGAACCCGACCGCCACCATCACCTCGTCCCAAGGCACCGTGCGCTCGGTGTCGGTGATCTCGAACTGAGCCCTCGCCCCATCGGTCACGTGGCCGATGGGGCAGGCCTCTTCCTAAAGGACAGTCTCATGAAAACGTCGACCGCCGCCCTGCTCTGCCTGCTTCTGCTCTGCAGCAGCGCGGGCGTGCGCGCCGACGATCTGATGGAAAACGACGACCTGGGCCCCGGCACCGACCTCGGCGAGTTGCCACCGCCGATTGGCCAACATGCGCTAATCGACCAGAACGGCCAGGCCAACGTGGCGCTGCTGCAACAGAACGGCCAGTCGCTGCTCGGCACCATCGTCCAGTCGGGGAGCAATCAGGAAGCGTACATCCTGCAACAAGGCAGCGACCTGATGGCAATGATCAATCAACAAGGTTCCGGCAACTCGGCCTCGATCACGCAGACCGGCAGCCAGAACCGCGCGCAGATATCCCAGAACGGCAATAACAACGACGCCAGCATCGACCAGGCCGGCACGGGGCTTTCCAGCGCCGTGACCCAGTCGGGAAACGGCATGAGCGTTTCGGTCAAACAATATCGCTAAAGCACTGCACTCTCTGGAGGTTTCATCATGTTCAAACTGACGCCCCTCACCGCCGCCATCCTGCTCATTGTCAGTGCCCAGGCGATGGCCGACGACAGCATTTCCAGTCAGGACCAGGTCGGTACCGCCAACATCGCCGACGTGAAACAGACCCTGGCCCCCTTCAGCACCGCCACACAGCAACAGCTCGGCCAGGGCAACGATGCGGCCGCCGTGCAAGACTCGGCCACCAGCACCATCGACCAGAACCAGGTCGGTGAATACAACGCCGGTTACGCCGAGCAATTGTTCGAAGACAACAGCACCATCACCCAGCAACAGACGGGCAGCTTTAACACCAGTCATGCCAGTCAGTCGATCGGTGTGGGCGGCGGCGAAGTGCTGCAACAACAGCAAGGCACCGGCAACTTCTCGTTCGTCTATCAGGACAGCCAGGAGGGCACTTCCGGTCAAACCTTCCAGTTCGGCGACAGCAACGAAGCCAACATCGAACAGATCCAGCTCGGCCTCGCCAATACCGCGGTGATCTTCCAGTACGGCAGCACCAACTACGCCACCGCCGAACAGATCAACCACATGGGCGGCCAGATCGACATCAACCAGACCGGCACCAACAACTATGCCTACGGCGACCAGCGCAACGGCGACGGCGGCAACCTGTCGATCAACCAGCTCGGCGACGGCAACGGCACCGAAGTCTGGCAGGACGGACAAACCGGCAGCATGGCCACCGTCGACCAGATCGGCCTGACCAACGAAACCGTGGTCGACCAAAGCTTCGGCGAAAACAACACCGCGCAGGTGTTCCAGGTCGGCAACCTCAACGCGATCTACGCCGACCAGTTCGAATCCACCGGTTCTACTATCGCGCTGTACCAGACAGGCTCGGGCAACACGCACTTCACCTACCAGACCGGCGAAGGTCATTCACTCACCGCGACCTCGGTGGGCAACGACAACAAGGTCTACGCCAGCAACTGGAAAGGCCCGCAAAAAGGTGGCCAGTTCGGCAGCAACCAACGCGCAACCATCAACCAGACCGGCAACGCCAACATCGCCAACTTCACGCAGACCGGCGCCGGCCACATCATGACCACCAACCAGACCGGCACCGGCAACAAAACCACGGTCAGCCAGGCCGACAGCTACAACGAGCTGTACTTCGACCAGAACGGCAGCGACAACATCCTCATCGCCGACCAGCGCGGCACCACCAACCTGGCCGACGGCAGCAGCAACGGTACGGGCAACAGCACCGCGTTCGACCAGTCCGGCACCGGTAACCAGGCCTATACCACCCAGTGGGGCAGCGATAACCAGATCACTTTGAAACAGGCTGACACCATGAACGTGGCGTATGTGACCCAGGGCGGCACCGGGAACATTGCCAATGTGGATCAGAGTGGCGTGACGCAGATGGCGACCATTCAACAGCTGGGTACGGATAACCGGGCAACGGTGTTGCAGCAGTAATCGCAAAAAAAAACCGCGGCCCTTGATGGGGTCGCGGTTTTTTATGGCTAACCCTTTTCTGTAGGCGCTGGCTTGCCAGCGATGAACGATAACGCGGTCGACCTGCCGCTACGCCTGCGGATCAAGGTTATCCAGCGCCCGATTCACCGCCAGATCCGCCAGCATGATCACCTGCTGGATGCCCAACAACAGACTGCGCTGCGGCCCGTCCAGAAACACCGCGAAATCACTGGCCATGACACTCGCCGACGCCAGTGACTCACAGGCGTGGGCCAACAGGCTTTCGGTGTCGATATCCGGGGCGATGAAAAACATGTTGCTGGGATTGTGGGGAGCGCAGGATTTTAGGAGGGTGGGTTTCAGGTGGAGGTTGGAAGCGGGGTTGGTGGGGTTGCCTTGAAGGTCTGATTCGGGCGGATTTGGGGTTGGTTTTGGCATGGTGAAGCTCCTTGATCAATGGAGCCGCCACACGTTGCTGCTAAACAAAGGGGTGGCGACTGTACGCGGGTTAGCAGACCAGGGATCAAGGAACCCGGCGCACCGAAGTGCCCCACGCACAGCCACCATAACGTAGACCTGCCTACGCAATATTTGCGAGGAAGGATCAGAAGGTGACACTGGCGTGCCTTGATATTGAACGAGCTGCTAAACCCGATCGCTGAATTGGCAGCGACACGGCAACGATAGAGATCAGGACCAAAGCACACAAGCCGGCGGATTCTGGCGTAGTTGTAGGCAACGGCGCAAGACGATGTAGCCGGCGACTCACACTTTGTAGGAGCTGGCTTGCCAGCGATGGGGCCATCAGATTTGCATCTGTCAATGAGGCCGCCATCGCTGGCAAGCCAGCTCCTACAGAGAATCGTGTACCGCAGAAGCTCGCGTGAGCTTTTGATTCTGATCTGCCCGCCCCTTCGGGAGGCCGAGTGGAGGTTCTGCGCAGTGGGCAACCCGGCAAGGATGCCGGGTTAGGCGCCCCCGGCCATGGATGGCTGATGGCGGCGGGCCCACGGAGCAGGACCGGACCGAGGGTACGCCGAGCCTAAGCGAGGGGCCGGACGCTGGGGCAAGCCTTTTTGGTTACTTTTGTCTGGGCCGGCATTCCGGGCGTTTGTCAAAAGTGACTCGCCGTAAGGGCGAAACCATAAGTGGCCGTTACTGCAGGAATGGATATGTACTTGGTCAACAAAATATAGGTCGGCTATCAGGCCGCCTTCGCGGGCAAGCCCGCTCCCACAGGGTTGCGGGCACATCCACGAGAACAGGTCGGCTGTCAGGCCGCCTGCGCGAGCAGGCTCGCTCCCACAGTTTTGAATCGGGTACATCTGCAAGAACCAGGTCGGCCCGAAGGCCGCCTCGCTTTACTCCTCCTCACCCTCAGGCACAACCTTGTTCTGAGTCAGATACCGATCAAGCGTCTCACTGCTCTGCGGCGAATTATCCCCCGCCACCTGCCACAAATGCCGCTCGATCCCTTGGGCCAACAGATGCCCCACCGCCGCCTCGATCGCCGACAACACACACAACTGCGCCGGTTCGTTGGTGGTGTAGCCGACCTCCGCCTCGAGCAACTTCTTGAACTCGATAAACTTGAACACCCCGGCACTGCGGCCCACGGAGTAGATGGTCTTGCTGGTCATGACATTGGCCAGCACCTGCCCGCTGCGCACATCCACCGCGCGCAGGTTCACCGTGACCTGATCCACCCGATACTCCCGGGAAATATCGATACCCAGGTAGCGTGCCCCTTCCCCGCCGCTTTTCACGTTGGTGTCATACGCAATGATCCCGCCCTCAAGCATCATGTTCGCAGCCTGCAATGGCGGCAGTTCCGCCTGAATGTTCACCGGCGTGTTGGGTTTTTTCTGCGAGGCGCGGATGATCTTGCGCTCGGTCAACAGGTTCTGCAGCCCTTCACGTTCCAGCACCACAAACCAGCCGCTGGCCTGCAACGCATCCATCAGCATGCTCGCCGCGCCTTGGGTGACGCTGGTGGAAAACGAACTGGCCGGGGTCGGTTTGTATTGCCCGGTCTGGTCGCGAAAACCGTACACCACCGCCATTAACCGGCCCTTGGGTCGCGGCATGTTGATCAAGTCGTAGTAAGTCGACGCCCTCGGTGTCAGCGTCGGGGTTTCGGTGTCCTGCTCAGCCCCGATCGGATCGCGCAGACTGCACCCTTGCAACGCCGCCAACATCAGCCCTAGCACTATTATTTTTTTCATGTCCGTCACTCCCCATCAACCCGGCTCCCGTCAAGGAGCCAGGCCGCTTACCTGAATTTCGGAGACTTCACCGGTCGCTCGGTCGGTCACGACGATGGTCAATTGTCCGGAGTCGTCGACCACGTTGACGATAAAAGCGTCGGTGGTCAGGCTCCCGGTGTTGCCCGCGGAGATGTTGTCCAGCAACTGCCCGAGCAACCGCGACTGCAACTGACTGGTGAACCGCTCCAGTGCCGAGGTACCGGCCGCGGCGGTGCGTTTTTTCAAGTCAGGATCGTCGAAGTCGTTTTGCGCCTGGGCGTTGTTGAGCAGCCAGGTCCCGTTCAACGGGTTGCCGCCAAACGATGGATTGATGGGCGTGTAGACCAGCTCGGTGGCCTGGACCAGGCCACAACTGCCGAGCCCGACCAACCAAATGCCTGCCCTTGAAAACAGGCGGCGCTGCGAGAACGTTGTTGTTTTCATAATTCGTCCCTCTCAAGGTCCGTTGTGTCCTGCAACATGGCTTCCAGCTTGCGCTGGACGATCTGCCCGCGAACCCAGTCGGCGGCGTCATAGGCCTCGTCCTTGAGCTCCACGGTGTTCGGCGGAAGAAAACGCCGGTAAACCAGACGCTGCTGATATTCCACGGTGACCAGAGCGCCCCAGCGCGCCGAAGGTCGTTCCCGCACCACCAGGTTGAAATCCATCGAGCTGGTGGCGCGCAGGCGTTCGCTGAACGAGTAGTAAAAGTCGTGGCCGATGTGCGAGATCGTGTCATCGACGATGAACCCCATCATTTCGTCTTCTTCGCCGGCCGGGGCGGCAGCCGACATCAGCATCAGGAGCGCGGCCACACAGAATCTGTTCATGGCTGCAACGCCTGAGGCAATTGCGACTGGCCCTTGGCAGGTCCCGATGTGCCATCGAGAAAGGCTTTCTCGGCGACGAACTGCCAGTCCTTGTAGCTGGCCATGCCAGTGAAGTCCGACCACTGCGTCGGGAAGTCTGCCTGTTTGAGCGGCTTGTCCGTGGAGGCGCTGTTGAGGCCGGTGATGCGTCCGTCGAAACCGCGCATCAGGCTCCATTCGCCGCCGCCAATCGGGTCCGGATACAGCTGCCGCAGGTGATGTTTGGGGCTGGGAAAACGCTCGTCCTGCAACAGGTCTTCCAGCGCTTTCGGGTATTGGGCCAAGCCTGGCGAACTGCGGTAGTAGCTGCGCAAGGCCTGAGCGTATTGCGTACCGACCCAGAGCAACTGACGCTCACGATCGCGGCGCGAAGCGGTCGACCACAACTCGCCGGCACTGGCCAGGCCCATGCCCATCAGCATGATCAGGAACAGCACGCCCAGGTAAGTGAAACCGCCCTCGTTCGAAGGCTTACCACTCGGAATAAAGGCTGCCATCACGCGCCCTCCCTGTGGCACCGCTTTTGATATCGGCGACCCCGCCCGGTACGCCATCCGGCGGCGCGACCATGACCCAGAGGTCCTTGCGTTCGGCAATCGGGTCCATCGGCGGGTTGCGCAGGTAACGCTGCTCCACCAGTTGCTCGATGGAATCGGGATAGCGCCCGGTGTCGCCGTAGTAGTGATCCAGGGCTTCGCGCATCGCCGACAGGCTCTGGCGCAGCGTGGTCTCTTTCGAGGCCTCGAGGCTGTTGAAATAGCGTGGCAAGGCGATGGTCATCAGGGTCGCGATGATTGCCATGACCACCATCAGTTCCAGCAGGGTAAAACCCTTTTCCCGACGCATAAGCTCACCACTCCCGGTAGGCGATGCCGTTAAGCCCCTTGCCGCGCGCCTGGGAGTAAACGTCAAAGACGTCTTCGCCCTCGCGCGGGTTTTGAGCCGTGCTGTCATAGGAGCGCAAGCCCCAGCCGCCGTCATCGTCACGCTTGACCGGCTTCAGCGGGTCATGGGGCACGCGGCGCAAAAAATAGAACTTGGCGCCCTTGGCGCTGCGCACATCGCGCACGCCGTCCACCAGCACCTTCAGGTTCGGTGGATAGCCGCTGCTGTTCAGCGACTTCTCGATGTAACCGGCGTCGAAGGCGCGTTTGTAAGCGTCGATGGCATCGCGAATCTGGTACAGCGCCGTGCGCAGTTCCTGCTCTTTGCCCCGGCGCACCACGGTCTCGGTCAGCGGCGCGGCCATGCCGGCCAGCAAGCCGATCAGGGCCAGCGTCACCACGACTTCGATCAAGGTAAAACCGCGTTGCGAGGCGTTCATGATCAAGGCTTCTCGATAAAAACTTGAGGGGTTGTGGCCGCCACCGGGCGGTCGATGTGCTCGTTCTGAATCGGCGCTTCCATCCGCCGGTCCGGGGCCTGAATGTGCATGCTGGTTTCGGTGCCGGTGGGGAATTCCATGTCCGACGGGCTCTGGTACGGCAGGTTGCGCACGATCCGTGGCGTGATCGACAGCACCAGTTCGGATTTGCTGACGTTGTCCTTGTTGCTGCCGAACAACCGGCCCAGGCCAGGAATGTCGCCAAGGCCCGGAATCTTGTTGCCGGTGGCGCCATGGTCGTTACGCATCAGGCCGGCGAGGATCTGGGTTTCGCCGTCATGCAGGCGCAGGGTGGTCTGGGCGTTACGGGTATCGACCTGCACCGGAATCGTGCCCTGACGGGTCGGTTCCAGCGGCGTCGCGTTACTCACTTCCAGGGCGATTTTGATCGCCACTTCGTTGTTCAGGTGCACAGTCGGCTGCACTTCCAGTTTCAGACCGACGTCCAGGTAAGTGACGCTTTCGGTGATCACCGGACCTTGGGTCGACGGCACCGACGTGGCGCTGATGATCGGCACACGCTGACCAATGTGGATGCGCGCCTGCTCGCGGTTGCTGACGCGAATCACCGGGCTGGCCAAGGTGTTGATGTCGTTGTCCTGGGCGTTGATCTTGAGCTGTGGCGATGGCGAGATGGTGATGCGGCTGGAGTCGATGCCTTTCAGTTGATTGAGAATCGTCACCGCCGAACCGTCGCCGTTGACCACGCCGAAGGTGTTCGGCCATTGCAGGCCGAGGTCTAGAATCCGTTGGGTCGCGACCTCCATCACCTCCACTTCCAGCACCACTTCAGGGTTGGACTGGTCTTGCGATTGCAGGAGTTTTTCCGCCATGCGGATCGCGTCTTCGGTGTCGCGCATGGTCAGGGTGTTGAGGCGCTCATCGACAAACACGTCGCGGGTCTTGAGCATGGTTTTGATCATGTTCAGCGCGGTATTGGCATCGATGCTGGTCAGGTAGAAGGTGCGCATCACCAACTCCTGATAATCCTTGAGCTTTTGCGGCGAGTCCGGGTAGATCAGCAAGGTGTTTTCGTTCACCACTTTCTGATGCAGCTGGTTCTGTTGCAGCAGCAGTTCCACGGCGTCTTCGATGCGCACGTCACGCACGAAGATGGTGGCTTTCATGTCCGGGCGCAGGTCCTTGTCGAAGATGAAATTCAACCCGGCGACCTGCGACAGCACCTCGAAAATGGTTTTCAGGTTGGCATCGCGAAACTCCAGGGTCACTGGCCGATCCAGGCGCGTGCGCAACTGTGGATACGGGATTACGTTGCGGCTCTGCACCAGGCGGATGTTGCTTTGCAGTTCCAGGGCGCCGTCATTTTTCGGGTCAAGTTCGAGGATCTGTTTGACCTGGCGGTCGGCCCCGTAGATGTCGCCGCGACGCAGGTCGCCACGGGCCAACTCGAGTTTTTCATCGAGGCTGCGCATGTAGTCGAGCTGGCGCATCGCATCCTGGGCACGCCGGTTGTTCGGCTCGATGGTCAGCACTCGGCTGTAGTTGACGCGTGCGGCAGCGAAGTCGCGGCGCGAACGGTCGGTGTCGGCCTCGGTCAGCAGTGCGGTAATCGCCTTGGCGTGAGCGGTGTTCAGCGCCAAGTGCAGTTCGGTATCGCGCGGGTTTTTCCGCAGCCCTTCTTCAATACGCGCAAGACCGGCCTCGTATTGCCCCTGCTCGATCAGCTCGGACGCTTCCTTGTTGGCGACCTGCGCGGAACTGCACGCGGCCAGCCCTGCACAGAGACAGACAAGGCTCATCAGCGCTCCTAACGTATTACGGCATGATCTGTTCATTGCGTGCTCCCCACAGACAAGGTCTGGGACAAATGCAAAGGCAGGTAGACGAAGCTCAGTTCCACATCGGAAATGCCCTCGATCCGCCAGGTTTCGTCGATCACATCCCCTTTGCGTACGACGTATATCTTTTCTCCGCTCTGCAAAAAAACTTGCAGGTCTGCGCGATCATCCATGCGCCCGACAAACTGGAAAGGCATCGGCGGTGCGCTGGGGACGGTCACCACCGGGGTCAGGTTGACGGGTTGTTCGGTGACGCTGGCGAGCGTCGGTGCTGCCTTCCAGCTGCGGGCGGCAAACAGGTCGCCCGCCGGGCTCAAGTCCTTGACCACGACGGTTTTGCCGGCGGCTGGCGCGTCAGGCAGCGCACCACGGGTTTTGCTGCTGGTCGCCGTGGCCACGACGGCGACGGACGCCTCGCCGTCGTCCGCCGGCATCCAGTACTCGGGCAACCAGGCCAGCGCCGCCGCTATACCGAAGAACCCTGCCCACCCCGCTACGCGCTTGGTATTCATCATGACCTCGACAGATAAAGGGTCAGGCGGATCCGCCCGGTCAGGTCGGTGTCGGCGATCTTTTTGCGCTGGAACTCCACGTCCTCCACCACCACCGCTGGCAACTGGCCGAGCAAGGCATGCAGGAAGCGCCGCAGTTGCGGGTAGCTGCCACGTACCGGCAGCAGAATCTGATAGCGCGCCAGATGGGTCTTGGGGTCGATGCCCAAGGCATATTCACCGCGCGCCAGGGTGATGTGTTCCTGGGCCGCCAACGCGTAGATCTTGTCGATGGCCACCGTGGCTTGCGGCTGCGAAGGCAGTTTGCTGCGGAAGTCGTCGAGCTGGCGTTGTGGCACCACCGGGGCGGCCACGCTGCCGTCTTCAACCCTGGCCAGGTATTCGCCGGCTTCGCGGGTCTGCTGGCTGAGCTGTTGCAGTGACTGCCAGTCCGGCATCAGGCCCGCCAGGCCATAGACCGACGCCAGCGCCAGCAGCGCCAACCCTGCCAGACCGGGAACGCCAAGGCCTTGCAGGTATTCGTGGACGATCAATCTAGGGATTTGCATCGCCAATCTCCCAGGTAGCCGAAAGGTTGAACTGCACCGGGTGTTCCGGCACGTTGGCGACGATTTCGTGACTTAGCAGTGACACGTCGGACAGCTCGTCGCTGGCCTCGAGGTTGCGGTGGAAGTCGAGCATGGCGTCGAGGTCTTTCGCCTCGGCGCTGATCCGCACCTGGCCTTTGCGCGCATCGGGAGTCAGGGTCAGCAAGGCGATGTTGTCGCGAGGCATGGCTTCGAGCATGGCGAACAAGCTTTCCCAAGGCCGGCGCAGTTGCTGCGAGACCTTGCGCATCTCGGCGAGGTTTTGTGCCTGCTCGCGGATTTGCGCCGGGGTCAGGCTGACCTTGCCACCGGTGTCGCCGGTAAGGACGCGCTGGGCGGTTTGCAGATGGCCCTGTTGTTGCGCGGTCTGCTCGCTGAGGTGCTGCTGAACCAGCGCGCCACTCAGGGTCAACACCACGCCTGCAGCGAGCAGGCTCCAGCCCAGGGGACCCGAGCGGCGGCGCGGCTGAAAGTCGAGCATCAAGGCGCGCATCTCAGGCCACCGCCCGGGACATCACGTACAAGGCATCGCGTACGGTTGTCCGGTCTTCTTCAAGAGTGCGCAAGTGCACACCGGGAATGTCGGGCTGCACGTCGATACGCGCGGGCGCATGCAGGTAAACGTTCAGGGGCCGCTCACTGGTGGAGGCCTGCAATTGGCTTTCACGACCGATCAACGCGGTCAGTGCGGCGTCGCTGTCGCTGCTGCCCACCGAACGCACCGAAGTCCAACGGCCTTCCCGCGCCAGCAGCAACACGCTGCGCACCGGCTCGGCGACCACGAACAGGAAGTCGCCGGCATCGAGGCTTTTATCGAAGTGGTTGAACGCCGCCATCAGGTACGGTTGCACCGAACGCAGGCGCACGCTACGGGCGCTGACCAGGGTGCGCAGACGCGTCAGCAAATCCTCTGGCAATGCGCTGGCGATCCGGTCGTAGCCCGCCGGTTCCGCCGAGAGCACCAGGCGCCAGGGTTGCGTCGGCACGCCATAAAGGTCTTCGAAGCAGAGCTGGGCAAACCCGAGCAACTCGTCAGGGCTGCTGATCTGTTCGCTCCAGGGCACCAGGCAGAAGCGGCTGAAGTGCCCGGAAATCACCACGCTCAACTCGGCACCGGCACGGGTGTGGTCGGCGAGCAAGCGGTCGAGGGTGTCCAGCGCCACCGTCCAGGCATGGAAGCCTTCGTCGATAAACCCGACGCTGCCCAGCCACAGGGTGTCGCTGCCACGGCGCTGGCCGAGGCCGACACCACTGGCGCCGAGCACGGCGATAAAACGATCACGAGACAAAAGTGACACGATTGATCTCCTCGAGCGTGGTCCGCCCTTCCTGAACCAGTTCCAGTGCCGACTCGCGCAGCAGGCGCAAGCCACGTTTGCACGCATGGGCCTTGATTTTCGAAATCGGTTGGCGCTCGACAATCATCTGCCGCAGCTCGTCGTCCAGGTGCAGCAGTTCGGCGATCGCCGTGCGTCCGCGATAACCGGTGCCACGGCAATGCCCGCAGCCCTTGCCGTGCACGAAATGGAAGTGATCGACGTTGTGTGGATCGAGCCCCGAAGCGCGCAGTTCATCGTCGCTCGGGTTGCTCGGTGCGCTGCAACTGGTGCAGACCAGACGGATCAAGCGCTGTGCCAGTACGGCATTGAGCGCCGAGACGAGGCTGTAGGGGTCGATTTCCATCTGGGTGAAACGGCCGATCACGTCGAACACGTTATTGGCGTGGATCGTGGTAAACACCAGGTGCCCGGTGAGCGCCGATTGCACGGCGATCTGCGCGGTGTCGGGGTCACGGATTTCACCGACCATGATCTTGTCCGGATCATGACGCAGGATCGAGCGCAGGCCGCGAGCGAAGGTCAGGCCTTTTTTCTCGTTGACCGGGATTTGCAGCACGCCCGGCAACTGATATTCCACCGGGTCTTCAATGGTGATGATCTTGTCCACGCCGTGGTTGATCTCGGTGATCATCGCGTACAGCGTGGTGGTCTTGCCGCTGCCGGTGGGGCCGGTCACCAGCACCATGCCGTAGGGTTCTGCGGCCAGCCGGCGCAGTTGACGCAGGGTTTCATCTTCAAAGCCCAGGGCCTGTAACTGCACGCCGCAGACCTTGTCTGCGAGGTCCTGTTTGTCGAGCACCCGCAGCACCGCGTCTTCACCAAAAATGCTCGGCATGATCGAGACCCGGAAGTCGATCTGCCGGCCACTGATACCGATCTTGAAGCGTCCGTCCTGGGGCACGCGTTTCTCGCCGATGTCCAGTTCGGCCATGACCTTGACCCGGGAAATCACCTGTTCGGCGAACTCGCTGCCCTGGATCTTGCTGATGTTGTTGAGCACGCCGTCGATGCGGTATTTGATCACCAGGCCACTGCCGGTGGTCCCCAAATGGATGTCACTGGCGTGCATTTTCAAGGCGTCGTACAGGGTCGAGTTGACCAGTTTGACGACGACGCTGGCGTCTTCGCTGATGCTGGTCAGGGACAGACTTTGCAGGGTGTCGATTTCGATGTTGGCGTCGGCCTGGGCGTTGAGCGATTCCACCGCGTGGAAGCTTTCTTCGTGACGTGCCAGATAGGCTTTCAGGTCGTCGGCATGCACCAGATACAGCGGCGCACCGTGCAGGCAGTCATCGATCCAGGCCAGGCGCGACGTATCGAAGGGGTCGGCAAATACACCGATAACCGTCTCGTCGTGGCGCAGCAGGATGAATTCGCGCTTGAGGCATTGGGCCAGGGTGACCCGGTCGAACACCGGGGTGGATTTGAACAGGCTGTCGGTGTCGAGCACCGGATAATGCAGGGTCGCGCCGAGGCACTGGATGAAGGGCATGGGGGCCAGTTCGCACAACACCCCGAGGGCTTCGAGCATCCGTTCGCCGGAACTGGCGGCCAGTGATCGGGCCTGGGTCAATTGTTCGCTGGTAAAACGAGACGGTACACATTCCAACTGCGCCGGTTCGACGGCAAGGGATAGACGGTCCATGGCTTGCTCTCCAACGCCGGGGGCTTTGAGCCCTGTCGACGCGGCGAGCAATTACGGCGGTTACCGGAACGGCTTGTCGCGCCACTACTCCCCGGTGAGCAATTGTTCGTCGTCCGGTGCCCTGGAGGTCGATGAACTTCGTCGACGATCCGCCAGCACCCAACTGCCGTCGTACAACTGCAGCGGGAAACTCTCGATCCTGCTCTGGCGTCGTTCGACAAAACCTTCGGCGTTGTTCATGCCTGCTTTGGGTTCGCGCTCCATCCCCAGAAGGTCACAGATTGCACGGGCCAGTTCCGCCATTGGAAACGGTTTGAACAGGATATGGCTGACTCCCAGTTGCCGGGCCCGCTCACAGACTTCAGCGGTGGGGTGCCCGGTAATCAGCACAAAATGACAGGTCCTGTTCTGGCGGACGGCATCGAGCACCTCAAAGCCTTCCATATCGGGCAAGCGGTAATCGAACACCATCACATCGGGTGCAAACTGTTCGGCTTCGCCGATACCCGCCGCACCGTCATGTGCAATCCGAACGTCCAGTTCTTGCGCCTGAAGGTAATCCTTGAGGTTTTGTGCAAGAAGCTGTTCGTCTTCGACAACCAGTACTTTGTTTAACAAGGTGGACTCCTTGAAACCGCAGGTCCGATTTCCGGACCTGGCAGAGTGCGCGCCTTACTGAGGCTAACGCACACTTCATGCCAGGCTGAGCGCTGGGTGTTTGACCACAGCATGCAATTGATTTTCATAGAAAAAACTTTTCGAACGGGTACCCCGCCCCCCAAAGGCGGGGACGCACACGAATCTGCCCTGAAGCTTTTCCCCATTATTGGGGGGGAACCTTCAATCGTCGTCAATACGTTCGATTCGGTTGCGCGATCGCAGTTGCGCCAGAACCTGCAGGCGAACTTCAGCCTGTTGCTGTCGGGCAAGGTACGCCCTGACCATTTCAAGCCCCTGCAGTTCTGTGACATCGGTCGCCTCCAAGTGGTTCTGCACCTGAATCAAGTGCCAGCCCAGCGGTGTCCGCACCGGCTCGCTGAGCGCACCCGGTGCCAAGGCAAAGGCTGCCGCGTCGAATTCAGGCAGCATGCGCCCACGTGGAAAATAGCCCAGATCTCCGCCCTCGCTATCGGAAGCATCTTCGGAACCGGTCCTGGCCACGCTGGCAAAGTCCGCGCCCTGGCTGATTTTCACCTGCATCTCTACTAAGCGTAGTCGTACCGCCTCGACTGTGGCGGCATCGGCAGCCTGAGGCACTTTGATCAGAATATGCCGCGCCTGCACCTCCTCCGGCCGGCGCATCTCGCTGCGGTGTTCTTCGTAGAAGGCGCGGACCTGTTTTTCGTCCGGCTCAGCGGCCTTGGTCAACTCGGCGAACACCTGTTGCGCCGCTAACTCCCGACGGGTGTACTCGGCAAAGCCGGCCTCGTCGAAACCGGCGTCTTCCAGGCGGCGGGCGAACTTCTCGGCACCGCCGATGGCTTGCCGGGTCTGTGCAACCTGGCTTTGCACGGTCGCGTCGCTGATCACCACCCCGCGTTTTAGCGCTTCCTGCCACAGCAACTCACGGTCGATCAACGCATCCAGCGCTTTCTGGCGCAGTTGCTTGTACGCTTTGGGGTTGCGAATGCTGCCCAGCGCCCGGCCCTGATCTTCCAGGTACTCGGCAAAATAGCGTTCGAGGCGGAATTCGGAAATCTCTTCACCATTGACCCGCGCAGCGACCGGGCCGTTACTGCCGAACGCCACGGGCAACCACATCGTCAGCAGGATCAGCAGAGTCTTGAGTTTCATGATTCGAGGCCTCCGGTCAAGGTGTCGCGTTAATGGGCTTGTAAGGGGCGACCAGGTAGAAGCGCTGGTCGGGCAAGTCCACGGTGACGATATGCGCGCCGCTCAAGCCCTGCCGCCGGCCCGGGCCGAAGCTGATCAGCGGGGTCAGCCCGGTATCGAAGTCATGCAGGCCTTCCAGCGCATTGATCAGCCTTTCGCGGCTGGCATCCCGCCCGGCCTGTTTCATGCCTTCGCTGAGCAGCAGCATCGAACTGAACGCGCCGACTTGCAGCATCGCGTGCTGGCCACCGAGCCCCTGTTGTGCGCGCAGTTTGGTCAAGGCCTGGCGTCCGGCCAGGGTCCAGTCGCTGGGCACGAACGGATAGGACAAGAACACCCGCCGGGAAAAACCGCTGGGCACTTGCAAAAGGTCGCCCGCCACCTGATTCGACATGGCGAACAGATAAGGAACCTGCCCCGCCGTCTGCAACCGCTCGGCGAGCAGGCTGAAATCGCCACCGCAGCCCAGGTAAAACACTGAGCGCGAGCCCAGCGGCAGTTGCTCCTGTGCCAGGTCGTAGGCTTTCAGGCTGACATTTTTCCAGGCGTGATCTTGCAGATACTGGCTGAGGGTCTGCGCCGCCAGTCGCTGACCGGGATCGTCAGTGTAGGTAATCAGGGTCGGGCCCTGGAGTACGCGCAAACTCCCGGAGGCGTAATCGGCCAAGGCGATCAGTTGCTCGCGCACCCCCGGCATCGGCTCAAAAATCTGTCGACTGCTCTGCGCCGTGCCCTGCAACGAGAGCGGGCCGATCAGCGGAATACCCGCCTGCTCCAGACGCGAAACCAGTTGCGTGTCGAGGGCCGGCGCCAGCGGCGCGATCAGGGCGAACACTTGTTCCTGCTCGATCAACCGGTCCAGGGCCTGCTCGGCGCTGATGCGGTCCGGGCCCGGATCGAGGATCGTCAGGCGCAACTGCCGGCCATGAATGCCGCCTGCCTCGTTAATCCGCGCCACGCTGCCTTTGAGCACTGCCGCCACGGTGGCGCCCTCCTCGGCCAGCGGTCCCTGAGTGGGTAACAAGGTGCCCAGGTGCAGGCTGTCCGGCGTCAGGCCGGGATCGCGGTCATCGGCCAGGCGTTTGAGGTAGGCCGTGAGGTTGCGCTGATCATTCATCGACAGCACGAACCGCGGCATCGCCGGATCGAGGCGATTGTTGCCGGGGTCGCGACCTTCCTGAATCGCCCGCGCCAATGTGCCTTCGGTGTAGGCCGGGTAATTGCGCCCATTGATTTGCTGCTGGCCGTAGGTGCTGGAGAGCCTCGACCACGTCAGGTCCGGCGGGCGCACCCCGCCCTCCGGCCGGCCGAGACCATCGGCGCCGTGGCAGTTGGCACACGGCAGGCTGGTGGCCGGCAGCATCATATCCGCTGCCCCGACCCGCGCCATGAGCGCTTCACCGCTGCCGGACAGACCTTCGCGGTACAAGCGTTTGCCGGCACTCTCGCTCGGATTCAGGGGCAACGCATCGGCGACACAATGAATGCCGCCGATCATTAGCAGGCCGAGGATCAGGGGCAGTTTCATAGCGCGGCTCAACGATCGGCCACAGGCATTGTCAGCAACTGCAAGCGCTGGGCAATGGCGGCGGCCGGGGCATCGGGACGGATTTTGCTCCAGCGTTTGTTGGCCACGTCACCGACAATCAGCTGCGTTGAATGTTGCTCGGGGGTCGGCACGATCTGGCCGATGCGGCCGAGTACAAGGTCCATTTGCGCCTTGTCGCCGGTGAGAAAAAGCCAGTGGGGGCCATCGACGCCCTGCTTCAAGGTGTAAGCCTTGAGTACCGCCGGGGTGTCCCGCAGCGGATCACTGGTAAGGGAGATGAATGTGATGCCGTCCGCCTTGTCGCCCAGCAACTCACGCACTTCCTTGAGTTTGCGGGTGATCAGCGGGCAGGCATCGTTGCAACGGGTGAAAATCACGTTCAGCAGCACCACGCGGTTTTGTAGTGCGTCGCTGTAGAAGCGCAGGGTTTCGCCGTTCTGGTCCTGCAACGGTGTGTCGGTGAACCAGGTTTTCGCGTCGCGCGTACCACTCGCCGGTGGTGCCGCCGCCTGCGCCGGAGCGGGTTCTTCGTGCCCTTCATGAGCGAAGGCCATCGAGCTGAAAATCCAGAAACACAGGCTCAGGGCAATCCAGTCGACAGTTCTCATGGCTGCTGCTCCATGGCGATGGCGGTGTGTTTGGCGTGGGCATTGCGTTGGCCGCTGAGTTTTTCCACTTCACGGGTCAGCACGGCCGGATCGGTGAAGCCGTAATAGCGCATCCAGTGGCGACTGTTGCCGTCGCCGACGAGGATCAGCGGCTGATGATTTTTGAAGTCACCGCTAAACGAGCCTAGGCCTTTGAGGGTGGCGTTGATCGACTGCGAACTGCCGGTCAGCCAGCTCCAGCCCGGACCATTCTGGAAGCTGCGCGCGTAGTCGTTCAGGCGTTGCGCGTCATCGCGCTGCGGGTCGATGCTGATCGATACCAACTGCACCTCGGTGCCCACCCGCGCGCCCAGCTGTTTCTGCACTTTGCCCATGATCGACGACACCACCGGGCACACCGTGGTGCAACTGGTGTAGATGAAGCTCATGACCACGATTTTATTGGTCACCAGATCATTTTCCAGACGCACCGGTTTGCCGTTCTGGTCCACCAGCGCGACGTCGGCGAACGTGACCTGGGCGCTTTCCGAGCGGGCGCTTTTGGCCGGCATCTCATGCCCGGCGTGTTCATCCGCCGAGTGCGCCAGGGCTTGCCCGATGCCGACGGCCAACAGGCAGAGCGTCAGCAGTCCACGGTGTGCGAATCGGTTCATGTCGATTTCCTCTTCAACGGGCATCGCCGGGCAGGACCCGTACGCTGGCAAAGGTCTTGTCATCGAAATTCGCGCCAAGGGACGCCGCACGCACGTGCAGGTACCAGGCGCCGTTCTGGTCGAGCGTCACAGGGGCTTCGTAAATTCCGTTACCGACCTCAAGGGCCGCGACTGCTTGCGCTCGAGACGTCGGCGCGCGGAAGTAGCGCACTTGAACGTCCTTGACGCCGCTGCGTTGGGTTTTCTGTTGGCCCTGAACGATGCGAAAGCGCACGGTGTACGGACTGCCGAGGGCGGCGGTGGTTTTGTCGAGCATGAACTCGACTTTCGGTACGCCGGGGTGCCGGGCAAGGCTGGTATCCGGCTCAACCAGCGTCGTGAAGCAATGGATGATGTTTGGCTGATTGAGCAGGAACGCCACGTCGAAACGCCCTGCCGGCGGCAGTTTGATCCGCGCGCTGTACAGCCCCGGCTCGACTTCGCGCAGGCTGCGGTCGATGACCAGCGCCGCCCGCGCCACTTGCCCGCGATTGGGGTAACCGGACATCGGCGCGTTCATGCCTTCGGCGTAGAAATAGGTGGTGTTATCCACCGGATTAACCACGAACACCGCGTTGTCGTCCCGCGACACCGCGAGGCTCGAGGCCAGCGGCAAATCACCGGCCAGGCGTGGCGCCTGCGGCCCGGCTTCGAAGCCCTGGCTGATCGGTGTGCGGCCCTCACCGAGAGACGACAGGTTGATCATCGTGACTTTGGCCGAAGCCAGCCCGCGCACGTAGGCGTAAGCCTTGGTGAACACCACTTGGTAAGGTTCGGCGGACACGTCCAGCTCATGGACCAGTGAATCGGTGGCGGCGTCGATCACCGCCACCTGGTTTTCCAGGGTATTGAGGACGATGCCGAATCGTCCATCGGCGCTGAAACCCATCGGGCCCAGCCCTTGTTTCATCTTGATGACCCGACGCACGTCGAGGCTGGCGGTATCGACCACGGTCACCGTGCCGTCCTTGCCGTCGGCGACATACACCGCCTGGGACAGCGGCGAGTACGCCACCGATAACGGGCGCGTGCCGGTCTTGAGTTGTTTGCTGAGGGTCAGGCTGGCGATGTCGATGATGCTCAGCGTGCCGTCGTCGCGGTTGGTGACGAAGGCAAACCGGCTGTCCTTGCTGAAGGCGATTTCGTGATGCCCGGCGCCGGTGGCCAGGTGTTTGAGCGGCTTCAGGCTTTGGCTGTCGATCACCGTGACTCCGGACGCTTCGGCCTTCGGTGCATTGTTGCCGACCCACAGCAGGCGCTCGTCCGGTTGCAACGCTACGCGCACCGGATGGCTGCCGGCGGCTACCGAATCGATCAACTTGAATTGCTCGCTGTCGATCACCGCCACTTCGCCGGCGGTGGGCATGGAGATGAACACGCGTTTATTGTTCTTTGGCGTGACCCAATCCATCGGTGGCTGTTTGAGGTCGATGCGGGCCATGGTGCTGGTGATGCCGCCCACCGAGACCGAGGGGTCGACCACAGTGACGCTGGCATCGCGGTTCATCACCAGCAGGAAGTAGCTGTTGAGGTCGAGCAGCGGACGTGCGCCGATGCTCGATTTCAGGAACACCCCGACCCGGGATTTGCAGCTCCGTTCACGGCCCTGGGCCTGGTCGGCGGCAACCGCTTCGGGGTCCAGCCAGGCACCGGGATTGACCCCGGAAAGGGGTTGGCCCGACGTGCTGTCACTGACCCGGAAAAGCACGTCGGCAAACTCGCCTTCGCGCAACACGCCATCCTCGCCCAATGGCCGCACTTGCAGCGCTACGGACACGCCGTCACGCTCCAGCGTCTGCCCGCTCCAGGTGTCCGGCAGCGCCACCTCGCTGAGCATGTCCGGCGGCGTCGTGCGCCAGACACCCAGCCAGATCAGCGCCACGCCGACAACCAGCGCACAACCGGCAATTCCAGTGGTCCTGTTCATGTCGCCCTCTCCCCTTACAGATCTGCGCCTGTCTTGCGGCCGCCATCGCTGGCAAGCCGGTTCCTACAGTTGGGCGGTGTGAGCCCGCTTCTACGGGGGGGTGTCATTCACCCCCGTTTCTGACTACGGTGCCGGCGCCGGTTCGGGTTCGTTGGTCACTCGCAACAGTCCCCAGAGCCCGGCTGTATTGCCGTACGCGGCGTAATCGCGGAACAGGTAATCGCCCGGTATCGCGTTGCTGCCCCCGGCGCTCGGGTGCATGAAGCTGAAGTGCGCCGCCGGCAGGATGCTTTCGTGGGCGCCGATGTACATCGACATCGGGTTGTAGCCGAACCGCACCGACCCCACGCCAGGTGTCATCATCGGATAGCCGCCGGTATCGCTCTTCTCCGACTGGAACGGGTTGACCGACCAGACATGCCCGTCGAGCTGAAAGGTCGTGCCACGGCTGCCACCGGTGGGCATCAGGATGTGTGTGCGGAACGGTTGCCCCGGTTTCACATACAGCACCGGCGTCTGCGGATCGCCGCCCACCAGCGCATTGCTGTAGGCCATGTGCGCGTTGGGCACGTCACCATAACCATGGCCGTCGGCGTGACCGAACGGCGCATCCGGTGGCAGGCCGAAGCGGAACCACATCGGCTCGGTCTTGTAGTTGATGGCCATGCTGGAATTGTCCTGCGGATCGGTCGGTACCCCGGCCTCCGAGGCAATGCCTTCCACCGGACGCCCATTGGCCCAGCGCATATTCAAAGCCTTCTGCCAGACCATCGCAAAGTCGCGGTAGCTGGTCTGTGCGGGCGCAGTGACGGTCGCGTTCACCTTGCGCGCATCCTCAACCCAGGTGGCGCCGATCGGCAGGACGCTCATTGCACCGCCCAGGCCTTTTTGCGGCTGCTTGATCACATCTGCCGGGGTGATATTCAACCCGCCAAATTCCACTGCCGTAGCGTTGATGTTGTCGACACTGCGACCCAGTTGCGTGATCGGCTTGCCTTCACGTTCCAGGTGCCCGGCGTAGTACTGATAGGTACGCGTCGGGTACGCACCCACAGTGCCGACGCGTGGTGGCACGGTCTGGATCGGGTTGGTGCCGACGTTGGTGCCGTCGGATTTGGTGATGTCGTACGCCAACAGCTGCGCGTGCAGACCGACATGGCTGGACGGCCGCATCAGGTTATTGCTGAAGGTAGTAGAGCCTTCGCCATTGTTGCGGTCACGCTTGACCATGCCCATCACCGACGCCGTCTGGGTCAGGTCCGGCATAACCAGGGGCAGACGGTTTTCCAGAGTGATGTTGATGCAGTCCCCTGCTGTCGCGCGCAGCACCAGCGGTTCGACCGGCACACCGGGTTTGAGCTTTCCGGTAATCGGGTCAAGGTCGCCCTTGCGCACATAGAGGATTGACGTCGGGTCATGCAACGGCCCGCTTTGCCCGCCGATGGTGAAGGTTGTTCCGTCTTCGGGGTCGTTCACTGTCACCTGAGGAATGCTCACTGGGCGTGAGTTGAACACCAGGGTGCCGCCTGCCGGGTTCAACGCCCCGCCGACGTGTTGAGCGAGCCCGGCCGGATCGCCGATGGTCAGGCCCAGCGGGTTGCCGAGAATATCGTTCGCCAGCGCCGCGACCACTTCATAGTTGCGTTGCACGGTTGGCCGGGTGCCGATGCCGTTGGGGTTGGCGCTGTACCGTGGGCAGGAACCGTCGAACGCCACGGTGTTGCGCATACCCGCCGGTTTCGGGTTGTTGGGCAGCGCGAACAGATCGTTGCGCTGGGCCGTGTAGTTGCGCATCACACCCCAGATCCCGCTCCAGTAGCCTTCGATCGACGCGTCCATCGAGTACAGGTAGTCCCCGGTGGTCGCCGCCGAGCTGGAGAGCATCGACACTGGCGCAATGAAGCCCATCTGCTCGGAGATCCCGATCATCTGCGACGCGCGCCAGCCGGAGTTGGAGCTGTTGCCGAATCCCGAGCCGCTTTGCAGCCACTTCACGCCGTGCAGGGTCACGTTGTGCTCTTCTTCGTGACCGCCGGCATGCACCCGCAGCCGCACGTTGTCACCGGTGTAGGTGCGCAACATCGGCGTGAACGGGTCGCCCGGCTCCGCGCCGCCGCGGTTGATGTGCGGTGGGAACTGAGTGGTGCCGCCGGTCGGGCCGGTGGCAGCGGTAATGAGGTTCGGAGCCAGGTTCATCGCCGGGATCGCACGGTCGGTGCGGCTTTGCATGGCATACGCGAGGTCGCCACCGAGGCCGTCAGCCTGCATTCCGCGCTTGCCGTCCGGGCCGACCTTGTTCGGGTCATACACTCGCAGGGCCAGTGGTTCGTTGCGGTAATTGACCACGAACATGCCTGGGTCATCGACCGAGATGGCTTGTGGGCAAGGCCGGCTTGGACAGCCCGGCATCAAGCCACCACGGGCTTCGACCACCTGCTCAAGCAGTGTCTCGGCTTCCTTGCGCACCGGCGGGTTGATGGCGTAGCGGAAGCTGTCGGCAGTGGCCGGAAAGGCTTGCGCGTCAGGTATACCGTTAGGCCCGGCGCCCACATACACACCGGCTTCATAGGCGTGCTGGAAGTCGCTGTATTCGAGGAAAAACTCGCGGAAGCTGTCGTTCTTGCCGTCACCGTCCAGGTCACCGGTGGACACCACGGCCTGCCACGAAGTCGGCCCACCGTCCTGCCGCGCGCCGCTGTACAACGGCTCGCCGGTTTCGGCGTGGAACCAGGTGGAACCGGCCGGTTCAGCCAGTACGGTGGCGTACAGACCAATCTGTTGGTGAGTCGATGGGCCGAGGTGGTCGTGGGTGAAAATGGTCCCCAGGCCACGGTCGACGCCTTTGGCGTTCACCACCGGATCGACAAACCAGCGCTGCATCGCCGTGCGCGCGCCGACCCAGTCGGCCCGGCCGAACTGACCGAAGTACGGGTGATTTTTAGCCTTCGGACAAGCAGGTGTGCCCTCACGCGGGTCGCTGCCCGTGCATTGGTTGAACTCGCGAATGGCGTGGATGCGCTCCTGCACCGCACCGGGCGAAAGTACGCCGTCTTCGTAGTTCCAGCCGTTGGCCGAACCGTCCGCCGCCGTCAGGTCCCACTTCGGCAAGTGAATGTGCTGGCCGATCACGTCGGTCGGCGTGCGCACTTGATAGTCGTCCATCTCATAGATGGCCGGCACCAGGTTGGTTTGCTGGTATTGCACGCAGTCGAAGGTGTTCATGCGCATCACCAAAGGCTCTGGCGGACGCTGCTTGGTGATCACCGGCCAGGCGTCTTCCCACAGCGCCAGGATGCGTGCTTGCGGGAAGTGGTAGCCGACCTTGTTGTACACCGCGTCGAACTGGATGTTCGCCGCTTTGTAGACCCGTGGCCGGTCAGCCGTGAAGGTCGAAGACCCGCTGAACGACATGCCGTCGAGCCGTTCGCCACTGGCAAACTCGCCCATGCCGGCGCTGCTGGTCAGGCGTTTTTGCCGGTCATCCATGCACGGTTCGTAGTAAGGCGCGCCGGCGGTTGGCAACGCGCCGTTGGTGCGGAAGTTGCGCGCGACGATTTGATTGCCAGGCAAAACGGCAAAGCTAGGGTGGTCCTTTTGGGCGTGGAATTTCATGGCCGCCTGTTCGACTTCAGTGCCTTCTTCGGGCATGTAAATCGGCTTGGCGCGGGTCACTTCCTTGGAGAAATCCAGGGAAGTGGTCACGGTGTGCGCCACGCCACCGGCAGAGAATCCATCGAGGGAATGACGCCCCAGACCACCATCCCAACCACCGGACTGCGCCGGGTCGAGGTTGGCCCACAAGGCGTTGCCGCTGCCTTTCAAGGCCTGCGCCTTGGCGGCGTCGAGCATGTCCAGCGGTGGGGTCGGTGGACGTTGGCCAACCGAACTTTCCATGCCGCCGATCCAGAACGGATAGCCGGGGTTTTTCAGGCTGCCGTCGGCGTTGCGGTTGGCTTCACTGCGATCCACCAGCGCCAGGGAGCCGATGGCCTGCGGGCCAGCGTTGCCGCCATGGTGTTCACCGTCGTCGTCATCATTGCCAGCCACCAGGGTCTCACCGATTTTCGGCACCACTGCGACTTTGCCCGGCATCGGCGCCATGGCTTTGCCCGGCAGCGGCACTACCGCTGGAATCGGCGTACCGGCAATGATCTCGCCATCGGGCAAGGCCCGGGCACCCGCGGCCGGTTTGCCGCTGCGCAGTGCGTAAGGCTCGCGGTGATAACCGTCGGCGCCTTGCTGGGACACTTCCAGTTTGGTGCCTTCTTCAAATACATCGTGCACCCGCCACATGCTCCACATGCCCTGGGCGAAGTGCGGATAGAAGTGGCAGTGATAGATCGCGTCACCGGCGACGCGATTGCGGTTGCCCGAACCGCCGTTGGCGATTTCATAGGTGTAGCCGGCACCCGGACCGATGCCTTGGGCGTCCACGTAGTCGGAGTTGTCGTCGTTGGGATTGAACAACCACTGGTGCCCGTGCAGGTGGAAGATATGCTGCTCGTGGCCGTTGTGGGTGTTGCGGAATTTGACGAAGTCGCCGATGTAACTGTGGTTGACGTTGGACGGCTCGGACGGATACAGCGCCATGGTCGCCTTGACCCCGACCTGATCGGCGCGCGGCGTTTCACCGGGGCGGATGTTTTCCAGACCGGCGTTGGCCGGCACGTCCACCAGCATCGCCACGTCGCCGACGGTGTGCGAACTGAGGAAGAATTCTTCATAGGCGCAGGACAGGCAATCGTGCATCGGCCCGACGCCCAATCGGTTGGCCACCACCTCGGCGCCCATGCCGCCGGAGCCGTAGTTGATCATGAACGAGTCGCGAGTCGGCTCCAGCACGTGGGCCATGACCGGGTCTGCCCAATAGGCAGGGAATGCCTGGGTTGCGGCGGTTTCATCCTGGAATTGCGAAGCGAAATCGCGGAACGGTTCCAGCCGGTTGGGCAACGCCGGGTTGCGTTTGCCGATGGCCTCCAACGGATAGGTCGACGGCGGGAAGCTGCCGTCGGCGTTGCTGCCCATGACGATCGCATCGCTCTCGCTGGAAATGATTTCGTTGCCGTCGACCATGTTGATGATCGGCGTGCCGGCCTTGCCTTCACGAATCCACGGTTCACGCTGCGGGTAGCGCGCCTGGTAATCGACAATCGGCTGACCGGTCGGCGTGCGGCCGCTGCTGGCCAGGCGCATTTCTTCTTCGGTCACGGTGTTGCGATAGGCGCGGCCACCCTTGGGCACCACCACCACTTCGCCAAACAGGCCGTTGGCGACGTTGCCCGCATCGCCTTCACCGCCGAACGTTGCACCGCGACTGCTGGCAGCGAACGCCCCTTCGCGCTCGGCGTACAAGGTGTAGGAACGAGTCGCGCCGGGGGCGACCAGCGTATTGGGGTTACGCCCGGTGTAGGCGGAAATGTCGTCAATGCTGTTGACCGCTTGCAAGCCGTTGACCTGGAAGCCGACATGACGATCCGTGACTTGCTCGTCGACCTTGAAGTTTGCGGCTTCGCCGATTTGGACTTCGCCCTCGATCCCCCCCGCTTCTTCCCCGCCACTGTCGTGGCTGCCGGGGTTGGCTTGATAGGCCAGCAAGTTCTGCAAATTGATGGTCAGGCAATCACCGGCCGCTACGCGCAACACCAAAGGACGCGGACGCTTGTCGGGCCGCAGCGAAACCTTGCCCGGCACCGCCGCGCCACCGTGGGCCAGGGACATGTCATGGTCATCGACCACGTCACGCCGCAGGGCGAACATCATGCCATTGGCGTTCTGCGCGCCGAGGCGATTGAACATCAGCGGCTGATCCAGCGCCACGACGTTCGCCACCAGATTGCGCTCGCAGCGCACCGCCGCTTCGGCCAGCTCGAAGCCGAACAGCGGCGCGATAAACAGCAGCAAGTTAACCAAGTGATGAGCGTGGGGTATGCCGGTCATGATCGCGGGCCTCGCTGTGGGTGCTCACAGGGAATGATTCTCGACAAATCCCCTTGAGCAATCCGCATGCCATAAATATTGTTGTTGTTTTTCAGGTGGTTACATAAACGACTTGATAAGTCGGGGGATATTCCCCACCCATTCCCCACTTTTCGGTCGGGGCCACCATGCCCCACTGTTGGGGCAAGGTTCCCCACGTTCGCCCATCACAGCGGTGCATCCACGGCCAGGCCTTGCAAGCGGCGGTATTGGCGCAGCACGCTCGGTACATAACGCTGGGTTTCGGCGAACGGCGGGATCACTCCGCCACGGCTGAGCACCGCTTGCGGCCCGGCGTTGTAGGCCGCCACGGCGAGCGCGATGTCGTTGTCGAACAGGGTCATCAGGCGCTTGAGGTATTTGGCACCGCCCTGAATGTTGGCCTTGGGGTCGTAGACGTTGGTCACACCCATTTCCCGGGCAGTGTCGGGCATCAATTGCATCAGCCCGCCGGCGCCCTTCGATGAGGTCGCGCCGGAGTCGTAGTGGGACTCGGCCTGGATCACCGCATGCAACAGCGCCGCCGGTAATTCATTGGCCGTGGCAGCCGCCGAAACCAGCTCGGCATAGGGTTGCCGGGCAATCATCTGCGGCTGTTGATCGAGACTGACCAGCGACGATTCAGGCTCGTGGATTACCCGTTCATAGGTACGACCGGGACGGTGGACATTGGACAAAACGTAGCTGCCCTTGCTGTCCACAGAAACGAATACATCGGCCTGAACTGTGCCTGCCAGCAGCACACAGCCGAGCAGTCCAGTGGTGAGTGTTTTCATTTTTTTTGTCTCCCCTGACCGGCCCCGAAAAATGGGGCTAATGCCCCAATGGCCGGTAGTGAATCAGCCATACGCAAGCACTGTGCCGGAAGCGCGAAGGCCCGTAATTCAGGGGTTGCAGCGGGATGTCCGGGGGTGAGCATGGCAATTGCATAAGCCTTCATGGCGACCCTTCTGCCGACTGTGTGAGGTCATCATGAATCAGTGTCTGTGTAGTGCCCCGCGTCACTCTTCACCGCGAGCTCAGCGCGGGTTCACTCTGCTCGAACTGTTGGTGGTGCTGGTGGTGCTGGGGCTGTTGGCCGGCATCGTCGCGCCGAAGTATTTCGCCCAGCTCGGCCGCTCCGAAGTGAAGGTGGCCAAGGCGCAAATCGAAGGCCTGGGTAAGGCACTGGATTTGTATCGACTGGAGGTCGGTCATTACCCATCGACCGAACAGGGTTTGCAGGCGCTGGTCACCGCGCCCAGCGACGAAACCCGCTGGACCGGCCCGTACTTGCAGAAAAAATTGCCGCAGGACCCGTGGGGCCGCAATTACACCTACCGCTACCCCGGCGAAAACGGCGAATACGACCTGCTGTCCATGGGCAAGGACGGTCAACCCGGCGGCGAAGGCGAAAACGCCGAAGTCACCAGTTGGCAGTGACGGGAGGCGAGCATGCGTTTTCATCTCAAGGCCGTGGGCAAGACCGGCGTGGTCTCGATGACGGTGGAGGCTCAAGGGGATAGCGAAGCCCGCCGCATCGTCGAAGACCAGGGCCTGCGGGTGGTCAGCCTGCAAGCCGAACGGCACTGGCGAGCGTTGCGATTGCACAAGCGCGAGACGTTCAACCTGGTGCTGTTCAGCCAGGAGCTGACCACCCTGCTCAACGCCGGCCTGCCGTTGATCGATGCACTGGAAAGCCTGGCGGAAAAAGAAACCGCGCCACAGGCCCGCAAAACCTTGAGTGAGCTGGTGCGCCTGCTGTATGAGGGCAAATCGTTCTCCCAGGCACTGGGTCAGTTGTCGGCGGTGTTCCCGCCGCTCTACGTGGCGCTGGTGCAGTCCAGCGAGAAGACCGGCGCAGTGGGCGATGCCCTGGGTCGTTATGTCAGCTACCGCCAACGCATGGACGAGGTTCGACAGAAGATCGTCAGCGCTTCGATCTACCCCATGCTGTTGCTGGTGGTGGGCGGTGGCGTGGTGTTGTTTTTGATGGGTTACGTGGTGCCGCGCTTCAGTCTGGTGTTCGAAGGGCTGGGCAATAATCTGCCGTGGCTGTCGCAAGTGCTGATGAGCAGCGGGATGTTCCTGCATGCTCATCAGGGCGAATTCTTCGGCGCCCTGGTGGCGATCGTCGTCGCCCTCGCCTTCCTCAAGCGCCAACCAGCCTTTCGCCGGGGCGTTGACCGGGTGATCGAAAAACTCCCGGCAGTCCACCAGCGCATTTTCATGTACGAACTGGCGCGTTTCTATCGCTCGCTGGGGATTCTGCTGCAAGGCGGCATCCCCCTCGTCACCGCTATGGGCATGGTCCGCGGCCTGCTCACCGTGGCCTCCCGAATGCGCCTGGATCAGGCCTGCGAGCGGGTGCGCGAAGGGCAATCGCTGTCGGCGGCGCTGGAGCTCAATCACCTCGTCACCCCGGTGTCCCTGCGCTTGCTGCGGGCCGGCGAGCAGTCCGGCAACCTCGGGCAGATGATGGAACGCAGCGCGGACTTCTATGACGAAGAAATCAGCCGCTGGATCGAATGGTTCGTGCGCTTGTTCGAACCCTTGCTCATGACCTTCATCGGCCTGTTGATCGGGGTCATCGTGATCCTGATGTACATCCCGATATTCGAGCTGGCCTCGAGCATTCACTGATCCCTCAATCAGGGTCGTGCTGTACCGTTCATCGTTCATCGACATTGCAACTGAATAAATCAGGACATTGCGGTGTTCACCCATTGAATCGAGCAGCACGTTGCATTGTTCATCAACGCTCCAATCTGAAAAAGAAGACGGAGAACGACATGCACATCAACAAGCTTTTACTGGCAGTAGCGATTGGCGCAGTTTTGTCGGCGTCGACCGTATTGATTCCGGACAGCCTGTCCGGTGTATCGAGCGCTCAGGCCAGGGATGGTGGTGGTGGCGGTGGAGGTTCTGGTGGCGGCGGCGGCGGCGGCGGTCACGGTGGTGGTGGTGGTGGTGGTGGCAACGGCGGCGGTGGAAGTGGCGGCGGCCACGGTGGAAGCGGCGGCGGTGGCGGTGGTGGTGGCAGCGGCAGCGGCAGCGGCAGCGGGCACAGCGGCAGCGGCAGCGGCAGCGGGCACAGCGGCAGCGGCAGCGGGCACAGCGGCAGCGGCAGCGGCAGCGGGCACAGCGGCAGCGACCATGGCTCGGGGCATTCCGGCAACACCGCCTCATCCGGTCGCAGCAGCACCCATGCCGAACCGGGAGATGATCACGGGGTTCATCAGGCCGGTGAAATCGGCCATAACGGCGTTCATCATGCCGGCGAAATCGGCGACGACCATGGCGTGCACGCCGGTGGCGAACCGGGTGATGACAAAAGGACCTGATCACCCACTGCTCTTTGTAGGAGCAAGCTTGCTCGCGATAGCGGTGTGTCATTCACCCTGTTTTTTACCTGACACTCCGTCATCGCGAGCAAGCTTACTCCTCCAAGGGACCGCGTGAATCCTCAGCCTGATCCAGCCGCTCGCGCAAAAACTCGATCAACGCCTGCACCGGTCGCGAACTCTGGCGATGCTGTGGGTACACCGCCGACAACGTCAGCGGCTGCGGGCGAAACTCGTCCAGCACCGGCACCAGTCGTCCATCCTTCAACGCCGCCCCGACAATGAATGTCGGCAGGTAAGTAATCCCCATCCCGGCCACCGCCGCATCCCTGAGCAACTCCCCGTTGTTGACGCGCATCCTCCCGGTCACGTTGACCGCCAGCGGCTTGCCCGGTCCTTCAAAACGCCATTGCACCTGGCGGCCGTGACCATACGGCAGACAGTCATGCGTGTGCAGATCCTCGGGTTTACGCGGCGTTCCGCGCTCGGCCAGGTAAGCCGGACCGGCGCAATACACTCGCTGGATCGAAGCGATGCGGCGGGCGATCAGCGTCGAGTCTTCGAGGATGCCAATGCGCAATGCCAGGTCGTAACCCTCGCTGAGCAGATCCACCGGGCGGTCGCTCAAATCCACTTCCACCGCGACATCGCGATAACGCTGCAAGAACACCGGCAGCAAACAGCCCAAATGCGCCACCGCAAACGACAACGGCGCGCTCACGCGAATGGTGCCGCGCGGTTCGGTGGTCTGGCCGGCGATGCCCTGCTCCACCTGCTCGACTTCGCTGAGCAGCCGCAGCGCCGACTCGTAATAACTCTGGCCCAGGGGCGTGACGTCCAGGCGCCGGGTCGAGCGGTTAAGCAAACGCACGCCCAAGCGCTCTTCAAGTTGCATCAGCCGTCGGCTGACGAACTGCTTGGACAGGCCCAATTGATCGGCGGCCGAGGTGAAGCTGCCGGAGTCCATGACCTGGCAAAAAATACGCATATCTTCGAACGGGTTCATTGTCACTCTCCGGTTGACAGTTAAACGCTTTATAGCCGCTTTTTCCCTTTTCATCACCCTATTAATCTGTGTCCACGGTGTTGCTGAGGCTGAACCCCAGCGCAGCAGCAACCGGCCTCTCATTAACTAAAAAGGATTTCCCCATGAACCTCGTCAAGAAAACCCTGACCGCTTCCCTCCTCGCCCTCGCCGTCGGCAACGCCTTTGCTGCTGGCAGCCCAGGCGTCGAACACAACACCCAGGCCTTCCTTGAAGCCCTCGCCGCCGGTGGTGGCAAGCCGCTCGAGCAACTGAGCCCGAAAGACGCCCGTGCGGTGCTGACCGGTGCGCAAAACTCGGTGAAGGTTGATCTGTCGGGTGTGGACGTCAGCGATCGTGCAATCAAGGTCGATGGACAAACCATCAACCTGAAAATCGTACGACCGGCCAAGGTCAAAGGTGAGTTGCCGGTGTTCATGTTCTTCCACGGTGGCGGCTGGGTGCTGGGCGATTACCCGACTCACCAACGCTTGATTCATGACCTGGTGGTCGGCTCCGGTGCCGTCGCGGTGTATGTCGATTACACGCCATCGCCGGAAGCGCACTACCCGACCGCGATCAACCAGGCCTACGCCGCGACCCGTTGGGTGGCCGAACATGGCAAGGACATCGGCGTCGATGGCAAGCGCCTCGCGGTGGCCGGCAACAGCGTCGGCGGCAACATGGCGGCGGTCGTTGCGTTGATGGCCAAGGAACAGAAAACCCCGGCGCTGCGTTTCCAGCTGCTGATGTGGCCGGTGACCAATGCGCAGTTCGACACTGGCTCGTACCAGCAATTTGCCGAAGGCCATTTCCTCACCAAAGGCATGATGAACTGGTTCTGGGACAACTACACCACCGACCAGGCCGAGCGAGCGCAGATCCACGCTTCGCCGTTGCAGGCCAGCGCCGAACAGCTCAAAGGCTTGCCGGCAGCGCTGGTGCAGACCGCTGAATTCGACGTGTTGCGTGACGAAGGCGAAGCCTATGCCCGCCACCTCGATGCGGCCGGTGTGGCGGTCACGGCGGTGCGTTACAACGGCATGATTCACGACTTCGGTTTGCTCAATCCACTGAGCCAGATTCCGGAAGTGAAAGCGGCGGTGCGTCAGGCAGCACTGGAACTCAAGACTCATCTGAACTGAGTCCCCTCGCCCCTCCCACGGTCATCGTGCGAGGGGCTTTTTCCATAGGAGCCGGGCTTGCTGCGGGCGGCTGCTACAAAAAAAACACTCTTCCGGAGCTACCCCATATGTCCCTCATCTACGGTCATCTGCTGTCCTGGAGTGCCCTGCTGCTGGTGATCGACGCCGTGCTCTGGCACCTCGCGCCGTTCAACCATCGCGTCACGCGGGTCGGCGTGCGCCTGGCGCTGTTCGTGATGTTCAGCGCGCTCATCATCAACGCCGGCGTCAGCCCGTTGCAGGCGCCGCTGTTTGCCGAGGACCGCGTGGCGCAACTGGGTGCCACGGCGCTGGGGATTCTCTGGTGGCTGTACGCGGCGCGAGTGCTCACCGAAGTCATCGGACTGGTGCTGATGCGGCGTATCGGGCACAGCGGTCGCTTGCTGCAGGACGTCATCGGCGCACTGGTGTTTCTGATCGCCATCGTCGCCGCCGCCGGCTACGTACTGGAGTTGCCGGTGAAAGGTTTGCTGGCGACGTCCGGGGTGGTGGCAATCGTGGTCGGCCTGGCGTTGCAAAGCACCTTGAGCGATGTGTTTTCCGGGATCGTGCTCAACACCACCAAGCCCTATCAAGTGGATGACTGGATCATGATCGACGGCGTCGAGGGCAAAGTCCTCGACATCGACTGGCGCGCGACGCACCTGCTGACCAGCGCCGGCAGTACCGCAGTGGTGCCGAACTCGGTGGCGGCCAAAGCGAAGATCGTCAATCTGAGCCGGCCGACCAACATGCATGGCGTCTCGATCAGCATTCAGGTGCCCAACCACATTCGCCCGCGTCGGGTGCTGGACGCACTGGACCGCACGCTGCAAGGCAGCAGCAGTCTGCTGCTCAACCCGGCACCGAAAGCGGTGCTGAAAGAGGCCGGCGAAAGCATGTCCGAGTACGTCGCCAGCGGGTTTATCGCAGAGCTGGGCAAGAAAAGTGAAGTGCGCAATCAGCTGTTCGACCTGGCCCACAGGCACCTCGAAGCGGCGGGGATTTCCCGGCAGCTCGATGGCGTGATTGAGCCGACCACCCGTGCGCGGTCGTTGCTGGATGAAGTGAAAATCTTCCGTTCACTCAGTGAAGACGAACGCGACCAGATGGCCCAATCGATGGTTGCGCAGCAGTACGCGGCAGGCCAGGTGGTGCTGGAACTGGGTGAAGTGCCGGACAGCCTGATGGTCATCGCCACGGGTGTGGTCAGCGCAACAGTGCCGGACGGCGCCGGGCAAACCGAAGCCGGACGCATGGGGCCGAGCGAAGTCATGGGGGAACAGAGCATTCTCACCGATACGCCGTCGCAGGCCACGTTCACCGCGTTGACTTCGTGCATCATCTACCGGATCGACAAATCCCTGACCCGCAGCTGCATGGAACAGCGGGTTGAAGTGAGTCGGGCATTGAACAAGTTGCAGGCGGTGCGGCAGCAGAACAGTCGGTTGGCGTTGCTGGCCAAACCACTGCCGATCAAGAAGGGAGGTTTCCTCAGCTGGCTGCAAAAACGCCAATCGGTATAACCAAAAAAACTTGTAGGCGCCGGCTTGCCGGCGATAGCGCCTGTGAGATCGCCATCGCCGGCAAGCCCGCTCCTGCAAAGGCACAAAAAATGCCCGCAGATTCGCGGGCATTTTTTTAGGGGCGGCGGGACTTATTTCGACGTCAGCACCGAGTAGCTGTTCATCAGGTTGCGGTAGTTGGGAATGCGCGGCGACAACAGGTTCGCCAGGCCTTCCATGTCGTTGCGCCAGTCGCCTTGCAGCTCGCACGCCACCGAGAACCAGTTGACCAATTGAGCACCGGCCGCCGCCATGCGCGCCCACGCGGCTTGTTGCACGGTTTCGTTGAAGGTGCCCGAAGCGTCGGTCACCACAAACACTTCAAAGCCTTCGGCCAGCGCCGACAGCGTCGGGAAGGTTACGCAAACGTCAGTCACCACCCCGGCGATGATCAGTTGCTTGCGGCCGGTGGCTTTGACGGCCTTGACGAAATCTTCGTTGTCCCAGGCGTTGATCTGGCCTGGACGCGGGATGTACGGCGCGTCCGGGAACTGCTCTTTCAATTCCGGCACCATCGGGCCGTTCGGGCCGCTTTCGAAGCTGGTGGTGAGGATGGTCGGCAGTTTGAAGAACTTGGCCACGTCACCCAGGGCCAGCACGTTGTTCTTGAATTCGTTCGGCGAGAAGTCCTGAACCAGCGAGATCAGACCGGTCTGGTGGTCGACCAACAGGACAACCGCATCGTCTTTATTCAGGCGTTTGTACGGAACGTTGCTCATGTGAATCTCCTCGATGGATGGGTGTTACATAGGGCGCCGACGCTGTGCATCGGCGCTTTTTGAGATCGTCAGAAGGCGAAGCATGAGCAGCCAAAGGCGCCCCAGAAACCGGCGAAATCGCTGACCGGCGCGTTCGACAAACGCGCCTTTTCATGACGGTGGGAATGCACGCCGCACGGTCCGCTGCAATGGTGAACCTGCGCCTGCATCGGCGAGGTCGGGCGCCAGTGCCCCGGCACCTTCACCACCGGCGACCAGTCCGGCAGCACCGGCACACTGGCCGGGCCGAGCTTTTCAAAATCACCGGCGGCATACACCACCTTGCCGCCGACCACGGTCAACACCGATTCGATCCACTTGATCGCTTCTTCGTCGACGCTGAAAAAGTCCGCGCTCAGGGCTGCGACGTCAGCCAATTGGCCGACCTTGATCATGCCTTTCTTGTCCTGTTCGGAAGAGAACCAAGCGCTGCCGTGGGTGAACAGTTCGAGTGCGGTTTGGCGGGACAGCCCCTCGGCGTGCAGCTCCAGGCCACCGACGGTGCGGCCGCTGACCATCCAGTACAACGAAGTCCATGGGTTGTAGCTGGACACCCGCGTCGCGTCGGTGCCGGCGCCGACCGGTACACCTTCGGCCAACATGCGCTTGATCGGTGGCGTCGCTTCGGCCGCCTTGGCGCCATAACGCTCGACAAAATATTCGCCCTGAAACGCCATGCGATCCTGAATCGCAATGCCGCCGCCCAACGCCCGCACCCGCTCGATGTTCTGCGGCGTGATGGTTTCCGCGTGATCGAAAAACCACGGCAAGCCGTTGAACGGAATGTCGCGGTTGACCTTCTCGAACACGTCGAGCATGCGGCTGATGGATTCGTTGTAAGTGGCGTGCAAACGGAACGGCCAACGCTGCTCGACCAGGTGGCGAACCACCGGTTCCAACTCGTCTTCCATGGTTTGCGGCAGGTCCGGACGCGGCTCGAGGAAGTCCTCGAAATCCGCCGCCGAGAACACCAGCATTTCCCCGGCACCGTTGTGCCGCAGGTAATCGTCGCCCTGGTGCAGGGTCACGCTGCTGGTCCAGTTCTTGAAATCGGTGAGCTCTTCTTTCGGCTTTTGCGTGAAGAGGTTGTAGGCAATGCGGATGGTCAGTTGCTGGTCCTTGGCCAACTGCTCGATCACCTGGTAATCGTCCGGATAATTCTGGAAACCGCCGCCGGCATCGATCGCACTGGTCAAGCCGAGACGGTTGAGTTCGCGCATGAATTGCCGGGTCGAGTTGACCTGGTATTCCAGCGGTAACTTCGGCCCCTTGGCCAGCGTCGAGTACAAAATCATCGCGTTAGGACGCGCCACCAGCATGCCGGTCGGCTCGCCGTTGCTGTCGCGCACGATCTCGCCACCCGGCGGGTTCGGCGTGTTACGGGTGTAACCGGCCACGCGTAACGCAGCCCGGTTGAGCAAGGCACGGTCGTACAAGTGCAACACGAACACCGGGGTATCGGGCGCGGCCTGGTTGAGCTCTTCAAGGGTCGGCATGCGCTTTTCGGCGAACTGGAATTCGTTCCAGCCACCGACCACGCGCACCCATTGCGGCGTTGGCGTGCGGTCAGCCTGCTCTTTGAGCATGCGCAAGGCATCGACCACTGACGGCACACCCTCCCAACGCAGTTCGAGGTTGTAGTTCAAACCACCACGGATCAGGTGCAAGTGTGAGTCATTGAGGCCGGGGATGACGCAGCGCCCCTTGAGGTCGATAACCTGCGTGCCCGAGCCGCGCAGAACCATGGCTTCGGCATCGGTGCCGACCGCGACGAATCGACCGTCGCTGATCGCGACGGCGCTGACGCGTGGGTTTTCACGGTCAACGGTATGAAATTGGCCATTGAACAAAATCAGATCGGCGTTCATCGCGTTTCCTTGGGCTGAGTGGAGGGGGACAGCCAAGGCGCGAACAAGCGCGTCGCCATCGGCATGAACAGGTACACCACCGAGACAACGATGGTCAGCGTGATCAGGAACGTGGCGACCACGTAGTTGGACAGCAAGGCATTGAGTCGCAGCAGCGGGCCCCAGATCAGTGGCACCAGCAAGGTGTGCGGCAGAATGACCAACAACGTCACCACGGCCTGCTTCCAGCGCGGCGGCGGTGGCGAAGCCGTGTCCGTCGACGGCGCGAACCAGAACTCATTGACCGGGTTGACCTCGGTCTGGTCGCCGTCCGCGAGCATTGGCGTGGCTTCGTTGACCAGTTCGAGACGTTGCGGAGAATCCAGCCAGTGCTGCATGGCGTCGGTGGTGCAAAAGCGCAGCACGCAGGTGTACATATCGAGACCGGCGTTCTTGCCGCGCATCACATCCACGCCCAAGTGCCCCTCCTGCTGCCCGGCAATGCTGACGATGTTGCGCAACCAGGCTTCGTACGGCACTTCAAAACCAGCCTTGACCCGGTGCTTGATGACCAGGGTCACGACTTCTTCGAAACGATTGGATTCAGGCATAGCGCAAAGCTCCGGCGAATCGGACATTGAGCGCCAGCCGTCCCGGCCCGGCGATAAGAAGGCTGGTGAACAGGATCAACAGCAGCCAGCCGAACTGCCCTTCCTCGAGGCTCCATTGCGGATGCACCACCAGCAGTGCGATCCACAGCACCGACAAAATCGGCAGGCACGCCAGACGCACCAACACCCCGGCAATGATCAGCAGCGGGCACAGCACCTCGGCGAAAATCGCCAGCATCAGCGTGACGTTCGCGCCCAGGTGGAAAGGGTCTTCGATGACCAGCAGTTGAGCGCTGTAGTTAAGCAGCTTCGGCAAACCGTGCACCCACAGCAGAAACAAACCACCGCTGACCCGCAAAAAAAACAGCCCGAAGTCCTGGACGCGTTCATCCCATTGCGAAGCGTTCATGGGTTACCTGCACAAATGAAAATCCACCGGCGTCAAAGCGCCGGGACATCATTCGATAATGCCGGGAGAGAGGCAGGGAAAATTGAATGTACGTGCTCTTTTTGTGAGCCGATCCGGACCGCCAGCCATCGAAAAAGCCCTGTAGGAGCTGGCCTGCCAGCGAAGGCGGCCCGTCGGTTGGCGATGATGTTGGATGGAAGGCTGCGATCGTCGGAACGCCGCCCGCAGCAAGCCGGCTCCTACAGGGGGTTGGGTATGTTCGTGAGAAAGGGGCCGCTGTCAGGCAGCCATCGCCGGCAAGCCAGCTTCTACAGGGGCTCGGGGTACATTCGCAAGCACCAGGTCGGCCCGAAGGCCGCCACGTTCAAGACGCAATCGGCAAAGGCCTCGACATAAACTCACTGATCCGCGACCGCAACCACCGCTCCGCCGGATCATTGTCATGCACCCCACTCCACGCCATCGAAAGCTGCGCAGCATCAATGGGAAACGGTGGATCCTCCGCCCGCAATGCACACCCCTCAACCAGCGCGCACGCCGCATAATCCGGCACCGTCGCAATCATCTCCGTGCCGGCGAGCAACGCACGCAAACCGCTGAACTGCGGCACACCCAGCACCACCCGACGGCTGCGACCGACCTTGGCCAGATCCAGATCGATATTGCCGCTCAGGTCGCCGGAAAACGACACCATCGCATGGGGCCGCTCGCAGTATTCATCCAGCGTCAGCAGCCCCGGCCGCTTATCCCCGCGCAGCACTTTGCAGGGAATGTCGCGCAACTTCTTGCACTTGGCATTCGCCGGCAGATCCGTGGTGTAACTCACGCCTACAGAGATCTCTCCCGAGGCCAGCAATGCCGGCATCAGCAGATAGTTGGCGCGGCGCACCACTACCACGATCCCCGGCGCCTCCTCTTGCAGCTGCCGCAACAACGGTGGAAACAAGCCGAACTCGGCATCGTCCGACAGCCCGATGCGAAACACATCGCAGCTGGTCGTCGGATCGAACTCTTTAGCTCGACTGACCGCTCCGGAAATCACATCCATCGCCGGCTGCAGCTCTTTGAGAATCGCCAGCGCTCGCCCGGTCGGCTCCATGCCGCGGCCATTACGCAACAGCAACGGATCGTCAAACAGATCCCGTAACCGACCCAACGCCGCACTCACCGCCGGTTGGCCCATGAACAATTTCTCAGCCACCCGGGTCAGGTTCTTCTCGAACATCAAGGCCTCGAAAATAACCAACAGGTTCATGTCGACGCGACGCAGATCGTTACGGTTCATAGGCTCGGTTCCCCTTGTGAATGCGTCGGACTTTACTCGATCAGCGGCACGTTCGCCGCACGTTTATACGGTCCGTATTCGACCGGTACCCATTGGAAATGCTTGCCCTCTGCGGCGATGTGGCCGATGCCCGGAAACGGCAAGTGCGCCGCCGTCACCCAGGTTTTGCTGACGGCTGCATCGCTGAACACCTTGGCGCGGCTCTTGATTGCTTGCTGACTGTTGACGTCAAAGCCGATAGAAACTTCCGGGTGCAAGAACTGCACCGCGAGGTTATGCACCAGGTCGCCCATGAACAAAATGCTCTGCCCTTGAGAGGTGAAGCGGTACGTGGTGCTGCCCGGCGTGTGCCCGGCTTCCAGCGTGGCCTCAACGCCCAGTACGGGCGACTGACCGGCGTCGAACGTTTTAAAGCGCCCTGCAGCGACATACGGCGCCGTGGAGTCCTGGGCGATTTTGAAATACGGTTTGGCACCCTCGGGAGCCTTGGCGAGGGCCTGCGGATCGAGCCAGTAATCGGCTTCTGCCTTCGCGGCGTAGACCGTGGCGTTGGCAAACACCGGTTTCTGCTGCCCATCGACCAGTCCGCACACATGGTCCAGGTGCAGGTGAGTCAACAGGATCGTGTCGACCTGCGAGGGCTCGTAGCCGGCCGCTTTCATGTTGTCCGAGAGCATGCCCGCCGTCGCACCGATGCACTGGCCGGCGCCGGTATCCACCAGGATCAATTGCTTGCCGGTATTGATCAGAAAAGCGTTGAACGCGGTCTGCACGCCTGGCGTTTCAATCGAGCGACGGGCCAGCAGCGCGTGAATCTGGCTTTGGGTCAGGCCCTTGAGCAGTTTGGGCGACAGGTCGTTGTAACCATCGAACAGCGCGGTCACCTCAAAATCGCCTATGGCCAATCGAAAGTAGCCGGGCACTTGCGAGCCAACTTGTGCCGGTACCTGAGCCGAGGAAACGCCGGACGCCAGCGCCATCGCGAGGCCCAACGCGCAAACCAGAGAATGTTTCATGCCTTCACCCTTGATCGAATCGTAAAAGCGGCCCCGCACAGATCCGCCACATGACATCAATCATGCACGGGGCCCGCGTCCGGAAAATTGCAGCAATGTGCTGAGTTGGTACGGTTGTCCTTAACTGCGCGCAGGCGAAATTAACAACGTTTAACTCGCCTGCCAGAGCGCTCGCGCCCAAGAATGACGCTCACCGACACGGACATTTGCCATGGCTCATTCTCAGCAAAACGTCGCCCGCGCGACTGCCACTGAAACGCTAAAGAAAACCACCGGCGGCCTGACCGCGTGGCGCGAAAGCCTGGCCAAGCAATTGATCCTCGAACGCCTCGGTGAAACCGTCGAAGTGACCGAACTGGCGCGCGCCTGCGCCCTTTCACGCAGTCACTTCTCCCGCGCGTTCAAGTGCAGCACCGGCCTCTCTCCGCAAGACTGGATTCGCCACCAACGCATCGCCCGGGCCAAGCAATTGATCCAGAGCACCGAGCTGAGCCTCACGCAGATCAGCCTCGAATGCGGCTTCTGCGATCAGGCGCACTTCTGCCACATCTTCACCCGCAGCGAAGGCATCAACCCGTTTGCCTGGCGCTGCCGGGCCATGCGCGCCCTTCCACGCACAACCCTGTAGGAGCCCGGCTTGCCGGCGATGGCGATTTCACCGACGCCATCGCTGGCAAGCCAGCTCCTACAGGGATTGTGCGGGTGTGCGGAATTTAAGGACTGACACAAAACCTGTAGGAGCCCGGCTTGTCGGCGATGGCGATTTCACCGACGCCACCGCCAGCAAGCCTGCCACCTTTTACCTTAGCGGCACCAACCGCTCCAACGCCTCGGCCACGCCGAACCCGTAGGCCGGATCAGCCTTGGTGCAGTTGTCGATGTGGCGTTGGCGGATCGCCTGCGGCACGCCGTTCATGGCGCGTGCGGTGTTGTCGAACAGCAACTGCTTGCGGACCGGATCGAGCAAGCGAAACAGATTGCCCGGCTGTTCGTAATGATCCTCTTCCAACCGATGATCATAGTGCTGCGCAAAGCCTTCAAGCGGCAGCGGCGGCTCGGCCAGTTGCGGCGAGTCCTGCCATTCGCCGACGCTGTTCGGGAAGTAGCTGGCGGTGCCGCCAAGGTTGCCGTCGGTGCGCATGGCGCCGTCGCGGTGATAGCTGTGCACCGGGCAGCGTGGCGCGTTGACCGGGATGTGATTGAAGTTCACCCCGAGGCGATAGCGCTGGGCATCACCGTAGGATAACAGCCGCGCCTGGAGCATGCGGTCCGGTGAGAAACTCACGCCCGGCACCACGTTTGCCGGCGAGAACGCCGCTTGCTCGATTTCGGCAAAATGGTTTTCGGCGTTGCGATTGAGCTCCATCACGCCCACATCAATCAGCGGGAATTCGGCGTGTGGCCAGACCTTGGTCAAGTCGAACGGGTTGTGCCGATAGTTGAGCGCCTGCTCTTCTTCCATCACCTGAATGCACAGTTTCCAGCGCGGGAAATTGCCCTGCTCGATGACTTCGTACAAGTCCCGCAGATTGCTTTCGCGATCCTTGCCGACCACCGCTTCGGCTTCGGCGTCCGAGAGGTTTGCGATGCCTTGCTGGCAGACAAAATGAAACTTCACCCACACCCGCTTGTTGTCGCGGTCGATCAGGCTGAAGGTGTGACTGCCGAAGCCGTGCATGTGGCGGAAACTGGTAGGAATCCCGCGGTCACTCATCACGATGGTCACCTGGTGCAGCGCCTCGGGCAGCAGGGTCCAGAAATCCCAGTTGCTGGTGGCGTTGCGCAGGCCGGTGCGCGGGTCACGCTTGACCACGTGGTTGAGGTCGGAGAAACGCAGCGGATCGCGGAAGAAAAACACCGGCGTGTTGTTGCCGACAATGTCCCAGTTGCCTTCATCGGTATAGAACTTCACCGCGAAACCACGGATATCACGCTCGGCATCCGCCGCGCCGCGCTCGCCGGCCACCGAGGAAAAACGCACGAACAGCGGCGTTTCCTTGCCCACCGAGCTGAAGATGTTGGCTTTTGTAAAACGAGTGATGTCATGGGTGACCGTGAAGGTGCCATAGGCGCCCGCACCCTTGGCGTGCATGCGCCGTTCCGGGATCAGTTCACGGTCAAAGTGCGCGAGTTTTTCCAGCAGCCAGATGTCTTGCAAGAGCGCCGGCCCACGAGGGCCGGCAGTCTGGATATTGAAGTTGTCGGCCACCGGTGCCCCGGTGGCGTTGGTCAGCTTTTTCATGGTCATGTTCTCGAAGAATTCGGCTCATCAGGAGCAAAAACGGCGCGGATCTGCGTCCGCGCCGTGGGCACATCACCCCTTGAGGAACGCCAGCAGGTCAGCGTTGAGCTGATCCTTGTGGGTGTCAGTCAAGCCGTGGGGCGCGCCGGGATAGACCTTCAGCGTAGAACCTTTCACCAGCTTGGCCGAAGCAATGCCCGCGGCCTCGATCGGCACCACCTGATCCGCATCGCCATGCACCACCAACGTGGGAATGTCGAACTTCTTCAGGTCTTCAGTGAAGTCGGTTTCGGAGAACGCCTTGATGCAGTCATAAGCGTTCTTGTGGCCGGAAGTCATGCCTTGCATCCAGAACCAGTCGATCATGCCTTGCGAGGGTTTGGCGTCCGGTTTGTTGAAGCCGAAGAACGGACCGCTGGCGAGGTCGATGTACAACTGCGAACGATCGGCCAGGGAGGCCTGACGAATACCGTCGAACACTTCGATCGGCAGGCCACCGGGATTGGCTTCGGTCTTGAGCATCAGGGGCGGCACCGATGAAATCAGCCCGGCCTTGGCCACGCGGGCGGTGCCGTGGCGACCGATGTAGCGCGCCACTTCGCCACCACCGGTGGAGAAACCGAACAGCACGGCGTCTTTCAGGTCGAGCAACTCGATCAACTGCGCCAGGTCATCGGCATAGGTGTCCATGTCGTTACCAGTCCACGGCTGGCTGGAGCGGCCGTGGCCACGACGGTCGTGGGCGATCACCCGGTAGCCTTTGGAGGCAAGGAAGATCATCTGCGATTCCCAACTGTCGGCGTTCAGCGGCCAACCGTGGCTGAAGACGATGGGCTGGCCGGTGCCCCAGTCTTTGTAGTAGATCTCGGTGCCGTCCCGGGTGGTAAACGTGCTCATGCGATGTCTCCTTAGCGAGGGTTGGGGTGATTCAAACCGGAGAGTGGCTCAGGCGTTCAGCCAGCCGCGCCACACGTTCGCCCAGGTGTGCGGCGGTGCAGCGATCTTCCGGGGGTGGTGCGAATTCGGGGGACTGTTCGACGTTCGACTGCGCCATGGCGCCCAGCGAACTGCCGAGGCGGTTGAGTTGCCCGTCGAATACGCCGGTGCCGGCGCGTGCCGGCAGCAGGTCGAGGCCAACCCAGATCATTGAGTGCTGCGCGGCGAACACCGCCATTTGCAGCAACGTGTTGAGTTTGTCGCCACACAGGCAACCGGAATTGGTGAAGCCCGCCGCCAGTTTGTCGCGCCAGGGCTGGGCCAGGTAAAACGCTGCGCTGGCTTCCATGAAGCCTTTGAACGACGCCGAGGCGCTACCCATGTAGGTCGGGGCGCCGAAAATAATCGCGTCGGCATCGTGCAAACGGTCCCAGTGCTGGTCCACGTCCTCAACCGAAATCAGCTGGCAAGTACTGCCCAGGTGCCGTTCCACGCCTTTAGCCACGGCTTCAGCCATAACCCGCGTGTGCCCGTAGCCACTGTGATAGACCACCACCACGTTGCTCATTGCGGCGTCCTCATGACAGATAAATCCCTTTGCAAGACTGCCCCCTGTGGGAGTTGCAGTGTCAGAGTTTTGGGCGTAGACCGGACGCAGGACGAGTTAAACGTTGTTAATTTTGCCTGGCGCACCAAATGCCCCGGCAACGTCTTTGAGAGCGCCGTACCCAATAAATACGCAACTCATGCGCGCTCTCGGGAAATCGCCAGTCCAGGCCAACACCCAAGAGTCACCGCGCAACGCATTGCACTAACGAACAAACCTGACGAATATGCTCGGAAACCGCGTCCCAGACGGCTGCAAGCAGGAGTGTCCCGTTGACCCTTTCCCCCGTACAGGCCCTCCATTTCGGCCCTTACCGGATCTATCCCGGACAACGCCTGGTGATGGAGGCCGGCCAGCCCCTGCGCCTGGGCCGGCGAGCCATGGACATTCTGTTGATCCTTCTGGAACACGCCGGAAATGTGGTCAGCAAACAGGAACTGATCGCCGGGGTCTGGCCCAAAAGCGTAGTCGAAGACATCAACCTGCGGGTGCACATGGCCGCGTTGCGCAAAGCCCTCGGCGACGGCCAGAACGGCCAGCGTTACATCATCACCGTGGCCCAGCGCGGCTACAGCTTTGTAGCGCCGTACTCGTTGGAGCCCATTGAGCAACATCCGAGCAATGACGCCCCCGCGCCGAGCGGCCACAACCTGCCCGTGCGTCGCACGCGCATGATCGGTCGCCAGTCCCTCGTCGACAGCCTGATGGTCCAATTGTCACGCCAGCGCTTCATCACACTGGTCGGCCCCGGCGGCATAGGCAAAACCACGGTAGCCCTGCGTGTCGCCGAACAACTGATCGGGCGTTACCGCGATGGCATTCGTCTGCTGGACCTGGCACCGATCAACGATCCAAAGATGATCACCGCGCATCTGGCGACGCTGCTCGAACTGTCCCTGCACGACGCCGAACCGATGAACGGCCTCGCCACGTTTTTGCGCGACCGGCAGATGCTGCTGGTGATCGACAACTGCGAACACCTGCTCGACGCCATCGCTCTGTTGAGCGAAAGCCTCCTGCGCGCCGCGCCCGACGTGCACATTCTGGCCACCAGCCGCGAGAGTCTGCGGGCCGAAGGCGAGTTCGTTCAGCGTCTTGAGTCACTGGACTGCCCGCCGCCCATCGCGGTGCTCAACCGCGCGCAGGCCCTGAGCTTTTCCGCCTTGCAGTTGTTTGTCGAACGAGCGATGGCCAGCCACGACAGTTTCGAACTGAGCGATGACGAGCTGCCGCTGGCGATTGAAATCTGCCGGCGCCTGGACGGTATTCCGCTGGCGATTGAACTGGCGGCGGCGCAAGTCGGCGGCCTCGGCGTGAGCGGATTGCTTACGCAACTGCAGGGCAGTTTTCGCCTCCTCACCCAAGGCTGTCAGACCACCCTGGGCCGTCATCAAACCTTGCGCGCCACGCTGGACTGGAGCTTCGAACTGCTGAGTGCCTGCGAGCAAACCTGCCTGCGCCGACTGGGCGTGTTCAGGGGCGGCTTCACCCTGGAGTCGGCAGCGGCAGTGATCGTCGGCGAACATATCGAACCTTGTGAGGTGTTTGGCTCGATCACCCAACTGGTTGCGAAGTCGCTGCTGAACGTCGAGGTCGGCGACGAAGAAGTGTTCTACCGCCTGCTCGACACCACCCGCAGCTACGCCCTGGAAAAGCTCGACCAGGCCGCCGACCTGGCGGGCACCCGTGAACGTCACGCCGAGCGTTGTCTGGCCTTGATGCATCAGGCTCAGCAGGACTGGGAGCTGATCGCGACGGCGACGTGGCTCGAGCGGTATGCACGCAGCCTGGAAGATCTTCGCGCGGCCCTCGATTGGGGCTTGAACGCACAAGGACCGCAGGCATTGGCGATCCGTCTGGTTGCGACGTCGACACCGCTCTGGCAGGAAATGTCGCTGCTCAAGGAGCACGGCGTGTATGTGCGCAAAGCGCTGGCCCTGCTGGACGCCGCACCTGAGCCCTGCCCTCGGCTGAAAATGGCCCTCAAACTGGCCCTCGGCAGCGCCTGCTACCACACCCAGGGCGGCACGGCGGAAACCGTCGAGGCCTTCGTCAGCGCCAGAACATTGGCCAGACAGTGCAACGACGTGGCCGGTCAATTGCGAGCAGTCTCCGGGCACATGGCGGTCAACCTCAGTTGCGCCAACTATCAAATGGCCCTGGAACAGAGCCAGCAGTTCGACCGGTTGGGGCTGCACGGCGATGCGGTGCTGTCCCTCAGCACGCACCGCTTGCGGGTACTGGCGCTGCACTTTGCCGGGGATCAGGGCCTGGCGCGGGTGAATGCCGAAGAGGTGCTCCAGCGCATGGCCCAGAGTGGACACCTCAACCGCTTCACCCACGGTTTTGGCGTGCAGTACGACCAGAGCGTCGCCGCCCTGACCATTCTGGCGCGCATCCTCTGGCTGCAGGGCCGGCCGGAACAAGCATGGCGCACCGCCCGACAAGCGCTGGACATCGCGATTCAGATCAACCACGGCACGTCCATCTGCTACACCCTGGCGCTGGCCGGTTGCCTGATCGCCCACTACAACGGCGACACCTGCACCGCGCGCGAACTCCTGCGCCTGTTGCTGGAACAAGCCCAAAAGCACTCGGTGCTGCTGTTCTACACCTGGGCCAAGCACTACGCACAGGTGATCGACCCCACCGAGGTTCGCTCCTCACTTCTGCCGGGCGTGGGGCTGATCAAGGACATCATGGTTACGCTGGACACCGGTTTCGTCGATGACGCCTTGTTACAACGGGCGGACACCGGCACGGCTGGCTGGAGCACCGCGGAAATTCTCCGGGCCAGGGCTGAAACGCTGCTGACGCAAGAGTCACCGCGGAACACCGAGGCGGCCGAGGCCGCGCTGATCAGGGCCTTGAACGTCGCCAACCATCAGGGCGCCCTGGCCTGGGAACTGCGCAGCGCCACCTCGCTGGCACAGCTTTGGCAACGCCAAGGCCGGCAACGGCAAGCCCACACACTGCTGACGCCGATTTACAACCGGTTCACCGAAGGATTTGCCACACCGGACCTGACGAAAGTCCGCCGGTTACTCGACGAGCTGCAATGCCACTTGTCCGCTTGATACCCAGCGCGCCCGGCTGATGTAGCGGGCGTAACGCATTTCAACGGTGCGCAACTCACCACTGCCCTCGAGTTTCTCCAGGGCGTAGGTGCGCGTGGTGTTGAGGAATCGGTAGCGAGCCAGTCCGTTGCCCTGCTCCAGCGACAGCAGCGATTTGAGCGCCAGGCTTTCCACCCCTTCAATCAGCCGGGCAGGCAGCAATGCCGCGCAACTGATCACGCCAATCGCGGCGTCCAGGGTAAAGGCCATTTTGAACACCGACAGGCGCTGTAACACGGTTCGCTCCAGCGGGCTCAGCTGTTCATAGCTCCAGTCCAGCGCCGCTTTCAAGGTTTGATGCCGGGGCACGGCGGTGCGCCGGCCCTGGGTCAGCAATTGAAAACAGTTGTTCAGTTGAGCTTGCAGTCCCACCAGCGCCAACGCGTCAATCTGCGCCGCCGCCAGTTCGATGGCCAAGGGCAACCCATCGAGCCGGCGACAGATTTCGCGCACGACCTTGAGGTCTTGTTCGCGCAGCACAAACCCTTGCTGACGAGCACGTGCACGGCTGACGAACAGCTGCACCGCCGAATAGCCCATGGCTTCAGCCACACTGTGCAGCGCCGACGCCGGAGGCACCGCCAGTGGCGGCAGACGCTGGACCGTTTCCCCCTGCGCCTGGAGCGGTTCGCGACTGGTCACCAGGATCGACAGACGTGGCGCCGCCATCAGCAGGTCCTCAACCAGTGTCCGGCAGCGTTCGAGCAGGTGCTCGCAATTGTCGAGCACCAACAACGCATGACGTTGCGCCCACGCCTCCAGGTTGGTTCCGACTTCCAGTTCAAGCGCCCGGGTCAGATGATCGATCACCTGTGCGGGGTCATCGATCACCGCCAGATCCACCAGCCAGACCCCATCCTCATAGTGCTGCAACAGCAGTTCGGCCACGCGCAACGCCACGGTGGTCTTACCGATGCCGCCGGGACCGGTCAGGGTCATGAGGCGCCGGACCGGCAACTGCCGGACCAGACTGCCGACCATCGAGTCGCGCCCGGTCACCGGCGTCAGTCGCGCGGGCAGGTTGTGCTGAGGTTTCTGAACGGTTTCAATCGAGGCCAGCGTACTCGCCGGCACCCGCTGCACAGCCGCGATAAAGCTATAACCGCGCTGGGGAATGTTGACGATGTAGCGCTGCCCGTTTTGCCCGTCGCCCAAGGCGCGACGCAGTGCGGCGATGTGCACGCGCAGATTGATATCCTCGACCACCGAAGTCGGCCAGACGAGTGCGATGAGCTCGTCCTTGCTGACCACGTTGCCCGCGCGCTGGACCAGCACCTGCAAGATATCCAGGGCCCGCCCGCCCATGCGCAACGGCCGATCCCCGTCAAGGATCAGCCGTTGCCGCAGGTGGAACGCGTAAGGGCCGAATCGCAGCACCGCTTCGCTGTTCAAATCTCTGACGCTGTTCATACACGTCCACGTGCGCAAACCCGGGGCCGCTCAACGGACTGTCATATCCATTGCGCGCCAGACTCGCGCACCTCCATTGCAAAGAGTTAACGGGTATCTTCGCAGGCCTCGGTGACGGAACAACTGCCGCGGTGGGAGCGTCACGGCCATCACGGTGCGCACAACGGACAAAAGGCTCTAGCTGAACTGTTCGCGGTACTGGGACGGGGTCAGCCCGAGTTTTTCACTGAACAGAAACCGCATGTGCCGCACACTGCCGAAGCCACTTTTGAAGGCCACGGTCTTGAGCGGCAAGTCACTGGTTTCCAACAGGTTTCTCGCACAGTCGATGCGTGCGCTTTGGAGAAACTCCATTGGTGTGATGTTCACTTCCCGGGCGAACACCCTGGCGAAATGTCGCGGACTCATGGTGGCCAGGCCGGCCATGCGTTCGATGCTGAAGGCCTCGTCGAGGTGCTCGAGCACATAATTCTGCACGCGCGTCACCGGCGTTTCGTGGGGAGCCACCGTCGCCATCAATGGGCTGAATTGCGCCTGCCCGCCCTGGCGCTTCATCACCACCAGCAACACCTTGGCGACGTCCTGGGCGACTTTCTTGCCATGGTCTTCGGCAACCACCGCGAGTGCCAGGTCGATGCCGGCGGTGACGCCACCGGAGGTGATGAGGTTGCGGTCCTGGACGTAAATCTGATCGGTCTCCACCGTGGCCTTCGGGAACCCCTTGATCAGCCGTTCGGTGTAGTGCCAGTGGGTGGTGACACGGTAGCCGTCAATCAGACCGGCATGCCCGAGCACAAAGGCGCCGGTACAGATCGAGCCATACCGGCCTGCACGGGGGACGGCGCTTTGCAGCCAGTCGAGCAACGGAGGGAATTTTTCGTTGTAGGCCCCGGGACCGCCCGGCACCAGCAACAGGTCATACGCCTGATCCGCCTGATCGATGTGCACATCGGCCTGCACGCTGACGCCGTTCGAGGCACGCAGCGCGCCGTATTCGGTACCGATGGTCGACAACGCGTATCGCTCGGCCGGGTCAAGATAACGATTGGCGATGGAAAACACCTCCATGGGCCCGGCCATGTCGAGCAGGAGAAAGTCAGGGAACAGCACCATTGCCACGGTTTTCATGGGTTCAAAATCACTGCAATCAAAAAAGAATACTGGCCGTACACATAACCCTGTAGGAGCCGGCTTGCCGGCGATAGCGGTGGTTCAGCCCGTATTGTTGTCGACTGACATACCGCTATCGCCGGCAAGCTGGCTCCTACAAAGTTGCGTGCGCGGCGGAAAGACTGTGCTGTGCATTATGGCCAAGTGCAGCAGGATCAGCCTGCTTATTATTGTCCACATCAACGAGACAGTATTTCCATTTTCACCTACTTATTGCACCCAAGGATAAACATTAACCTTCTCCTCACTCGGACGAATCAACGTCCCCACAGGAGATTTCATCATGCTGACCCTTCGCAAAGCTTCTGATCGCGGCGCGGCCAATCACGGTTGGTTGAAGTCGTTCCATACCTTTTCCTTCGCTAACTACCGCAACCCCAAAGAGCAGGGTTTTTCCGACCTGCTGGTGATCAACGATGACCGCGTCGCGGCCGGTAAAGGCTTTGGCCAGCACCCGCACCGCGACATGGAGATTTTCTCCTACGTGCTCGAAGGTGCCCTGGAACACAAGGACACCCTGGGCACCGGTTCGGTGATTCGCCCCGGTGACGTGCAACTGATGAGTGCCGGCAGCGGCGTGGCACACAGCGAGTACAACCACTCGGCGACCCGTGGCGTGCACTTCCTGCAAATCTGGATCGTGCCGGATGTCAGCGGCGCCAAACCGCGCTATCAACAAGAGCACTTCAGTACGCAGAAGAAACGCGGGCGTCTGCAACTGATCATCTCCCCCGAGGGCAAAAACGGTTCGCTGAAGGTACGTCAGGATGCGCGGGTGTACGCCGGCCTGATCGACGGCAAGGAAAGCGCCACGCTGGAACTGGCCGCCAATCGTTATGCCTACGTGCACGTGGCGCGCGGCAGTGTCGAACTCAACGGCCTGCAATTGCAGGAAGGCGATGGTGTGAGGGTTCGCGATGAACAGTTGCTGACCTTGAGTAATGGTGTGGATGCCGAAGTACTGGTGTTTGACCTGCGGCCTCAGGAACTGCCGGAAATGCCGTAATCCTGTGTGAAGAAATCGTCGCCTCGCCTCGCTCGACAGCTCCAGGCCCACGCAAATCCTTGGAGCTGTCGAGCGAAGCGAGGCGGCGATCTTTCAGCCGTTACTCGCCAGTCCCCGCAAACCCCGCAACAATCTCATCGATCACCACCCGCACCCTCGCGGTATGCCGCAAGTCCGCATGCGTCACCAGCCACACGTCATACGGCACCGGACGCGTGCGCTCCGGCCACAGCCTGACCAGCCCGTCGCGCTCGCCCATGTACACCGGAATTTCCCCCAGCCCGATCCCCGCCGCAATGGCCCGGCGCACCAGCAGTCCCGAACTCAGACTCGAGACGATGCGTCCGCGCCCCAGCGGTTCCGAGACCAGCGTCAGGTCCTTGTTGCCCTGCAAATACGGCTGGTACACCACCAGATCATGCCCCTCGAACGCCGAACCCGGCGCTGGCACACCGTGGGCCTCTACATAGTCTCGGGACGCAAACAAGCCCACCGGCCAACGTGCGATGCGCCGGGCGATCAGGTCCGGATTGTCTGGCCGGGTGTTGCGCACGGCGATGTCGGCTTCGCGCTTCGACAGGCTCAGAATCTGCGTCGAGGCATCCAGTTGCACTCGCACGTCCGGGTGCTGTGCATGCAAACGGGCAATCGCCGGGATCAGGAAATCGATGGCCATGGAGTCCGTGGTGCTGACCCGAACGATACCGGTCAGCCGATCGTCGAGCCCCTGAATCTGGCGCTGCAATTCCAGTGCGGAGTGCTCCATTTTTTCCACGGCGTTCAACGCCGCTTCACCGACGGCTGTCAGCGCGTAACCCTCCGAGGTGCGCAGAAACAGCGTCGCGCTCAAGGACTTCTCCAGCGCCGTGATCCGCCTTCCGACGGTGGCCTGATCGACCCCCAGCACCCGTGCCGCGCCGCGTAACGTCGACTCCCGGCATACGGCCAAAAACACCCTGGCGTCATCCCAATTCATAGCATTCTCCACTGCTGCATATACGCATCACGATAGCGCAAAATCGCTGCGTTACTGCATCAATGAATCTGGATAAGCTGGGCGCCATAGATAAACCCACAGGACGGCTCCCATGCTCAGTAGCTCAACCACTCCGCGCAGCGCGATCTGGCTGCCGATTTTCGCCGGCCTCTGCGCCAGCTTGGTCAGCATCGGCCTGGCGCGGTTCGCCTACACGCCGCTGATTCCGTCGTTGATTCAGGCGCACTGGTTTTCCGCCAGCGACGTGGTGTACCTCGGCGCCGCCAACCTGGTGGGTTACCTGATTGGCGCGCTGATCGGCCATCCGCTGGCCCGTCTAACCTCCAACAAAAGTGCCCTGCGCCTGATGATGCTGGCGGTGACGCTGTCGTTTTTCGCCTGTGGCTTTGCGTTATCGGTGAGCTGGTTCTTCGGCTGGCGTCTGCTGTCGGGCATTGCTGGCGGCGCGATCATGGTGTTGGTGGCCGCGACCGTGTTGCCGCATATGCCGGCATCCCGCCGCGGGCTGGCCAGTGGTGCGATTTTTCTGGGCATCGGTTTGGGTATCGCCGGCTCGGGAACGATTGTGCCGCCGCTGTTGAGCCTGGGTTTGCAGAACACCTGGTTCGGTCTGGGCGCGCTGGCATTGGTGTTGACCGCCGCCAGTTGGTTCGGTTGGCCGTCAGCCACGCACGCGGCCACCGCTGCACCGGCCGCCGAACCATCGACGATGCCGACTGATCCGAACGTTTACCTGTTGTTCGCCCAATACGCGTTCATGGCCGCCGGGCTGGTACCCGCCATGGTGTTTCTGGTGGATTACGTCGCCCGTGGGCTCGGGGCCGGTGCGCATATTGGCTCGCTCATCTGGGTGATGTACGGCCTCGGCGCGATTATCGGGCCGGTGAGTTACGGTTTTCTGGCCGACAAACTGGGCGCACGGTTGAGCATTCGTCTGGTGCTGGCAGTGCAGGCAGTGGCGGTCGGTTTGCTGTCGATTTCCAGTTCCTTCACTGCGCTGGCCTTGCTGGCGGTGATCCTCGGCTCGTTCCCGCCAGGCATCGTGCCACTGGCGTTGGCCCGGGTTCACGAGCTGATCCCGAACCATCATCAGCAGCAGATTGCCTGGAGTCGCGCCACCGTGTCGTTCGCCACGTTCCAGGCGATTGCCGGGTTTGCCTATTCGGCGCTGTTCAATTCCAGTGGCGGGCATCACGCTCTGTTATTCATCATCGCGGCGGGTGCCATTGTCGTCGCCCTGCTGCTGGAACAGGGCATGCGCTTGCTCAATCGTCGCGATCGGCTGCAACCTGTATTGAGCTGAGTCACCGGCGGCTTGACGTGGTCCCACTTACTGCACACTTCCAGACAGGACACTCACATGAATCTGCCCCAAACCATGACCCTGATCGAAATCACCGAACCCGGCGGCCCGCAGGTGTTAAAGCCACGTCAGGAACCCGTGCCAACCCCGGGGCCGGGCGAAGTGCTGATTCGCGTGCACGCCGCCGGGGTCAATCGCCCCGACGTGATTCAACGGGCCGGCCAGTACCCGATGAAACCCGGCATGAGCCCGATCCCGGGTCTGGAAGTGGCCGGCGAAGTGGTGGCGGTCGGTAAAGGTGTCAGCGAATTTATCGTCGGCGACAACGTCTGCGCGCTGACCAACGGCGGCGGCTACGCCCAATACTGCGTCGCGCCGGCCGGCCAGACGCTGCCGATTCCTCAAGGCATGGATTGGGTGCACGCGGCGGCGGTCCCGGAAACCTTCTTTACGGTGTGGGCCAACCTGTTTGAACTGGGCGGCGCCAGCAAAGGTCAGCGCGCATTGATTCACGGCGGCACCAGCGGCATCGGCACGACCGCCTTGATGCTGTGCCGCGAATTCGGCGTCAAGGCCTTCGCCACGGCGGGCAGCGAGGAAAAGTGCGCGGCGATCCGCACGTTGGGCGCCGAAGCGATCAACTATCGCGATCAGGACTTCGCCCAGGTCATCCAGGAGAAAACCGCCGGCAAAGGCGTCAATGTCATTCTCGACATCATGGGCGGCTCGTACCTGAACTCAAACATCGCGGCGCTGGGCATGGAAGGTCGACTGGTGATGCTGGGCTTTCTCGGCGGCGCCCATGCCAAGGACGTCGACCTGTTGGCGATCATGAGCAAACGCGCCATCGTGACGGGCTCGTTGCTGCGCCCACGTAGCGTGGAAGAAAAAACCTCGATTGCCGAGCAGTTGCGCGAGTACGTGTGGCCGGTGCTCGCTGCCGGGCGCTGCCAGCCGATGATCGACAAGGTCTATCCGTTGGCCGAGGCGGCGCAGGCTCATGCGCGGATGGAGGGTGGCGAGCACATTGGCAAGATTGTGTTGCGGGTGGATTGATCCGCAATGGGAGCGCCCCCCTGCAGGAGCAAGCTTGCTCCTGCAGGGGAGGCTGGTGAACGACTGTCGAATTATTTCCCGCCGCCAACTCGCTTCTGTTAAAAACCGGACTTCAGTTTTTTGCCCATGGACCACCCAATGCCCTCCTCCCTGCTCACCCGTCTGCGCCGACGCTGGCTGCCCTTGTTGTGCATGGCCGCGCTGGTCGTTGGCGTGCCAGCGAGTTGCGGCGTGCTTGAGCACACCGAGCGCGAGTTGCTGTTCCGTATCGAACCGGGCACGGCGGGCTGGTATCGCGGTTTGCCGAAGGACGTTCAAGAGTTCGACATCACGCCCGTCAACTTCAAAGGCGGGCAGAACCTGCACGCGTGGTGGTGGCCGGCCGCGCGTCGTGATGCGCCGTCGATCCTCTATCTGCACGGTGTGCGCTGGAACCTCACCGGCCAGGCGTTTCGCATCGAACAATTGCGCGCCATGGGCTATTCCGTCCTGGCCATCGACTACCGCGGATTTGGTCAGAGCAAAGGCGATCTGCCGTCGGAAGCCAGCGTGTATGAAGACGCACGAGTTGCCTGGGACCGCTTCACAACGCTGCAACCGGACGCCAGCAAGCGCCTGATCTATGGTCATTCCCTCGGCGGCGCGGTAGCCATCGACCTCGCGGCAGACCTGGCGGCGCAGGCGAAAAAGGACCATGTCACCGTCCCGGTACGCGGTCTGGTGATCGAATCCACGTTCACGTCGCTGGGCGATGCCGTGGCGCAAGTGGCTGAAAGCAATCTGCCGGTGAAATGGCTGCCGGTACGCTGGCTGCTGTCGCAGAAATTCGATTCCATCGACAAAATCGTCGACATCGACATGCCATTGCTGGTGGTGCATGGCCTGGCTGATACATTCATGCCCTCGCGGTTCAGCCAGCAGTTGTTCAACGCCGCCAGCGAACCCAAGCGCCTGTTGCTGGTGCCGGGTGGCACGCACAACAACAGCATGAGCCTGGGCGGCACCCAGTATCGCCAGGCACTTGAAGGCCTGCTGAAAGCAAATCCGCCACAAATGGCCGGGCCGGCACTGTCTCGCGGTTCTCAGGACTCCTGACGTTTAGCGATAACCTTGCGCCTGCAAGTTGAACAATTGCGCGTAACGCCCGCCCGCGGCCAACAGGCTGGCGTGATCGCCGCGCTCAAGGATCGCGCCCTGATTCAGCACGATGATGTGGTCGGCATTGCGCACGCTGGAAAAACGGTGGGAAATCAGCAGCGTCATACGGCCTTCGGTGTGCTCGCTGAAATGCTCAAACACCGCCGCTTCCGCCGCCGGATCGAGGGCTGAGGTCGGCTCATCCAGAATCAGGATATCGGCGTCACGGCGCATGTAAGCGCGGGACAAGGCAATCTTCTGCCATTGCCCGCCGGACAGTTCCTGCCCCCCGGCAAACCAGCGCCCCAATTGCGTGGCATAGCCGCGATCCAGGCGCTCGATGAAAGGCGCGGCCATGCCCTCGGCGGCGGCCGTCTGCCAACGCTGTTCATCGTGGAACGCCAGGGTGTCACCGACGCCGATGTTCTCGCCCACAGAGAACTGGTAGCGAATATAGTCCTGGAAAATCACGCCGATACGCCGACGCAGCGCATCTTCTTCCCACGCCTGCAAATCGCTGCCGTCCAGCAGGATGCGGCCCTGATCGGGACGGTACAGACGGGTCAGTAACTTGATCAGGGTGGTCTTGCCCGAACCGTTCTCACCCACCAGCGCCAGGCTGTGCCCCGGCAGGAGGTGCAGATCAATGCCCTCCAGCGCCGCACTGCTCGCGCCCGGATAGCGGAACCCGACGTTCTCGAACCGCAAACCATCGCCAGGCAGCGCGCCCTCGGTGAGATGACCGGCATCCACAACAACGGGTTCAGCCAGATATTCATAGAGGCTCGACAGATAAAGCCCATCTTCGTAGAGCCCACTGATGGCGCTCAAGCTGCTGCTCACCGCCGTTTGCCCTTGCTTGAACAACACCAGGTACATGGTCATCTGGCCGAGGGTGATGCTGCCGTGGACCGTGTCGACCACCACCCACGCATAGGCCAGATAAAACGCGCCCGTGCCCAGCAAGCCCAACACAAAACCCCAGCCATCGCGGCGCAAGGTCAGCCGGCGGTCTTCAGCGTAAAGACGGGCGAACGTGTCGCGATAACGCTTCAGCAGCAGCGGCGCGAAGCCGAACAGCTTGACCTCTTTGATGTAGCCCTCGTGGGACAGCAGCGTCTCGATGTAACTCTGCTGGCGACTCTCCGGTGCACGACGGGTGAACAGCCTGAACGCATCCCCGGAAAAATGCGCTTCGGCAAAAAACACCGGCAACGCGCCGACTACCAACAGCACCAGCGCCCACGGCGAAAAATGCACCAGCAACACACCGAAACTGATCAGCACGATCAGGTTCTGGATCAGCCCCAGCGATTTCATCACCAGCGCCAATGGCCGGGTCGACGCTTCGCGCCGCACTCGCACCAGCTTGTCGTAGAACTCGGAATTCTCGAACTGCACCAGCGACAATGTCTGGGCCTTCTCCAGAATCATCGTGTTGACCTTCTGCCCCAACTGCACTCGCAACAGCGATTGCTGAACCGACAACGCCCGCTGGGTCCCGGACAGCAACGCGAGCACACCGGCTTCGAACAGCACGTAACGCAGCACCGGCCACAACGGTGCACTGCCCTCTTGTGCATGCAATTGCATGGCGAAGACCACTGCATCGACAATGCGCTGGCCGAGCCAGGCAGCCAATGCCGGGAGTACACCGGCGATCAGGGTTGCCAGCACCAGGCCCAGAAACAACCCGCGAGAAGTGGCCCAGACAAGGAGCAAGGCGCGTCTGGCCTGGTCGAGCAATGAAGTGATACGGGAAAGGGCCATTGGCATGTTTATCTGTCACGAATCCCTGTCTCGATGAAAAAGCACTGAACCACTCGCAAGGTAACGGCTTTTGAGTGGTAACTTCCAGTTTCCTCAGCAACGCATGAAGCTTGTCGCTGTTAGTGACGTGGCACGAAACAAATCCCGTCACCACCGCAATCACGGCTGACCATAAAGCTTCCGACTTCTGGTTCCACGAAAATCTCATACAGACAACAGACCAATCAGATCAAAACGCCATCTGACTCCCACGTTATCTACCCCAAAAACCGCGTCCGATACCGCCCAGGGCTCTCCCCCGTCCACTTCTTGAATGCTCGGTGAAACGCACTTGGCTCCTGAAACCCCAACTGTTCGGCAATATCGCCAATGCTCGCGTTGCTCAGCCGCAATTGTTCAAACGCAACCCCGCGTCGCACTTCGTCCTTGATCTCCTGATACGAACAGCCTTCACGTTCCAGTTTTCGCCGAAAAGTACTGGGGCTCAGGTGCTGCTCCAGGGCGAAAGCCTGCAAGGTCGGCCATTGGCTGTAATGACTGTTGCGCAAACGCTGATGAACCTGTGACGCAAGGCCATGCTGGTTGCGGAAACGGATCACCAACCATTGCGGCGCAGTGCGTAGAAACACTTTAAGCGAAGCCAAATCCTGAACCACGGGCAGGCGCAGGTAGTGGCTGGCGAATTCGATTTCGGTGCGTTCGGCACCAAACGTCAGATTGGGCCCCCAGAGCAAACGGTCATCGCTTAGGGACACGCGCTCATGGCGGAAGTCCGCACGATCGATGGGGATGCGCCGCCCACCCAGCCAGCACAGCAGGCTGATCATCAACACCAGAAAAGTCTCTTCGCCCAAGCGTGCGACGTCGTCGTTTTGCGCGTGAGTCTCCAGGCTGATGACCGCACGCTTGCCGCGCACCGCCAGCGTGCCGCGAAAGTCGCGCAGGAACAGGGAGAAGTTGCTCAGGCACTGGTGCATGGCTTTATGCAGGTCGGGCTCCTGAATCAATGCGCGGCAGATCAACGCAAAGCCGCCCGGTGGCATGCCGTGCGAGTCGAGCCCGAAGAACTCGTCGTTGAGCTCGCGGATCTGGATCAGCCACAACGCGGCAAAGGCACTGGCCGGTACGCGCGCCACTGGCTGCTCGAGCAACGCGGGGTCGATACCCGCCTGTTCCAGCGCCGCCCCGAGCCGCTGCGGATTGTCCCCCAGCCCATGGATCATCGCCTGCACAAAGTAGGCGGCTACCGAGTCCTTTTCCCGCATCTGAACGCTTCGCTCCCCATCATCCGAATGGCTAAAAACACCAGCACCGTTGAACAGTTTCGGCATAGGACAACCGCCCCGCCGGTTCTAGACTCGCGGCCAATAGTACGCCTTCGGCCGCAACGGCGGCCAAGGTATCGCAGGGTTTGATCGCAAGGACAGGTGTATGAATCTGCAAAACATTGGCGTGATCGGCGCGGGCACCATGGGCAACGGTATTGCACAAGTCTGTGCCCAGGCCGGCTTCAACGTGACCTTGATCGATATTTCCGAGAGTGCATTGCAGAAGGCTGTTGCGACCGTCGGCAAAAACCTCGATCGGCAAGTTGCCAAGGACACGCTGACGGAAGTTGAAAAGTTCGCCGCACTCGACAGGATCCGCACCAGCACCGACTACAGCAGCTTGCACAACGTGCAACTGGTGATCGAAGCCGCCACCGAAAACCTCGACCTGAAACTGCGCGTGCTGCAACAGATCGCCGCGCAGGTCAGCACTGAATGCGTGATTGCCTCCAATACGTCGTCGCTGTCGATTACCCAACTTGCTGCCAGTGTCAGCCAGCCTGAACGATTCATCGGCCTGCATTTCTTCAACCCGGTGCCGGTGATGGGCCTGATCGAAGTGATCCGCGGCCTGCAAACCAGCGACGCGACCCACACGCTGGCGCTGGACATGGCCACCACCCTGGGCAAAACCGCGATCACCGCCGGTAACCGTCCAGGCTTTGTGGTCAACCGGATTCTGGTGCCGATGATCAACGAAGCGATCCTGGTGTTTCAGGAAGGCCTGGCCAGCGCCGACGACATCGACGCCGGCATGCGCCTGGGCTGCAACCAGCCCATCGGCCCGTTGGCGCTGGCGGACTTGATCGGCCTGGACACCGTGCTGGCGATTCTTGAAGCCTTCTACGACGGTTTCAACGACAGCAAATACCGCCCGGCGCCACTGCTCAAGGAAATGGTCGCCGCAGGCTACCTGGGACGCAAAACGGGGCGTGGCTTCCATGCCTATGCCTGAGCGTTGCTCACGTTTCGCCGAATACCGCGACAAGGTGCTGGAACTGTTAGCCAGCAAGGGTTTCGGTCAGGTCGGCATGCGTGAGCTCGCGACGTGCCTGGGGCTCGCCCCGGGCTCGTTGTATCACCATTACCCCAGCAAACAGCACTTGCTGCTCGACCTGATCGAGGAGTTCTACGAAGAACTGTTGGCAACCCTGGGGCGCATCGAGCAAAAGGCTTCGGCAAAACGCGACAGGTTAAACAGCCTGATCCGCGCGCACCTGAATCTGCATCAGGAAATGCCCTGGCATTTTCGCCTGGCGGAACGCGACAGTGGTTGCCTGAGTGACGAACAGCAGGCACGCGTTCGGCAGTTGCGCGAACAGTACGAACGCAAATTGCTGCTGATGCTCGGGACCAAATCCCGTCTCAGCGAACAGGCGCAACCGGCCGCCGGACACGCCATCGCCAACCTGCTCAACAGCGCGCCCGGCTGGCTGGCGCAACATGCACTGGATGAGCACGAGCGAGACGAGCTGCTGGAAAACCTCGTCGGTGGGGCCATTGAGCGTTTACTGCGCCCGTCGGTTCCTCGCGCAGCAGCCTGATGCGCGATTGCGGGAAGCCATAAGCCGCGCCGCCGCAATAGGAAAAACATCTAAACCAATCTTGCCAATTCCCACCTCTAACGCTTTGCTATGGAGTCCAACTGCCGTAGAGCCGGAGTGAATCCCGCCGCCCTCTGCCTCCTTTTGCACCGGGAGTAAAACATGAAAATCAATCCCTACCTGATCTTCAACGGCGACTGCAAAGCCGCCTTCACCTTCTATGCCCAAGCCCTGCAAGGCCAGCTCGACGTCATGATGACGTTCGGCGAAAGCCCGGCGCGTGAGCACTTTCCAGCGGACCTGCACAACCTGATCATCCACACCCGTCTGTCGGTGGGCGACCAGGCGATCATGGGCTCGGACACCACACCTGACCGCCCCACGGATGACATGGCCGGTTGCTCGGTGTCGCTGAATGTCGACAGCAGTGCCGAGGCGGAACGAGTCTTCAGCGCACTGGCGCAAGACGGCAGCGTGCAAATGCCGCTGGAAGCGACCTTCTGGGCCGCGCGCTTCGGGATGCTGGTCGACCGCTTTGGCGTGTCGTGGATGGTCAATTGCGAAAAAGATCAGTGAACCTGACGGCATGCAAAAGCCCAACCTGGATCGCGCGCAAGGCCTATGACCTGATTCGCGCGAGCCAGGGCTTGTCGTTTTCTTGAACGTCGATTCAGAGCTTGGCAATCGAGACCTCGGTGGATTTGACGAAGGCGATGACTTCGCTGCCCACCCTCAATTCAAGATCACGCACCGAGCGGGTGGTGATCACCGAGGTGACAATCCCTGAAGCGGTTTGCACATCGATTTCCGAGACCACTTCGCCTTCGACGATTTCCTTGATGACGCCCTTGAACTGGTTGCGGACGTTGATCGCTTTGATGGTCATGATACGGCTTCCTGTGTGATGTCGAACGCATCCGAACGGATGTGCAGGCACTCAAAGTGCACCTCTCGAAATGACATTAAAAGGAATAAATAATTATCTATTTATATCTTTTGGAAATATAAGACCCGCCGGTACGATTGGGTCACACCAAACCTGTAGGAGCCCGGCTTGCCGGCGATGACCATCTCAAATCCTCCTTCACTGGCAAGCCAGTCAGGTATGCAACGTCACTTTGGGAACCGTCTGACATCAATTCCCAGGCACCCTTGATAGCCTCACACAAAACCCGGCTACGGGACGTTCTGTTGTGATCTGGCCAAGGAAGGTCATTTACGCGTGTTGCATCAACGTCCCGGAGCCTGTGCCACGTCACAGGAAAAGGAACCCTGGATGGTTAATGCAAACCCTCACGCCCGCTTCAGCCTCACGATCGACGACGTGCAACATGACCTTCAGGTGCTCAGGTTCACCGGCAAGGAATTCATCAGCCAGCCATACGCCTTTGAGATTGAACTGGTCAGCGACAGGCGCGACCTGAGTCAGCACGACCTGCTGAACACGCTGGCCTTCCTCGCCTTCAATCACGCTGGCGATGGCATTCACGGACAAATACAGGGTGTGAGCAAAGGCAGTCTCGGCAATGGACTGACCCGCTACAGCGTGACGCTGGTGCCTCGACTGGCGTACCTGGAGCACCGCATCAATTGCCGCATTTTCCAGCAAATGACCGTCCCGCAAATCATTGCGCAGGTGCTGGAAGACCACGGCATCCATCGTGATTTTCACCAGTTTCAACTGGGCAGCGTTTACACGGTTCGTGAGTACTGCGTTCAGTATCAGGAGTCCGACAAAGCATTTATAGAACGCCTCTGCCAGGAGGAAGGGCTGCACTATCACTTCCAGCACAGCCGCGAAAAACACGTAATGGTATTTGGCGACGACCAGACCGTGTTTCCCAGGCTCGACCGGCCGACCCGCTATAAACACGACAACGGCATGGTCGCCGAAACGCCGGTGATCAACCACTTTGACGTACAGGTGCAAGCCGGCACCAGCCGCACCACGCGCCGCGATTACGACTTCAAGAAAGCGCGGATTTTACTCGAGGCCGAGAGCAGGTCTGATGTTTCCCGAACTCAGCCGGATCTTGAGGATTACCACTACCCCGGTCGTTTCATTCAGCGTGACCGTGGCAAGTTGTTGAGTCGGCGCGCACAGGAGCGTCACGGCGCCGAATGCCGTGTGGCGCGGGGTAAAAGCGATCAACCGGCGTTGCTCTCCGGGCACTTCCTGCCATTGGCTGAACACCCGGACGAAGAATGGAACGACCTGTGGCTGCTGACCGAAATCGAGCATGAAGGGGCGCAGCCGCAAGTCCTGCAACAGTACGCGGCCTACACGGGCACCAGCGTTGAAAGCGGCTTTCAGGGTTATCGCAACCAGTTCCTCGCCACGCCCTGGGAGGTGATCTATCGCTCGCCGCTGACCCACCCCAAACCGCGCATTGCCGGTGTTCAAAGCGCCGTGGTCACCGGTCCGAAAGGCGAAGAAATCCACTGCGACGAGTACGGTCGGGTCAAGGTGCAATTCTTCTGGGATCGCGAAGGTCGCAACGACGATAAAAGCAGCTGCTGGCTACGAGTCTCCTCCCTCCTGGCCGGCAACGCCTTTGGCGGCATCGCCCTGCCGAGAGTCGGCATGGAGGTCCAGGTCAGCTTTCAGGACGGTGACCCTGATCATCCCGAAATCATCGGGTGCCTCGCCAACAGCGCCAATCCGGTGCCCTACGAATTACCCGCCAACAAAACCCGAAGCGTCTTCCGCTCCAGCAGCTCGCCCGACAGCACGGGGTTCAGCGAACTGCACGTTGAAGACCGCGCTGGCCAGGAATTGATTTACCTGCGCGCCCAGCGGGACATGGAACAGCGAATAGAAAACGACAGCCACCTGGAGGTCGGCAACGAGCTGCGCACCACCGTCAAGGGCGACAGCGTTACCGTGCTGCACGCCACGGAACACCGCACCACCCGCGGTGATCGGCACACGCAACTCCAGGCCAACGATTACCTGCAAGTTGCCGGCAACAGCCACACCCATGTTGATCAAACGCTGGCTTTTAGTGCTGGCCGGGCCGTTGTTATTGAAGCCGATCTGATCATTTTGAAAGCCGCAACCAAGGTCTTGATCGAAGGCGGTGGTGAACATTTACAAGTAGGTGGCGGCGGAATATTCGGCAGCAGCGCCTTCCAGATCGGTGGCGCCCCGATGCACGTGCCAGCCGCCTCAGTCGCTGCGCCTCGGTCAGTTGATGGCTTGTCTGTGCCACCTGAACTACCGCCCATGCTCGCGTCTTCCCAGCCCGCACGGATGACGGAAAGCAACGCGTTGGCGGCGGACTTCTGTCCGATCTGCGAAGCCTGCCGAGATGGCGTCTGCCCAACGCAAGGAGCCGCCGCATGATCAACACATTCCCCCGCCAATGGATGAACGAACAGCGCCGCTCGGGCCATGAAGTGTGCCTGGTGCTGGATCCGCAGAACGAGCGCGAAACCCGTCAGCTGCTGTTGAAGTCCAGTGAACATGACCAATACCTCAGCGTCTACAACGCAACGACGCTTGCGAACCTGGCCGATGCCGGTCCGTTTATGTTCACCCTGGAACAGTCCGGCGACAGACGGCTCGACGCCCTGCTGGATCATCCCGAGCGCAACTGGGGCAGGCTCGCGAGCGTGGAAAAAGGCGCCTTGCGTGGGTTGGTCAATCACTGGCAAGAGCGATTGATTGTCGGGACGCGTCCCTATCAGGCGCTGTACCGCTTTCACGACAATCGAGTGCTGAACCGAGCGCTAAAACATCTGCCAGCCGAAGAATATCCGGCCTTTCTTGGGCCGGCGATCAGCCTCTGCTACTGGGACGGCGCAACGTGGAACACAACTCACAACCCCGCCCCCGACACGTATCCCGTACCCGACAACCCACTCTGGTTGCGCATACCCCAGCCCCAACCGCAGGCCTCTGAAATTCGCCGGCTCAACGCCCATCGCTACTTGTTGGCCGAGCATGTTGAGGCTTACGCCAATGTCGCCGAAGTGCATGAACCTGATACGTGGTTGCGTGAGCGTTTGACCCTGGCGGATGCGTGGGGGTGGGTAGCGCCGGAGCAGTTGCAATTTCTGCTGATTCAGAGCCTGCAGGCGCCGGGGTTTACGTTGCCGCCGGAGTGGGAGGTGCGGGGAAATGAGAGCCCGACGGAGCACTTTGAACGGGTGCAGCACTGGGTGGGGTTTTGGCGAGGGGATGTGCCGATATGAAGCGGATATCGAGTATTGCAGGGGTGGTTTGTTGTATGGCGTTGGTCGCGGGTTGCTCTACCGGGCAGCCGAATACATTCACTTTCACCGCCGACTTACCGCCCTACTTTGCCTATAAGGCAATCGCCGAATATGTGCCCGCCAAAGGTGAAACCTGCTCCGTACCGGGGGGAAGGAATACGGCCGTCGGGTACAACATGAAGTGGCGTGAAAGTTACACGCCGAATTCTGAAATCGCCATCTATCGGACAGTCAGTGGCTGTCCGCTGGTGATCAGGCGCATCAAGCTGGATATCAACGCTTCGTATTGGACACATCGGGGGGATTTCGGTGGGGATAGTGCAATGGTCATCGTCCGCGATGATCTGGAGGAAGAGTACAAAGGCACGTTCAGTGACGCCGGCGAAAGCACTTTCTATGGCCATTGTCAGTGGCTGTTTCGCACTTCAGGTGCGCAGCGACGCATAGTCAAAATCCTTGACTGCAAAACAGCGAACGCCCGAGGAGAGCCGGAGCGTGGCCACCCAGTTTCGGGGCACAGCCTCGATCAGCTACCGGGTAAGACCGTGAAGATGAAGATTACGTTGGCTGGCGAGGAAAGACCTTATATGAGCGATACCTGGGTAAAACTTCCCAAAGGTTGGAAGCGCTGTATGGGAGACAACTTTGAAGACCAATACGCCTTTTGCTTCGGCAACTTCAAAGACTTCAGCAGTTTCCGGATGCCGGATGGAAGGCAATGCACCATTTACCCGGACTGCACAGAATAAGGACATTAATTACATGCCATTCTTTTCTTCGCAGAAGAAGTTACTGTTGAAAATTTCTACTTTGAGTTGCTGCATCACATTAATCACCGGCTGTGCAAAGAGCCCGCCGAATACATTCACCTTCACCGCCGATTTACCGCCTGATTTTGCCTACCAAGCCGTCGCCGTATACGTGCCCGCCAAGGGCGAAACCTGCACCGTGCAGGGGGAAAGAAATACGGAAGTTGGGTACAACATGAAGTGGCGTGAAAGTTACACGCCGGACTCCGAAATCGCTATGTACAGGACAGTCAGTGGCTGCCCGCTGGTGATTTGGAAAATTGATCTGGAAATCAATTCCTCCTACGGCACAGCACGAGGCGATTTCGGTGGGGATTTTGCAACTGTAGTCATTCGCAATAAGGTGGAAGACGAATACAGGAGCACTTTCGACGAAACGGGGAAAAGTGCCTTTCACGGTCAATGTCAGTGGCTGTTTCGCACCTCAGGCAAGCCTCGCATCCTCAGAAAAATTCTTGACTGCAAAGCCGCTGATGCACAGGGAAAGCCGGATCAGGGTCATCCGTTTTCGGCATACACGCTCGACCAGCTTTCAGGCAAGACCGTGAAAATGAAGATCAAGTTGGCCGACGTAGAGCGACCCGCCATTGCGGACACCTGGGTCAAGGTACCTAACGGGTGGAAACGCTGCATAGGCGACAACTTTGAAGACCAATACGCGTTTTGCTTCGGGAATTACAAAGATTTCAGCACCTTCAAAATGGTGGATGGACGCGTCTGCACTATTTATCCCGGCTGCACGGAATAAGGATATTAATCACATGCCGTTCTTTTCTTCGCAGAAGAAGTTGCTGTTGAAACTTTCTGCTCTGAGTTGCTGCATCACATTAATCACCGGCTGCGCCAAGAATCAGCCGAACACATTCACTTTCACCGCCGACTTACCGCCCGAATTTGCCTACAAGGCCATCGCCGAGTATGTGCCCGCCAAAGGTGAAACCTGCACCGTGCCAGGCGGAAGAAATACGGCCGTCGGGTACAACATGAAGTGGCGTGAAAGTTACACGCCGAATTCTGAAATTGCCATGTACCGAACAGTCAGTGGCTGTCCGCTGGTGATCAGGCGCATCAAGCTGGATATCAACGCTTCGTATTGGACACATCGGGGGGATTTCGGTGGGGACAGCGCAATGGTCATCGTCCGCGATGATCTGGAGGAAGAGTACAAAGGCACGTTCAGTGACGCCGGCGAAAGCACTTTCTATGGCCATTGTCAGTGGCTGTTTCGCACTTCGGGTGCGCAGCGACGTATTGTCAAAATCCTTGATTGCAAAGCAGCGAACGCCCGAGGCGAGCCGGAAAGTGGCCACCCAGTTTCGGGGTACAGCCTCGATCAGCTACCGGGTAAGACCGTGAAGATGAAGATTACGTTGGCTGATAAGGAGCGCCCCGCCATTCGCGACACCTGGGTCAATGTGACTGGCGGCTGGAAACGCTGCATGGGAGACAACTTTGAAGACCAATACGCCTTTTGCTTTGGAAACGAAAAGGACTTCAGCAGTTTTCGCATGCCGGACGGACGCCAATGCACCATTTACCCGGGCTGCAAAGAATAAGGAGAATTTGAAATGACGTCATTGGATAAAGAGTTGGAATCACGCTTGAGCAGTCGCGTGCTCGCCTGTCCGTTACAAAGCAAATGGAGCACTTTTCAGCTGGTCAATGAATTCGGATCAGGTGAGCCTTACGCTGGCTTAGCTTTTACAGCGACTGACTCGGAAGGCATTAAATACAGCGGCCACTTGGATATTACTGGTACAGCCACAATCACAAATCACTCTGCAGGGCCTGTAGCAGTTTTGCTCAATCAACCGTACGAAGGTAGTGAAAAAAACTATGTTTTTCTACAGGCAAGACCTCACTACCCGCTCAAAATCACTGAACTTCAAGTCCGAGCCGAACAAACCCGCTATTTGAATCAAAATTCAACCCGCACCCGGACAAACCCGGCACAAGCCTGTGCGGATGAGTTCCTCCAAGTAGAAGTACGTCACTTGGTGAAGCACGTTTCCCACCTGCCGCCCGAGGTCTATCGTCATTATCCCCATAGCCCGAACCGAGCGAGAACCATGGGGGAACATGGAAAGCTCGGTGTTGCGCTGATGCCCCTTAAACACACGGTTCTTGAAGTGCGGCCTCTGCGAGCGTTACGCCCAATGCTGTCGACCGACCCGGAGTTTTGTGCGCTGAATCTCTACCAGCTCGCGTTGATGGCTACGCTGAGTTATTGCCCTTTCGGGCAGCAGCCTGACGGTCATCCGGTAAAAACGACAACCGTGACCTTCCCTATACAACCCAGCGTGGGGAATTGGTTCGGCGATGCGCTGGCCAAGTCTGATGAGTTGTGGCGTGTCGATGCCGCGCAAAAACAAGCCTTCTACCCACTGTATGAGGACGTGCCTTACTCCAAACGCCTGGAAATCGTGCCTTTCGATCCAGGCCTCTATGAGGTCAACAAACTCAAGCAAGATGGCGATCAGGAACATCCTGCAAAAATTCACTTTCTCGATGACAGGACGCTTGGGGCTGACGCGACTGATACCCAAGCGTTCATTACTCACAACGATGAACTGATACTGATCGCGGTACGTGGCACTTATGAACTTCTAGCGGATGGACTACGCGATGCAGATGCACTCCAAGTGCCGTTTGAAGACACAGACAGCAAAGTGCATCGAGGTTTCTATGAATCCGCGCAAACTGCCTACGAGTTCGTCGTTAACTATCTCGAAAAATTTTACGCCGGACAGAAGCTCATGATTTGCGGCCACAGCCTCGGTGGCGCGGTGGCATTGATCCTCTCGGAAATGCTGCGTCGTCGCCCGGGCTTCGACTACACCCTCCAGCTCTACACCTACGGCGCCCCCCGTGCAGGCGATGCCAATTTCGTCGCCGGCGCGAAGGACCTGGTCCATCACCGCATCGTCAACCACAACGACCCGGTGCCGAGCGTGCCGGGCACTTGGATGGACACCAAGGCCGATGTGTTCGGGACGGGGTTGGCGTTGACGTTTGTCAACGTGCCGCTCGGGTTGTCGGTGTTTTTTGCGGGCATCACGAACTGGACGGGCGAGCCGTATGATCACCATGGTTCGTTACGGCATTTCATGCCGGTGGAATTTGAGCGTGGGATAAAGTCCGCGATCCTGTGGGAACCCGGCTGCGACACTATCACCCAACATGCGGCTTGCAGCTTGGCGATTCAGCAGAAAAACGGGTTGCCCCATCGGCCGCCATTACTGGCGCAGATCTTCCAGGCCGGAAATCACCTAATGGCCGGCGGATATGTTCCGGCGTGTTGGGCGGTTCTGTTGCGGTGGCAGCAAGCGCACGAGAAAAAGCGTTCGCGGGTGACGGATCTTGAGTTTGATCGGGTCGCGAATTCGCTGGCACGAATCACCACACAGTTGCGTGAGATAGAACGTAGTTTATCGGCGCGTTCGGAGGCTTATGCGCGCAGCCAGGAGAACAACATCCGAGCACTCGGCCTGGAAAAAAGCAGGGTCGCAATCACAGTCGATCGTTTGAAACGCGTGCGTGAAGAGAGGGTGACCGCACACGCGCTTTACGGGTCGCGGCTGGAACAGCCTGAGCAACTGAAGGCTAACGTGGCGCGCTGGCTGGCTCATCCTGAGAACAAGGTTAAAGACCCGTTCGCCATGGCGCCGGAGGACCCTGAGGGGGACGCGCTGATGAGTTCAATCTATGGGCGCACTATCGGCGCGCCATACACGCTGGATATCGATTCGATCTGTTAAACACGCCTGTGTTTAAAAGCCTCGCCGGTAACTTCGCGAAAGCTACAGCGCCTTGCGTCATTGCCTACGGGTACGCCAGAATCCGCCGGCTTGTGCGCCTTGGGCCCGGGTTCTATCGTTGGTCGGTCGCTGAAAAACAGTGATCGGGTTTGGTAGCCCGGATCTTCCAGGCGCATCGCGCCACCTTTTGCAGAGCTGTTTCATCTCTGCTCCTTGATGGTGGCCATGCGCGGGGCGTCTTCGAACGCGCCGGGTTCCTGGACCGGTCTACCAACCTGCGTATGGCTGCCACCCATTCGTTTGGTAGCGAGGGGGTGATGGCTCCTCATTTACATCCCAGGAGTTTCATCAATGATCAAACCAACACCCAATCCCCCGGAAGCAGAGCCCCTCGAAAACCTCGATTCCGAAAACCTCCACCAAGACCCCGACCGCGTCCCCTCCCATGCCGACATCCGTGCCACCCCGCGCACACCCAGCACGATGTACACCCTCGATCCACACATCAACACCGAAGACCTGCTGGGACACGCTTGCGAATCACTGGCCTCAGCCCATGTCATGACCATGGATCTGGCGGACCGTACGCACGGGCCGAGTCGCAATACCCTGCTGGGCATTGCCCAAGTGATCATGCTGGGCGAACTGAACGTGAACCGGGCGCTGGATCACTCGATCCGGTCGAGTAATCGCTGTCCTGTGGCGAGGGCGTACCCCCTCGTCACGGCCACTGATCGAATCACTTGATCCGATAATGAAAGGCATTGCGCACCGCCGGCACCCTACAAGTGTCACCATTCGTCGCTTATGCTGACACGACAAAGAATTGCCGCGGCCCCTGGCGCAGGGATTGCAAACGCCGGTCGTAGCCGCCTGGGAACGACGTAATTCTGACGCGGCAACTATCAAATCAATGTTACGGACGCCAGCCCTGCGCTGGGTCTTTTACCCGGAGATGTAACGTGTCAACTCTCAATGAAATCGCAGCGAACCACGCGAAAATGGCGAAAAAACTGGCGGGAGAGTCGACCGAAATGTGTGAGCGACTTCCGCTGGTAGTGGGCGGTTTCGAGGTTTCGTCCGTTGACGAGCCACCGCACATTGCGCTGCATCTCATCGCCGCCGCACAGGACAACCCGCCAGGGCTGGCTGCGGGTTATTTGCTCTGATAGTGCGCTAGCCGACAAATGAAAAACCACGCATTACGCGTAATGCCGTTCACCTTGGGGCCGCAGTGTCAGGTGCACGCATTCCCCCTGTAGAAGCTGGCTTGCCGACGATCGCGGAGGGTCAGTCAACCTGTTTATTGACTGGACGGACGCCATCGCCAGCAAGCTGGCTCCTACAGGTGAAGGTGTGCGAGAGAACAAACGCGTACGCCTCGGCCATTCAGCAGGGCCAGGGCCATTTACGGCTCAAATACCTATGGGTCGGCGTGGTGCCGGGGTTGCTGCTCTCGGGTCTGCTGGCTAGCCTACCTTTCAGTGGGGCGCGCGAGGAATCGTCTTGAGCAGATCTTCAGGGCTGATGTAACCGACGACCGGCTCGGCGACGCTGCCCGGTAGCGGCAGGTCAAGGATGTGCCCCTTGATCTTGCCGATCACGTGCATTTCGCAAGGTTTGCAGTCGAACTTCAACGTCAGCACCTCATCACCGTGCACCAGTTGCATCGGCGCGACTTTGGTGCGAACGCCGGTGACACCTTTGGCCTGTTTGGGGCAGAGGTTGAAAGAGAAGCGCAGGCAGTGCTTGGTGATCATCACCGGCACCTCGCCGGTTTCTTCGTGGGCCTCGAAGGCTGCATCGATCAACTTGACGCCGTGACGGTGATAGAAATCGCGGGCCTTCTGGTTGTAGACGTTGGCCAGGAACGACAAGTGCGATTCCGGGTACACCGGCGGCGGGTTGGTTTCTGCCTTGCGGCCACCCCGTGGATGGGCCAGCAGACGGGCCGCGGTCAACGCTTCGATCACTTCCCGACGCAAGGCTTTGAGCTGCGAGTTGGGGATGAAGAACGCCTGGGTTGCCTCCAGTTTGATGGCGGTGGCGTGGTAGTCGGTGGTGCCCAGTTGACCGAGCAGATCACGCAGTTGCTCCAGGGCCTGCTCCGGCTTGTTGGCCAGACCGAACGGGCCGTCGAGCGACAGACTGGCGCTGACGCCCTCCTCGCTGGTGGCGGTCAGTTGCAGGCGATGCTCGTCAAGTCGCGCCACCCAGGCCAGGCCGATGCGACGTTCAGCAGAGGTTTTCTGCAAGGCTTGCTGCCAGTTATGGTCCAGGTTGCGGCTCAGTGGATGGTTGGGCCGCAGCTTGTACATCCCTTCCGGCATTTCGTTGGGCTCGACACGGTAGCGATAGCGCTTCTGGCCGTCTTCGAGGAACTCACCCTTGGGCTCGGCGATGTTGGCGCGAAAACCGACGACCTCGCGCTTGATCTGCACATTGAGACCGTCGCCGTTGGACAACGGATCGGAGGTCACCACCTGCAAGTCACGCTTGCCAACCTTCTCCACCACACCCACCGGCAAACCCGTGAACGTCGGTGAATCGAAGGCACCGATGTCGACCTTGCGCTCGCTGACAAAGTAGTCGGTGCTGCCACGGTGGAAGGTCTTGTCCGGGTCAGGCACGAAGAAATGCGCGGTGCGGCCACTGGACGCTCGGGCCAGATCCGGTCGATCTTCAAGAACATCGTCCAGGCGCTGGCGGTAGTAGGCCGTGATGTTCTTCACATAGCCCATGTCCTTGTAGCGCCCTTCGATCTTGAACGAGCGAACGCCGGCTTCCACCAACGCGCGGATGTTGGCGCTCTGGTTGTTGTCCTTCATCGACAGCAAGTGTTTTTCGTAGGCGACGACGCGGCCCTGGTCGTCCTTGAGGGTGTACGGCAAACGACAGGCCTGTGAACAGTCGCCACGGTTGGCGCTGCGACCGTTCTGTGCGTGGGAGATGTTGCACTGGCCGGAGAATGCGACACACAACGCGCCATGGATGAAGAATTCGATCGCCGCATCGGTCTCGTCGGCGATGGCGCGAATTTCTTGCAGATTCAGCTCGCGGGCCAGTACCAGTTGGGAGAAGCCTGCCTGGTCAAGAAACTTCGCCCGTGCCAGGGTGCGGATGTCGGTCTGGGTGCTGGCGTGCAGCTCGATCGGCGGGATATCCAGCTCCATCACGCCCAGATCCTGGACGATCAACGCATCGACCCCGGCATCGTACAGCTGGTGGATCAGCTTGCGGGCCGGCTCCAGCTCATTGTCATGCAGGATCGTGTTGATCGTGGTGAACACCCTGGCGTGGTAGCGCCGGGCGAACTCCACGAGCCGGGCGATTTCGCTCACCTCGTTGCAGGCGTTGTGGCGCGCACCGAAGCTCGGGCCACCGATATAAACGGCGTCGGCACCATGCAGGATGGCTTCGCGGGCGATGCTCACGTCACGAGCGGGGCTGAGCAGTTCCAGGTGATGTTTAGGCAGGGACATATTTTTTTATCTGGTTTGTCACGGTCGAGGCACGCATTGTAGCGGCCAAATGCTTGACCGGCACCCGTGGCTGCCAAGCGGGAGCACCTGCTTGCATTCAATCATGCGTCTACTTTGATACTTGAAATGATGGCTGGTTGCCGTTCCTGGTGGCGGCCTTCAACAGTAAGGGCGCAAGTCGTGCGGGCTCTACAGAAGGTCTGACAATGCCCAAATAGCAACCGGACACTGCTACTGGAACCGCTGCCGACATTGAAAGATCTATCCAGGCCCTGAACAAGATCCGAACGCCTCTGGGGTGCCGCCGAGGTATCCATCACCGAATCCGGCCGAGCCTCGGGCCTTTTCGTTTCCGGTGGTAGACGAAATACTGTCGAATAGCCAAGATGGCATTTTGCCTCCAGCCTGAACGCAGCCGGGGCGCGGGACGTCTCCTCGCACTTGCTACAAACCAATTAACCAAAGGGCCTATTGGATACGCTACTTCTCGAATCAAAGAAGAGGCCGGAACGCTCGCTGTCAATGGAGCGGTATACGTGGCGCAGAGAGTGGCGCGGGCTCCAGATTCTACGATCGGAACAGGAATGAAGAGCGCTGCATCAGCCGCAGGCCTAAGCGATACAGCCTCGAACGTCACTGCAAACCTGGCGACTCCGGCGATCAATAGCGTTGCACTCCGCGCTCTGGCATTCACGCCACTGGGTGCGCCCGTCGCCGCCGTAGCCGGCGCAGTGTCTGCATTCAAATTATTGAAAAAGCTCGTCGATTAGTCCCGATCATCCTGAAAAAGCCCGGCTTAGAGTCGGGTTTATCGCTCCCACCCCTTCCCTGAACAAGTCTGACAATCTCTGACATATACAAAAATAAGGCGAATTGCCATGATGCCTCCAGTCAGGAATGCATATCGCCGTCACCCAGGGGAATTCAATGCTTGCGAACATATCGAAGTCAGTCCGTTGTTTAGCAGCAGTCTCCTGTTTTGCAGGCATCAGTGGTTGTGCGTCCGACTATGGAGTCGGCGACTTGGCCACGTTAGGCGCAATAGGAGGGTCGATGATGCCAGGCGTCGATTCGTCGACCGTGATGGCCTTAGGTGCAGTTGCAGCCGGGTCTATGGTCGTTGCGCCAATCCTTAGTGATGACTCGGACACGGCGACCGCTGCATCGCCAGCCGTTGCTGCGCCAACGATGACGCCAGGTGTTCCAGTTACCTTCGCCACCGCAAACACAACTGCAGCTACGCCCATTCAGGGATCGACGCTGGAAGACTTTTTGGCCAGAGAGAACGTTTCGGCGTATCAGGGTCGCTCATGTGATTACTTACATATTTCCCTATCTGATGCGGACAAGCTAATTGCCTCATCATCCGACCCCATAGCCCCCAAAGTCGGGCAGGCGAAGAAATCCGTTGTGACGCAGGTGATGCAGGGCAAAAACTGCCCGGCACTGTCACCGTTGCCAGGGCGCATAGGGGCCGTCATTCAAACGATTGACCCGGTAAAAGCGCCAAAGCTCAAACTTCCATCGACGGGTGTATGGGTCGACGCTGTATCACCTGGAAGTAATGCACAAAAAGCAGGGCTATCACGGGGTGATGTTGTTGTGGCAATCAACAATTCACCCGTAGACGATTCCGTCGAGCTTCGGCTAGCCCTTGGGCAATCACCCATCGGTTCTACAGTCACACTTAAAGTCTGGCATGCACAACGGTTTTACGATGCGCCTGTTCTGATAGGTCAATAACGGGCTAGGAAACCGCAACTGCTTTACAAGCTTGCCAATGGGTTTGCCCCCACCAGCAGAGCCAATGGAAACAATCGACCACTCTGCCACCCTCTACCCGAAATGAAAACGCCACTCGGTCTCCAGCCGTCAGCCCTGTCAGCGGATCTTCTATTCCAGAAAGGGCGATGGTCATCGGCGCCCATTGCTCATGCGTATGGGTCATTCTTCCCGACGTCGTTAAGTAGCGACGCAGAATGCCTGGGCAGGCCTATGGAGATTAAGGCTGCGAGTAGCACGAATGCGCTCGATATCCACAAGCACGCACCCAGCCCATGCACTTGATAAACCCAGCCAGAGAGCACCGTGCCGATCAGTCGTCCCATGGCGTTGGACATGTAATAAAAACCCACATCCAGCGACACACCGTCTTCCTTGGCGTAGGAGACGATCAGGTAACTGTGCAGCGACGAATTCACCGCGAACAGCGCACCAAAGACCATCAATCCGCCGAGCAGCACCACCTGTTGTGACAGCCCGGTATTCAGCCCGAGAGCCATTGCCGCAGGCAGGCCCGCCAGTGCAAGTGCCCACAGAAATGCCGCGCGACCATCCGGTACATGCCCACGTTTCTTGCCGGTGAAGTTGGGCGCGAAGGACTGCACGATGCCGTAGCCAATCACCCAGGCAGCAAGGAAGCCGCCAACCTTCCAGAAGTCCCAACCAAAGACGCTGCTCAGGTACACCGGCAAGGCCACCACAAACCAGACATCGCGGGCCCCGAACAGGAACATCCGCGCTGCTGAGAGGATATTGATCGCCCGGCTCTTGGACAGGATGTCGCGAAATTTTGGCTTGGCTTTGGACTTGCCCAGGTCCTTTTTCAACAGAATCAAGCTGCTGATCCAGATCAGCGCCAGGACACCCGCCATGGCCAGCAAGGCGCCTTTAAAGCCAATCAATGCCAGCAAGGCTCCGCCGAGAAAGAAGCCGACACCCTTGAGTGCGTTCTTCGAGCCGGTGAGAATCGCCACCCACTGGTAGAGCTTGCCCTGTTGCCCATCCGGAACCAGAAGCTTGATCGAGCTTTTGGCGCTCATCTTGTTCAGGTCTTTGGCGATCCCCGACAACGCCTGAGCGCCCATCACCCATGGAATGGTTAGCCAGACGACAGGAACCGTCAGCATCAGCAGCGCCGCGACCTGGATGCCCAGCCCGATGTTCATCGTTCGGTTCAAACCCAGCCGGGCGCCGAGGTAGCCACCCACCAGGTTGGTGATCACGCCAAAGAGTTCGTAGAACAGGAACAACGCCGCGATTTGAAGGGGGCTGTAGCCCAACGCGTGAAAATGCAGCACCACCAACATGCGCAAGGCGCCGTCGGTAAGCGTGAAGGCCCAGTAGTTGCCCGTCACAAGCAAGTACTGCCGCACTTGCGGAGCGAGGGCTGACAACACGTTCATGACCGCTCCTTAGACTGCCAGCCCGACCATTTTGGCCAGTTCGACGGTGCGGTTGGCATAGCCCCATTCGTTGTCGTACCAGGCATAGAGTTTGACCTGGGTTCCGTTGATGACCATGGTCGACAGCGCATCAATGATCGATGAGCGCGGGTCGGTGCGGTAGTCGATGGACACTAGCGGACGTTCTTCAAAACCGAGGATGTCTTTCAGCTCACTCTCGGAAGCGTACTTGAGGAGTTGATTCACCTCTTCGACAGTGGTGGCACGCTCGACTTCAAAGACGCAGTCAGTCAGCGAAGCGTTGGCCAGCGGCACGCGTACAGCGTGACCATTCAGGCGCCCGCGCAGCTCTGGGAAGATTTCGGCAATGGCGGTGGCCGAGCCGGTGCTGGTCGGAATCAAACTCATCCCGGATGCACGCGCACGCCGCAGATCCTTGTGCGGCTGATCGAGAATGCTTTGGGTGTTGGTCAGGTCATGGATGGTGGTGATCGAACCGTGGCGAATGCCCAGCTTCTCGTGGATGACTTTCACCACGGGCGCCAGACAGTTGGTAGTGCATGAAGCGGCAGTGACAATGCGATGTTCAGCCGGTTTGAATAACTGGTGGTTGACGCCCATGACGATGTTCAACGCGCCCTTCTCTTTCACTGGCGCACTGACCACAACTCGTTTCACTCCTTGGTCCAGGTAAGCCTGAAGCACAGAGACGGTCTTCATTTTGCCGCTGGCTTCAATCACCAGATCGCAGCCCGACCAATCAGTGTCGGCAATCGCTTTGTTGGCCGTTACCTTTATTCGTTTGCCGTCGATGACGATGCTGTCGCCCTCGGAGTCAGCCTGGTAATTCCAACGGCCATGCACCGAGTCGAAGTTCAGCAGGTGCGCATGAGTCGCCGCGTCACCGGCTGGATCATTGATCTGCACGAATTCGAACTCTGGCCAGCTCCAGGCTGCTCGCAAAGCGAGGCGACCGATCCGACCAAAACCATTGATGCCAACCTTTATAGTCATGTTGTTGTGCTCTGTATTCGTTGTCAGCGGGAGTTCAATTGGGTGTCGAATTGGCCGATGTATTCGATATGGGCAGGAGGCTGAATGACGCGTAGACGCAACGACTGAACATCGCGGATGGCATCGCTCTCGGTCAGCAATTGCTTCAGGCGCGGATAGTGCTGGCCCTTGCAGCCTTGAATGCTTCACCCGGCGCTTGATCATCTTCTACTGGCAGGTGAAACCACTCGATGCCGAGCATTTGGCACTCTTCGGGCAGCAGGTCGATCTCGTTCTGAAGCAACTCTTCTGTCGGCATCAGCGTCAGCAACGCCGATGCACCTGCATCCTGAAGCCGGTCAACCATTGTGTCGGTCAGGGCTTGATGTTCTTCAGCTTATTGAGCAGTTCCAGCAACTGCTCAAGCGGCTCCTCACCGAACTGTTCCTGAATCTTCAGGTAATTGCTTTCCATCCCCGCGCTCATGTCGACGAAGCACTGCTGCCCCTGCTCGGTGAGGGCGACGAATACCCGGCGCTGATCTTCCGACGACTTCCTGCGACGGACGATACCGTCGCGCTCCAGTCGGGACAGAACGCCAGTCATGCTCGGCTTGAGGATGCACGCAAGGTGAGCCAGTTGATGGCTTTCCAGTTCGCCCTGCTGGCGCAGGATGCGAATCACCCGCCATTGCTGTTCGGTCAAGTCATGCTCGTTGAGCAACGGCCGGAAAAATGCCATGGCCGCTTCGCGGGCCTGCAATAAGGTGAGCGTAAGGGACGGTCTGGGGGTCGGCATGGTTCACGCGGAAAAAGAGGTCGAAGCCTCGAAGCTTAGAGTCGGCACAGAGCCCACGCAACATGGCACCGCACCCATATTATTAACCTAGAAACGAATTAACTGATTCAGGTAAAAAAACAATCATTCATCATCCATGTTTATAGGAAAAACAAAGAAAATAAGCTACACACATTTAAGATAACATGTTAACAATATGCCGAACCCTACTGATCATGGGGCGATACCTACAAAAACAACAAAAGGAAATCCCCTCATGCATTCGTGCTTCCTTCGCACGGCGGCAAGCGCTGCCCTGTGCGCCGCGTTTAGCCCCCTGAGCGCTCACGCCGATTTTATCCAGGACAGCAAAGCCAGCCTGGACCTGCGCAACTTCTACATGAATCGGGACTTTCGCCAGAGCAACGCGACGCAGAACAAGGCCGAAGAGTGGGCCCAGGGTTTGGTGTTACGCCTGGAGTCGGGATACACCGAAGGTATCGTTGGCTTCGGTGTCGATGCCTTGGGCGAACTGGGACTCAAACTTGACTCCAGTCGCGATCGTCGCGGCACCGGGTTGCTGCCCTTTGGTGCCAGTCAGCAACCGGAAGACAGCTACAGCGAACTCGGCCTGACCGCCAAACTGCGCGCATCGAAGACCGTACTGAAGCTCGGCACCCTGCAACCGCAATTGCCCGTGGCTGCCTATAACGACACCCGGCTGCTGCCCTCGACCTACAACGGCGAGCTGGTCACCTCCCAGGAAGTCGACGGCCTGACACTGAATCTGGGCCGCCTGGAAAAACAGAACCTGCGAGATTCCTCCAGCAACGATGAGATGAGTTACGCCGGCGTCCAGAGCAGCCATCTCGATCTGGCCGGTGGCACCTACGCGATCAATCCACACCTGGCTGCGACCTATTACTACGCCCAGATGCAGGACATCTACCGTCAGCACTTTATCGGCCTCGTGCATGACCTGCCCTTGGCACAAGGTGTGAGCCTGCGCAGCGACCTGCGCTATTTCGATACGCGTGAGCAAGGCCGCCATGAACTGCGCAGCGCATCCCGGGTCGATGGCGGCAGGATCGACAACCGTTTTTTCAACGGCATGTTGAGCCTGTCGGTGGGCGCCCATAAATTCGGCCTGGGTTACCAGAACCTCTCTGGTGACGGCGACTTCGCCTTTCCAGGTCTGGACCCCTATTCGGTCAACCTGGTGACCATCAACGTCTTCACCAAGGCCGAGACCGACGCCTGGCAGGCGCGTTACGACTACAACTTCGCGGCCCTCGGCCTGCCCGGGCTGGCATTCATGACCCGCTATGTCGACGGCACTCATGTGCAGACCGCCAGCGTGAGCAACGGAAGGGAATGGGAGCGCGACACCGACCTGGTCTACACCGTGCAGAGCGGTCCGCTGAAGAACGTCAACGTGCGGCTGCGCAATGCCACTCTGCGTTCGAGCAACGGCCTGACCAGCGATATAGACGAAAACCGGATCATCATCGGCTACAGCCTGGCCTTGTGGTGACCCGTCCATGAAAAGTGCAATCGGTTCCCTGTAAAAGCCATTTTTCAGGGTGCCGACTGCGGCCATGATTGCTCAACAGACACTCGACTCCTATCGAGAAGCGAACATGGCTGCATCAGCGCAAACCCGACTGCCGCAGGCGATATTCACCAGGTGTCATCTGCGCATAGCGCTGGAAGAACCGACTGAAATAGGCCGGGTCCTTGAAGCCCAGTTGGTAGCAGATTTCATTGGCCGAACTGCCGGTGAACAACAACAGGCGCTTGGCCTCCTGCATCAGCCGTTCGAGGATCAAGCGTTTCGACGGCAGGTCGGCAATGCGCCGGCAGACGTCGTTGAGCCGTGCCTCGGTAACACCAATACCGTCGGCATAGCGCGACAGCGGCCAATGCTGCAGGTAATGGTCTTCGATCAACTCGTTAAAGCGGTGGAAGATCCGCAAGTCTTCATGGCGCGCCGGGCGGGCTTCCAGGGAGTTGGCGCACAGCCTGAGCAGACTGATCATGATCAATCGCGTCAGGCTGTCCAGAGCCGAACCCCGTCCCGCCCCAGCGGCGCTGATCTCGCTGCTCAGTTCCTCGAACAGAAACTCCAGGCGCCTGACCTCGGATTGAAATGGCGGTGCCAGCCCCGCCAATGCCACGCAAGCCGCATGCAACTGCGAGCCAGGTGCAAGACTCGGGTCGGCATCGATCAACTGCCAGACCAGTTGCTGGCGCACCGTCAACACATGCCCGTCGGCGTCCGCTTCGGTGACAAAGGAATGAGCCACCGTCGGCGGCGTGAGAAAAAACATCGGTCCCGACTCGAGGTATTGCTGGTCATCCAGATAGACCCGCACCGCACCGCTCTTCACGTAATGCACCTGAAAAAACCGATCATGTCGATGCACCGGCATGTTGCGGCCGAAGAATTCCGCCAGGTTGCCGAGTTTGTCGTAGTGCACTTCGGCATCGCTGTAGCGTTGGTCGTAGACCTGTCCGATGTTGATATTGGGGATCGGCTGACGATCGATCATCGCTCGGTTCTCTTTCTTGTTTGGGTGTTGGCAGTGCAAGGACTTTCATCCTGCGCCGGTTTCAGGCGGCCAACCACTGCCAGAGAATTTTGCCACGCTTGACGATGGTTAACATATTAATTATAACGTTAACAGGTTAACGAATATTTCGCGAAGCAGTCACTGCTCCGCCACTGCCAGGAGAAAAGCATGAGCCGTGCCCTGCATGATGTTGCGAACGGCACCCTGTTCGGCGTTGCGCTGAACTATCAAGGGTTGCTGAACCAACGTATCGCCGAATTCGAGCAAGCGCCTTACCAGAAACCGCCGGTCAAACCGGTGCTATTCATCAAGACACCCAATACCCGCAATGCCCATGACTGCGCCGTGGTTCATCCGCAAGGTGAACGCCTGCAACCGGGGCCTGCACTCGGTGTGGTGATCGGCAAAAGCGCCAGCCGGGTCAGCATCGAGAATGCGCTGGAGCATGTGGCCGGCTACACCATCGTCAATGAGTTCAGTCTGCCGGAAGACAGCTACTACCGTCCGGCGGTCAAGGCCAAGTGCCGTGACGGCTTTTGCTCGTTTGGACCGGAACTGGTGGCCCGTGACCAGGTCGCCAACCCGCATCAGTTGAGCCTGAAACTGTTCGTCAACGGTGAGCTGCGCCAGCAAAACTCCACGGCCAACTTTGTCCGCAGCATTCCCCAGCTGATTGCCGAGATCAGCGAGTTCATGACTCTCCACGAAGGCGATGTGCTGATCACCGGCACCCCTGAAGGCCGTGTCGATGTCCAGCCCGGCGACACCGTCGAAGTCGAAATCAGCGGCCTGGGCCGCCTCGTCAACCACATCGTGGCCGAGTAACAGGAGCTTCCATGAAACACGCCCGTATCCGTTTTGAAGGCGACATCTACCTCGCCCATGTCGAAGAGCACAACGCCCTGCGCTTGGCCGATGGCCGCCTGCTGACCGAGAGTCAGGTTGAGTGGCTGCCACCGGCTACCGGCAGCATGTTCGCCCTGGGTCTGAACTACGCCGACCATGCCGCCGAACTGGCTTTCACGCCACCGACCGAACCGCTGGCATTCATCAAATCCCACGGCACCTACACCGGCCACAACCAGACCACCTGGCGTCCGGATAACGTCGCCTACATGCACTACGAGTGTGAACTGGTGGCCGTCATCGGCAAGCCGGCGCGCAACGTCAAACGCGAGGATGCCCTGGAGTACCTGGCCGGCTACACGGTGTGCAACGACTACGCGATCCGTGACTACCTGGAAAACTACTACCGGCCCAACCTGCGAGTGAAGAACCGTGATGCCACGACGCCCGTCGGCCCGTGGATCGTCGACGTCGCCGACGTGCCGGACCCGAGCAACTTGAAGCTGCGCACTTGGATCAACGGTGAACTGCGTCAGGAAGGCAGCACCAAGGACATGATTTTCGACATTCCTTACCTGATCGAATATCTGTCTAGCTTCATGACTCTGCAACCGGGCGACATGATCGCCACGGGTACGCCGGAAGGTCTGGCCGATGTGGTGCCAGGCGATGAAGTGATTGTGGAAGTGGAAGGCGTGGGTCGCCTGGTTAATCGAATTGTCAGCGAAGCGGAATTTTTCTCCGCCCGTAAAGAGGTTTGAGCAACATGATCAAACATTGGATCAACGGCCGTGAGGTCGAAAGCAAAGACGTATTCGTCAACTACAACCCGGCTACCGGTGAAGCGATCGGCGAAGTCGCCAGCGGCGGCGCCGAAGAAGTGGCTCAAGCTGTAGCCGCGGCCAAGGAAGCCTTCCCGAAGTGGGCCAATACACCAGCCAAAGAACGTGCCCGACTGATGCGCAAGCTCGGCGAGCTGATCGAGCAGAATGTGCCACGCCTGGCCGAACTGGAAACCCTGGACACCGGCCTGCCGATCCATCAGACCAAAAACGTGTTGATCCCGCGCGCCTCCCACAACTTCGATTTCTTCGCCGAAGTCTGCACCCGCATGGACGGTCACAGCTACCCGGTCGACGACCAGATGCTCAACTACACCCTGTATCAACCGGTCGGTGTCTGCGCCTTGGTGTCGCCATGGAACGTGCCGTTCATGACCGCAACGTGGAAGACCGCGCCGTGCCTGGCACTGGGCAATACGGCAGTGCTGAAGATGTCCGAGTTGTCGCCGCTCACGGCCAACGAGCTGGGTCGTTTGGCCGTTGAAGCCGGCATTCCAAAGGGCGTGCTCAACGTCATCCAGGGCTACGGCGCCACCGCCGGCGACGCTCTGGTCCGCCACCCCGACGTGCGAGCGATTTCCTTCACCGGCGGTACCGCCACCGGCAAAAAAATCATGCAGACCGCCGGCCTGAAAAAATACTCCATGGAACTGGGCGGCAAGTCACCGGTGCTGATTTTCGAAGACGCGGATCTTGAGCGAGCCCTCGACGCGGCGCTGTTCACCATCTTCTCGTTGAACGGTGAGCGCTGCACCGCTGGTAGCCGGATCTTCATCCAGGAAAGCGTCTACCCGCAGTTTGTCGCCGAGTTTGCGGCCCGCGCCAAACGCCTGATCGTCGGCGACCCACAAGATCCGAAGACCCAGGTCGGCTCGATGATCACCCAGGCCCACTACGACAAGGTCACTGGCTACATCAAGATCGGTATCGAAGAAGGCGCCACCCTCCTCGCCGGTGGTCTGGAACGCCCGGCCAACCTGCCGGAGCACTTGAGCCGCGGCCAATTCATCCAGCCGACGGTGTTCGCTGATGTGAACAACAAGATGCGCATTGCCCAGGAAGAAATCTTCGGCCCAGTGGTCTGCCTGATCCCGTTCAAGGACGAAGCCGAGGCCCTGCAACTGGCCAACGATACGGAATACGGCCTGGCGTCCTACATCTGGACCCAGGACATCGGCAAAGCCCACCGTTTGGCCTACGGCATCGAAGCCGGCATGGTGTTCATCAACAGCCAGAACGTGCGGGATTTGCGTCAGCCGTTCGGCGGTGTGAAAGGTTCCGGCACCGGTCGTGAAGGCGGCCAGTACAGCTTTGAAGTGTTTGCAGAGATCAAGAACGTTTGCATCTCCATGGGCAGTCATCACATCCCGCGTTGGGGCGTGTAAACCGTATACCTGTGACGAAGTGATACCTGTGGCGAGGGAGTAAACACGCCACAACAGGGTTCAAGACAAAAATAATTATTCAGGAGAATCATCATGGGCGAAGTCGTCCTGGCCGCGAAGATCTGCCATGTACCCTCGATGTACCTGTCGGAACTGCCCGGCAAACATCACGGTTGTCGCGAAGCGGCGATTGCCGGGCACAAAGAAATCGGTCGTCGCGCCCGCGAGCTTGGTGCCGATACCGCCGTGGTGTTCGATGTGCACTGGCTGGTCAACAGCGGCTATCACGTCAACTGCGGCGAGCATTTCAAGGGCATCTATACCAGCAATGAGCTGCCGCACTTCATCAAGAACATGGAGTACGAGTACCCGGGCTGTCCGGAGCTGGGCGAGCTGATCGCCGCCGAGGCCAATCAGGCCGGCGTGCGCACCATGGCCCACAACATCCCGAGCCTGGAGCTGGAATACGGCACCCTGGTGCCGATGCGTTACATGCACATGGGCGTACCCGATGATCAGACGTTCGACGTGATCTCCATCGCCGCCTGGTGCGCCTGGCATCGACTGGAAGACAGCTTCGCGTTCGGCGCCGCTGTACGCCGGGCCATCGAGAAGAGCGACCGCAAGGTGCTGGTCCTGGCCTCGGGCTCGCTGTCCCACCGTTTCTCCGACAACCGCGAAGCCGAAGCCAACATCAACAACTGGACCCGCGAATTCGACAAGCAGATGGACCTGCACGTGGTCGAGATGTGGAAGCAAGGCCGCTTCAAGGAGTTCTGCGCGATGCTCCCGGACTACGCCGAGCATTGCTTCGGCGAAGGCAAGATGCACGACACCGCGATGCTTCTCGGACTACTCGGCGGCCCCGAGTACAACAAGCCGGTGGAAGTGCTGACCGAACTCTTCGGCAGTTCCGGCACGGGCCAGATCAACGCCATTTTCCCCCTCTGACACTCGCTCGCGGGCAGCCTGAAGGTTGCCGGCGCCCCGGAGACTCACATGCCGCATTTCATCGCCGAATACACCGACAACATCGAACAGCAGGCGAACTTGCCCGCACTGTTCGAAAAGGTTCACAACGTACTGGGGGACAGCGGCGTGTTTCCCCTGGGCGGCATTCGCAGTCGCGGAGTGCGCCTGGACACCTGGCGCATGGCTGATGGCAAGCACGATTACGCCTTCGTCCACATGACCCTCAAGGTCGGTCACGGCCGGGATCTGCCGACCCGCCAGACAGTCGCCCAGGCGCTGTTCGAGGTGATCACCGAACACTTTTCCGAGCTGCAGTCGCAACGCTTGCTGGCGCTGTCGTTCGAGATGATCGAACTGCACCCGGAACTTAATTTCAAGCAGAACAACGTACATGCCTTCTTGAAGAACCAGGCGGGCTGATTCACGCCCTCCTTCCGCCAACGGCCACTCAGACAAAAAGTACAACATCATGAGCACAGCCAATACCGCTGACAGCATCACCCTTGCCGAGCACGATCGAACCCACAGCACCGTTACCTGGCGCCTGATGCCATTGCTGTTGATCTGTTACCTGTTCGCCCATCTGGACCGGATCAACATTGGCTTCGCGAAGATGCAGATGAGTACCGATCTGCACTTCAGCGATACCGTCTACGGCTTCGGAGCCGGACTGTTCTTCATTGCCTACGCGCTGTTCGGCGTACCGAGCAATATGGCCCTGGACCGGGTCGGGCCGCGACGCTGGATCGCCAGCCTGATGGTGGTCTGGGGTGTGCTTTCAACCAGCATGTTGTGGATCGAAAGCTCCAGCGGTTTTTATGTTCTGCGTTTCCTGTTGGGAGTCGCAGAGGCCGGTTTCTTTCCCGGGATTCTGGTGTTTCTCAATCGCTGGTACCCGGCGCGTCGCCGGGCTCAAGTCACCGCGTTGTTCGCCATTGCCGTGCCGATGGCCGGGGTGATCGGCGGACCACTGTCCGGTGCGATTCTCGAAAACCTCCATGACTTCGGTGGGCTGCGCGGCTGGCAGTGGATGTTCCTGATCGAAGGTGCGCCAGTGGTCCTGCTGGGTCTGGTGGTTCTCAAGTGCCTGCCGGATAGCTTCGAAACGGTGAAGTGGCTCAACTCGATGCAGAAGCAACAACTGCGCGCGCAACTGAGCAGCGAAGAACAGCGTAAATCCATCACCTCCTTTGGTGGGATTGTTCGCGATCCGCAGGTCTGGCTGCTGGTGGCGATCTATTTCGCGGTGATGCTGGCTGTCAACACGCTGGCGTTCTGGATGCCGACGCTGATCCACGGTGCGGGAATTGGCAGCGACGGTAAGGTCGGCCTGCTCAGTGCCGTGCCCTATCTGGCGGGCTGCTTCTTCATGATCGGTTGTGGACGCTCGTCCGACCGTAACCGCGAGCGCCGCTGGCACCTTTGTGTGCCGCTGCTGATGGCCGCCGCCGGTATCGCCGTGGCGGGCCTGGATCCGGGCAATCCGCTGCTGGTGATGGCCGGGTTGATCGTCGCCGGGATGGGCGCCAGTGCCGCATTGCCGATGTTCTGGCAACTGCCGCCAGCCTTTCTGTCCAACTCCACCCAGGCTGCCGGCATCGCAATGATCAGCTCGTTCGGCAGCATCGCGTCGTTCCTCGCGCCCTACCTGATCGGCTGGATGCGCGACACCACTCATAGCGCCAGCCTGGCCCTGTATGTGCTGGCGCTGTTTATCGCCTTTGGCGGCTTCCTGGTCCTGCGCACCAACGCGGCCATCGTCAATCCACAGTAGAGATCTTCGTCATGCTCGATCAACAGCAAATCCTGCAAGCCGCTGCGCAACTGGACCGGGCCGAACGCTCCAGGGAGCAGGTCCGGCAATTTTCCCTCGATCACCCGGATATCACGATCGAAGACGCGTATGCCATCCAGCGCGCCTGGGTCGCCCAGAAAATCAAGGACGGGCGCAAGCTGGTCGGGCACAAGATCGGTCTGACGTCCCGGGCCATGCAAGTGTCTTCAAACATCACCGAGCCGGATTACGGTGCCCTGCTCGATGACATGTTCTTCGACGAAGGCACCGACATTCCTTTCGAGCGCTTCATTGTGCCGCGGGTGGAAGTGGAGTTGGCGTTCATTCTAGGCAAGCCGCTCAAAGGCCCGAACTGCACGATCTTCGACGTACTCGACGCCACCGAGTGGGTGATCCCGGCACTGGAAATCATCGATGCTCGAATTCAGCAAGTCGACCCGCAGACCAAAGCGACGCGCAAGGTGTTCGACACCATTTCCGATAACGCCGCCAACGCTGGCGTGGTCATGGGAGGTCGCGCCGTGCGGCCGACCGAGATCGACCTGCGCAAGGTGCCGGCCGTGTTGTATCGCAACGGCGTGATCGAAGAATCAGGGGTTTCGGCCGCAGTGCTCAATCATCCCGCCAAAGGCGTGGCCTGGCTGGCGAACAAGCTGGCCGCATACGACGTTACCCTTGAAGCGGGTCAGATCATTCTCGGCGGCTCCTTCACCCGCCCGGTGGCAGCCAACCCCGGCGACACCTTCCATGTCGATTACGACATGCTGGGTTCCATCTCCTGCCGCTTCGTTTGATCCCGGAGGACTGTTTTATGGACATGCCCATCAACCGTTTCAAGCAACGTCTGAGAACCGGCGAAGCACAGATCGGCCTCTGGCTCGGTCTGGCTGACGCCTACTGTGCCGAGCTTGCGGCGAATGCCGGTTTCGATTGGCTGCTGATCGACGGCGAACATGCGCCCAATGACCTGCGTGGCATGCTCAGTCAACTGCAAGCCGTCGCACCCTACGCAAGCCAGGCGATCATCCGCCCGGTGATCGGTGATACCGCGCTGATCAAACAGGTGCTGGACATTGGCGCCCAAACGCTGCTGGTCCCGATGGTTGAAAGCGCCGAGCAGGCACACGAACTGGTGCGCGCGATTCACTACCCGCCCCAAGGTATACGCGGTGTCGGCAGCGCGTTGGCCCGTGCATCGCGCTGGAACAGCATTCCCGGCTACCTGGATCAGGCCGACGCGCAGATGTGCCTGCTGGTACAGATCGAGAACCGCGAAGGCCTGGCCAACCTGGATGCCATTGCGGCGGTCGAGGGTGTCGACGGGGTGTTTATCGGCCCGGCAGATTTGAGTGCGTCCATGGGGCATCGCGGCAATCCGGGCCATCCCGAGGTACAAGCGGCTATCGAAGACGCCATTGTCCGGATTCAGAATGCCGGCAAGGCCGCAGGCATTCTCAGCGCCGACGAAAAACTCGCCCGGCGCTACATAGAGCTAGGCGCAGCGTTCGTTGCAGTCGGTGTCGACACCACGGTGCTGATGCGTGGTCTGCAAACCCTCGCCGCTAAATTCAAAGATGCTCCGGCGCCCATCAGCTCCGGCGGCGTGTACTGATTTTTTGAGAAGTGCGATGAAACTTAACGATCTGAAACTGCTGCGCGAACAGGCTTACATCAATGGTAAATGGCTCGAAGCCGATGACGGCAATCGCTTCGCAGTGACCAACCCGGCGAATGGCGAAACCATCGCCCAAGTCAGCTCCCTCGGCCAGGCCGAAACCGCCCGCGCCATTACCGCGGCCCAAGCTGCCCTGCCCGCCTGGCGCGGCAAGACCGCCAAGGAGCGCAGCAACATTCTGCGCAAATGGTTTGACTTGATCATGGCCAACCAGGAAGACCTCGCCCGTTTGCTCAGCCTGGAGCAAGGCAAGCCATTGGCCGAAAGCCGAGGCGAAATTGCCTACGGGGCCAGTTTCATCGAGTGGTTCGCCGAGGAAGCCAAGCGCATCTACGGTGATGTGATCCCGCATGACAAGCAGGGCCGGCGCCTGGTGGTGATCAAACAAGCCATTGGTGTCGTAGCTGCCATCACGCCCTGGAACTTCCCCAATGCAATGATTACTCGCAAGGTCGGCCCGGCATTGGCCGCTGGCTGCACGGTCGTTGTAAAGCCTGCTTCGGAAACCCCGCTGTCCGCACTGGCTTTGGCTGAACTGGGTGAACGTGCGGGTATCCCCGCCGGTGTTCTGAACATCGTCACCGGCAACCGAGCCCGTGAAATCGGCGCCGAGTTGACCGGCAATCCAAGTGTTCAGAAGGTCTCGTTCACGGGTTCTACCGGTGTCGGCAAAACCTTGATGGCGCAATGCGCCGAGACCATCAAGAAAGTCAGCCTTGAACTGGGCGGCAATGCACCCTTCATTGTGTTCGACGATGCCGACCTGGATGCAGCGGTCGAAGGCGCCATGGGTTCGAAGTTCCGCAATAGTGGGCAAACCTGTGTCTGCACCAATCGAATCCTGGTGCAGAACAGTGTCTACGATGAATTCACCCGACGCTTGGTAGCTGCGGTCAATCAACTGAAGGTCGGCGCCGCTGATGTGGATCACGCGCAACAAGGACCGCTGATCAATGCCAAGGCTGTGGCCAAGATCGAAGAACATATCAGCGACGCATTGGGCAAAGGCGCCACCTTGCTGGCCGGCGGAAAAAACCACGCGCTGGGGGGGAATTTCTTCCAGCCGACAGTTCTGGGAGATGTGACCCCGGAAATGCTCGTCGCTCGCGACGAAACCTTTGGCCCGTTGGCACCAGTGTTCCGGTTCGAGACCGAGGCCGAGGCGATTGCAATGGCCAACGACACCGAGTTCGGCCTGGCGTCATACATCTACACCCGCGACCTGGGGCGTGCATGGCGCGTCAGCGAGGCACTGGAGTACGGAATGGTCGGTGTAAATGAAGGATTGATCTCGACCGAAGTGGCGCCGTTTGGCGGCATCAAACAGTCGGGTCTGGGACGCGAAGGTTCAAAGTACGGCATCGATGATTACATCGAGCAGAAGTACATGTGTCTGGGGATTGGCCAAGCCTGACGCGTCTCATTCGGCGACAACTGACCACCCCAGCGCAACGCTGGGGGATTGGTCAGGTAACCACTCCTGACTAGCGCTTGAGCGCTTTCAGTTCGTTGAGCAACGTCAGCAGCGCCTGCAACTTTTCCTCGCCAAATCCGGCCTGCAGCCGCTGATAATTGGCTTCCATGCTTTGGCTCATCGTGCTGAAGCAGGCCTCCCCCTTCTCGGCCAGACGGACCAATACTCGCCGTTGATCCTGTTCCGCTTTGCGACGTACAACCATGCCGGCGGCCTCCATGCGCACCAGCACACCGGTCATGCTCGGTTTGAGAATGCACGCCAGCTCGGCCAGGCGATTGATCTCAAGCTCATCATGTTGACTAAGGATACGAATGACCCGCCACTGCTGCTCGGTCAAACCGTGTTGATTCAGAGAGGGACGGAAAAAACCCATCGCGGCTTCGCGAGCCTGGAGCAATGCGAGAGTCAAGGATTGGCGCGGCTTGGGCATCGGAGAAGTTCGAACTCACAACTAGTTAATAGGTTAACCAAACTCTATCACCGTCCGATCAGTTATGCGCGCAGCTTTACTTCTGAGCAGCGACATAGAATTAGGCGTACTTGATTGGGATACGTATTCAGACGCTGCTCTGGCAGCCACGATCAAAACCGTCGGCACACAGAATCAAGACACCTACCGGTCGGAAGGCACTTAATATCACCCAACGGGTACAGAGCTTCTTGTAGGCCCTGCAGTTGAGTTTCCCTTCACTTTTCCAGGCTGCGCCATGATCAATATCGAAACGCCTACCTACTATTCAGCAACCAAAAAATACAATCTCAGCTTCCCGACCCTTGAACAGGATGTGGAAGCGGATGTCGTCGTGATTGGTGGCGGTTTCTCCGGCATCAACACCGCATTGGAGCTCGCTGAAAAAGGCATCACCAATATCGTGGTGCTGGAAGCACGCTATCTGGGTTTCGGTGGCACTGGCCGCAACGGAGGCCAAATCATGGCCGGGATCGGCCACGACCTGGAAAAGATCAAGAAACACGTAGGCGAGGAAGGCCTGCGCCAGATCTTTGAAATCAGTGAACTGGGCGCCGGAATCATCAAGGATCGAATTGCCAAATACTCGATCGATGCTGACTTCTGCAACGGCTATGGCTACATGGGCTTCAACGCCCGCCAGGAAAAAACCCTACGCGCTTGGGAAAAGGACTTCAAGTCGATCAACACCAAGGACGAAATCCGCTTTATGGCGGGCTCCGAGGTCAAGCAGATCATTGGCTCCGACGCCTACACCAGCGCTTTACTGCACATGGGCGGTGGGCACGTGCACTCACTGAATCTGCTGTTGGGCGAAGCCAAGGCGCTGGTCAGTCATGGCGTTCGTATCTACGAACACAGCCCGGCCCTGGAAGTCAGTTATGGCGAGCGCATCACGGTGCGAACCGGACGGGGTTCTGTGAAAGCCTCCAAGTTGCTGTGGGCCTGCGACAGTTTTCTCAACAAACTGGAACCAGAGCTGCACAAGACCACGCTGAATACGTATGCCTTCCAGTTGATGACCGAACCGCTATCAGACGAGATGATCAACCGCATCAGTCCGATACGCGGCGCCTACAGCGATATTCGACCGGTGATCGACTACTACCGGGTGACCAACGAAAACCGTCTGCTCTTTGGTGCCGCGACGCCCTTCGTCGAGCACATCCCTCTGGATCTGAAAGCCTGGAACCGCAATCTGATGCTGAAAATTTTCCCGTACCTGAAAGACGTGAAAATCGACTTGGCCTGGGGCGGCCCGATGGCGACTGGCGCCAACCTGTTCCCTCAAATCGGTACGCTCAGCGGCCGTCCCAACGCATTTTATGTCCAGGGCTATGCCGGCTTTGGCGTCACACCAAGCCACATTATCTGCAAGGTATTGGCCGAGGGCATGAGCGAGGGTTCTTCTCGCTATGACCTGATCAGCTCGGTCAAACATGCACAGATCATGGGCAAAGATCACATCCGGCCGCTGCTGCTGACGGCTGGTAAAAGCCTTCATCAACTCTCGGGCTATTTCAACGGCCGCCGTTGAGCCCCACCCTTTCATTCACAGGAGAACTGCCATGCCCGTTACCACTCTCAAGAAAGACATCCAACTGTCCGAACTCGATGCATGGGGCACTGTCGCTGACCTCGGCTCTGAGATCCTCGAAGGTGAAGTAAAAGCCTTTGGCAAAATGACCTTCGGCGCGCCGACTGATCCGGTCAGCAGCGCTTATTTCGGCACCACCCAAGGCAAATTCCGCATGGTCTACCCATTTTCAGAACAAGCCACCGTGGTCACCGGCGAAGTGGTTCTGACTGACGAGTCCACCGGTCAGAGCACCCGCTACAAGTCCGGTGACAGCTGGTTCGTGACCAAGGGCACGCCTGTGCTCTGGGAAGTTGTCAGTGAAAGCTTTGTGAAGCACTATTTCGCTGTCGTCTGATCGACCCCCGCTGCCGGCTCCTGCCGGCAGCTTTTTCTGGCGAAGGTTACTGACCATGAACGCCATCCCTGCTCAGGAAGTCGCTGGCCATTGCCTGCAGGCTTTCACTCAACTCGTTCCTGCCAGTCAGGCGGCGTTTTATTGTGTCGACCGACAACTGCAAGCCCGTGACTTCCGGTTGCACTGCATGAGCGGTGAGATGCATCGCGATTATCTGGACAACTACCGTCAATTTGACCCGCTGCAACCGAGCAATTGCCTGTCGAGTGGGCTGGCGGTGGTGCCTCTTGGTTTCGCCATGGCCCGACAGCCTGCGCGTGACAGTCGTCGCTATCGAGACTTCCTGCAACGCTACGGAGTTGTCGATGTGGTGGAAATACTCGCTCATCGCGCCGGCCGGCCTGAGGCTGCAATCTCATTGCTGCGCACCGCGGAGCAAGGCGCTTTCACCACCGATCAATTGGCCCAGCTCAATGCCTTGCAGTCGTTGCTGCAAATGGCCGTCGCCAACATGCAGCCTTGTGAAGAGTCACTGATCGGGCTGACACCGAAAGAGCGCCAGATCGCGTTGTTATTGCGTCAGGGTGCCAGTAACAAACAACTGGCCCTGGAGTTGGAGGTCGGTCTGCCGACCATCAAAACCCACCTGATCAACCTCTTCCGCAAGACGGGCGTGAGCAGCCGAACCGAGTTGGTTGGCATGCTGTTTCTCTAAGCCTGTTCAACCATTTGGTTGATAGGCGAGCCACTTTCCCAACGGCATGATCCAGGTTGTTACTTCTTTCAACCGGAGCAATGCAATGACCACACAATCTGACTGGATCACCGTAGGTGCCCTCGCCGACGGTTTCGCCCCAGAGGCCTTTATTCTGCCCAACCTGGCCGACCTCAACGGCAAGACCTTCACGCTGTACTTTGCCAACGGCTGGCAGATCGAGCATCGATTTGAAACAGAGGTACTCAACTGGAACGCCACCGACGGTCACTCCAGCGGGTCTGCCTCGTACCGCGCCACCTCAGTGCGGCCGGGTCTGTATCTGGTCGATTTCATTAAACGCGAAGCCGGTCAGGCCTGGTCGGTGAGTCTGGTATTGGATACCACCACGTCGTCGTTCACCGCCGTAATCGGACGCATGCCGCCTCAGGAACAAACTCAGGAAGGACTCTACAGCCGTGCACTTGCCGGCAAGGCCCTGACGTCGGTAGAAGTGGATTTCCTGCATGGCAGCCTTGATCGCCCATGGCAGGAAGGCCAATGCCCCCACGCGCCGACCCATGAACTGACAGGGTTGCGCAATATGTATCGCTACAGTCCGAGCGAAGTGTACGAGCACATCTACCTCAACGATCAGTTCTACTCCTGGCAGTGCCTCAAAGGTGTCGAGCAAGGCTTGTGTGATACCGACCGTTGCCACTACTACAAGATTGCCGATCAACTGTACTTGTTCGTCTGGCGCGAAAAAATCATTCCAACCCTCGGCCTGGTTTTGATCGACCTGCAACAACACCGCAGCGACGGCAAGATCTTCGGTTATGCCGGCTCGTCCTTCGACGAGTTGTCGAACTTTCCGGTCAGCTCCTACTGCCAGGTCCTCAACCGCACGGAGTATCCCGATGCATGAGCCTCGCACCGTCGTCATCACCGGTGCCGGAACGGGCATCGGTGCCGCCTGCGCCCGGCTGTACGCAGCCGAAGGTGCCAATCTGGTGCTGGTCGGTCGCCGTCGTGAACCTCTGGAACAGGTTGCCCAAGAAACCGGCGGCCTGATCTTGGTGGGCGATGCAGCTTGTCCAGACACGTGGGAAGGCTTCGTCGCACAGATTCGTGAGCACTACGGTCGACTCGACGTGCTGCTGGCTTGCGCCGGCGGTCATGGCATGGGCAGCGCCACCCAGACCAGTCCGCAAACCTGGGAAGCCTCGTTGCGCAGCAATCTGGACAGCGCGTTCTACAGTGCCAGGGCCTGCCTGCCATTGCTGATCGAACGTACCGGCAACATCGTGCTGATCGGTTCCATAGCCTCACTGGCCGCAGGACCCGAGGTCTGCGGCTACACCACCGCCAAACACGCACTGCTGGGACTCAACCGCTCACTGGCCAGGGACTACGGTCCACGCGGCGTACGCGTAAACACTGTTTGCCCTGGGTGGGTCACCACACCGATGGCCGATGAGGAAATGCAGCCATTGATGAGTTTCTATGGCGACACACTGCAGCAAGCCTATGCCCGAGTGTGCGCCGACGTTCCATTACGACGGCCCGCCAGCGCCGAAGAAATCGCCAGGGTTTGTCGCTTCCTGGCCAGCCCAGACGCTTCGATCATCACCGGTGCGACCGTGGTCGCCGACGGTGGTTCGAGCATCGTCGATGTGCCCACGCTGGCCTACGCCCACATGGAGACCGCTAATGCTTGAAGACTTCGATTTCAGCGGGAAAACGGTACTGGTGACCGGTGGCGCGCAAGGTATTGGTCAGGCAATCGTCGAGGCATTCGCGGTGCGCGGCGCCCGAGTGATGATCGCTGACCTACGTCTGGCTCAAGCGCAGTCGCTCGCCACAGCCTTGACTACGCGAGCGTGTCAGGTCGAGGCCGTCGACATTGATCTGGCCGATGCCACAGCGGTATTCGAACTGGTTCAGGGGTTAGAACGAGATTGGGGGCGGCTGGATATTCTGATACACAACGCTGGCTACTTTCCGTTGACGCCGTTCGCTGAGATTACGCGCTCCATTCTTGATCGCACGCTGGCAGTCAATCTCTCGGCACTGTTTTGGCTGACCCAGGCGGCCTTGCCGATGTTTCAACGTCAGGGCAGTGGCTGCGTGTTGGTTACCTCCTCAGTCACCGGTCCGCGGGTCGCCTATCCAGGGCTCAGTCACTACGCGGCATCGAAGGCCGGGGTCAATGGTTTTATTCGCAATGCCGCTCTGGAGCTGGCCGGCTACCGTGTACGCGTCAATGGCGTCGAGCCTGGGATGATTGCAACACCCGCCATGGACAATCTTGGCGACGGCCAAGTCAACAGTGACATCGCAAGCCGAGTGCCGCTGGGGCGACTCGGCACCGCAGAGGATATTGCCGGCGCAATGCTTTTTCTCGCGTCTGATCTGGCGACTTACATCACCGGACAGACAATCGTTGTCGATGGCGGGTCGACCTTGCCTGAAGTGTGATTACGAACTTTGGCACAACGGCATTTACCGAACGAACCGCACTCCACCACGGCTTGCACCTTCGAGCATCGACAGGGAATCACTGAAGACTCGCGACAAGGCAGCAAGCCGTTTGACGTAACCCTGCGGCGTAGCATAAATAAGCTCCACATGCAGGCTGTCGACGATGCCAAGGTAGGCGTCGCAGAACACCTCAAGCTCGTCAGGTTGCACCGCCGCCGACATGTATTTGCCTTGCGCTGCGCTCTGGAAGTACTGGCGAATCCTTGCCAGATAGGCCTCAAATCCCGTCGTAATGACTGTCCGGATATCCGCTGGCGGAAAGTAGGCCGTGCGCAATAGAAAACGTAGATGCGCCGACACTTCATATCGTCCGATCAACCGCTCAAGATGCAATTGTCCGGGTACCCCCATGTGCCCGGCCTCCTCCTTAAAGCATCTTGCGATGTACTGATGCTCGTGTTCCAGGGCAATCTCGAAGACCGTCTGAAACAGTTCATCCTTGCTGACAAAGTGCGCATAAAGCGACGCCTTGCGCATGCCTGCCCTGACAGCGATTTCGTTCAGGGACGAGGCGTCGTACCCATGATCGGCAAAATGTTCGACCGCGACGAAGCAAATGTTACTGGCCGAAGGGCTGAGCTGTTTCATTACATCGTTTCCCCTGACTCATAAAAAGGACTCAGTGCTCAGTCACACTGTTTGAGGCAGCATCGGCACGTCGCGTGGTGAGCCACGTCAGGCCCCAGACCAACAAGGCCGACAGCACCAGTAACAGCGCCCATTCAACAACACCCCGCTCTACTGCAGCCCCAGCCAATGGCGTGGAGGAAGAGGAAATAACCAACTGAAAGGCACCAAGCAACGCTGCCGTCGAACCCAGCGCACGCTCCTGGGAGGCCATGGCCAGCGACATCAATGTCGTTTCGCAGATGCCTAATCCGAAGAGGCTGAGGCCCATGCCGGCAACCACCCCAATCATGTGTGGCTCGCTCAATGCAAAGACCAGCGTCAACAATGTCCCCATGAGCATGCATCCAGCGCCAAACAGCGCGAGTGTGCTCAGGCCGAATCGACTGACCAAGCGGCCTGCCGTGATGGCGCCGAGCAGGATCGCAATACCCGTGGCGCCGAACACCGAACCAAAGCTCGTTGCCGACAAACCGAAATGGGTTTGATAGACGAACGCCGCGCCGCCAATGTAGGCGAAGAGAAAGAAGAACACCGCCGCCAATGCCAGGGCCGGACGCAGGAAGTTCGGATCTCGTGAGATGTGCGCATAGGTACGTATGATCGCGCGCGGCTGCCATGCAACGCGCTTGTCTGGGGGCAGGGTTTCTTTGAGCGCCAGAAACGAGTTGAGCAATACCGCGGCGCCCAGGACAGCCAGCACCAGCATGATTGCTCGCCACCCGAAATGCACGCTCAGAAAGCCCCCCAAGGCGGGGGCTATCACCGGAGCCAAACCTTCAATAGTCATCAACAAAGCGAAAATCTGCGCGGCTCGTGCACCTTCGGAGACATCGCGAACCATGCTCATGATGACCACCAGCGTCAGGGCGCTGCCCATGCCTTGAATAAAGCGTGCCACCAACAACCACTCCAGGCTCGGAGCGACCGCTGCAAAAAGAGAACTGAGGATGAAGACCAGCAGTCCCGCCAGTAATGGTCGTCGCCTGCCAAGCGTATCGACCACCGGTCCAAATACCAGTTGCCCCGCCCCCATTGCCAGAAGAAACACCGTCAACGTCAGCTGAACGCTCGCATAGGAACTGGCGTACTCACGCGCAATTTCCGGGAGGCTAGCCAGATACATGTCGACGGCTGAAGGGCCGAGGGCGCCGATCACTGCGAGTGAGGCGGCAAACCGCAAGTTGGATCGTGTGCCGCTGGCTGAAAAAGTCATTGCATGTCCTGGCGCTTGAATAACGCTTCCTACCAATAGGTAGGAAGCTGGACAAGCTTATCCAGGGCCTTGGTCAACGTCAATTCATTAATAGGTTAACAATTTACACTGCACCTACGGCTTGCTGCAGATGAGAAGAGCGAAAATCCTTGGGCGACAGGTCGAACTGCTTCTTGAACGATCGGCTGAAATGAGCAGAATCGGTGAAGCCCCACTTATAAGCAATCGACGTGATCGACTCACTCTTCAGGAACGGATTAGTCAAATCATCCGCGCTGCGTTTGAGCCTCGCACGCTGTATGTAACGGCAAACACTGTCGTCTTGCTCTTCAAACAACCGATATAAATGGCGAACCGAGATGTTCAATCGACTGGCCAGCCCAACAGGGCTCAGACCTGGTTGGGTCAATGACTCGTCGATGACTTTCTGGACATAGCTACGCAGATTGTTGCCTTGCAAGGACATGCTGCTGTCACCCGGTGCGTCATTCATTTCGAAGGCTGAACCCAGCAACGAGACAAAAGCCGCTTGCAGAGCTTCACCCTCTCCAATGGAGTCCTGACCGTCCAGCCCCTCCCTGCACAATTGGTCCATCAACACATGCAGCATCCGACCACAGGCCTTGCTTGAAGAAATCTTGCCGAAGGTTTTCGATCCGCTTCCCAGGTGCTTGCACACCTCGTTGCGTGAAAGCGATAGGGAAGCATGTTCAATGAGTCCAAACGGGCTTATCTCGATCGACCCGGTCGAGTCCATGAGCAACATATCGCCTGGGGTTAACTGAATGACCTGGCCGTTTTGGGTGATCTGACAATAGCCACTACGCTGGCTGACAAGGAAGCAATGCTGGTCATTATCGTGATCGGCGTTGGGCCGGTCGCGCTTGATCAAACCTGCATTGGTACGCAGGTTTGCCAGTGACAGACCGCCCCGGGACAACTTGGAAACCTCACCGATGAAAAGCGAACGGTTGAAGGCCAGTTCAGTGTCGAAATGACCACAGGCCGCTCGCAAATCCCGAGCCCAGGTTTCCAATCCATATTGCGCAGACTGATAGGTGCTCATGGCATCTCCACAGTGGCTTCTTGTTTTTGTTGGGCAATAGTTAACATGTTATCTATGTGCGCGCAACAAGTACAGGGTGCCAACTGTGGAGGCACGAATGATGCCAAATGTTAAAATCAGAGCCCGCTCAACACCCGCTGAAAACCCGTCAGAACACTAAGTAGCCCTTCTCGCTGCTCGCCGCTCAAGGCGATGTAACGACGGAAGGCGGGCATCCGGTTGACCACCTCGCTACCGCCCATATGCTCAAGCCGGACGTGCCATGCATGCCCGTTCAAATCGATGCGCAGGCGTTTGAAGTCCAGCTGCATCAGCGATTGATGCAGTGCTTCGTCTTCCTGTAAACAGGCCTGAAGTCTGGCCAACACAGTGGGCTCTCCACTCCGCTGTTTACAGGTCAGCCCTGTGCGTCGAATCGACCCGCTGTGGTGCAGATCGAAGCGAGCATTGCCCTCCTCTGAGGCAGGTACCTTGATCATGAATTCAGTCATGACCAGGTGCATCAGCAATTGCGATTCAGTGCGCTCGACAATCTCGACCTGAAGGTCGATTTCCTCCAGAAAAAGCACTGCCTTGGCCGGGCCTGTTGAAGTAAAACTCGCCCGACCGAGGTTACGCCGCAGGTACTCGAGCGTGACCCCGGGCCGGTAACCGGCCGGGGCACGTTGGGCGCTGAATAACTCAGACAGTTTTTGCAGCACGGTCGAGATAACCGTTGTGATGGTTGCCAGGCTCATTGGAAAACTCCTTGGCCAGGACTTCTTCTACCGAAGCCGGCTTGAATGGATTGACTTTCTGTACCACCAACGTCCAGAACAGTGCATAAGATGCAGTTATCCCGAGCATCACGCCGAAAGGCACATAAATATCAGCAGGATTCATTCCCGGCGGGGTAATGAACCACATGCCCAGCAAGATGCCGACACTGGAAAGAATCTGTGGCAACGGGAAGAATGGCGAGCGATAGGCCCGTGGCAGATCGGGACGACGAATTCGCAGTATGACCACCGACAGCGTCACCAGCAGATAGGCAAAACTCCACGCACACACGGCGGCCAGCACCAGGTGCATGATGTTATCGGTGTTGCCGCCCAACCACAGGGCGTACAGACACGGAATCAGCATCGCCACAAGAATGCACAGCAGCGGCGTCTTGAAACGCGGGTGCAAGTAGGTGAACACCTTAGGCAATGCGCCATCCACCGCCATGCCGTAAAGAATCCTCGGCACACCGGCCATCAGCGTATTGATGGTCGCTGCACCGGCAAACAGAAAGCCGATACCCAGCCACATAGGGCCGACATGCCCCATGACCTGCTCTGCGAACTTCGGAATAGCCATGGGGGTGTCGAGCAGATGCACGCCAGTGGCGGCATCCAAAAGCACGTTTTCGACCTGACGCTTCATCGCTGCGCCATAGATAAACATGCAGGCAGCAACGCTCAACAATCCCAAAATCATTGCCTTGGGCATGGCCTTGGCCGAATTTCGCAGGTCCGGCGCCAACGGGGTGACGAACTCGCAACCGACGAACATGAACATGGCCATGCCCACCAACGATAGAATGGTGATCAGGTCGGTGCCCACCAGTGATACGCCGAACCAGCCATCCAGTTGCACCGCCGGCGCCGCGATCAAACCCAGCACGCCAAACACCATCAACGTGGTCCACATACCGAAGGTCAGAATGATCTCAGCCCTGCCGAAGGCGCTGACGCCAAAGGCATTGAGAATTCCGAACACCACGACGAACCCGACCCCAAGCAACCAGGAACCACCGGCAGACTCTGCCAAGGTGTTGAGGTGCTCGAAGTTCACCAGCGCCATGACCCCGGAAAGAATAGTCTCAGCGGTGCCCGCGAACACATGCACGATCAAGTACGCCGACAATGTGCCAGTGATCGCGAAAAAACGGCCCATACCGCAATTGATGTAGTCGTAGACCGAACCGGTGGTTGGCAGGATCGACGCAGCTTCAGCGAAGGTCGTCGCCTGGGCCAACATCATGACCACCGCAATCAGCATGGCCACCGCGAAAGCACTACCGCCGATACCAAACCCCATGGTTGCGGTGAGAATCACCGGGCTAGCCATGATCAGGCCGATGGTGCTGGCTAACGCGGTCGGAAAACCAACGCTACCCCGTTTCAAATGTTCTGTGAGCCTGTCATTGATCGACATGGTGCGGATCCTCGAAAGCGGATTTCTTAGTGGAGGTATCGAGCCGTTCAAGGAGCCGGCGATGAAGCCTTCCCCAGCCAGTCCCTGATCGAAACGGCATCGTGTGCAGAATCACTTTGCACCCCTCCCGCTCTGATCGTCTTGCCCATGTCTGCCGCCGGTTTTGTTGCTGTCTGCCAAGGTGCACGGCTTGGCTGGCAGGATCAATTCTGTGGCACGCAGGTGAAAGACTTCCCCGCTCCCGGTCATCCTAATGCGCCCTCGACCTATAGGCTGTCCAACAATGCTGGGGAACGTAACAATGGAGAAAACCCTGAAAACACGCTCGCTGTCCAAGGCCGTTGGTCTGGGCATCGCGCTCTTGATCGCCAATTCATCGGCCCAGGCCTACGAGCTTTATGCCGACGATGACAGCCATCTGAATGCTGATTTCCTTTCCGTATACGGGATGTTCAACAGTCGTAACAACTACGATGGTACGTCGGGCGGCTCAACCTGGCGCGAGGGTTTCATCAAGTATGGATTGAGCGGCGATCAAGGCTTGGGCGGTTACGGCACCGGTTATGGCGCGCTCAATTGGGTCAGCTCCGGCACCTGGGGCGACGGCGATGCGGCGGGCAACACCGATGGTTCAGAACGCACGACGAAAATCGAGGACGCCTACCTGGGATGGCGCTCTGCCGACCTGTTCCCGACGCTTGGCAAGGACGGTGTCGATTTTTCCGCCGGTCGCCAGGTGGTCAAGGTCGGCAGAGGTTTCCTTATCAACGACGACGGTCCTAACCTGGGTAAGGGCCCGGCTGACGGCGCGCTGAATCGCGGGGGGGCCTACTACCTGGCGGCACGGCACGCCTTTGATCGTACCGCAGTGCTACGCCTGGGCGGTCAGGATGGCTTGCATGGTTCGGTTCTGTGGCTCAAGTCTGATAACCGTGCCCAGGCTGAAACGGAGCTGGCGGCGGGCACCCTCGATTACACAGCTGAGGCCGGCACGCTGGGGCTGACCTGGGTTCACGGTATTGATGTCACGAACCAGTGGGCCAGCGACTTCCAAAAACAACGCGAAGGCATGGATACTTACAGTCTGCGCGGCGAAGGGAGTGCAGGCATCAAAAACGCCAGTTTCGCTTTCGAATACGCTTGGCAAGACAAGGATGCCGGGCCTGAAAAAGCCTGGTATGCCGAAGCCGGCTACACCTTCGCTGACGTTACCTGGTCACCCAAGCTGACCTACCGTTACACGCGCTATTCGCAAAAATGGGACCCGCTGTTCACGGGGTTAAGCACCGGTTACGGCACCTGGTTCCAAGGTGAAGTTGCCTCCAATTACGCCGGTCCTTTCAATAGCAACACCGGTATCCAGCATGTCGGCCTCAAGGCGACTCCATTGGAGAACTTGACGGTCGGCGCGTTGTACTTCGACTTCAACACTCTGCGTAAAAGCGATGCGCTGAATCTGGATGCCCGTGAACTGGATTTGTATGTCGAATGGGCGGTCAACAGTCACCTGATCATCAGCCCTCTGATCGGCGTTTACCAACCAAAACAGGATGCAACCACAGGTGGAAACCAGGTGGGCGGCAACGGTACCAACGTCTACAGCCAGCTAACGGTGGCCGTGCCCTTCTGACCCCATTCAGGAGCTGCACAGTGCAGCTCCTGAACAGGCTTACTGTTTGTGCTGATGCAACATCGTCTGAATCTGATGAGTAGCCTGGCGGGTATTTTCCGCCAGTTTGCGGACTTCATCGGCCACCACTGAAAACCCGCGCCCGACCTCTCCTGCCCTGGCCGCTTCGATGGCGGCATTCAAGGCCAAGAGGTTGGTCTGGTCGGCGATGCCCTTGATGACGCTTACCACCGTCGCGATCTGGCCATAGGTGGCTTGATTCTGCTCAAGCAGCTGTTGATGAGTTGCTCTGGCTGACTGCTCATCGCTGATGTCGCGTACCGCGCCGATCACGCGCGTCAAACGTCCCTGCTGATCCCGGACCGCTCTACCACGCTCTCTACACCAAATGTAGTCACGCGTCTTATGGCGCATCCGGTATTCAAAGACGTACTCACCACTGCCATGGGTGCGAGAATCTCCCGATCGAAGATCGCCATGATCTTCGGCAGGTCGTCAGGATGGGTGATGTTGACTTGAGTATCCCAGCCGTCGGGCAGCTCAGTTGGGGTATACCCCATGAGGAGGCGGAACTGATTGAAAATCCGCATCTGACTGCCGGGATCCTGAACGTCACCGTTAACCACAGTGATATCCCAGCAGCCTTCGGTCAATGTTGAAAGCAACAGTTCCCAGATCTGCGTCTCCTGTTGATGCTGGCGGGAAAGCAGAGTGTGCTGACTCAACTCGACTTCAAGTGCTTCCTCACGGCGCCGGGCTTGCTCCAGTTGCTGGCGAAACGCTTCAAGTGCCTGCTCGGTGCGCTCCAATCGTGCGGTCTGGTCTCTGGTCAGTTCCTCAGCCAAAAGAAGCCGTTGGGCCGCTTGCGCTCTTTGTTGCGCGAGCTGTTCCAAGCTGGCCTGTAAAGGCGCACAGGCGTCCAGCGCACGTGTCTCAATCGCCTCACCAGCAAGCAATTGCTTCAGGATTGCTGTGAGTTCCTGCATCGGTATTTTTTTCTTGAAGAACATCAGTCTGTCCTTTGCTCATCGAGTCGAAACTCCGGATCTGATAGCAAACCGACGTTGATTGCTTGTACGAGCTTGCTGAGCCGCTTGCCCCTGCCTGCCACACACAAAAAAGCCTCCCTGTAGGGGGCATCGTGCATCTGTAGGATAGCGATCGTCTCTCAACCCGCCGATACTCGCCCTCAGGCCCTGCCCGCGTCCACACGACGTTTCGGTCCTTAATGATTTCGTGACGAAACCAATAAAAATGTCGCACAGAGGTACTTACGAATGGCCCTCATGATCATGGTCACGCTAGCCTCCTGGAGGCGTTTAGCACGATGACACTGGAGCTTCAGCGCCTGGCGCAGAACAAAGACATCGACTGCTCCGCAAAACTGATGAACGCCTCCAACCTGTTAATTGGTGGCGGTCTGGCCATCGGCCCGACAGTGGCTGGCCGGCTGATCGAAGCCAGCGGCAGTTTACAATCGCTGCTGATCGGGGGGGGGGCTGCATCACCTTGCTGTCCCTGGTGTTGATTCTGAGCTGCCGTCTGAGAGGGTGAGTCCCCCTTTCACCCTGAAAAATGGAAAAGACGATGATCCCATGTTGGAGTTTGTGCAGATGCAGCAACCTTAGGAGGCGCTTGCGGCGTTTCAGCGGCGCTTGATCGATGAGTTGGCGAAGCACGCTGAGCCTTAGTCCTGACAATGTTGTGGGTCAGTTCCGGGGCCCGAGCGTGACGCATAAAAAATCCGATGCCATTACAGGCATCGGATTTTTATTTTTAGCGGCCAAAGGTCAAACGCGGGACCTTGATTGATCGGTATTAGCCCTGAGGGGCCTTTATGATTTGAATGGAGGTCAGCAGCGGCCGATCAGTTGCTTCAACACTGTTTTGAAGGTTTCGATCTGTTCTTCGTTGAAGTCGGCGAAAACCTTGTCCTGCTGCTCCCGGGCAATTGCCCAGAGGTCTTCGGTCTGTTCGATACCGGCAGCCGTCAGCCGCACCCGGCTGTCATCGTCATTGACCAAGCCTTTGCGTTTGAGGTTGGCCACCGCCTCATCAATTTCCCGGACCGGCATTGCCACCTCCCGCAACAGATCATTCACGCTCAGGCCGGCGTCACTCTCCAACACCATCAGCATCCTTGCCTCGCTGGTGCGCAGGCCGGTGGACAGTTGCCGTGGCTGGTAGCTGGACTGATAGGCGCGCACCGCCTGGGTCATCAAGTAATACAGGTTATGGCTAAGTCGTCCCTGGAAATGGCTACTCGGCGACTGGCTTTCATCGCGTTGAGTCATGCGGGTATGGGGCAAGACCATAGAGTAAGCGCCCTGGTGATAAAGCAACGGCGAGCGACCGCAATCATCGAAAGCCACTACCTTACCGATCATGATCCAGTGGTCGCCACCGTCCACTTGCTGGTATTTCTCACAGTGAAAACGCGCTGAGCAATCAGCGAATACCGGCGCGCCACCCTCGCCTGGTTCGAACTCGATCTCGGCGAAGCGATCTTCCTTGGGGCGGGCGAAATTGTTGGAGAGGTCGATCTGGTCCGCCGCCAGTACGTTGACCGCGAAATGGCTGGCCTCTTCGAACACCTCGTGGCTGTTGGAACGCTTGTCGATACTCCACAACACCAGCGGTGGATCGAGCGACACCGAGTTGAAACTGTTGGCGGTCACCCCGACCTTGCGCCCGGATGCGGTGGCGGCCGTTACCACGGTCACTCCCGTGGCGAAGTTGCCCAAAGCCCGGCGAAAGGCCCGTGGGTCGAAGATGGTTTCAGTGGCTGCGCGAACGCTGTTATCAGACATGCAAGACTCCCGGACTGCTTCCATGAGCTGTCCTGATTGTTGTTTTGAGAGGCGGGTTCAGATCATGCTCGGATCGGGTTCCAGGCCCATCAGCTCGCGGCCGAGAATCTGCGCACAGACGTCGTAGTCGGTGTAGGCATGGGCACCGGTCATGTGCGAATCGCGGAACAGACGCTGCATCTCGTTGTGCTCGAACCAGGCATTGCCACCGGCGGCCTCGAACAGACGGTCCACGGCCTGGATGCACATTTTGGTGGCATAGGCCTGATTGGTGCGCCAAAACGCCAAGGTCTCGCGAGTGGGATAACGCTGCTGTTCACTGTGCTCGGCGTGTTCCTGCCAGGTCTTCTCGAGAAAGGCTCGGGCCGCGCCCACCTGATGAGTCGACTCGGCCAGACGCATCAACGCCGGGGTCGCGGCACCGACCGCCGCACCGGTGTAAGCACGCACGCGGGTTTTGGTCTTTTCGCGGAATACTTCAAGCATCCTTTCGGCTACGCCCAGGCTCACCGTGGAAAAACCACTGGCGAAGTAAGGACGGTACGGCGAGTAGAATATCTTGCTGTCCGGGTACAGACCGAAACCTGCGGACTTGCCTTCCATCATGTCCTTGGCCTTCTGGATCCGGTGTTCCGGCACCAGCACGTTGTCGATGATCAAGGTCTTGGTGCCGCTGCCTTTCATGCCGGCAGCAAACCAGTCGTCACGGATCTGGTAGTCACCGCGAGGCACGACCGCGAAGCAGTAGTCCTGGGTGCCTTCAGCATTCTTGCGGCGGAAACCGACAATCGCCCACTCGGCGTGATCGCAACCACTGCTCCAGCCCATTTCACCGCTGAACAACACACCGCCGTCGGTCTCCTCGGTGCGGCCAAACGGCGCGATGCTGCTGCTGGCGGTGGCATCTGGATCATCGCCCCAGACTTCCTGCTGCAGTCTGGCCGAGAACATCGCCAGTTGATGGCTGTGCGTACACAGCAGGCTCATTGCCCACGCAGTGCTGGCACAAGAACCGGCGAGCAAGGCAACGCAATCGGCAAATTGCGGCAGCGATATTTCCATGCCTCCGAACTTCTTCGGCTGAAAGGCACGGTGCATGCCGATGCTTTTGAGCAGCGCAATGTTCTCGTCGGGGACCTTGCGGTTTTGCTCTGCCTCAAAGGCATTGGCAGCGATGGTCGGCAGAATGGACTTGAGGTCTTCGAGGAGCGGGTTTGGCTTTTTCATGGACGGCCCTGCTTATTATTGGATGTCCGGTCGCCTCTGCGAGTCGAGGAACGGCAACGGATGCAGGGCCAGTATGCTGCGAGCGATCCCACTGGAAAATGCACCTTCCAGAGCCAAGATTGTACTTTCCATAGGCAACGCCCCTATTCCGGCACTCTAGCGTGATCCATCTGGCAGACACAGACATGGCATTCGGCAGCCACAGTCAAGCCGACGCAGCCACCTTTGATTAACCTCGGGCTTTTCTCTTGTTCGCGACCAGGAAAACCCCATGAGCGATATTGCGCTGCTGCCTCAAGTTGAAGCCTTCCTCCGTCGAAGCCATGCATTGTTTATCGACGGTGGCTACGTCCAGAGCCATTCCAGCCAGACGTTGGAAGTGATCAATCCCGCCACCGGCCAGGTCATTGCTCGAGTCGCCGACGCTGATCCAGTCGATATCGATGCGGCAGTGGAGTCGGCTAACCGCGGCTTCAAGCATTGGTCCCAGGTCGCACCGGCGATTCGCGGCAACGTGCTGCTGAAACTGGCAGACCTGCTGGAGCAACACCGCGAAGAACTGGCGCAGATCGAAACCTGCCAATCAGGCAAAATCATCCAGATTTCCCGTGCCTTTGAAGTCGACCAGGCTGCGCATTTTTTGCGTTACTACGCTGGTTGGGCGACCAAGATAAGCGGTCAGACTATCACCCCGTCACTGCCCTCCTTCGCTGGCGAACGCTATACCGCCTTCACCCTGCGCGAACCCGTTGGGGTGGTCGTCGGCATCGTGCCATGGAATTTCTCGACCATGATCGCCATCTGGAAACTCGCCTCGGCACTGGTGACCGGCTGCAGCATCATCATCAAACCCAGCGAGTTCACTCCGCTAACCATCCTGCGGATCGCCGAGCTGGCCATTGAAGCCGGCCTTCCGTCCGGCGTGCTCAACGTACTGACTGGCGGTGGTCTGGTGGGCAAGGGCCTGATCGAGCATCCAGGTACGGACAAGGTTTCGTTCACCGGTTCGGTGCCGACCGGTATTGCCGTCGGCCGTAGTGCCATGGGTGCCGGCCTGACCCGCGCGACCCTGGAGCTGGGCGGCAAAAACTGCGCGGGCTTCCTGCGCGATGTCGATCTGGACAAGGCCGTCAACGGCATCATCGAAGCCGGTTTCCTGCATTCCGGACAAATCTGCGCCGCTGCCGAACGCTTCTTTGTCCATCGCTCGCAGATCGATCCGGTCATGGACAAACTGGCCCAACGCCTGAGCAAACTGAACATCGGCTCGCCGCTGGATGAGCGCACCGAATTCGGTCCGGTTACCAACCGCCAGCATCAGCTTAAACTCGGTGAGTTTTTCGCCAAGGCCCGTGCAGAAAACAACACCATCATTTACGGTGGCAACCTGATCGACCGCCCGGGCTGCTACGTAGAGCCAACGGTGATCCTCGCCAACACCATCAACGACACGTTGCTCAACGAGGAGACATTCGGCCCGATTGCTACCTTCTTCCCTTACGACACCGAAGAAGAACTGCTGGAGTTGATGAACAACACACCTTATGGCTTGAGCGCCAGCCTATGGACCAACGACCTGAGCAAGGCCCTGCGCATGGTGCCCGCCATTGAGGCCGGAACTGTATGGGTGAACATGCACACGATGCTCGATCCAGCAGTGCCCTTCGGCGGCAATAAGTCTTCGGGGGTGGGCCGCGAGTTTGGCGGGGCGTTTATCGATGACTACACCGAGCTGAAGTCGGTGATGATCCGCTACTGACGCGCGGCGAAGGACCAGGTTCAGCGGGCTCATCCTCTTCTACGACCGGGGGAATGCGCGCGCTGCCAACCCGTATGTTTCGATTGCCAACTCTCCATCGGTACAGCCTCAAAAAAACGCATGGATCTGAGTCCATGCGTTTTTTCTGGCACCTGAGTTCACGGCGTAGGCGCTGATAACGCCTTTGCTTTTCCACTGGCTAACAAAGGTTTCCTGGAGCTTTATCGCCTTTCCCGCGCTGCCGAGCGAGACACTCGAGGTATCACAGAGTACAAAATTCACCAATAGTCTCAAAGCCAATCCACTGTCATCGACATGAGCGCACAAGCCCTGAAAGTGGCGCTGCAACAATACATCGACCATCGTCTGGCAAAGCACAGATGAATACGATTTCTTCCGCCTGGGTCGCGGACTGCGCGGAGATCGACGAGGTGCAAACAATGCTGCCCGCGCCGTTGGCAATCATTTGTGGAAGTACCGCTTGAGTCACCAGGTACATGCTCTTGACGTTGACCGCCATGAGCCAGTCCCACTCGTGCTCCTGCACCTCCAGAAACGGCCTCACGATCAAAGTGCCGGCGTGATTGAAAAGCACATCCGCCGGGCCAAACTCAGCCAGTCCCACCGGCCAGACGGCCCTTAAGAATCACAGTGGCCCAGTCCAATGCCAGCGGCAAATGTCGGGGCGGTTATGCGACTCCTCGCCCGTCAACGGCAATTGCTCAATGGCCAAGAACAGGCACATGGAGAACGGCAACGCTAGCATGACCCTGTCAGTCCGAAAGGCAGCCATGGCCCATTACCGCCAACCACCTCGGCAGGCTTGCCAGTTGCGTCAACTGCAAGGCTCAGGGCATTGCCCGTGAAATCCATATGAGGCTAAGCCGCGATAAAGAAAACCACCAACACCGCCACAGCCACCAAAGCACCGACGCCGAGAATCAGCAGGGTAAAAAACCTGCGTGACGTTGCAGGCGACGCTGATCAAAGTAACCGATTTCCACATATTGATAGCTGATACCTGACGGGGCGACGGCCGCCGTCGGCACTGATGTTGTCGGTCTGTCCACGCAGTGATCCTCCAATGTCTCGTTCAGCGCAAATATCCCGAGTGCCATCTTCGAATGCACTGCGCAAGCTGCCTATGTCTCCAAAAGGAAATAGCCTGCGCGCGCCGATCAAGGACCTTCAAATCAAATCAAGGTTGCTGACGACGCACATCGGATCACTGCCCCTAAAAAATCCGGTGATCTGTGGTGCTGGTAAACAAATCATGAACAGCACGTCCATCAAAAAGGCGTTGGTGACAGGTGCTGGCTCAGTGGTCGCCAAATCAACCAACGAATCAGTGGCCGCCAAGCAGCAGTTGGACAAAACCGACTATGCCTTACTCGACATTGTGCTGGAGCGCGATACTGATCGAATCGAGCAAATCGTACGGCGCATTCGCCAAGCCATGGATTTACCGCTATGGATCAAGCTGACCGGGAAGAGCGAAAACTTTGTCGGCTTCGCTGAGGCCGCCCGCCAGGGCGGTGCCGATAGTGTAGTGATGATAGGCCGTTTCATGGGCTTTCTGCCCGACCTGGAAACGGAGCGGCCACTGCTTGGCACTTCGGCGGCGATCGCGGAAATAGGGCCCTGCCGCCGACAGCACGCGGGCTTATGCTAACCCGCAAGAAGCTCGGCCAGGATTTCCCGCGGATCGCTACTTGTCGGCACGTCTCGACCAAGGACGAAGGTTGTCCGGACTGCGGCGTATCAATCGTGAAATTGTCGAGTCGTGGCGACTGATGCTGGTCAGAGCGCGATACATTTACTGTGATGTTGCCGTGCAGGATGAGCTGCATCAATGATCAAAACTCACGTTTCAGAGCAAAAAAGTTACTTTCACACCTAGCGGACTCTCCCCCCTCAACTCTACAGTGCGCCGATCATTCAACTATCGGCGTGCTTATGAATCTCTGGTTCCGACTGCTTCTGATGCTCTTGCAACGTCCATGGCGAAAACCGGCAAAAGCCCTCCAGTCGACTGTCATCCGAATGCGCGTATGGCCACTTGATCTCGACTTCAACCGACACGTTACCAATGGCCGATATTTCACTTTGGCAGATGTAGGTCGGATGGACTTCGTCTTGCGCAGTGGTGCATACCGAGTCGCGTTTCGTAGAAAGGCGGTGCCTATCGTTGGGGATACGTGGGGCAAATTTCGCCGTGAGCTAAAACTATTCGAATCGTTCGAAATTCATACCAAAATGCTTGGCTGGGACGACAAGTGGAGTTTCATGGAGCATCAGTTTGTGAGCAAAGGAAGAGTAATTGGGGTCGTCGTAATGCGAGGACTATTTCGTTCAGCTAAAGGCACCGTGGCGCCCAGTGAATTCGTTCAGGAACTAGGGTTATCCGAGCAGTCACCCGAGATGCCGAAATGGCTGACATCCTGGTCCGAAAGTTGCGATGCCATGAGCCACCAACTTAGAGCCGGTGAAAGTATGCTCCTAAATGATCGGCCAGGACGATAGCTCTATTAAAGTCAACTCTATCCGTTCAGAGAGTTGAGATAAATACTAATGGCCAGCGCCAAAATCCGATGCCGTTACTGGCATCGGATTTTTTATGCGTTTCGTTCGGGCGCAGGAGCTGAACACCGTGCCATGAAAACAGGTTGTGAACCGATTCGCGCGCACCGGCGCTGACGATTCTGAAAAGAAGGCAGGCTTGAATAAAACCCTGGCTCAATCGGAAAGTCACTAAGGCAGAAATGAAAAAGCCACCAAAAGGCGGCTAAGTCATTGAAAAATATGGTCGGGACGGAGTGATTCGAACACTCGCCCCCTAGCACCCCATCTCCTTTTTTATACTTCTTGAAAGCTTCCAAAATTTTACTCTGGATTTTTCCAAGTGAGTATTTACTTGAGCTCCAGCGGAGTTCTGCACTACGAGAGTCCAGTAACGTCCATCAAGAGCCGACGTTTTTGTGGGAGGAAAAGTAGGGGAAGTCCATTTTATGGTCAAAATTGCCCGACTCGTACTCCTGCGGCTGTCGAGTACTCAAAATCGCCCTTCCTCACCGTAGACGCCCCATTTTGTCCTTGACCCCACTGAGACTATGTTCGGCATCGCACAGACAAATCACGCACATTTAGTGATAATCAAGCGCGCATATCTCCGTCGAACCCTGACAGCGTGGTTAAAATTTCGCCCTCCCTGCCAGGCGCACTGAGTCACCTCATCGTTGCCTTGGTCGAGGGCATGTCTTGCGTGAGGAAACAGGGTGGTCATTGGCCCTGCGTGCTTTTCGGTTCGGATCTCTGCCCACGCTCACGATCAACGGTGTTGCGGATCAGATCGCAAATTTGAGCACACGCAAAGTCAAAAACAGGCTGCCTGGCACATTTGACTGATAACGAAGCGGTGCAAGACCGCTCTGCAAAGTAGCTCATCACCGCAGCCACTCTCTATGCGGCTAGAAATTTCTTCCTTGAACAGGAACGTAAATGTCCGACTCACCCAATCCAAAACAGAATCATTTGCTTGCCGCATTGCCGGCGCAAGTTCAGAGCCGTCTCCTGCGCCATCTTGAACGTACAGCCGCGGTCACATCAAAGTCTTAGACCGAGCGCAACTCGAGCAACTGAGCTGCGAGTGCTATGCCGTCGTGAAAAATGAAACTGAACGGTTGCTGCCATACCTGCCAGCACACCAACACCCGTAATTTGGCGAATCAAGATCAACTGCTGGGGTTAGTCAGCAAGGCCACCTACCGCACGTGGCGCTTGTATATGACGGCGTGCGCACTCGAACTCGAAGCCGGTGATCTGGGGCCTAGCAGAGAATGTCGAGTAAACGAGCCGGCAGCTTTTCAGCCATTCCCTTGACGCGTAATCATCTAATGGCGAAGGAAAAAAAGGCTGCAGGAGCAGCCTCAAGGATGGGGGGGCAGAGATGACTAAGCATCACTCATGTTTTCTTATAGAGCGTAGCTTTGTCGGCCAGGCAACAAGATCAATCGACTACATGGAACCTGGGTAGCATCCATTTCCAACGAATGGTGGCAATACGGCTGACAAAAACGAACGCAATGGCGATTGCAGACGCCACTTCAAGAGAAATCTGCAAATCCAACAGCGTGATGTAGGCGACGGCACCCAAAATACTGATGGATGCATAAACCTCACGTTTAAACACCAACGGTATTTCGTTACACAACACATCACGCATCACACCCCCGGCGACTGCGGTAGCTACACCCATGATCACTGCGATGCTGGGAGGGAGGTTTTGCTGAAGAGCCATATCTGTTCCTCTGACCGTAAATACAGCCAATCCAAATGCATCGGCTACCAACAACACCCTCTCGTTGAAGGTTTTCAAGGTCCTCGCCCAAATCATGGTTCCTAGCGAAGCACTAACCCCTACCAAAAAGCCATTCTCATTGGAAACCCACTCGATCGGATAATGTGCCATCAGTACGTCACGCAAGGCACCGCCGCCTAAAGCGGTGACTAAACTGATGGTGATCACACCGAACCAGTCCAACGATTTTCGCCCTGCCATCAGGGTGCCAGTCACTGCGAAGGCTGCAACGCCTGACAACTCACAGTAATAAATCACCCAACCAGCGTGGTAAGCCTTCATTTACGGAACCAGCCTGTACTGCAAATGGGAGAAGTTCTTGAAATGAAGCACCCTCAAAGACTCACATTGAGGTCTAACGACATTATCATAGTATGATAATAAAATCATAACTGAGGCGAGCGATGAATACAGGGCAATAAACACAGCCGCGTATCGTCATGAGGGTTATCCACTTGGAAAAACCACTGTCGAATCAAGCGTGCGGGTCGAAACGATAGGTGACCGGGCAATGGCGTACAGCCCAGGGATCGCGCGGCCCTGCTTGGCAATAGCCAAAAATCCGGACGACGTTTACCGCTTTACAGGTAATCAGCCGCAACGAGCGTGCGGCGACCGAATGTGTGAGGCTGCTGAACGTGGGTGCGCACTCATCTCGTATGGAACCACGCAGTACTCGCCTGCAGCGGTGCTGGGGAGGGATTACATTATTCCCAAGCCGTTGGATGGGCGCCTGCATTCGGGGGTAGCTGGAGCAGTGGCTAGAGCGGCAATTGATTCGGGCGAGGCCATCTATCCCTTCATTTACCCGTTTCTGGTAGGCGTACCGTCGACATTTTCTGATCACGGTCAATCTAGTTAACTGTAACGAACCTAATCGGTGACAAATAAATCCCCGACCATTACAATTTGATTAACATCGACCGTTTTAGGGTACTGGCAATTCCATGGAAAATAAGACTGCACGACTAACTGTGCTCATTGATCCCGTCAAGAAAAAAGCGCTTGAAGAGCTGTGCGCGTCTCAGGATCTGACGCCCTCTCAGGTCGTTCGTCAGCTTATTCGGGACTATCTGGAGACGCATGGCGTGTCCTACGCCACCAAAAGCAAAACTGCGGCCAATGGTAAGTGATTCATCTGCGCCTGAGCGGGCACGACGAATGCCTGCTCATCGCTCCTTCTACTCTCTTGCACCTATCTCTAGCCCTGTGGCTCGGCGTAGCTGCCCAGTGCACCACTGAAGTCAGCATGATAATGCTGTGAGCCGAGTGCCTGAAGAACTCCTGCCTTGTCGAGCGTGCCAAGGACTTTTTCGTTGGCTTCACACAACTTCACGACAATGCTGCGTCTACGCAACTGCTCAATAACTTCGAGTAACGTTTGTAAGCCCGTGATATCCATGAACGGCACTCGCTTCAGACGAATAATCAACTTCCGGGGATCGGTGTGCGTCTGAGCCAAAACGCGCTCAAAGGTTTCTGCTGCGCCAAAGAAGAGAGGCCCCTCAATGGTGTAACCCAAAACACCAGGTGGAAGATGTACATGCCCATTCAAGCGCAACTCTGCCTCCAGCTCTTTTTCGACCATTAACTGCACCTCTACAGATGCAGCCATCCGACGCATAAACTGCAGCATGGCGAGAATGACCCCGATATTCACTGCAATCGCCAGATCGCTGAAAACGGTCAGGCTGAAAGTGATTAAAAGGATCGCAACATCCGCTTTTGGGGCGCGTTTGACCATGCGTTTGAAGTGCTTCAGTTCGCTCATGTTGTAAGCGACCACGAATAAGATCGCAGCCAACGCGCACAGCGGGATATCCGAAGCCAGAGGTGCCAGGAAGAAGATCAATAAAATCAACGTGACGGCGTGCGCAAAACCCGCAATGGGGCTGTTGCCGACGTTGCGGATGTTGGTCGCAGTTCGAGCGATCGCGCCTGTCGCAGCAAAGCTGCCAAACAGAGGAGTGACCAGGTTGGCAATGCCTTGTCCGATTAACTCCTGATTGGAGTCATGTTTGGTGCCGGCCATCCCGTCGGCGACAGCAGCAGACAACAGCGACTCGATCGCCCCCAGCATCGCGATCGCGAACGCAGGACCAATCAATTCAATGATCTGCGGCAGCGTTATTTCAGGAAGGCCAATGTTGGGCAGTCCTTGAGGAATCCCCCCGAATGCACTCCCGATCGTTGCCACGCCATCGAATTTAAAACAGGAATGCAACGCCGTCACAACGACCATGGCAATCAGAGGACCAGGAACACGCCTTACGCCTGCTACTCTAGACGCGAGTATCACCAACAGCAGGCTCAAAAGGGCTAAGAGGGTCGTTGGCACATGGAGTCCGGGCGGAGCCTGGATGAGGTGCCAAAGCCGCTCATGAAAATGGTCGCCACTGATGTTCGGCAAGCCAAAAAAGTCTTTCCACTGCCCGACCCAAATGATCACGCCGATGCCGGCGGTGAACCCAACGATCACGGGATCGGGAATGAACTTGATAAGTGCGCCAAGCTTGGTGATGCCGGCAGTAACAATATTGCACCCGCCATCATTGTCGCGATCTGCAAGCCATCAATGCCGTACTTGGCTGTCACGCTGGCCAAAATGACGATGAACGCCCCAGTAGGGCCGGCAATCTGTAGTCGACTCCCCCCGAAAAGCGAAACCTATAAGCCACCAACAATTGCCGTGTAGATTCCTTGCTCCGGCTTGACGCCCGAGGCGATGGCAAACGCCATGGCCAAGGGTAACGCCACGACGCCGACGATGACCCCCGAGACGATATTTCGAAGCCAGTGCTTGCGCCCTAAAAAGCCCGCTTTCCAAGCTTCTCGTATGGCAATCATGACTAGCCTCGCGCTGGTGGCATGTGCATACTATTCACACGTAGTGATAATATCAAAGCAATTGGCCTAGCCTCGTACGACACCAGCGACCCTGTAGATACAGTTTCGAGAGCGCAGAAACATAGCCCGGAGGCCCCGAATGAAACGCGAAGACGTCAAAACCAAACACGGTGAAGGCATGCACTTCGACACGCACGTGATAGCCAACCCGGCCAATACACACGAGTGGATCATTCTTTTTAAAAAGGAAGCCGGGAGAAGCTATTTCCTGGTCAATGACAATGAGGAAATTGAGTCATTTGGACACCTCGATGAACTGATCCGCGAGCTTCGAGAGCTGGGTATCAAGTCCGCCGAAGTTCATTTCTGATTGTTCCACCCAAGGCGTTCGATCATGTCAGTAAAGGTTGATCATGGCCTCCTCCCCTTTCGCTCCCCGCTATTTTGATCCGCTACACCGCGCTCATCCGCGCCACTCGTTCACCCCATGACTTGAGTGTCTGACGCGCAGGACATTCGAGCGCGCAAAAAAATGGCCACACAAGGTGGCCTAAGACGGGTTCAAGCATAGGAGGATCTCTATTGACCAACAGATACAGGCCCACCCTGAAGTCTTAGGGCCAATAGAGTGGGTCCGCTGGCTGATAAACCCCTTCATCAGCAGCGCGCAACTGACAATTTGATCCTGGTCTGTGGGTCAAGACCTCGTTGCCTATCATTATAATAGTGTTAGCATGTGATTGTAATCAAAATCTAATTAGGTGATCGCATGACTACCGACTTCAAGAAGGCTGCACTGGATTACCACGAATTCCCGACCCCAGGAAAAATCAGCATCGCGCTGACCAAGCCTGCCGACACAGCCGCCCAGCTCGCACTGGCCTACAGCCCAGGCGTAGCGGAGCCCGTACGCGAAATTGCGAAGAATCCAGAGAACGCTTACCGCTTCACCGGTAAAGGCAATCTGGTGGCCGTGATCACCAACGGCACGGCCATTCTGGGCCTCGGCAATCTAGGCCCCTTGGCCAGCAAGCCGGTCATGGAAGGCAAAGCATTGCTGTTCAAGCGTTTCGCCGGAATCGATTCGATCGATATCGAAGTCAATGCCGAGAGCTCCCAGGCCTTTATCGAGACCGTCGTGCGCATTGCCGACACCTTTGGTGGCATCAACCTGGAAGACATCAAAGCGCCTGAGTGTTTTGAAATCGAAGAAGCACTGATCGAACAGTGCAGCATCCCAGTCTTCCATGACGACCAACACGGTACGGCCATCGTCACTGCCGCCGGCATGCTCAATGCACTTGAGATTCAGGGCAAAACCCTGGGTAATGCGAGAATTGTTTGCCTCGGCGCCGGTGCAGCGGCCACTGCTTGCATGCGCCTGCTGCTTAGTCTCGGCGCTCAAAAAAGCAACCTATACATGGTCGATCGTGTCGGTGTTATCCACTCCGCTCGGGAAGGCCTCAATCAATACAAAGCACAGTTCGTTAACGACGGTGGCCCTCGTACGCTGATGGAAGCCATGACCGGTGCTGACGTGTTTGTCGGCCTGTCTGGAGCCAATCTCCTCCCGGCAGAAGCATTGGCAGCGATGGCACCTAACCCGATCGTGTTTGCCTGCTCGAACCCGGACCCTGAAATCAGCTACGAGCTGGCCATGGCCACACGTGATGACCTGATCATGGCGACCGGTCGCTCTGATTACCCTAACCAGGTCAATAACGTTCTGGGCTTTCCGTTCATTTTCCGCGGGACGCTGGATGTTCGCGCAACCCGGATCAACGAAGCGATGAAAATTGCGGCGGTGGAAGCACTGCGCCAATTGGCCAAAGAGCCGACACCGGTGCAAGTGCTGCAAGCATTCAACGTCGATAAACTTGAGTTTGGCCGCGATTACATCCTCCCCAAAGCGCTCGATGCTCGCCTGCTCGGAGCAATAGCCGGTGCAGTGGCCAAGGCCGCTATCGACACCGGCGTTGCGAAGCTGCATTACCCGGCACACTACCCGCTTTAAGTTGCTGCGCCAGCAGGCGATCCTCTGTTCACCGATCAGAAGAAACGGTAGCCATCGGCTTCAACACTCAACGAGCAGACCCGTCTAAATCACGAGGACCAGGTGATATCAGATATAGATAATCGGTTGGCTTTTTTGCTCCTCATCTGCTTGAGACAAGGGTGAATAAATGCCGATCAAATATGTCAGGAGTCTCACCGGGCGAAGGCGTACCACCGCCGCAAACCGACATCTTGGCTTTTCCTTGGCCTTCGTCGCGGGAGCAACCAACGCTGGCGGTTTCCTGGCAGTGCATCAGTACACCTCACACATGACGGGCATCGTCTCTTCGATGGCAGACAACAGTGTGCTGGGAGCCTACGACCTGGTACTTAGTGGCGCCGGCGCATTGTTGTCTTTTCTGATTGGGGCTGCGTGCTCTGCGGTCATGGTCAATTACTCCCGACGCAGACGGATGCACAGTGAGTTTGCAGTGCCACTTTTGGTCGAGGCCTTTCTGCTTATCTGCTTTGGCTTTCTGGGCGCCCAACTATCCACAGTGAATGGTTTATTCGTGTCAGTCACCGTGATGCTCCTGTGCTTCATCATGGGGCTACAAAACGCGGTGATCACCAAAATTTCAAAAGCCGAAATCCGAACGACACACATCACCGGCATCATCACGGACATCGGAATTGAGCTGGGAAAACTCCTTTACTGGAATGCCGCCAGCACATCGACACACCCAAAAGTTCTCGCCAATCGGACCCGGCTCAAAATACTGATACTGCTGGCGCTGAGTTTTTTCTTCGGCGGCGTGATGGGGGCATTTGGGTTCAAGCACATTGGTTACATCTCAACGGTACCGCTCGCGATGGTTCTGGTGACGCTGGCAATCGTACCTGCCTTTGATGACGCCAGGCTTTTTGTCCGCCGCGCCATGCGAAAGTGAGCCAATGACTTTTGCTGAGCGCGCCCACGGCAAACATTAACATTGTATGTTAATGTTATGCGCATATTCGGTGGAGCAGTGACAGCACGCTTGATCCGGTAGCTCGCCCCGTAACAGCAGCATCCTCGAGTAGTTCTGTGCGGCGCGAGATCTGACATCCGTCTCAGGATGACCGTCATTTGATCCGCGATGACCTGCGCAGTCACGGCGCGGAGGATGAAACACAGCACACTGGCGCGGTGAAAGCCGTCAGACAGTCAATGCCTATCAGCAGACTCGTGACACCAGTCTCAATGACCCAATCAATACAGCAGGCTGACAAAGCTCTGTTAAGGAAGAGACCATGAGCAGAACAATCGCAATCATCAAGGGCGACGGCATCGGCCCCGAGATCATGCAAGCGACGCTACGCGTACTCGACGCCCTTGACTGCAATCTTCGCTACGACTTCGTTGAGGCCGGCCTGGAGGCGTTGCAGCAACATGGACAGCTGATGCCGCCCGCCTCTATCGATACGATCGCCAAACATGGCATCGCACTTAAAGGCCCTCTGACGACACCGATTGGCCGTGGGTTCTCATCGATCAACGTTCACCTTCGCCGCCATTTCGATCTCTACGCCAATGTTCGACCAGCGATCAGTTTCCCGGGAACCCGTTCGCGCTTCGAAGATATCGACATCATCACAGTGCGCGAAAATACCGAGGGGGCTTACTTACCCGAAGGACAGAGTATTTCAGAAGACGGCGAAGTCGCTTTGGCGAGCATCCGCGTAACACGCACCGCCTCCGAACGCATCGTGCGATACGCGTTCGAGCTGGCTCGTAGCAAAGGCCGCAAGAAAGTTACCGCGGTGCACAAGGCCAACATCATCAAGTCTTGCTCCGGTTTGTTTCTTGAGGTTGCGCGCGAGGTCGCTGCGGATTATCCGGAAATCGAATTCCACGAAATGATCGTCGATAACGCCTGTATGCAGTTGGTCATGAACCCCCATCAATTCGATGTCATTGTCACCACCAACCTGTTTGGTGACATCCTTTCAGACTTGTGCGCAGGCCTGGTGGGTGGATTGGGCTTGGCGCCCGGGTCTAACATCGGCGCCGATGCGGCCATCTTCGAAGCGGTCCACGGTTCGGCACCGGACATCGCTGGCAAGAACATCGCAAACCCTTGTGCATTGTTGTTGGCTGCCGCGGACATGCTTGATTATATGGGCATGGTGGACAAGGGGACACGCATTCGTACCGCTATCCGCGTTGTTTTGAAAACCGCCTGCGATCAGGTGACACCGGATATGGGGGGAACCGGAACGACTGAGTCCTTCGCTGACGCCTTGGTGGCCTACTTGCGCGACTAGATAGACGTAATCGCCAGCTCAGTCAGAGCTGGCGTTTTTATATCCTGCGCCACGCCTACCGACCTTCTTTGATTGAAGAGAAATCAAAATGCCCAAGAGGGGTAGATCTTTACCCATCAGCACCGACCCCAGGCAAAAACGCCTAGGAATCACTGGCGCCCCTTCGCAACAGGAGACAGGCCACCCGATTAAAAAATCTCCTGGTGCTCCTCTGATTGGGACTTATAACTCGTCGAGTCTTGCATCACCCTCAAGCAGGGAATCTTGTTATTTTTGTTATGTTTCAATCTTTATAATAAAACAAGGACAACACATTTAATTACTTACTGCAGTTTCTGTCGCCGGTTGCCGGCACTGCATACGGGTATATATGTGGAGCTTCTATACGCTCTTTCAGCTTTGCCGCATAGTCCTTTGCACCCTGCTCATTGCGGAACTGAATTCGCCGGGCACCTACACACACGGACCATAGATCTTCACTCTGACTACACAGATGTTCGACCCTGACAGACATGACGACACTCCAAGAAAAAAGAATTCAAAAATGAATTTCAGCCACCTTGATACCGATTTCACGCAGCTCATGAACCAAATCATCAAGGTGTCGGAAGGGTTCAATTTCTTCATTATCATTGACCAGGAAAAAACTTCTTCCTGCTTCCTTTTTAAAGAATGCGATCCACTCCTGGGTGTTGGCCGGATTGGCAATTAAATGGGTGTCAAACTGAATGCCTTCAGCGTGTTTGATTTTTACGTCCTCACGTTTCATGCAGCTCTCCAAGCGCTCACATCTTTCTGTTCTCATGCGTGATTTGCCTCCCGGCAGTTGAGCAAAACCGTCGCTCCCGCCTGAGGCAAGGTCGAGCAGATTGCCTTTCTATTATCACCGCATGATAATATTATGCACATATGAACCCCCGGAGGCTAGTCATGAACAAAACCACCGATCTCTATGAGGTACGCCGGCCTGAGCGCTGCCACCCAATGCTTTGTCTTTGAAAGCCCACAACCTTGCGGGTAAGCGTCAAGTGATAAAGCGCTGACGGCCAGATCGAGAACAAAGCCGAACCCAAAAAGCTCTCACGATCAGCAATGAGCTATCAGCTCCACACCCTGGAGGTAATTGCCTGTACGGGCTCAAAGTGACTTACTTCACCGTGATGATTGCACCTTGAAGTGCACATAGGACGTCATGTTCAAAGACATGAGATGAGTCCCTCGCCACAACGGATCGCCTTTGCTTTTGATTTACCGCGTAGGGTTTCTGAATTTTAAGGACGAAAGTCATCATGCGAAAAACAGAAATTAAGATGTGTGTCCCGCTCAATGTGCCGACACTAGAGCCCGGGCAGCGATTGTTGGTTTGCCTTGAGCAATGCGTCGTCGTCCAGCAGCGAGAAACAAAAATCTATCAGGTTGTTTTTGACTGCAAAGCACCTAAAACAACACGAATTCTTTGGACAGAGGACGAGTGGATTTTCATCGGCAGGCACAAGCAAAATGCTGAAAAAGATCCTTTGCTGGCTACATTTGTATCAACACTAAAAACTGAATAGAGGGTTTCCTACATAATGCTAAAAATAACTATTAGCGTAGGGCATTAACTGCTTCAAGACGCTTAACGCCGATTACTTGCAGGGGCGTACTTTAAATATTCTCTCCAATCAAGCCCACGGCCATTGATCACCAACAATGGAACTCCCATGGAGCGCTCATAATCTGCGCGAAGCGGGAAGAAGCTGCCCTCCGGCCGGCCGTCGAGCAGCGGCATCGGGTCAGTTTCTGTGCATAAAGAAAAGCTGCCCATGTCTCACACGCCAGCTTTGGCGCCTGGCAGCTTGCCCCATGGATAACCGGAAACCTGCAGGGCTGATACGAGCATCATCATGTGGTTTGGGAATGACGATCGGTTTCGCTCTAATGGAGCTGACTGTCGATCCATTGCTCAGCCGCCGCCATCGCCTCGGCCAGCGCACTGGGGCCGAGAAAGCCATCAGATGCTGGGGTGTAAAGCTGTATGGTGTGAGTTAGCAGCGGATTTGGCACCGACCAGGACCTTGCAAGAGATTCCGAGCTGACCGCTAGAGACCGCGGCCGACGGATCTTTCGAGGGTTCAGCGGCACTCAATCGGTGCCAACTACCTGCAAAATGGTTTGTCACCAAACCAGCAAGAAATCGGGTCAATTTGAGGTCTGTTTGGCACTGCGGTTTGGGCCAAAAAACGTCGAATTTGGAGGCATGAGTCAGGCTCTCGGACGCGATGGTTTGATTCCAAATCGGCCCCTGGGCCTTGTGATCAAAGGGCTCGGCCGGCGACTAGAGACCTTCCACAGACCTAGCGATTGCCCAACCACCCTCCCCGCCCCCCCCCGCGCTCTGTTCCGTTTCCCTAGCGCACAATCGGAAGTCCGGCTTTCGCTGCTTCCGTTTGTCTTCAAAGGCACGGCCCGCGTGACGTACAGCCGGTTTCGATGATTTGGGATGGTGACCTTTAAGAACGAAGAATCGGAACTGAGCTTCCAGGGTTTAGCGTCGCGGAGCGGGGGAGGGAAAATGAAAAGACCAACACCAACTGAGTATCAGCTGTTGAGGAAGCAATCAGTAGTAGGTGATGGAGAGCTACCGAACCGGGACATTTTTCACCCACTGAGGTAGGAAGATATGCACCGCAAGATCTTTTCCGGGCTAGCGTTGTTCGTACTTGCCATCTACGTGATGCATACCCGCACGGACCTACCTATAGAGACGCCGAAACCTCTTTATGACCGAGTGAGTGCCTTGCCATTCGGTTCGATTAGGGCAGGCAATAACAGGGCTAGGGTATTGGCTCGAAGCGGTACGGAGCATGGGACTGACCAAGTGACGTTCGACGCCACTGCCCATGTAGATGCCAGCCCCCTGCCAAGCAGTGGCGATGAGCATGTGAATGATCAAGTGAGATCGGACGACGCCGACCCTATGAAGGTCGGCGCGTCAGCTCTAAGCGGTGCCGAACACAGGACCGATCAGGTTGAGTTCAATCAAGCCAAATACAAGATTGGCGGGATTGGCTCTGACGCAGTCGCTATGTTGAAGTGATTACAGCGTGGGCACTATTCATAAGCGTTTTCGCCCAACTGATCGGCATCCAAGCCAGAGAGTTCGGAGGCTTCGGTCACTCGAACGGTAATGAACCGGCTGATGACCCAGAGCATAAGGTAGGTGAAAACAAATGCCCAAATGCTGGAGCACACAACCACCACGACTTGCTTGAAGAAGAATTCAGTCCCGCCATAAATCAAGCCGTCGGCACCATGTGGATTCCAGGCCAACGAGCCGAATATGCCGAGCAAGAGAGAGCCCATGAGCCCTCCCATACCGTGAACCCCGAACACGTCCAACGCATCGTCCAATTTCAGTTTGTGTACCAACAATACGGTTCCATAGCAGACCAAGCCGGCAATGATCCCGATAAAACATGCCGTTGTCAGCGACACGTATCCGGCAGCAGGTGTGATCGTTGCCAGGCCCGCCACCGCCCCAGTCAGAAGGCCGATGAAGCTGGTACGGTTGGAGTGGAGTCTCTCGACGATCAGCCACGTGATAGCGGCGAAAGATGCAGAGAGATCCGTGGCCAGAAAAGAGGCAGCGGTGATCATATCTACACGCAACTCCGACCCAGCGTTAAAGCCGTACCAGCCGAACCAAAGAAGCCCAGTACCAAGCGCGATCAGTGGCACGTTGTGCGGTCTGTCTCCGGTTTTTTTCCTAGCACCCACGAACAGCACCGAAGCCAAAGCAGCGAATCCGCAGGTGTTGTGCACGACAATGCCGCCGGCGAAATCGAGTACACCCCACTTGGCAAAAAGTCCGTTTGGACTCCACACCATGTGCACGAACGGGAAATAAACGAAAATCAGCCAGAACGTCAGGAACACGATGTAGGCTTTAAAAGTCACACGGTTCGCGAAAGCACCCGTGATGAGCGCCGGCGTGATGATGGCGAACATCATCTGATACGCAATATGAACAATGAGTGGAATTCCCGCATCGTTGTCCGGAAATATTGCTTCAGGAGTGACATGGTTGAAAAATGCATAGTAGGTAGGATCGCCGATGATCCCATGCCATGTTGGGCCGAAACACATTGAGTAGCCGAACATAAACCAGAGCACCGTCGTCCAGCCCATGGACGCGAAGCTTTGCATCATCATCGTCAACACGTTTCGCCGTGAAACCAATCCCCCATAAAAAAACGCCAATCCTGGCGTCATCAGCATTACTAGGCTAGTGCAAACCAACATGAAGCCGGTGTTTCCAATATCAATTGCCGGAGAGAGAATGGCCATTGCATGCCCCGCGCACTTATCAAAGGTCTGATTAATAATCTCCGACCTTCAACAATTTCTTAGGTATTGTGAAGGCGCAGAGTGTGCTCCCTTGTTTTTTTGCATCCATCTATCGCCCCATATTGATACAAGTTTTTCGCACACTCAATGAGAGATCGGAAATATACAACTGCTAATTTTATTCTATATAATCAGCAACAACACGTACAGCAAGAATTGGCTATTCAATTAACAAAACAATAAGCGCTACAGTTCCATTAGAGTAAAGTATCGCCAGTGGCGCAGATCTTAGCGCACTCTAATAAGTGGAGTAAACATGCATAATCTCATGGCAATTGGCTACAATTAAGAACCGGCGAAAGGGGAATTATTTGTTGACCCTTATGATTTTAGCTCACCTGCAATGTTGACCATCTTCTATGCTCGTTAAAGATTCTGCATGATTATTTAGTAGCGTTTGTCTCGCTACAGTATCCGAATGGGGAGAGAACTGGATTCGGATCTCCAACCTATTCCCTTGAATTTGACGTACAACCAAGAAGAACCGGTCGAAACGGTTTGCAGAGCAGCCTGAGCTGAAATCTCTAGCTTTCCCCCCTCCACTCTCGTGGGCTGACGCCGGTTTTTCGACGAAACGCCCGAGCCAGTGCCGAAGGGCTTTCATAGCCCACTTCCTCGGCAATCAGCGCTATGGGTTTACCCTCACGTAGAAGTTTCTGCGCCAGACTTATACGCCAGCTCACCAAATAATCACCCGGTGACTGCCCAACAATTCGTTTGAAATGATCTGCAAAGCTGGCCCGTGACATATTGGCCGCTGCCGAAAGCTCGGCCAAACTCCAGGCATTGGCCGGCGCAGCGTGCATAAGGTTTAGAGAACGCGACAGACGCGTATCTGCCAGTCCAGCCATCATTCCAGGCTGCTGATTACGACTGGCCAGAATGTGGCGAAGCAGCAGAATCACCAAAAGCTCGAACAGGCGATCCATTATCGCTTCACGACCGCAGGTGCCTTCGAACGCCTCGTCGAACAACCATTGCAATGTGCTCGCCAGGGTCGGTATTTCATCCAGCTTCAAGACCAGGAAATCCGGCAATGCCGTAGCAAGTGCACCACCCGCGCCCCCATTGAACTCTACCGATGCACAGACCAATTGCGCGCCGGATCCTTCTTTGGCAGTCATCCGATGTCGATAAGGACGAGGGAAAAAGATAAGAGTTGGTTCGGTAATGTGAAGCTCTGTCTCATCGGCTAGCTTAAGGTGAACCTCACCGGCTTGCAGCAGATGCATATGCCCATTTGTTTGGCTGCCATCGAATGCCGTAATCCCGCAAAACGCACCGCTGTGAAAGGTGCCAGCGTTTACACCGAAATGCGCAAGCAGTGTAGATAAACGATCCATGGTAGATCTCCGTCAACGATTCTGGACGATTAGTCGTATATCGTAGATTTTTAGCAGCCAATAAACCAAATAAACCTCTAACATCGACTCCGTACCCAGCGCACAACGCGCTTAATCATCGGAGTATCACCATGTCTCGCATCGTCCCAGTTAACCTCGAACAAGCCACCGAAGCTACCCGTCCAATGCTGGAGGGCATCCAAAAGAAAATCGGCTTCCTGCCAAACGTATTCCGCGTACTGGCCCATGCTCCTTCTGTCCTTGCCTCCTACATGCAAAGCTCCCTTGCCCTGAGCAAAACGTCGCTCAGCGATCTGGAAAAGGAATCAATTTTCCTCGCCACTTCCCAAGCTAACGGTTGCGACTACTGCCTTGCTGCCCACACTCTGTTCGCAGGTAAAGCCGGTTACAAACACAATGAAATTCTTAGCGCTCGTGAAGGGAAACTCGACGCCTTCGCACGGCTCGCAAAGCAAATCACTGAAAGCCGTGGCCATCTGACAAACGAGCAGATCGCCGAAGCACGCGCCGCCGGTATCAACGATGCCAAGATCATTGAAGTGATTGCACATGTCGCTTCGCAGACGCTGACCAACTATCTGAACAACGTCGCCTTGACCGATATCGACTTCCCGGCGATCAGCTAGGCAAGCGCCTAAAACAGAGAACAAATCATGAAAACTGTGACTCTGTACACCACGGAAACCTGCCCGTACTGCCGCAATGCGAAATCCTTGCTGGCCAGTCGGGGGGTTAGGATGAAAGAGATCAACATCCACACCCAAGAGGGTAAGCGGGATGAAATGGTCAGCCGTAGTGGACGCCGCACCGTGCCTCAAATCTTCATTGAGGACATGTATATCGGCGGCTTTGACGACCTGGCCAAGCTAGATCGTAAAGGCGGGTTGATGTCGCTGTTATCCTGAGATCAGGTAATGGTTCGACGAGGTACGGAGAGTGGCGGTAAACCTTGCGAGGGCTGCCGCCAAATACTCTACGGTGATCCTTTGTCTATGCCCATCGTCGACAGGACGATAGCGATTTTGCTGCACCGCTCACACCATATGAGCATCTGTGCCAGCGTTAAGATTGGCGCAGGGGTAGCAAAACTGATGCAGGTTTAGACTTTTTACATGGGGTATATGGAGCCTCGGCGCCAAGTTTAGTCAAAATGTGCAGCCTCTGTGCGGGATCGAAAAATCGATACCGTTCTTGGGCTTTTTTGGCGTTATGGTGTCGCTGCGGTACTTGTGACCAACATGAAGGTATTGAGGACGGGGAAATAAACCATGAGCAACGTGACTGAGACCGCTTCACCGGCCCACTGTCGCTCTGAACGCTTTGCCGATGCCATCGCGCTTCGGCAGGATCTGAATGCCTGCGCGGATCTTCTTCATAACAGGCTTGACGTAAACTTCTATGACGAACTGGCGCTGGTCGTAGGCCTATCCACAAAAAAACTATTTTCCTTGCTCAACGTTTCTCCCGCGGTTCAACGTCGCTGGAAAAAGGCGCAGCAGCTGTCCATTAGCGAGAGCGATTACGCTTTTCGCCGGGCGCTAGTCATACAAGACGCCCTAGAGCTGTTCGAGGGCAATAGCGAAGCAACGGTGGACTGGCTGACCCAGCCGAACATCGCGCTGGGCAGAGTAACGCCGGCAAGCCTGTTCTCTACATTCGTAGGTATGAACACTGTAGAGTTGCTGATATGGAAAATTGAGAACGGCGTCTACCAATGACAGGTTCACACGCCTCATTCTCCGATTATCTGGGCGATTGCGACCTTGCCCGCCTATTTGCATTTACCGCGACCAGTAACAGTCATGTATATCAAACTTGATCAGTAACATAAATTGCCCCCCCTCCGCCCAAAACAATCATTCGCGAAGGACAGCTGTCGGTCAAAAGCATACCGTTGAGCAGGGAAATAAATCTGTCCAGATTTAATACTCATGCTCACCCCGCTTCGGGCGATACAGTGCGTACGCCCCTCCCCCCCCCCCCGGAAACACCCCATGCGCCAGCTTAAAATCGCCCCAAGAGCCGTAATCAGTTTCGCCATTATTGGGGCGCTGGTCATTCTGCTGGGCTTGTTCGCCATGTATCAGCTCAAGACCGTACGTGCGCAAGTTGAAGACCTTTCCAACAAGGGCATTCCCAGCCTCTCGGCCCTCAATAACGTTAACGAGACTATGCTGCGTCTGCGCATAACGGCCTACCGCCTTTTGGTTGACCGTGAGGACGACAAGGTGCGCGGAACAGTGACCCGCATCGAGGAACTGAACAGTCAACTCGATGAAGCAATGACACGTTATGAAAAACTCGTCGACGATGACGTGGAGCGCGCGCAGTACCAAAGCTTTAAACGGCTGGTCGGAGAGTACAATTCGGTCAATCGCGAACTGATACAGCTTTCCAACGCAAATAAACCCGGCGAGATGCTCGCACTGCTGGGTGGCAAGTATAAGAAGGCGTCGGATGAATTGGGCGCACAAATGACGGCACTCACCAAGATCAACCAGGATGGCGCGGCTGACTCCGATCAGCAGGCGGATCAAGCCTATGCGGAAGCCATAACCGGGGTAGTCGCCTTCATCATCGTGGCCGCGCTACTAACCGGGCTCATGGCCTTGCTGCTTACCCGAAGCATCACGCGACCACTTACGCAGGCGGTACGGGTGGCGCAAGTCATCGCCAAAGGTGATCTCACCGAGTCGTTCGACGCGGCGGGTATCGATGAACCGGCCCAATTGCTCAACGCCCTGAAAACCATGCAACAAAACTTGAAGAGCACCATTCTTAACATTGCCGACTCCTCGAATCAGCTGGCCTCAGCCGCCGAGGAGTTGAACGCCGTGACGGAAGACTCGACCCGCGGCCTGCACCAACAAAGCCAGGAAATTGAGCAAGCTGCCACCGCCGTTAACGAAATGACGGCTGCGGTGGATGAAGTGGCGCGCAACGCCGTCGCCACCTTTGAAGCGTCCAAGGAATCAACTCAGACTGCCAAGCATGGCCAGCAACAAGTATCCAAAACCGTGGAGTCCATCCGACTTCTTTCGGATGACGTCTCTCGCACCTCCGAGGAAGTCAAAACCCTCGGCGATGGTGTGACCAACATCAGCAAGGTGCTCGACGTGATTCGCGCGATTGCCGAGCAAACCAACCTGCTGGCGTTAAACGCGGCAATCGAAGCGGCGCGGGCGGGTGAAGCAGGCAGAGGCTTTGCGGTGGTGGCTGATGAAGTCCGTGCGTTGGCACATCGCACGCAAACCTCGACGCAGGAGATCGAGCAGATGGTAGGCACGATTCAGAAAGGCTCAGCCGGTGCTATGAATGCCATGCAGGCCAGCACGCAGCGGGCTCGCCAAACGCTGGAAATCGCCCAGGATGCCGGCGGAGCGCTGGAGCGCATCACCGATGCAATTAATCAAATCAGCGAACGAAATCTTGTCATCGCCAGCGCCTCTGAAGAACAAGCTCAGGTCGCTCGTGAGGTCGACCGCAACCTGGTCAACATTCGCGACCTGGCCGTGCAGACCGCTGCCGGAGCAAACCAGACCAGCGCAGCCAGCCAGGAACTGTCGAAATTGGCCACCAACCTGAACACCCTGGTTGCCCGCTTCTCGGTCTAACGCCTGAACAACGGTTGATTCCACGCCCGTTTTCTCCGGTATCCGGATCAACCGCTCGCGGGTAAAGCTTCTCACAGAGATCAAGATGACTACTTCTGGTCGGCTGCTTCCCATTCTTACAGGCAAAATCGGCCACAAGGAGACATACGTTTGCTTCGGAATGATCCTATCTATTCGTAAGGCACTGACGCACTGTTAGATGATCGCCTATGTACTCGATGACTCGCAGGGTCTTCGCAGGAAGCTGTAGTATTTCGGTCAAGGCGTAGACCTAGATACGACTGAGACTGTGTGAACTAGTCCTGCCACGGATCCGGGGCCCGCGGATCTGGATTGCGGCCGGTTCTGACCAGCCGCAACGAAGCGTCGAACTAGCAACCAGGCCTACGCCTCGCCTGGTATAGCCGGCAGTCCGTACGTCAACGCAAGTTCCATGATCGGTTACAAGGCGTATAACTAACAGAGCAAAAGTTGGGTTACCCGGGATAGGCTCTCAAAAGGTAGCTCCTGGACCAGCCACCCCAGAGCTGATCGACGCCTGCGGCGCGGAGCGATGTGATGAGTCCCAAAGCATGGCAATGGGCGCGCAGGAGCCTTCTTTGCTGCATCGAGCTGGCCTTGCTGGTCGCTCCAATGTGCGCTAGCGCCATGTTCAAGTGCCAAGCCAAGGATGGAGCCATCAGCTACACCAGCGAAGCCATCGCCGGGGTACGCTGCACTCGCGTAAATGGCAAAGCGGGCGGCGGTGTCGGCGCCAAGGCATCGGTCCAGCCACGAGTTGTGAGGAACGACGACCCAGGTGCTACGCGGATTCGGGTGTACACCTTCATGCACAACGGTGTTCGTCAATATGTCAGCCGGCGCCCCGAAGGGATCTCTGCACGGGTCGATATCCTTGAGGTCTATCACATCAAGGGCTGCTATCTGTGTACGGCGCCCAAGGGATTCAAAGTCGCATCGCTGCGCTTGGACACCCAATCCTATCGACGGGAGATCGAAGCCGCTTCCGGTCATTATGGTGTCGACAGGGCGCTAGTCCGCGCGGTGATACACGCCGAATCAGCTTTTCGCCCATACGCCATCTCCGAAGCTGGCGCCCAAGGGCTGATGCAGTTGATGCCGGACACCGCCGAGCGCTTCGCCGTCGACGATCCGTTCGACGCACGACAAAACATTCGTGGCGGCGTGCGCTATCTGGCCTGGCTGCTTAAGCGCTTCAACGGCAACCAGGTGCTGGCATTGGCAGGATACAATGCCGGTGAAGCGTCCGTGGTCGAGTACAACGGGGTGCCTCCATACCCCGAGACGCAATCCTACGTCACCCTCGTGCAGTCCTTGACCGAGCGCTATCGCAACAATCGCTAAAATCGAACGTCCTGATGGGTATTTATCCCGGAACAGGTACGCATAATTCGGGCAAGTAAGTTGAGCGTGCCTCCTCCCAGTCGGAAGACGACGCAATGAGAGCGACTACTCGGGCATCTACTGCATGTCACGACTGACCGATGAATCGTTGAGCGAATACAATCGGGTGATCAAGTGGAGTGCGATTTTGCTACTCGACAGGCCAAGGCCAATTGATATCTCACCTCACTCGATCATCAGGCACCAAGGAGTTCTCCGATAAGGGAACTGCTCGTAAGGTTTGGCGCATCATATGGCCGTCCTCAACGCCTCGCATGAGATCCCGTAATTCGTCCTTTGATGCGGTCGAGGTAATCTCGATTTCGACATCCGGAAACACCTTATCAGCAAACGCTCGGATCGCCATTTCGACTTCTGCGGCCTTAGCGGCCTCAATAAAGGCGTCGATATCGTCCTGACATTCCGCCCGGCAAGAAAATACAGTCACTCAATGCTCCAGTTGCGATCATTCGGAAATAGGGTTCGCAACGGTTTCAATGCCGCTAACTAGCCCAGCTGCGCATGGTCTATATGCGCTTTACCTTTAGCCGCGGGCGAGCACCGACATGCAGCGCGCTGGGCTAAAGGGCAGCTTATTTAGGTTCTTGCTCGGTATCCGCGATCGGGACCGGCTCGGAATACTCGTATGTCAGGTCCTGTTTAATTTTCTCCAGGAGACTGTCGAGGTCAATTTCTGGATTTTTTTGCAGATAACACTCAACGACGATGCTCGCAGGATGCACATCCATAACAGCGGCTAAATCTTCGATTTTCGCCAGTCCCGGACATCTGCGTCCTTGCTCCAAGTGGGTTATGTACGCTCGGCTCGTACTGCCGAAGAACCTTTGTTGGGGCATATGGCGGAGCGATCGCATCCCCTTTAACGCCGCCGCGAAAGCATCGTTCAGCTCCATTGATCACCCCTTGCAAAGGGAATGATAAAGCCATAAAGTCAGCTTTTTAGCGCCCTACAATTGTAGGGTCTAGCTAAAATATTCACAGATAATTATGCAAAAACTATCGCGGCAAATTTGCTGCTAATCAGATAGTCCGCACGGTATCCGAGAGATTTGAAGAAATGTCATCAGACAGGTTTGATCGTGTAGCTGGGGCGCAGGCTTCTAGCGACGCCGATCGCGATGATTGGAGTACCGGAAATTGGCGATCGATGAGAATTGCTTCATCGGAAGGAAAGTTTTCACTGACAAGGAAAGTGCGTAGTGGTATCCCCAATTCTTGCATGAGGTATTCCCCGTGAGTCCGGAGCGCGAAGAGATGCTTTGCAAACCAAACCTCAACCTTTTTCCGAACGCGACAATCGTGGACGGAAGGTATTTCTGGGGGTTTGAATGCCTCGACGGCTGGTATGACCTTCTGAACAATGCGCTTTCACTGGTTTCCGCCCGATGTGAAATCGCACCAGATTGCGAGCCGGTCACGGTCTTGGAAGTGAAGGAAAAATTTGGTGGCTTGAGAATTTACTACCGTGGTGGCGACGATTATGTGTGCGGCGTCTTCAATCTGGCCGAAGTCATGTCGGTGAACATTTGCGCTATCTGTGGCTCACGGGTTGGCAATAGACGTATGCACTATCATCACCCGCGCTGCGATCTGCATTACGAGTCCTGACCATGAAATTTTCCATGGCGAATCAACCTGGATTGCTAGACGCATTGCGTGATCATCTAGCAACCGACCAAAAGCTTATCGACATCGAAGGCGCTCGTAGCTACGTTTCGTCCCCTCGCCTGATGGATTTCAGCGTACGAAATTTTCCAGCTGAGAAGTTTGCTGCTGTTGGCGACACGTTTTTAGATAAGCGAACAATGTTCGCTGACTCCCCCCAAAAAACCTATGGCATCTTTTTGGGTGATTGGGAGGTGATGAAGCCGCAACTTGATCTGGTGGACGCCTATTCTCACAACGACACCAGCGTCATCAATATCCAAGTTTGGGCATTCGATCCCTGCGCTCTCGACGAGCACCAGACGAGGCTCGCCGTCGCGCTTTCCTACACGCGATTAGAGTTGTACGCAGAGCCCAGAATCATCGGCGCGCTGAATGACGTTTTGGAAGACGTCGGCTTATTTGTGGATTGTGAGCGCTACTGACTGAATGACTCCCTCCCCCTAGGTTGCCTTCCTTCGATAGAAGGGACATGACCGCTTAGGCGAAAGCATCCAGGGCTGCGTGGTGGGTGATAGGATGGGCCAGTGCGATCCTCGACGATACGGGCGGTGCCGCGATGAAAGACATCACTGACGATTCCGATACACCAGAGGAAGATCAATACGGTTTTGAACGATTGATGAAAATCAAGGCTTTGAGGAATGAGCGCCTGGCGTTGCAGAGAGAGGGATCGCAAGCAGCGTATGAAGCGTTGAGCCCAGAGGAAAAGATTCTCGTCGATGAGAAATTTCGAGAAGCAGCTCTGAAAATTGCAGCGCAATTTGGGAGGAGCCGGCCATTCAGATATGAGGGCGACCAATCGTTATCGGAAAACTCGACACCCGCTGACGCCCACGATCCAAACGACAGCCGCGACTAGCCACTTTCTCAGGGTTTCAAGACTTATTCGTGCAAAATTTGAGGCGTGCTGTAACGCGGTGCTGGATCAAACTGCCTAAGGATAGCCAGGCACCTGTAGTCAATGAGCGTTCCACGAACCGGACGCGTCCGACGTCCGTCAACGAATCGCCAACCGTGTTCACTGCGGTGGTGATCGCATCTGTAGATACACCGAATTTTTCGCCCCTTACTTGAGTTCATTGCGGTCTTGAACGTTAACTCTGGAGTAGAAAGATCATACGTACAAAGGAGAAGGCCCATGATCACTGGCTCCCAACTCGACGCCCTCAGACGATCTGTGGTCGTAAACATAAATGGCGACTTACTCGACAAGGCCAGGGCGTTGGATATCAATCTCTCCGAGACTTTGGAGCAGGCCTTGATTGAAATTTTTGGGCAAAATCGGCGGAAACAATGGCAGGAAGAGAATCGCCAGGCGATGAATGCCTACACCGGCCATATCGAAATCCACGGGGTTTTCAGCGACGGCCTTCGGGACTTTTGAACTTGAGTATGTGATGTAAGGCGAACCTAATTGCTGAGCTTGGTACGCGGGTAGGGCGCCCTTTAAAAAGCCGCGGCAACACGGGGATGGTCTAGGGGGAAGTGGGACAGATCCATGTTCTGCCCGGGGCTATAGCTATAGGACGATCCTTCCGCACGTTGCTTACTGGAAGCGATGAAGCGCACGACACCTATTAACGCTATGCGCTCCACCATCTGAAAACCCAAGCGAGCAGTTCACAGCATGGGAATCCATCATTGCAAAAAATTATTACTTGAGCCAAGACTCAACGGTCGCAGCGCCGTGCTTTGCCTTCCACTCTTTCAAAACCTTATGGTTACCGCCCTTCGTTTCCACGGTCTCGCCGTTGTGAGGGTTGGTGTAAACCTTCACTTGACGTGCTCTACGGGAAACACTCTTAGATTCAGTAGCTACCCCGGTACGGCCACGCTTAGGATCCAGGAGGTTGACCACGTCTCTTAGGCTGTAGCTGTAATCTGCGAGCAACGCTCTGAGCTTGGTTTCAAACTCGATTTCTTTTTTCAGGCCTGCATCGCCTTTCAGGGCTTCAAGCGCCTGCAACTGCTCTGCTAAATGTTTTTCCAGCTGACGAAATTCGGCAAGTTTAGACATCGATCGCTCCTAAGGTTGAGAGGGAATGGGCAACCAGAACCAATTGTAAAATGAAAAGAGTCTGCTCCACTCCCATATTTCGCATCAAATAGAATTTAGCAGATCTCAATGGTCCTACATACTGGAAAAACTATAACAAATAGCCTGCGAACATCTGCTCTTACGTACTCTGCACCGTGAGTAGAGATGCCGAAGAGCACTGCGGAGCGTGAAGTACTGTCTGGGATTAGCGTTACAAAAATGCTTCAGGCACCGGTAAAAAATCGAAAGCTATTCACCGTCTGCCGGACAAACTCCAACTCGATTTCGTCCGCCTCTCTTCGCCACATACAGTCCTTTGTCTGCCAAGTCGATCAGCATTTTGCAATCGTCGGTCCGCTCGGGTGACATGGTCGCAATCCCGATACTCACTGTTATTACAGAGGTCGGCTCAGGCGAATTGTGCGGGATTTTCAATGCCTCTACTTTTTTCGAAGATTTTCCGCAATCGTCATGGCATCGAATGATGACGTAGCAGGCAAGATCACTGCGAATTCCTCTCCGCCATATCGCGCCGGCAAAAAGGATTCTCCTTCCACCGCATCGCGCATTGCACCAGCAACTTTTTTTAAGGTGTCGTCGCCCGCTAAATGCCCAAAGCTATCGTTGAAGCGCTTGAAGAAATCTACATCGACCATCAGCAACGAGATCTCTAAGCCTGCTTTGCTAGCGGTTTGCCATTCGGCTTGTAAAAATTCATCGAAATGTCTTCGGTTTGCTATTTCAGTCAGCCCATCAGAATTGACAAGGCGCTTCAATTCGCCCATTGCTCGCTGCAACGTCAGATTGGTATCGAGCAGCTGCTGCTGGCTCGTTCTCAAAGCGCGATATGTGTGATCCAAGCGTCTGGCAGTAACGAAGGAGCGTGAGTGGTAGCGAATCCGAGCTATTAATTCGATGGGATCGGGCAGCTTGACCAAATAGTCATCAGCACCCGCTTCAAAGGCCCGACTTTTCACGCTCGGATCTTCCTTAACTGACAGCGCGATTATCGGTATCCCTTGGGTAGGGACGTTTTTTCGATACTCCTGGATAAGCGTAAGCCCATCCAATCCTGGCATGACCATATCTTGGAGAATCACAGTGGGCTTCACCCTCACAGCCTCAATTACAGCCTGGGTCGAATCCGTGCAGTAGTGAAATTTAAGATCAATTTCACTGGCCAGTTGGCGCCGTACAGCCTCTACAATCATCGGCTGGTCATCGACTATCAAAACTACGACGGTCTCGTCTGAGGCTTCGTAAAACTCCTGAAGCTGTAAGTCGTTCATGCCCCGCCCCATAGCCAACCTAAGGAAAATAAGCCGGAATTCTTTGCTCAACTGTTACAAGTCCGGATGCAAAAATAATAGAGAACGAGCACCTATCATTGTTCCGATTTTTGAACTGCAAAGACTCCGCATCTGAAACTACGGCACCAGTACTAATCGACTAACCGCACAAGGGATCCTGCCAAGCCTCAATGAGATGCATTCGATAAGGCAAAATTTAGACGTGGATGGGACTGCGCACAAGTGAATTACTAGATTGATTCGATCGAAACCAGCTCAAAATACTTGAATTTTTTCTTCTTCGCTTCTGTCTTTGCTTCTTGTTCGGCGATGAGACTACTCAGAGTGCTCGCATCGTAAACGAAGGTGTCTGCTTTACCTTCGAACTCCGTCGTAACACGCAAAGTCACCCTCAGCTTTGGCGACCTAGAGGTGGCAACCTTCCGAGCCTTTGATACGTGTTGCGAGTCCGCTGTGATGCGTGAGTCCTGAACTTCTGGACTTGACTCATTATTGCCCAAGCCAAAAAGCGCTTGGCGCATTTCTGCCTCGGTAAGATTTTCTTTCATTGAGGTGCCTCATTGCACTTACGTTGGTTGACCAAATTTTCAAAAATTTGGCATCCAAGCCTGGGTAGGGAATTACCCCCAGCCCTTCCATTCAGGGCTGGGTATCAAATCACTGTGGGCCTATTCCCAGTTAAGCAGTCCACTATGAACAACTTGAAACTAAACAGGGATTTTCCGCTGCCAATTTAACGAGACGACAACCCCCTCAAGAAATTGAGCAGTTATTTCTTTTCGATCAGCCGGTCACGGATGCTAGCCACAGCAGCTTGGATCTCCATGATCTTCTCAGTGCTCAACCCAACGGCATCCTGAATGCAGTTCGGTACCTTAAGAGCCTCTGCCTTGAGTGCCCATCCCGCCTCCGTCAGCTTTACGCGCACCTGACGCTCATCCTGCGGGTCTCGACTGCGAGTAATCAAACCCGCGCTTTCGAGGCGCTTTACCAATGGAGTGAGCGTACTCGATTCCAGAAACAGCTTGTTCCCTAGATCCTTGATGATCTGATCATCCTCGGCCCAAAGCGTCACCATCAAAAGATATTGCGGGTACGTCAGGCCGAGCGACTCCAGCATCGGACGGTAGTACTGCGTGAGTGCATGACCAGCCGAATAAATCGAGAAGCATAAAAAATCATTCAGCGGCGCGAAGTCGCTTTTGCCTTCTTCTGACACCTGAGTCCCTCCTTTAGTCTGAGACCCCACGTTATTACGTGCACGATTCAATCGCAAGCCATTGACAAAGAATTTTTCCTGTCGCACGATTGCTACCAAGGCGATTCAATCGCACACCAAGCATTTTCAAACCAACAGTTTTTCCCGACAGGTAGACATCCGCATGAAAAAGATTTTCTCTGGTTTAGCACTCGCCACCGCACTCCTCGCTGGCGGTATTGCCCACGCAGCTGACGCAAAGCCAACCATCGTACTGGTTCACGGTGCTTTCGCTGATTCAAGCAGCTGGAATGGTGTTATCAAGATTCTGGAAAAGGATGGCTACCCAGTCATCGCAGCCTCCAACCCATTGCGCAGCCTCAAAGGTGACGCTCAATCCGTTGCGGAATTGCTGGCATCCATCAAAACCCCTGTTGTCTTGGTCGGCCACTCCTACGGCGGCCCCGTCATCTCCGAAGCCGCTTACGGCCAATCCAACGTCAAATCGTTGGTTTACGTAGCAGGTGTGGCACCTGAAGCAGGCGAATCGACGGCTGATCTGTCCGGTAAATTTCCCGGTGGAACCTTAGGCCCGACCCTTGCGCCACCTGTTGAGTTGGCTGACGGTAATAAAGATCTCTACATACAGCAGGACAAGTTCCATGCTCAGTTCGCCGCAGATGTTCCAGCCGCCGAAGCTAAGCTGATGGCCGCGACTCAGCGCCCTGTGACCGCAGAAGCACTCAACGAGAAGTCGACTGAGCCAGCCTGGAAAACCGTTCCGTCCTATTTCGTTTATGGCGACCTGGACAAGAACATCCCGGCTCAAGCCCAGGTGTTCATGGCTGAACGTGCACACGCTAAAGAAATCGTTAAGGTCAAAGGTGGTTCGCACGTCGTGATGATTTCAAATCCGGAAATCGTCGCCAACTTGATTGAAAAAGCAGCAAAATGAAATTTCGGGCAGTTGCCAAGAGGCTAATTCGATTGGTAACTGACCGATCCACTAAACGTTCATTTGCTGAAAGCACGCCCCAGCAACTCTCTGACCAAGGGTTTGATTCACTTCGTAATCAGAATGCTGAGTGGTGCAAGCTACAGGGACTCCGCGGAGAACTCACATCGTTTTGTGATGAGCAGGAAACGGAGTCTCAGTTTCGATCAGCCCAGCTTCACAAGTTTTTCACATTATCTAACCTACGTTGACTTCGCTCCTTTCTAATTCTGATTTTTTTGCCCGCGCTTAGACGCGGGCTTTTCTTTGTCTGCGGGATAGATAAGTGGCTCTCGTTACCCGTCCCAAGGTACCCGTCGACCAAAAAATTGGTGGATGGTCCAAGGCCCATTAAGGGCATCTCCCCACTCTATGGGCCAAGCAAGCGCTTTACTAAATATTTGGTTACAAATAGTGGCGCTTTGCCCGTTATCAAGCCATCATCCGCGCACATAAAAAGAATGGATTCGAAAAAATGAACTGGGAAGTTACGGTTTCCGTGGACAGCGTGATTTATCCACTGAGCGTTGTTCAGCGCGTTTCCTATGCTGTCGCACCTACTTTAACGATTCAGGTTCGGCAGACAGACAATCAGATTCATCTCGATGCCGTTCCCACGATGCTCATCGGCGGAGCTGGTGCAGTCATATCCAAGCAAGAAGGGCGCGAGCTAATTCTTCGCAATCTGAACGATTTCGCGTTGCGCGAGCGGATACGGAATGAGACCTCTGGCCTGAGGGAAATACTTGCAAATGCCGCCCTGCGTGGAGCTGGCATGTGAGCATGATGCTGATAGCCAAAGAGGAAAGTTATCGGCTGCTTCCGTTCCGATTCTTACGGATCGATGAGCACCGTAGCGAGAGTATTTTGCTAACGGCTGAAACAGGTGAGTATCTTTTTGTCTCCGAAAAGCAGTTAAGAGATCTTGCCCACAGGGCCGTGGATACAGGCTCCGCTCATTACAAAGACCTTCTCGCCCGCCACTTTATTTTTGAGCCGAATGGGCACGACCCATTTCCGGAAATGGCGGCACAATTTCGTAGTCGTAAAAACTTTGTCCTCAATGGACCTGCGCTGCACATTTTCGTTGTCACTCTACGCTGCAATCATACCTGCGCTTATTGCCAAGTCTCCCGCGCCCCACTCAGTGGCTCGGGTCATGACATGTCAGCCGAGCATGCTGAGCTGGCAGTGGATCGAATGTTTGAGGCTCCCTCCCCCGCACTCACCGTCGAGTTTCAAGGTGGCGAACCTCTGTTAGCGTTTGACCGCATCCGACAAATTGTTGGGTTGGTCGAAGCCCGTAACGCAGTGGAGCAACGCAGCATCCAGTACGTCATCACGACGACTCTCCATCACCTGAATGTCGAGATCCTGGATTTCGCCAAGCAACACAACATTCAATTTTCCACTTCACTGGACGGTCCAGAGTTTCTGCACAACGCCAACCGGCCAACACCGACCAGAGATGCCTACAAGCGAACGATTGAAGGTATCGAACAAGTAAGGGCATGGTTGGGTCACGATGCAGTTTCGGCCCTGACAACCATCACCTCCAAGAGCTTGGAGCACCCTCACGCGATAATTGACGAGTACGTGGCCCAAGGATTCACCAACATCTCTCTGCGCCCCTTGAGCCCGTATGGATTCGCAAAGAAATCCGCGAAGCGTCTGGACTATTCGATGGATGAGTTCATCGGTTTTTACTTGGAGGCTTTGTCGTATCTGATGAATCTGAATGCTCAAGGGACGTTCATCTCAGAAGGTTACGCATCACTCCTGCTGACGAACATTTTGACTCCGTTTGCATCCGGCTATGTAGATCTGCGCTCCCCCCTGGGCGCAGGACTGGGAACTCTCGTTTACAACTACGACGGCGATGTCTACCCCTCAGATGAATCCCGCATGCTTCTCGAAATGGGTGAGGACGGATTGAAGCTCGGCAGGGTGCACCAACCTCTGAAGGAGCTGCTCCAATCGCCAGTGATTGATATGTTGCTGTCCGCAGGTGTGGCAGAAGCGTTACCAGGATGTTCCGACTGTGCGCTAGTCCCCTATTGCGGAGCAGACCCCATTGAGCATTTTGCCCGCCAAGCGGATCCAATCGGACACCGCGCATTCAGCAGCTTCTGTCAGAAAAACACTGCATTGCTCACGCACCTTTTGCGCTTGCTGCGTGATGGGGACAACGAGACTCAAAAAACCCTTTTGTCCTGGCTAACGCGTAGATCTTTGAGCGACCTTCCCTCACCTGGTTATAGGGGCTAAAGATGCTACGACTCGACACGCAATTTGAGATTCTCAATCTCACGGCACCCAAGCTATTCAAAGTCATCACTCCAGAAGAATTCATTTCCCAAGGTGTGGCCGTGTGCGCAGGTGAAGCTTCTTTTGATGACTTAATGCTATGGCTCGACCAATCCTCCACCGCCAATCTGGACCAATGGCTCTCAGTTCCTGTTGGTGGTTTTTTGGTATCAGGCCACCCGCATCCAGTAGGTACAGTAAGCGCAGCTTTGTTGACCAATCCCAAAGATCCATTGGTCGTGCAGCCTGGAGATGTCATCGCGGTTAGACCTGGAACGAGCGTCGTACGTGTTCTCTATCGCAGGGGTGCCAATAGCAATCTATTGTTCATGACTGATCGATGCAACAGCCTATGTCTGATGTGCTCTCAGCCCCCAAAGGACATCGATGACAGGTGGCACATCGAGGAGAACCTGAAGCTAATTGACTTGGTCGACCCAGGCGCCGAACAACTGGGTATAAGTGGCGGAGAGCCCACGCTGTACCGGTCGGGCTTGCTCGCCATCATTGAGCACGCCAAACGGGTACTGCCTGAAAAATCCTTGCACATTTTAAGCAACGGTCGGTTGCTGAGTGATCCCACGTGGATCGATGACCTTCGACAAGTAAGTCACCCAAGTCTCAGTTGGGGAGTTCCTCTGTACGCCGACAATGCAGAGGACCACGACAACGTCGTCCAAGCCCTAGGCGCATTCAGCGAAACAATAGTCGGCCTCTACAACCTCCAACGTGCGGGGCAAAAGATAGAAATCCGCATGGTACTGAGCAGGCTGACGACGCCTCGTCTTCCCGAGTGGGCGCATTTCGTTTTTCGTAATTTGCCTTTCGTGCACCACGTTGCGCTCATGGGTATTGAGAACACGGGGCTCGCTAAGAAAAATTACGATCAGCTCTGGATAGACCCGGCGGACTACCAGGAAAAGCTCAGCCAGGCAGCTTTTTTCCTCGACATCCGCGGCATCGCTGTTTCTATTTACAACCTGCCTCTATGCGTACTCGATCCGATGCTAGGGCGCTTCTACCGTCAGAGTATTTCAGACTGGAAAAACCTGTTTATCGATGCCTGCCAAACGTGCTCGGCTACTCACGCATGTGCGGGCTTCTTCAAATCACATTCTTCTCGCTGGCAAAGCCGGAGCATCCATCCGCTAACCATCGAAGATCTTCAAAATATGCAGGGAGCACAGTATGAAACTGCTTGATCGTTGGAAGCTTCTTATCGGCCAATCTATGGCCTTGATCCCCGTTATCGGTAGCCCTATGGCAGATGCCAGCCCGACTCAATTGGCATCGGCTGACTGGTTGCCGAATCCCCAAAGTGCTCCGCCTGCATTCAACAACACCCTGAATGCGAAAGACGCGATCAACGTCTACGCAGGACATAGCTCACACAGCTCGCACAGTTCACATAGCTCGCATAGTTCTCACTACAGCAGTTCGGGTGGTTACAGCGCTCCAAGCGCCTACACTGCGCCAACCAGCAATTTTCTTTCGTCGCCTTCAAAACCCAGCTCTACGACTCACTCCATTGTCACTACACCGAGCACGACATCTTCCAAGCCTTCTACCAGTAAGGCAACGCGATCGAATGTCTACTCAGCCACACCTGCCAAGCCCACAGCAGCGGATCTGTCGATGCTTGTTCGACGTGTTCAATTGGCTTTGATGATCAAAAAATATTACGCGGGGCCGATCGATGGTGTGCTCAATAACAGTGTCCGTGGATCACTCATGGCTTTCCAAACAGATTCGGCGATTGTAAGCAGTGGCAAGATGGATACACCGACGCTAAACGCATTGGGCATTGCCATCCCATAGCTCTAAATCAAGGCGCTATAGTGAGTCAGGAATGGATAACTAAAGATCTTTAGATTTCTGTGCAGGAGTCTGTGAACTCAGCAAGTTCTGTGTACGCTTGCACATAGGCTGCATCGGCGCGATCCAATTCATCCTGTAGCGCCTGGTTTTTTGAAACCCTGATAGCTATCATCTGCCGCGCCAATCGAGCGAGCTTAACTGCGTCAACATACGGTTTCAGGCTCTCGGAATCCATCAGCATATATGAACCGCCCTAAAGGTGAGTGCCCAATCCAAGGTCATTCAGGAGCAGAGCTTACCTTCCTTAAACCTTAATTCCTGGAAGCTGCCGTCAGCCGAAAAGATGGACCGACGCTGTTTCTTTAATCAAAATTTCCGCCGACATCCTCACAATATCTTCTTTAGCCTGTGCCTCAAGCTTCGCTCGTTGCGACCCGCTTCTGTAAAGCCCCCAACCGCTGGAGGTTTTCAATATTGAATAGACATTCATGTCACTCGCCTATTCCAAAAAATAAGAGGCACTGTCGACCTTATGATAGGTGTAACGAAGATTTAATCCGGAAATGCATTTAAATACTATCTATTCCCGAGCTGCGACTCTAGCCCCAAACCTAACGATTTTTGGGCCCTACCCAGTTCGTTTTTATGAATAATTCCGCCAAGCAAAATAATAGACAATTTTACAACTATTAGTCTGAACAATAGTCCTCGCAATCAATTCAACATCGCTCTGAGAAAAAAATTTACACATGACGAAACTTTAATTCATAAGCCAACTAGTTCTCTATTGGAGCAAAGGATGAATCCAGCTGCGCAGAAGGTGACCATGAAATTGGCCTTGAGCTAGCAGACCCTCATTCCGAAATGTAAGTACTCACCTTAAGTCGATTAGCCGCTTCCGGAGACGCGTCAGGGTCGATCAGGTGGTTCTGCCGAACGGCACTTGTATAGGTATAGGGGGTATACCTATGATGACGCCATATACGTAAGGGGTATCCCATGGGTCATATAGCTTCCAACAAAAACGATCTTCTCAAACGAGTTAAGCGGATCGCCGGGCAGATCCAAGCCGTTGAGCGTGCGCTGGAGTCTGATCTCGACTGCGCTAAAACCTTGCATTTGGTAGCAGCCACACGTGGAGCTATCAATGGCTTGATGGAGGAAATCATCGAGGACCACGCCCGGGAGCATGTGGCAAACCCTGCCCTCAGCGAAGAAGAGCGCAACAAAGGTGTCGAGGAGCTTCTCGAAGCTATTCGCCGCTACTCCAAATAAAGTCGATAGGTATCGGGGAATGAGCAGTTCCAGTGTCAGTCACATACACCAACACGTCTTCCTTGGGTCTGCCCACGAAGAAAACGCCAAGCGCACCCTGTGGGTGGTGGCCTTGACAGTGGTGATGATGGTTGGCGAAATCACCGCCGGTTACATAACCGGCTCCATGGCGCTACTTGCGGATGGCTTTCACATGGCGACCCATGCTGGCGCCTTGGGTATTGCCGCTGCGGCTTACGGATACGCAAAACGCCACGCCACCAGTCAGCGCTACAGCTTTGGCACGGGCAAAGTGGGCGACCTTGGCGGGTTCGCGTCGGCGCTCATATTGGGCATGGTGTCCCTGGGCATCGGCGTCGAGTCCGTGATGCGCCTGTTGCAGCCAACTGAGGTGCAATTCGGCACTGCAACGTTCATCGCGATTGTTGGTTTGATCGTCAACGTTGTCAGCGCCCTGCTGCTTGGCCACGGTCACAGTCACAGTCACAGTCATGACCACGATCATGGTCGAGCGCATGATCACCACGGCAATGACAACAACCTAAAATCCGCTTACGTGCATGTCATCGCGGATGCCCTGACCTCTGTTCTAGCCATCGTGGCCTTGCTCGCTGGCCGTTATCTAGGATGGGTATGGCTGGACCCGATCATTGGCATTGTCGGCGCTATAGTAATCGCGCGCTGGGCGTGGCTCCTGATGGGTGCTACTTCGGCAGTGCTACTGGATCAAACCGATGAGCACGTCGCCGAGGAAATACGGGAGCTAGTTGAAAAGCCCGGCGACGCAACCATCACCGACCTACACGTTTGGAGGGTAGGACCCGAAGCCCATGCGGCGATCGTCAGTGTCATGGGCCAGTCCTCGACCGACGCCGAAAACATTCGTGAACGTCTCAAGCCTGTTCACGAAGTTAGACACCTGACGGTCGAATTTCGCCCCGTCTGATGCCCAAAGGAATCTCCATGCCTATAGGCAAACGCGAACTCGGGCGCATCGAGCGTCGCTTGGTCACCACGCTGACTGATGCGTGCGAGACCGCCAAATTTGAAATCCAGGGCTTTACTTGGCTGACCCACACCGCTGACTCGAACGCCTTCACAGAAACGCTGACGGTTACCTGGGTGTTCGAAACCCTGGCCGACAAAAAACTCGCCCAAGCTAATTCCAAAGCACGGGTGTTCGAGCTGACCTCCATCGCCCTGCACGAAGCAAAGCTCGACGTTGACGCCTCTGATCGAACAATTCGCTTCGACTCCGAGGAAGAATGTCAAAGGAGCCACGGCGGCGATTGGCAAAAGCGCGTTGTTCAATCACGTATGGCAAAGGGTTGTTGAGGATGGCGAAGGAAATCGAGAACCCATGCATTGCGGTCTGCCAGTTGAGCGGCGATCTGTGCGTGAGCTGCGGACGCAGCAAGGAAGACATCAGGAAATGGAAACGCATGAAGCGGCCTGAAAAAATGGCCGCCGTGCAAAGGGCGAATGTGCGCTTGAAAGGGCTGAAAAGAACAAATGGATAGGCGGATTAGCGTACAGAACTTAAATCTATATTCAGATACGACAGGAAAATCGACCATCGCATCCGAGCAATCGTGATTTTAAAAAAAGCCTGTGTTGGCTTATTTGTTTTCAAAAAACGACCAAAAGCTTACCCGACGCTTCGCTGTCGGAAAGGGACCAGTGAAGTGTGGATAAGTGCCTTGGATGGCATCCAAGGGGTCACGAGTCAAACGTAAGCCATTATATTAATGGAATAAAAATGCTGTCAAGAGAATTCGATATTATTGGCACGATTAATGCTTTATCGCTGGTATCCGCACTCTTTCAAAATCCGTCCGAATGGCTCTTGCCCATCAGAATTCCAGTCGATTATCGAACCAGCTTACCCATTCCTGACGGCATCACTTGTCACGTATATCGAGTCTCCTAGAGATCGAAGGCGCCTTTGAGGATGGCTTCCAAGCCTTTTGGCTTCCGCCCTAAAAGCTCTTCAAGCGTGCTGCTTGTGTCGTTAAAAGCGCCCTTCTCAATGGCAGAAAACCACCCAGTGACGAAGTCTGAAATCATAGGTGGCCAACCTTCTGCTTCTCTAGCAGCAATGAACGTTTCGGCAGATATTGACTGATAAGAAATAGCCTTTCCCGTTAGACGCGACAAGGTTTGAGCAATTTCTTCAAAGGACCAAGCCTGTCCGCTATTCAGTAAATATTCGCGATTTTCATGTCCATCTTGGCTGAGCAAGACAGCCCCTGCTTCAGCTAGCTCATCACTGCTGGTAAGTGCAATGCGACCCTGCCCCGCGGGCGCACTGAAATCTTTCTTGGTTGCATCATCGCCAATGAAAGTCGGCAGCTCATCTGCATAAAGCGGATGCCAGACGATTGTGTAGTCCAGACCCGAACGCTTCAAAAGAGCCTCAGTTGCGATGTCGCTATCGGTAAGGCCTTGGATTGGCGATTGGTCCTGATCTAAACGCTGGATACTCGTATAGATCACGTGACGAACTCCGGCTCTACGCGCGGCATCAATTACATTTTTATGGAGGCTTAAACGGTCGCTGAACACATCTGCGGAGACGAGATAAATCTTGTCCACACCAGAAAAGGCAACCACAAGAGATTTATAGTCGGCGTAATCGCCGTAACGAACCTCAATCCCCATCGAGGTGAGAGATCTTGTCTTGCGAGCATTCCTGGCCAATGCCACGAGACTTGAAGCTGGAGCCTTTTGCGCCAACGATCGCAATACCGCACTACCGAGCCTTCCTGTCGAGCCCGTGACCAGAATTTTCCCCATGAAATTAACCTTTGAATTTTAGTGACCCGAAAAGCCATCACTATGATTACAAAGGCCACACAGAATTAGCCCCCAAAAGGTAGAATCAGCTTCAACCAAAAGTTAGAGATGACTTCAGATATGCTTAGCAATATTGAACTGTTCATACGCGTCGCTGAAGCCGCCAGCTTTTCCGAAGCCGCTAGGCGTATGGGCATCTCCTCCGCGGCAGTGAGTAAAAATATCGCTCGTCTGGAAACGAAGCTGGGCACACGGTTATTCCAGCGCAGCACCCGAAGTCTGACCCTTACAGAAGCAGGTGAAGCGTTTTTCCAAAAGGTCGCTGGAAGCCTCGATACCATTCAGTCAGCCATATCAGAACTCGGTGAGTCACGGGAACTACCTGCTGGTCGATTGCGCGTCAATTTGGCCCCGTCTTTCGCATACGATTACGTCCTGCCCCTCCTGAAAACTTTCAAACAGCGTTACCCCAACGTTGTGCCCGATTGGCACCTGGAGATAAGACGCGTTGATTTGATTGGTGATGGTTTCGATGTAGCAATAGGTGGCGGTATTGAACTGTCGCCTGAGGTTGTAGCTAGGGAGCTGGCCAAGCTTCATTTAGTCGCCGTAGCATCTCCAGAATGGCTGGAAGGAAAGGTTTTGCCCCTAGTGCCAGCAGATTTGCAGGGGCAGGATGGTATCGTCGCACGCTCTACCGATACAGGTCGGCTACGCTCGTGGACGCTACGTAATGCTGCGAAACAGACATTTGACTTAGACCTCAAAGCTAATGCGATCATGAATGATCCAGAGGCGCTGTGCAGCTGCGCTCGGATGGGCTTAGGCGTTGCCTTGGTGCCTCTTGAACGCGCCTGGCCCTGGTTGCAGCGAGGTGAGCTAATTCGACTGCTACCGGATTGGTACGTGGATTTAGGATCAATCTCCGTGTACTACCCTGCAAGAAAAGCACTACCAGCCAAAACCCGAGTATTCATAGAATTTCTCCTAGAGCATTTCCAAGGAAACATCAGTGATCAATTCAGCGCATCCAGCGAATTGAACACGTGACCTCCCCCCCCCTTCCAGCACCTAACTGTTCCCCTCTGGCGCAAGCCAGTCTTCTGTATTTCCTTTTAAGCAAACCTTTTTGCGGGCAAGCTTCCGCCCCTTAACTCCCCGCACACACACATTCCTGAAGCGCTTGATGGATCTTATCCACTGTTGTTCGCCTCCCTCCTCCCTTTCCTAGTCGCTATTTCTACAAATTACTGAGGGTTGGGAACAATTCTAAGCATTTTCTAATACTCCCTCATGACGAATGACATACCTCAGTATTAGTCGACAGCACTGACGCACTAAAAAATGCGGACTTACGTAGAAGTGCAGATTTATGCCAAACATTGCACTCTAGATCCAAGGCAGCATAGAAGATTACTAAGTAGGGATGACAGACATAACTAGCAAGGGCTACTCCCATATGCGCCCCCTACTCAGAAACAGTTCACGACCAGGACGGCTATAAACGTACGGTTAAAATTGCATTGACTACCTAACAACAATTTATCGGCCACGGTGATTAAGAATGACCAGATATGAACTTCGCAAAGTCGACTTTAGTCTTTTGATTATTTTCGAAACTTTGATGCAAGAGCACAGCCTCACTCGCGCTGGTGAGAAACTGTCTATGTGTCAATCAGCTATAAGTGTTGCCGTTAGCCGACTGCGTGAACTTTTCGATGATCCACTCTTTGTTCGATTGGGAAAAACGTTGGAGCCTACTATCAGAGCAACAGAAATACTGCAAAACCTGACGCCAGTTATAGACACCATGGCAGCAGTGTTGCGCAACGCCAACGACTTTGACCCAGAGACCAGTTCACCTGTTTTTAAAACTGGCTTTTCAGGTGACTTGGTTAACGTTGCCTTCAACTCAAGTCACTCATCATTTATGTGAAATAAGAGCACCTTGGCGGACGACACCTTAAACACAAGGTTCTGAACCCTTGAAATGCATCTATAGGAAGGGCTTATGCAGAGCATTGCATATCGGTCTTGGACGCTATCAAGCAAACGGCAGAAGATTGCCACACACAAAACGCAACACCAACTAGCAACTCAAACCTCGTAATCCGATAGGAGAAACACAATGACACAGTCCCACGCTTACAAAGACACCAGCCTCGAACTGACCGCCAAAATCCTGGACGCTAAAGCTCGCAAAAAGCTGTCTTTTGAAGATATGGCAGAAGGCACTGGCCTAGGCCTGGCATACGTCACCGCAGCTCTGCTCGGTCAACACCCGCTTCCTGAAGCCGCAGCAAAAGTGATCGGCGAAAAACTCGATCTGGATGCCGACGCAGTAGCTCGTCTGCAAATCATCCCACTGCGCGGCAGTCTGAATGGCGTTCCGACGGACCCAACAGTTTATCGCTTCTACGAAATGATCCAGATCTATGGCACAACCCTTAAAGCCCTGGTACACGAACAATTCGGCGACGGCATCATCAGCGCGATCAACTTCAAGCTGAATATGAAGAAAGTTGAAGATCCAGAAGGTGGTCATCGTGCAGTAATCACGCTCGACGGTAAGTTCCTGCCACTGCGTCCTTTCTAAGGATACAAATGGAACTGTAATTCGGCCCGCAGCCTTGCGGGCCTGCTTCAAACTTCTTACTCGGGTTCTACTCATCACCAAAAATTGGAGGATTCACCATGAAAAATATTCTGCTTCTCGCATTATCGCTGACAGCCTCTTTTTCGGCATTTGCACAAGATGTAGCCACCACGACTGACGTCGTACATTATAAATATGGTATGCATTTGGATATTGCCAAAGTAATCCACATTACCGAAGCGGCACCTATATGCGCCCCAACACCAGTACAAATGACGTACCAAGACTCTCAAGGGCAAACGCATACGTTGGAATACAGCATCATAGGTGGCGGCTGCACCAATTAATCATAACCTTCAACTCTCCGACTTAGGCAGGATCAAATCATGAAGGCACTAATTGAAGGCTTTTTGAAATTTCAAAATGAAGTTTTTCCACAACGCACTGATTTGTTCAAGCATTTGGCAACGACGCAACACCCAGGTACGCTTTTCATCACTTGCTCCGATAGCCGCGTAGTGCCCGAGCTGCTGACCCAACAAGAACCCGGTGAACTGTTCGTGATCCGAAACGCGGGGAACATCGTGCCGTCCTACAGCCCCCATCCCGGCGGTGTGTCGGCCACGGTAGAATACGCTGTCGCCGTGCTGGGCGTGACCGATATCGTGATCTGCGGCCATTCGGACTGCGGCGCCATGACCGCCGTTGCCAAGTGTAAATGCATGGATCACCTGCCTGCGGTCGCAGGCTGGTTGCAGCATTCGGAATCGGCGAAAGTCATCAATGAGTCGCGGTCTCACGCCGATGATGCGGCTAAAGTCAGCTCGATGGTGCGTGAGAACGTCATTGCCCAACTGGCCAACATCCAGACCCACCCAAGTGTGCGTCTAGCGCAGGAAAAAGGCCTGCTCAATTTGCATGGCTGGGTGTACGACATCGAAACCGGCTCTATAGACGCTCTGGACGCAGACAACCGCACCTTCAAGTCCTTGGTAAATCATCCATCTACCTGTGCTGTGCATGCGCGCACTCTGGCAGTGGCGTGATCCGGAACGTGTTGAGATGTTCATCCGACTAGCAGTTAGCATCTCATCACACCGTTTCACAGCTCTTAACTCGTTACGAAACCGTCGGCTGCTCATAATCTCAACTGACTGACACTCGCTTGAGATCAAAGCTGCTGAGTTTGCAGCTTTTCCAATGCCATCAGTCACCGACTTGGGTTTAGTGGATAGCCGACCGACCAGGGGCAATCCGATTCACTGTTGTCAGCAGAAATGGGGGCGTACTTTGAGTAGTGAAATCCGCATCCCGATTTCGCCAGCCGAAACTATTCAGGCTTACGGCACACCTACGACAGCAACTCGGGAAGGTAAGCTGAGTTATTTGCCAGTGGCGATGTTCGGCGCGGTTATGGGGCTGACCGGTTTATCGTCAGCTTGGAAATTCGCAGACAGCCTCTATGGCTTGCCATCCTGGATTGCTAGTTTTTTCGGAGGTTTGGCGATCCTGGCTTTCCTCCTTGTGGGAATAGGCTATTCGATCAAGGCAGCCACGGGGTTGAAAGCTGTCAAGGCCGAATTCCAACATCCCATCGCTGGCAACCTGTTTGGAACATTATTCATCAGTCTCCTCCTGATTCCGAACCCGGTCTCCATTTACAGCTTATCCGTAGCGCGGTGGATATGGGCAATCGGAACGCTGGGCATGATCCTTTTTGCCTGGGTGATCATTTCTCGTTGGCTCGGAGAGCAACAGCAGACAGAGCACGCTACTCCAGCCTGGATCATTCCCATGGTCGGGTTGATAAACATACCCATAGCAGTACCCACCTTAGAGATCCACGGTCAGAACGAATTATTGATGTTCTCGCTTGCCATCGGGTTCTTCTTCGCTATGCCATTATTCACTTTGATTATGTCGAGATTGATATTCGAAAAGCCTCTAATCCCTTCGCTTCAGCCTTCCCTGATGATTTTAATTGCACCTTTCGCCGTTGGTTTTTCAGCTTACGTAAATGTTGTTGGAGAAATAGATCGATTTGCTACTGCCCTTTATATGCTGACTATTTTTTTTCTATCTGTGATGATTGGTCGCCTACGTTATTTGGCGATCATCTGCCCTTTTCGCCTGTCTTGGTGGTCCGTGAGTTTTCCTCTCGCCTCCGCTTCAGTGTGCACACTGCGCTACGCAGAATACTCCCCCAATCTCTTTACACATTCGGTGGCAATTGCATTGTTGGTAGGCGTGACATTGCTTCTGCTCGCAATGTTTGTAAAGACCATCGCGAACCTTTTGAAAGGCAATTTGAAGCTACTTATTGGTTAATAAGACTGTTATGTCTCCATACCAATAGCAAGCCAAGCATTTAACTTCGCGCACTGACTCTTCCGTAAGCACAACCCCACTTCCGACTCTACGCCAGTGGATTAACCAGCTATTTATAAAAAATAAGTATACCCCGAATGTAATAATGGGTTTCCGTGTCTCCGTTTTTTATTTTCAACACCTTCACATTTCGTAGACTGCAATGTCGATCACGACAGCGCCAGGAATGCGGCGCATTACAGAGTTTCTAAAGCTAAGCGCGTTGGGAATTAACTGACCAACGGACCAAACCAAGTTGGGTCTGCGACCGTAACCAGCTTACGTTATTCAGATTCACACGTTAACGGAGACCCGCCATTACCCCACAACTCAATGAAGCACTTAAAAAAGCACAAACGCTGTGTGAAAACTTGAATAATGTGCGATGCGCTATCGCAACTATTCCACCACACGACACTAATTGAAACTCATTCCATTCAGTAGCACAAACAAATACGAACAGTATATTCATTTCATATAACAGCTCGGCCATTACGCCCTCTTAATATTGGACTACATCCGACACTCACACTAGTCTGTAATAAAAATACGGTTCAGCACACCACCAGAGGGGTAACAGACAATGAAAGCGCTCATCGAAGGTTTCATCAAATTCCAGAAAGAAGTATTTCCACAAAGAACGGATCTTTTTAAATATCTCGCTACCACGCAAACGCCTGAAACGTTATTCATTACGTGTTCTGATAGTCGAGTTATCCCAGAAATGCTCACGCAGCAGGAACCGGGTGAGCTGTTCGTAATACGTAATGCGGGAAATATTGTTCCCTCCTACGGGCCGCAGCCAGGTGGTGTGACAGCTACCGTCGAATACGCCGTTGCGGTGCTCGGAGTGTCCGACATCGTTATTTGTGGGCATTCAGATTGCGGGGCGATGACCGCGGTTTCGAGTGGGAAACCCCTCAACCATTTACCAGCTGTTGCTGCTTGGATGAGCTATGCAGAATCCGCAAAAGTGATCAATTCCGCTCGTACCTTTACATCCGACAAAGATCGCATTTGTTCGATGGTCCGCGAAAATGTCATCGCTCAACTCTCCAACTTACGAACACACCCGAGCGTAAGACTTGCCTTGGAGCAAAAAAAGCTGAACCTGCATGGTTGGGTTTACGACATTGAATCTGGATCAATCGAGGCACTTGATGGCACAACTAATAAATTTGTTTCGCTAGTGGACTTCCCAGAAACAAAAGCCTAAAGACAGATTGAGTGAGAGTAGTTTTTAAAAAGTAACCAACCAAATATTAGAGGCTAATAACTCAACCTTTTGAGTGCATATAATTATCGGACCATTAAGATTTGGAGTGATTATTATGTCTGAATCGGAAACCCGCCCACCGCTTCCGCCGTTTGACCGTGAGTCTGCAACTCTCAAAGTTCGTCTTGCAGAGGATGGTTGGAATAGCCGTAACGCTGAAAAAATTTCGCTGGCTTACACCCCAAGCACGAAATGGCGTAATCGAGTGGACTTTGCAGCAAATCGGGAGGAAGCAGCTGCATTCCTGACTCGAAAATGGAACAAGGAGCTGGAGTATCGGCTCATCAAAGAGTTATGGGCTTTTACTGATAACCGAATCGCGGTGCGGTACGCCTATGAATGGCAAGACGACTCAGGAAATTGGTACCGCTCATATGGAAATGAAAACTGGGAGTTCGCAGACGATGGACTTATGGCTCATCGTTTTGCCTGCGTAAATGACATGCCAATCAAAGAGTCTGAGCGAAAATTTCGATGGCCATTAGGTAGGCGGCCAGACGAACACCCAAGTCTTTCCGATTTAGGCCTTTGAATTTAAACAGGTTTTAGTAGCTGAACATGTGTTCTATTTCTCACAACACTTATCTATAGGGAGGACTTATCCAATGGATTGCAAATGGGTCTTGGACGCTATCTGCGGTTCAGACGATGATTGTTTCACAGCAAAGCGACACCAACTCTTCACTATTAACCATACGAAATTGATCGGAGAAATACCATGGTCCAGTCCCACGCTTACAAAGATTCCAGCCTTGCCCTGACTACTGAAATTCTCGATGCCAAGGCCCGTAAAAACTTGTCATGGCAGGATATGGCCGACGGCACTGGCCTCGGCTTGGCATATGTCACGGCCGCCCTGCTTGGCCAACATCCTCTGCCCGAAAGTGCCGCTAAAGTTGTCGGTGAAAAGCTAGACCTGGATGCTGATGCGGTAGCCGCCCTGCAAATCATCCCGTTGCGCGGCAGCTTGAATGGCGTACCTACAGATCCGACGATCTATCGCTTCTACGAAATGATCCAGATCTACGGCACGACCCTAAAAGCCCTGGTTCACGAACAATTCGGTGACGGAATTATTAGCGCGATTAACTTCAAACTTGATATGAAGAAAGTTGAAGACCCAGAAGGCGGTCATCGTGCAGTAATCACCCTTGACGGTAAGTTCCTGCCACTGCGCCCTTTCTAAAAGCGCAACTCTCCCCTGGCATTCGGCCCGTATCCTATGCGGGCCTGTTTTAAACACTAATTAATCAATCTTAAATATCACCATTTCTAATTAGAGGATTCGTCTTGAGCCGAGTAATCATTCACTCCTCCACTTTTTACAGGATCAAATCATGAAAGCTCTTATTGATGGTCTTTTGAAATTTCAAAAGGAAGTGTTTCCACAAAGGACTGATTTGTTCAAGCATCTGGCCAAAACACAGAATCCAGGCACTTTGTTCATCAGTTGCTCTGACAGCCGTGTCGTACCTGAATTGCTTATGCAGCAGGAGCCCGGTGAGCTGTTCGTCATTCGCAACGCAGGCAACATTGTACCGTCCTACAGCCCGCAATCTGGTGGGGTATCAGCCACGATCGAATACGCCGTTGCTGTGTTGGGTGTGACCGATATCGTGATCTGCGGACACTCGGATTGCGGCGCCATGACAGCCGTTGCCAAGTGCAAATGCATGGACCATCTGCCTGCCGTCGCTGGCTGGCTACAACATGCCGAGTCGGCGAAAGTCATCAACGAATCTCGGCCTCACGCCAGTGAAGCAGCCAAGGTCAGTTCGATGGTTCGTGAGAACGTTATTGCCCAACTGGCCAACATCCAGACCCACCCAAGCGTACGTTTGGCTAACGAAAAGGGCCTACTGAATTTGCATGGCTGGGTGTACGACATCGAAACCGGATCGATAGACGCTCTGGATTCCGACAACCGCAGCTTCAAATCATTGGTAAAGCACCCTACTACCTGTGCTGTGCATGCGCGCGCTCAAGCCGCGGCATGAACTACTCTCAAATTTGAGGCACACCCAGGCACCAAACTTAGATATAGGAGCCAGCATGTCCAGAGAAACAACAATGGGTGCGGAAAGTGTCCTCCCTACCGCCGATGGGTTGCCTGAAAACGCTCGCCGACTTGCCGTATTTTCCCTCGCCATAGGTGTTGCCATGGCATCCCTTGACACGGCGATAGCCAACGTAGCTTTGCCAGCAATTGCTGAGCAATTAAACACAACACCCGCGTCATCAGTTTGGATCATCAACGTCTACCAATTGGCGATGGTAGCGACGCTATTACCGTTCGCTGCCCTTGGTGAAATCATCTGCTATCGCAGAGTTCTTCTTTTTGGACTTCTTTTATTCACGATTGCTTCCTTAGGCTGCGCACTTGCCTGGTCATTGCCATCACTGGTCACCGCTCGTCTTCTCCAAGGGGTCGGAGCTAGTGCCGTTATGGGCGTGAATACCGCCATGCTGAAAGCCATCTATCCAACAAAAATGTTGGGGCGAGGCTATGGGACCAACGCTCTCGTGGTCGCCGTCGCTTTTGCGATAGGGCCGACCATGTCATCTCTTATTTTGTCAGTCGCCAGTTGGCCATGGCTCTTCGCAATTAACGTCCCGCTTGGCCTGGTTGCATTTTTCCTCGGCCGTAAAGTACTGCCTGCCACTCACCGTGCAACGCACAAATTCGATGGATTAACCGCCCTTTACAACGTAGTGGCATTCAGTCTGTTGATATTGCTTTTCGGGGACGCGGCGCATCAAGCCAACGTTACAACGCTGCTGTTGGAGTTGGTTGGCGCAGCATTGTTTTTCGCGTTGTTACTGCATCGGCAGGCAGACCATAAAGCGCCAATGCTGCCAATCGACTTACTACGCCGCCCCATGTTCGCACTTTCAGTCGTAACGTCTGTCTGCACCTTCGCGGCTCAGGGACTAGCATTTGTTGCTCTGCCTTTTTACTTCTTTTCCACACTTGGTCGATCACCCGTTGAAACAGGATTTCTGATGACTCCTTGGGCAGTGATGGTCGCAATCATGGCCCCTATTGCTGGCAGATTGAGCGATCACTATTCACCTGGTGCTTTAGGAGGAATCGGCCTTGCGATATTGGCTGCTGGATTACTCGCCTTGGTGCTGATGCCTGATGCCCCGTCCACGATCAATATCAGTTGGCGCATGGCTATGTGCGGGGTTGGATTTGGTTTTTTCCAAGCGCCTAACCTCAAAGGTTTTATGGGTAGCGCTCCACCTCAACGTGCTGGTAGCGCTAGTGGGATGGTTGCTACTTCTCGGCTCATCGGACAATCCACCGGGGCGGCTTTGGTTGCCTACTGCTTCATGTTGTCGAGCGAACACGGAGCAATATTTGCACTGTGGGCTGCTGCTGCATTTGCGGGAGCCGCAAGCGTCGCAAGTTTCGGGCGGGTGGTCGCTGTACGAACTTGATCAACGATCGCTGTCATCGCACGATGAGCCCCATGGATAGGTCTGACGGGGGGCAAATATTTTACGCCTCATAAGTAGAACGCAGTGTGTGTTCTCGGAGAATACAAATGCTCGACCTGGCATTAAGCCAATGGCTGGACACGCACGCAGAGGGACTAGACTCAGGATCCTGTGATCCACAAAAAGTTTTGTCACAACTGGCGAAAGCCAACGTTTTACGTGTTGGAATCAGTCCTTTTTTAGGCGGTAGCGGTAAAAACTTGGCCGACGCGGTAGAAATTTTAGCCGCTGTAGCCAGCCATTCACTGACGGCAGCTTTTGTCCTTTGGGGTCAGCGCACATTCATCGAATATGTTCTGCAAAGCTCAAATTTTGCATTGCGCGAAAGGTTATTACCGTTCCTGCTCGATGGAAAACTGGCAGGTGCAACTGGCCTTTCCAATGCCATCAAATATCTGTCGGGGATTGAAGCTCTGCAAGTGCAAGGAAGCGCAACCGAAGCGGGCTGGGTCTTGAATGGAGGACTTCACTGGGTAACAAATTTGCGCAGAAGTGGATTCGTTGTTGCTGCGGCTGTAGAGAATACGCAAGGTGGTACGCCCTTCATTTTAGCTATTCCGGGCTCAACTACGGGCCTTCAGCGTTCAGAAGATTTGCAGTTGATGGGATTGCAATCCAGCAACACAGCTGCCCTAGATTTTGTACAGGCCGAGGTAGGGAGCGACTGGCTGCTGCATGAAGATGCGCACGCTTTTCTGCAATCAGCGCGACCAGCATTTCTCGGTTTGCAGTGTGGCATGTCCATTGGACTAGCCAGACGATCATTGCAGGAAGTGGAGGAACATTTGCAGCACGACCGCTCGATTCTATTAGAAACCTTGCTGAACCAACGCTGGCAATTGGAAGGGATGGTTAGCGAACTTAAACGTGGGTTACTGAACGGGCGTTTTCGGGAACAGCCCGCAGCTTTATTTTGCTTACGGATATCCTTTGCTGAGGCAGCTGCTAACGCTGTGCAATTGGAACTACAAGCGAGCGGTGGCAAAGCCTATCTGGATGAATATGGGATCGGATTCGCCCGACGTTGGCGTGAATCGGCGTTCATACCAGTTGTTACTCCGACGCTTGTCCAGCTTCGCGCTCAGCTGCAACGATAGCGAAGGTGAGTTGTTCCCCGATCGTCGCGTATTCTGATAAATCAGCAACGGACGTGCTGATATGCCGGTGGCAAGCAGGGGTGCTTCCTCAACCTTGATAAGTCAGACACCGCTGCCGATCCACACCAAAATCTCACTGATGCCATACCGAAGTATTAGGTCCGTATATTTTCTGACTACCTAGATAAGCCCTATGCACGAATGTGTTTCCGGCCCCTGGAAGATATTCTTTTTCCTAAGGTTTCGGAGGATTTCGTCATGAACATGCTGATTACGAACATCGCCAAAAGACTGTCATCGCTGAGGTATCTCACGTTCTTCAGATCTGCTCTGATTGACGTGAGCCTTGTGTCTTGCCTGAACAGCGAATCCCTCGGAACAGAATTGCATATCAGCGATTCCGATAACGGTGCCTCACAAAACAACGGAAGCGCTGATGCGAGCGTTAGATTGATCGGCCAAGACATCGACTGGTTGCCAGCAGGATCGCACCTTGTCAGTCCACGTAAATTCTATGTGCATCATGGAATTTATCTTGGAAACGGCAAGGTCGCACACTATTCAGGACTGAGCGGATCACTGAGAGCGGGTCCTATTGAAGTCACCGACCTAGAACGATTTGCCAATGGTAGGTCCGCTTGGGTCTATCAGGAACAAACGGCTTTCACAAACGATGAAATCGTCGTGCGTGCACGCTCCAGGATTGGCGAGTCGCAGTACAAAATCTTCTCCAACAATTGTGAGCACTTCTGCAACTGGTGTATTACGGGTACCAGCCATAGCGCTCAAGTCGCTGAGTTCCTCCATTTCCCTTTCCGGCTGATAGGTCAGGTTTACGCTCAGGAACCTTGTCTGATCGCATAGCATAAGAATTGAATTCCACTCCAAACGAGGACTCTTTCGACCCACTGAATTATGACGATCAAAACGGCTATTTTATTGCGAACTGGCGCGCTTTTACGCCGGCGAACGGTTTTGCCTGCCGCAGTTTTACCGACTAAAATTGAGTTTATTGTCGGTGTCGAATTGCAGACCTAGCAGGCCAACTGATTTATGAAAATCATGACGGAACCGAAGGTAATTACTGAAACGTCCTCACGCACCCTTCTTTCTTCTTTGCAGCTTCAACGCTTAGGCGCAATAGCGCTTTCAAGCACCATATTCGTCGTCGACCTTGCCAGCTCAATCCATGTCGCCATAGCGGTGCTCTACGTGGCGGTGATTCTGATTTCCGTCAATATATTCCCCAAAAAGGGCGTTATCCTCGTTTCTCTTTTTTGCATCGGGTTGACGCTGATTGCATTTGTTTCACAACATGGTCTGGATTTTTATGACGATAGTTCTGCGCGACTTTTGGTCAGCCTTTCAGCGATTGGCATCACGACTCTTCTAGCTCTCAAAAACAAAGCGTTCAGTGATGAATTGCAGGAACAGGTGCGATTGCTTGCGCAAACGCATGACGCGATCATCGTACGCGACATGAACCACATCATCTCTACGTGGAGTGCCGGCGCCGAAACTCTTTACGGCTGGTCTAGAGAGCAAGCCATAGGTCAAGATTTCCGCGCCCTCTTGGCACCCCAGATAACGACATCCTGGGACGAGATGATGACCTCGTTGCTAGAAACGGGTCACTGGGAAGGAGAGGTAATCGAGCACTGTCGAGATGGGGCGTGCGTGACGGTTGTAAGCCGATGTTCGTTATCACGCGGAGACAATAACGAGCCCATAGCAATTCTTGCGACCCATAACGATATATCCGCGCGAAAGCAGGCAATAGACGCCCTGAAACGCAGCGAAGCGTTCCTTGCAGGAGCACAGTGGCTCAGTCGAACAGGAAGCATTGGCCTCAAAATCCCAAGCGGTGAAATGTACTGGTCGGACGAAGCGCGGCGCATATTTGAATTCGATATCGACGAGCAACCAATGCTGACCAGCGTCTTGAATCGAACCCATCCAGATGACCTCCATCTGGTTAAAGACGCGATCAAGCATGCATACCAAAAAGAATCCCGGATCAACGCGGAGTACCGACTTTTGATGGCCGACGGACGCGTCAAGCATCTGCAAATGCTAGCGCAGTTAATGGAAGATGGACGCGACGATTTCGAATATATCGGTGCGCTGATGGACGTCACTGACGCCAAAACTTCAGAGGAAGCACTGCATCGATCACAAGCCGAATTGGCTCACGTCACTCGGGTTGCCACCCTCGGAGAGCTTGCTGCATCCATCGCCCATGAGGTCAATCAGCCATTGGCCGCCGTCACGACCAATGGTACCGCCGGGTTGCGGTGGTTGAATCGAGACGTGCCTGACATAGGCGAGGTGCGCGGCGCGATTGAACGCATGGTGAGTGAAACTAATAGGGCAAGCGAAGTCATACGCCGTATCCGTGCAATGTCCCGGAAAGCACAGCCACAAAACGTTACGCTCAATTTTATTGAAATCATTGATGAGTCCGTAGCCCTGGTCGAGAGAGAACTCAAACGGAACAAAATTGTGCTAGACCTTAGCTATCTCAACGAGGCTGCCGAAGTCGACGGCGACCGAGTACAGTTACAGCAGGTCATCATCAATTTACTGATGAATGGCATGCAGGCAATGATCAACGCCAAAACAAAAAATCGAACCTTACGGTTGAGCCTAAAAAACTCAGCAATGGGCGAGGTGCTCGTTGAGATTAAGGACAGTGGCCCGGGAATTACGTCGGATCAAATGTCGAAATTGTTTGAAGCCTTCTACACCACCAAGGCCGAAGGTATGGGAATGGGACTCTCGATTTGCAAATCAATTATCGAAGCTCACGGTGGGCGCATATGGGCCACGTCTGATCACGGAGAAGGCGCGACATTCTATTTGTCCCTACCAGTTACCCAGAAGGAGCACGTGTGAGCCAAGATACTGCGTCCGAAACGCCAACTGACAATGGGCCCATCGTTTTCGTGGTTGATGACGAAGAGGCTGTACGCGTCGCACTGAGCAGCCTTTTTCGCTCAACGGACGTTCGAGTGGAAACCTTCGCCACCGCGGCAGAGTTCCTGCTGCGACCAGATCCGCAAGCTCCATGTTGCCTGGTGCTTGATGTACGCCTTCAGGGATCCAGTGGATTGGATTTTCAACGGCAATTGCTCGATGCGAATAATAATGTGCCCATCATCTTCATCACAGGACATGGCGACATCGCCATGACCGTCAAAGCGATGAAGGCCGGCGCGGTGGATTTTCTTGTCAAACCCTTCCGCGATCAGGATCTTCTGGATGCGGTGTCAGCAGCGCTCAGAACCGATGCGAAACGTAGGGAAATCGACAAACAGGATTCCGAGATGAATGCGTGCTACAGGTCTTTGACCCCTCGTGAGCGAGAGGTAATGGCATACGCGGTTAAGGGGTTAATGAACAAACAAATTGCGAGCGAGATTTGTTTGAGTGAAGTGACCGTGAAAATTCATCGTGGCCACGCGATGAAAAAGATGCAGGCGAAATCCTTTGCAGACCTGGTTCGGATGGCGGAAGCGTTAGGAATTGGCGTGAAACGCTGAGCTTAGTAATACCTGTGTGTTATTTCCTTAAATGGAATACGTCCCTAAAGTGGTAGCAGACGAGGAGTGCAGTTCGTACTCAATTTTGCTACCGGCCGGATTTAGGGTGATACCCAGTGAATAAAACCCCCATGATTTCCATTGTCGACGACGACAAATCTGGTCGCATAGCGTTGAGTAGTCTTGTGCGCTCGATGGGCTATGAGTCCTGCCTCTTCTCCTGTGCCGAAGATTTTCTTGCCTCCGCTGAACGCAGCGAGACTGACTGCTTGATCACTGATTTTCAGATGCCTGGAATGACCGGTCTGGATCTCCAGGGAAAGCTGGCCAGCGACGGACAGAATATTCCAATCATCTTCATCACCGCTTACCCTGAAGAGTCCGTGCGCAATCGTGCAACCGCGGCTGGAGCCGTATCCTTCCTTAGCAAGCCATTTGATGGCCAAGTGATCATTGACTGCATTGAGCAGATTTTCACTAGAGAATGAGCGATCTGATCTCGCACCAGTCCTATCCCTCCTCCCATTCCCATCACCTTGTTGACCCTATTTCCTCAACTCCCTTCTCCCCCTTTACCCGCAGTACCTAACGTAAACGTTGAAACACCCACCACCCTCATGACATTTTCACCACCCTCGTACACATACTTCTGTATTAGCTACTACCACTCAGGCGCTAAAAATTTCGATCTTATGTAGAAGTGTTTAAAAACACCGGAAGCCCTATTCTACATTCAAGCCATCGAACAAAGCGCTTCAGACTAAAACTAGAAATTCAGAAACTTCAGTTTTAGTTTGGGCCTACTTACTGCTCAATGACTCAACAGCATCGAGCGCCAGTTATCAGTATTTAAAAGGCTCTGCTGCATTAATTTTTCGCATGTTGAGGCTCATAGCCCAAACGGTGATGATGATGAACAGGAATGATCTTCGCAAAATCGACTTCAGCCTTCTGATCGTATTCGAAACTTTGATGCACGAACGCAATCTTACCCGCGCCGGAGAAAAACTGTTTCTCGGGCAGCCGTCCATCAGTGCTTCTCTGAATCGGCTTCGTCAATATTTCAATGACCCGCTTTTTATCCGCATGGGTAGATCGATGGAGCCGACGAGCCGAGCCTTTGAAATTCTTCAAAGCATCACTCCCGCATTGGACAACATGGTCGTCGCGCTCAGCCACGTCAGCGAGTTTGATCCCATGACCAGCAATGCTGTGTTCCGGATTGGCCTTTCGGATGATGTTGAATATTCGTTGCTGCCAGGGATGCTGCGTCAACTGCGCATGGAGGCTCCAGGAGTGACCTTTGTGGTACGCCGTACCGATCACTCGATGATGTCCGATCAACTATCCACTGGAGAAGTATCGCTTGGTGTATGTCACAGCCGCGAACTTCCGGCCAACGCAAAACGAAAATTTCTTCGTAGTATCTACCCGACTGTACTGAGTTCCCGTTCGATCTCTGGGACCTTCGACTTAGACGAGTACTGCAATCGCCCACACGTTTCTGTCTCTCTCAATGGCGAATTGACCGACACTATAGACCGGACGTTGAACACTATGGGTCGGCAGCGCCAGGTAGTGTTGGCTGTTCCCCAATACAGTGCCCTTAAGACACTTCTTGAAGACTCGGACATGATTGCAGTCGTACCGGAGTACGTTGCGTCAGCCATGACAAAGCAAGGCGGATTACGGATGGATCCGGTTCCAATGAGTATTCCTGCACTTGAGCTGTCGCTGGCCTGGAGTGGAACCCTGGACAACGACCCGGGAGAGCGCTGGCTCCGTTCCCGAGTCTGCCATCACCTCTCTGATAGAAGTGGCTCGGTCAGCGAAATAAGCGTTCGAAAAGCAGCTGCATAATGACTCGTAAATAATTAAGCATCTCATAATGAACTACGCACATACATTTCCATTAGTAATATTGACCTGAAGCACGCCCATAGGCAGGACCAATACTACGGATAGCATATCGATCTTGGACGTTATTGGCACACTGGATGATGATTGGCAAACACCTGAGCGATGCTTATTAACGATACCGATCAAAAGACTTTATTGGAGTTAACGTAATGAAACAATCTAGCGTTTACAACGAAGTTAGCATCGCTCTGATCACCGAAATCCTCCACGCCAAAGCCAGCAAAAGGCTGTCTTGGCAAGATTTAGCGGATGGCACTGGACTGGGCTTGGCTTACGTGACAGCGGCATTACTAGGTCAGCAACCCCTGCCCGAAAAGGCGGCCAAGTTGATTGGCGAGAAATTAGAGCTGGATACAGAAATGGTTGCTCTCCTGCAAGTCATTCCTCTAAGCGGACGCCTTATTGGAGTACCCCGTGAGCCACACATCAACCGCCTCGACGAGACGATCCAGATTTGCTGCTGCACGCTTAAAGCTCTCGCTGACGAACATGTGGCGGCCTGATTAAATCGACAAACTTTAAAGTTAATACGATGCATGTATAAGGCAGTCGGTGTAGCTTGAATACATTTGACTGTAAGCCTCCATCTAAAAACTGAATTTCTTAGACTGTAATTGTTTATGCGTTTCCACCCTGTGTATCTCCAGGGCTAACTTAGTTCTTCGAAAAATCTATTAACAGTATGCCCATATAATTGGAGATTATTCTCATGAAAAAAATTCTGTTTCTCGCCATGATTTCTACCGCCTCACTGTCGGCTTACGCACAACAAGCCACTGCATCACCTACTGTTGTTCCTTACAGTTATGGAATGTACCTAGACATCTCTAAGGTGGTGAACATTTCCCCGATAGCGGATGTTTGCGGCCCTACCTTGGCAGAAATAACCTACAAAGACTCTGAAGGCAAAATTCATATTCTTGGATATAGCGTAATGGGTACCGACTGCTCCAACTAAGAGCCGATTATCACTACCAGGCGTTATTGTCCGCCATGTGCCATGAATGCCGACTCTATTTAACCGCAGTTCAATTCACACACTATTGGAGTTAAAAATATGCTTACTGTCACCATGTACGCTACCGCCACCTGCCCCTATTGCCAAGCAGCAAGACGCTTGTTTGCCAAAAAAGGAATCCAGTTCAATGAGATTGAAGTGACGTCAGTAGAAAAACGAGTTGAGATGATCAACCGCAGCGGACGCCGGACGGTACCGCAGATTTTCTTTGGTAACTGGCACGTCGGGGGATACGACGATCTGGCTCAACTAGAGGAGGAAAGCGGACTGAATGAGGCGCTCAACTCGCGCGTTGCGTGTTGAGACACCTCAGTAACCAATCGTTTGAACTCCATCTAAACTTACATTCCACCAAAGGATTTTAGCCATGAGTTACCAGTCCTCACTACAATCGGCGCTTCAGAAAGCCAGCAAGCTTGATAGCTTGGGCGTTCACCTGATTCGGATCGCTGTTGCCATCATATTCATTTGGATTGGGGCGTTGAAATTTGCCCCGTACGAAGCGGATAGCATTACACCATTTGTGGCTAACAGCCCGGTTATGTCGTTCGTCTATGAACATCCGACCGAATACAAAGACCACCTGACTCACGAAGGTCAACTCGACCCTGCGAAACGCGCATGGCAGACGCAGAACCACACCTACGCGTTTTCAGACGGCCTTGGTACCGTTGAAATTCTCATCGGCCTAATGGTCCTCACCTACGCCTTCTCACGCCGGTTGGGCATGGTGGGTGCAATACTCGCTTTCCTAACACCTCTAGTAACGCTGTCGTTTTTGATCACAACTCCCGAGGCTTGGGTGTCGAATATTGGTGATGCTCAATATGGTTTTCCTTACCTATCCGGTGGAGGGAGGCTGGTGCTCAAAGATGTATTGATGCTTGCAGGAGCGGTAGTAATGATCGCGGATTCGGCACGTCAGCTCTTGCAACCAACTACCCAGATCAGCAGATGCCTTGCGTCAAAAGAGCCGACGCAACAATGGATAGGCTTGCCATAACAAGGTGCTCTGGCAAGCCCCGGGCACGCCGTTGGTCGATAGACGAACTCTCGTGCCTGTTTTGCAAATCGGTGGGGCCGCAAGTTCCGGCCCTTGCGGGATTATTTCATTCAACTGAATGGAGTCATCAGATTTTTGCTCCTTCTCATAAACCAATTAGAAGGGGAAACTGAAGGGATGTTCTCATTCGAGACTTCCCTCAGAGTTCTCCGTTCTAGGAGTTCCGAAATGCTCGACAAAACGTTCCGTAACTGCACAGATTTGGATGCCGATAAATCCGGCCTCCCTATGCGCGAGCACGAAAGTAGTTTTTTGCTACCGCAAATGATGATGATCCATGGCATGCCGTCTGGAGTTTCGTGGCAACAAACGAACTGCTATCAGGTCATGCATAACGCTGAGCCCTCGCACTTTTTCAATCGGCTTATGCACGTACTGAAGCGCCGTATCGCCCCTAAACACTTTTCATAATCTAGCGATGTATAACCCCATCAGGGAACTAAGATGACTTACGACTTCGATCTGTTTGTTATTGGTGCTGGCTCGGGCGGCGTACGGGCGGCTCGGTTTTCCGCGGACTTTGGCGCCAAAGTGGCGGTTGCTGAAAGCCGCTACCTAGGCGGTACTTGCGTAAACGTGGGGTGCGTACCGAAAAAGCTGCTCGTGTACGGTGCCCACTTTTCAGACGATTTTGAACAGGCTAAGGGCTTTGGTTGGAGTACCGGAGAAGCGCAGTTCGACTGGGAAACTCTTATTGCTAACAAGAATCGTGAGATAGAAAGACTCAACGGCGTATATCGCAAGCTGCTGAGTAACAGCGGTGTCACTCTATTCGAAGGTCACGCGCGGCTCACTGATGCCCATCATGTGGAAGTCAACGGTAAGCGCTATAGCGCCAAGCAAATTTTGATTGCAACTGGTGGTTGGCCGCAGATACCCGATATCCCTGGGCGTGAGCATGCGATCACGTCCAATGAGGCATTCTTTCTGAAACGGCTGCCTAAGCGGGTACTGGTTGTTGGTGGAGGTTACATCGCCGTTGAATTCGCTGGCATTTTCAATGGCCTGGGCTCCGATACACGACTGCTGTACCGCGGTGACCTGTTCTTACGAGGGTTCGATCAAGCGGTCCGAACTCATTTGGCTGAAGAACTGACCAAAAACGGTGTGCAGCTGGAATTCAAAACGAATATCGTCCAGATCGCCAAACAGCCAGACGGAAGCCTCCTCGCGACGCTTGAAGACGGTCGTCAGTTGGAGACAGACAGTATTTTTTACGCCACAGGTCGACGGCCAATGCTCGACAATTTGGGGCTGGAAAACACCTTTGTAGAGCTTAACGATGCAGGCTATATCTCGGTTAACGAAAATTTCGAAACACGTGAGCCTTCAATCCTGGCACTTGGCGATGTGATTGGTGGTGTCCAGTTGACGCCGGTTGCAACGGCGGAGGGATCAGCAATCGCTCGACGCTTGTTTAAACCTGAGCAGTATCGTCCCGTCGACTACCGGCACATCCCGACCGCGGTTTTCAGCCAGCCGAGCATTGGTACCGTTGGCCTTACCCAAGAGCAGGCGATAGCGGAAGGTTTCAGGGTGACCATCTTCGAAAGCCGCTTCCGTCCAATGAAATTGACCCTGACCGAGTCTTCCGAAAAGACGCTCATGAAATTGGTAGTCGACGCTCGTACCGATAAGGTATTGGGGGTCCACATGGTTGGCCCTGACGCCGGTGAAATTATTCAAGGTTTAGCGATCGCGCTCAAAGCAGGAGCAACCAAGCGCCTATTCGATGAAACCATAGGCGTGCATCCTACCTCAGCTGAGGAGTTCGTCACGTTACGTACACCGGTCATGGTTTCTTAAGAGTCAGGTTTGGATGCCCACCTTTAGGTCTTCTAATCACGATGCCGTGGGTCGGCTGATTAGCTCGGATCGCATCTCTAAAGGTTCGCAGGATGGATCCTAAATTGATGCGCTCGGCCATAACGACCTCACAGCGCCCTAGTCGATTACACTGCTGGCTATCTACCTCACCTACGAGTGGTTCATGCGATGCTGCTAAGACATTTACGCTATCTGTTAGCGGTCGCTGATAACGGCGGCTTCACGCGGGCGGCCGAGGTTCTCCACGTTTCTCAACCTACTCTTTCGCAACAGATCCGCCAGTTAGAAGAAACGCTCGGCGTTGTGCTATTTGATCGTACCTCGCGAACAGTTACGCCTACAGATGCTGGCCAGGCGTATATCGAATGTGCCCGCCGCGTGCTCGTAGAATTAGCAGCAGGCAAGCGGGCGCTTCACGATGTGAAGGACCTGTCGCGCGGTACTCTAAGACTGGCCATGACCCCGACTTTCATGGCGTATCTAGTGGGGCCAATTGTCCGTGATTACACAGCTAGATTTCCCAATATCCATCTAGAAATTTTCGAGCTGTCTATGGACGACATTGAAATGGGGCTTGCTGATGACTCACTGGATATCGCCATCGCTTTTGATCATTTTAGAAATCCTGACCTGGAATCAATTCCAGCATTTGTCGAAACGTTGGCGCTGATGGTCGGGCGTGAGCACCCGTTGTACGACTGCCGGAAAGCATTAACAACTGAACAGGTTGCCGAATTGGATTTTGCATTATTGACTCCAGATTTCGCTACCCGGGTATGTATTGATGAGTATTTCACTAAAGCAAAGATCACCCCCAAAGTGGTGATTGAGGTGAACTCAGTAAACACACTACTGGAGGTCATTCGTCACACTGGCGTTGCCACTATCCTTCCAGAGCCCATCGCCACGCAAGATCGGGCACTGCACAAGCTAGAGATGAAAGACAAGGCGCCTCAACGTGGAGCATCGTTGCTAAGACGCAAAAATAATTATCACAATGCGGCGTCGGTGGCTTTCGTCGAATTAGTGCAGGAGACCATAGGTAAAAAAGGTCAAAAGGGGGTCTGATGGTCCGCATCAGAGGCCAGAGAACATCAGCATCTTACATATGGCCCCGACGGATTCATGAGGGGACCCAGCGGCAACCCAGCACTGGAATTTTCCGGCAATGCCGGGTATTGCAACCAAGGCTCACTGCCTAGCCAAGGCCGAAGAAAGCCGCTTCTGCTTTGTACGTTGGATCTATCTCGTTGCAACCCACGTCATCCCCTCTAAGCGATGGCCTCCTATGCTAATTGACGCCTACAAGGATAGAAGCTATCTAGCCCTAAAACGGCTCAAATAAACCACATGGGGCATCCTAAAAAAAACCGCTCATCACTGAGAGTATTTAGTGAAGATCAAATCCGTCGCAGGAGGCAATTTCGTGTGGCAGGCGAAGCAGCTATTCACGATTTTTTCACTTGGGTTGGGCTTTCCATTTTCAAACTGCCCATACCCCCACCCACCTGTACTTGCGTAACGCTTAGAGTCTTTAACCTCGATCTGAACGTTCGTTGGCTCTCCAGCGACGAATGACTGATCTCTACCAAACACGGCATTATTTTGTGGAGAGGATTCGTATTTGTAGGCCAATCTCGCGATGATCGTGCCATCCGGAAATGGCAGAGTCCCTTCCCTGTAAGCCTTCATAGCTATGTCATTTCCCAAGATCACGCGGATGTCGGGCTTCTCACCTTCTTCATGAGCAATGCTGACAAACTGCCAATTACGATAGCCTTCAGGAAGTTTGACTCCGAACACAGGCGATCCTTCCGCGTCTGCACCAGGAGTTGAATCTGCGTGCGCAACAATCGATAGGCCCAATAGCACACCGATGATGCCGGCGGTCGCAGGTAAAACGGCAATTTTCCAAGTCATCACACACGCTCCGAGTAGGGCGCTACACGAGTTTCTTCTTGGAACAAATAGCGCCGATATTTATTTCAAGGCGATTAAATTATTGAATGCAGGCCTCACAGCGGAGGAAGGCCATTGAGCTTTCTCCTCTCCTCTTCAGCATGGGACGATGGGCGAAGTTCTTCCCCCTTTTCGTAAGCCCGAATAACCGCAGGTCGCTCCCCTACTTTCTTCATCCAGGCCACAATGTGAGGGTAATCCGATAGGGTTATTCCCTGTTTACCGTGGATAACGACCCAAGGATAAATTGCCATATCGGCGATCGAGTACTCACCTGCAACGTACGGTCGTTCGGATAACTGCTTCTCAAGCACCCTGTATAAGCGCTCGGTTTCCTTGCTGAAACGGGCTTCCGCAAGCGGTGAATTCTCTGAAGCATAGTGTAGGAAAAAAACCGTCTGGCCCAATATCGGGCCAAGGCTTGCGGCCTGCCAAAATAACCACTGAAGGACTTCAGCAGCGCCTTTAACGTCTTGTGGGAGAAATTGGCGCCTGCGCTGAGCCAGGTACAGCAAAATAGCACCCGACTCAAAGACCGATACACCTGCTTCGCTGTCTACTAATGCGGGTATGCGCTGGTCGGGCGAAATGCGCGTGTACTCAGCTGTAAATTGCTCACCCTTGGTAATATTGACGGGATGGATGGTATAGGGACGACCTGATTCCTCTAAAAAAACAGCAACCTTCTGACCATTCGCAGTCGGCCAGTAGTAATATTCCACGGCACTGGGATCTTTGGTCATTGCCTTAGCCTCTGGATGAAATGACGCAAAACTGGATGGGATAGCCGAGAAATTTCGGCAATGCCTTCAAGGCACTTGTGGAGTGTCGTACCACTCAGGCCCAGGCGAAGCGAAGCGCATTTTCTGCCGGATAAATGTGGCGTTCTCTACACTCGTTAATTGCTCTAATAATTGAAATGCAACCTCGGTAGCTGTCCCAGGTCCACTTGATGTAATGATTCGACCGTCAACCACAACGGGCCGATCGACAAAATGAGCGCCAGTTTCGAGCAATTGATTTTTCCGCTTCCCACCCTCTTGGTGGTACGTAGTCGCGTTTTTGCCTCTCAACACACCAGCTGCCCCCAGACAAACAGACGCCACGCATACACTGGCTACAATTTTGCCGGCATCAACGAAATCTCGAATGGTCGCAAGGAACGGTTCACTCAGGGCTTCCTCATAAAAACCCGCGGGTTCGAAACCACCCGGCAACGCTAAGGCATCAAACGCGCTTGTATCTAAATCGCTCAGTAAAAAGCTCGGGCAGATTGTGATACCGAAGGTTGTGACGATCCTCTTCCGAAGCCCGGCATTTACCAATTCAAGAGAATCATCACCAAGCAAATCGGCCCAACCGAGCACGTCGGTGAACGCCGCCATTTCCAAAGGCTCAACTCCATTAGCAAGCAACATTAGTACGCTTTTCATCCGGGTGAGCCTCCGCGGCTTCGCGTGAGTGTCTATGGGCGCTAGAAACCATATTCCGCTTTAAAAACAGCGGAGCGAACGATCAAAAAATGGAATCCAATATTCCACCCCTCGAAATGGCGGAATGAATTTTTGGATCCATTAGTAATGCAGGAAAATTCCAATTCTGGCTTGCATCTGCGCCCTCGGCTGTACGCATAATCAAGGCAAGGCGCCCCAATTAACCGCTTGCCACCTCCCCAGCCGGAGGAAAATCAATGAATAGTTAAAAGAATGTTCATTGCCAAGGCAGAGGTACTGACTTCCACTTCTGTACTGACTGTTCGAATAAAACCGGAGAACCTACATACGTGCATGCGCTATCTGGCTTTCAAAGCGCGTCTGGTTGCATAGCTGGATGCTCGCGCAGACCATCTACCACGTGGTCGACAAAGCTGCGCAATCGCATGGAAGCTTTGCGTCTCTCTCTGTAAACAACGTGGACAGGCAAGGAAGGAAGCTCAAAGGGTTGCAGAATCCGCTGCAAACTTCCGCTTTTGAGGTAATCGTACAACGGGTAACTCAGGCAACGAGTGATACCCGCTCCATGAGCTGTTGCACTAATTGCCGCCTGCACCGTGGCGCAGCTGAGACGGGTGCGTGCTCTGAAGCTGTTCTGCAAGCCCTGACTTTGAAAGTCCCACTGGATGCTATTCCGAAAGGCCTGGGTACCAACCAACTTGTGTTTTTTAAGGTCATCCGGGCTATACGGTTCACCGTGAGCTTCAAGGTAATCAGGACTTCCGCAGACGATCGAACGTACGTACCCAACCGGGCGAGCGATCAACGATGAGTTAGGTAAATTCCCAATCAATACCGCGACGTCCAACGCCTCATCATTCATGTTCGGGAAACGATCATGGTAGTGGGTGAACAACTTGATGTCCGGATACATATCCATGTAGCCAGATAGAAGCGGCGTCATGACATAGCGGCTGAACAACAGCGGTAGCAAAACCGTGAGGTTACCCTGAGCTTCAATATGCAGCCCCCTTGCCGACGCCTCTGCTATCTCGATCTCTTGTAGGATGTGGGAGCAGTCAGCCATGAACGCTTCTCCCGCTCTGGTCAACACAACCCCCTGCGTGCTTCGCTGCAACAATGACACGCCTAGACGTGCCTCCAGTCGCGCAACCGCGCGAACAACAGTAGGGCCAGAAACTTTGAGACGGCGGGCCGCCGCCGCGAGACTAGGTCTATCGGAAAGCGCCTCGAACATGACCATCTCATGGTAGCGGTCCATCACATCTCACCTTAAATGCCGGACTGAAGCGCAATATCACCGCCCAATCGCTCACTGAGAAATTCCACGAAAGTTCTAATTTTCGCAGGCACCCGATTGGTCTTCTGGTAGACGACTTGTATGGGCAGTGCTGGAGGTTCGTAGTCTTGAAGCACGATCTCCAATGCGCCAGCAGCGACTTGGCTTGCCACCTGGTAGGACAGTACCCGAGTGACACCCCAGCCCTGCGACGCGATATTGATGGCAGCCTGATTAGCCGTTACCACTAACCGTGGGTCAAACCGAAAGCTTAAATCGTTGCCCTCGTTTACAAATTGCCAATCGCTGAGAAGATGGCTCGCAGACGACATTACTATATTGGCTGTACTAAGCTCGCCTGGATGACCAGGTCTTCCGTAACGATCAAAATAGTTAGGCGCACCGCATATTACTTGGCGCACCTCACCCACCTTGATGGCGTGCAGCGTTGCCTCTTGCACGTGCCCAATTCGAATCGCGACGTCGATGCCCTCATCAGCAATGCTGGTCACTCGGTCGACGAGCAATGCACTGAGATGAACCGAGGGATATCGATCGAGATACTCGGCTAACAGTGGAGCGATATACAGTTCTCCAAATAATACTGACGCCGTTACGGTCAAATGGCCACAAGGCAATGAGTAGCTGCCAGCGGCAGCCTCTTCAGCCTCGCCCACCTCACCTAAAATTCTGCGACAATCCTCTAGGTAGCGCTGCCCTGCCTCGGTCAGGTGCAAGCTACGGGTAGTTCTTGACAACAACTGGGTGCCGATCCGCTCCTCCATTGCCGCGATCACTCGCGTCACGCTGGGTGGAGAAATATTGAGACGTCGGGCTGCGGCAGCAAACCCTTCTTCTTCAGCAACCGCTGTGAATACTTGCATTTCTTGAAAACGGTCCATACGTGCCCCAACCTAGTAAAGGACATCAACTATCCGTAGTGATAAACATCACTTCTCAAAGTCATCAGCCACCCTTGACGCATTTTGAAATGTGCGAGCGAATGAAAAAATTGATGATCTTTGGAGCGTCTGTAGTTAAATTAAATTTGGCGATATGATTTGCGTATCGCTAGCTTCTTATATTCGAATCGTGCTCTTCATATCTTCTTTCCTGTCGCTGCACATTCACAAACCGCGGCAACGACGAAACAGTGCTTAACCATTCGCGGACGAGTGGGTAATCAAAAAGGGAGATGTACCCACGCGGGGCATGGGATAAATAGGAATAAGCTGATACGTCCGCTATCGTGGGCTCACCACTCACTAAAAACTTATTCACTGTCAATGCTTGGTTGATTTCTTTGAGCAGTGCCAAGATCCTAATTAAAGGCTCGTCTATGTCACAGTCAGCATCAGAATTAGTAATCCATCGTTCAGAAACGGATTTGGAGTCAAATTCTTCATCGGTCAGAGATAACCAGCAGAGCACTCTGGCCAGAACTAGATGGTCGCTTGGCAACCATTGACCGTCGCCGTACGTTGCGGCCAGATATACCAAGATAGCGTTGCAATCAGCCACAACGGTGCCGTCATCATCGATAAAAGGAACTTGGCCAAAGCCATTACCGGCCAGAAATTCAGGGACTTGGTACCCGCCCCTCATCAAGTCGACTGATACCACCTCGGTATGTAAACCTAATAAAGACAGCATTAATTCGACGCAGTGGTACTGATCGGATTTTGGATGGCGGTAGAGTTTGATCGCTTTCTGGGACATCACCTACTCCAAAAATTATCTGAATGCGACTCCGCGCTTAAGCTCTCGCTCAATCGTCCTCGCATTTCAAAAACATCGGAATCACCAATAATGACAATCCAGTATTTCATCTGACGAAATTATTGTTAATTTCCTGAGAAATTTTTAATTACGTCCCTGATTAAGCGTCTTCACGCCGACGCGATGGCGTATTAGCAGTTGAGGAAGAGGAATGGGACTTCCCCTTCCCCGTGTAGGTAATTCAAAACTCGTCTAGCGCCAAGGATTAACCTTTGGCGGCCAACACATCTACCTTCTGAATCGACGGTGGTTCCGACAGCAGGTAACCGGCCTTGGACATCAAAGCTTGGGCGATGGGGCCGTTGAGATGAGCATCTCGATCCGTGTCGTTGGCAAACGCATCAAAAATGCCGAAAACCGATGTACTCATTTTCAAAGCGAACCACGAGGTTGTGCCTGTCTCCGCGTTTGCCAATGGCAAGGCACTTCTCAGGAAATCGTCAACCTCCCATTCCTTGCCAGGCTTGGCTTTCATCTCTACAAACAGGGCTACGCTGGCCATCTCAATTTCCTATGCGGGTGGTTGTGATTCCAGTGTAGGAATACTTGAAATCGTCGTATAGTGGCGGTGCCGACAACAAAGGTATCGTTTCCGCCATGAGAATTTATATCCTTGCCCTAGAGGGTGTTTTTGATCTGGGTCTAGCCGCCTTCATGGACGTGCTTGGGACAGCCAGCGAACTAGCAGGCGAAGAGCCGACACAGCGAATGTTGGACGTGACAATCGTTGGGGTGAGAACAGAGGTACGCACAGGGCAAGGTCTGAGCGTACCGGTGCGCCTTGCAGCAGAATTGCCTCAACCAGATCTGGTTTTGGTGCCTGCCCTTTCTTCTAAAATGCCCGAAGGACTTGCGAAAGCGCTCGATCAACCCGATGTGGCTGAAGCAGGCCAGTGGTTGAGATGTTGGTCACAGAGTGGAGCGACAATCGCTGCGGCTTGCACGGGCACATTTGTCGTAGCAGAAGCCGGACTGCTAAACGGTCATAGCGCCACTACATCCTGGTGGTTATCTGCATTCTTCCGACACCGTTACCCTTTGGTTCTTCTAGATGAAGAGCGGATGCTCGTATGTTCGGATCCGTTCGTGACCGCGGGGGCCGCAATGGCTCACTTCGATCTTGGGCTGCACGTAGTCAGCCGCCAAAGTCCTACGCTTGCTGCTCTATGTGCTCGATACCTACTTATTGAGACAAGGCCATCCCAAGCCGCCTTTATCATTCCTGATCACATTGCCCACACTGACCCAATTGTCCAGCGCTTCGAGCAATGGGCACGAGATCATCTCGAATCTGGGTTTTCGTCAGCCGCGGCAGCAGCCACAATCGGCGTGAGCGAACGGACACTCGTTCGTCGTATACAGCAAGTTTTAGGAAAGTCTCCGTTAGCCTGGTTTCAGGACCTTCGCGTTGATTACGCGGTTCATCTGCTGCAAACGACAGACTCCAGTGTCGAACAAATTGCTAGCCGTGTTGGTTACGCCGACGGTACAACTCTTAGAACTTTGCTACGCCGTAAACTTGGGCAAGGAATACGAGAATTGCGCCAACGCGCTACTCACGTTGCGGTTTTATGATTGATAGTAAGGTGCCTATGAGCGACTGTAATTAGGCACCTAAACCCTGCTACATCTTTCGCCATCAACTTAAGCCAGCATCTCTTTTCCACCAAGCAATCCAATCTAAGTACGCTTGCTATTTAATATCATGCCGCTGTCTTTAAGATCGACTCTTAGTGCATCCACTCAACCTCTAAAATAAATTAATACAAACTAGTCATAACTATTTTTGCAAATATTGCTATCTTTGCGTTTAGCACTTCATCACACCGTTTCACATCTTTTAACTCGTTTCGCGAGAATCTCGCGCCCATAGTGCTATCCGAACGCCGCTCATTATTCAGATCAAGAACACCTGATCGCACAACCAGGCTCTCGGAGCAAAAATGACAGACAAATCCGTGCTTTCTCAAGATGCAGCAGTACGCCGCGGCCTCGTAATGACAGGGATAGGCGTGGCCCTTGTATCAATGCTACCCAAAGCGGCACAGGCACAAACTGCCTCGCCATCAAAACCTGAATCGGGATCTCATGCCATGACATCCAATACAATTACTAACAGTGAAGGTGTGGTGCTTTATTACAAAGATTGGGGACCAAAAAACGGGCCGGTAGTGACGCTTAGCCATGGCTGGCCACTCGACTCGGATAGTTGGGATGGCCAAGCTTTCTTTCTCGCAAACCAAGGCTTCCGCGTTATCGCGCATGACCGACGCGGGCATGGTCGTTCTAGCCAACCTTGGGACGGCAATGACATGGATCATTACGCAGATGATCTTGCCACTGTGATCAATACGCTGAATCTGAAAAACGTCACAGTTATGGGCTTTTCCACCGGTGGCGGCGAAGTTGCACGATATGTAGGGCGGCATGGCACATCCCGCGTTGCGAAGATTTGCCTGATCTCGTCAGTGCCTCCGCTCATGCTCAAAACAGCCGCGAATCCAGGGGGACTTCCCATTGATGTATTCGATGGTATTCGTGCAGGGATGATCGCTGACCGATCGCAGTTGTTCAAAGATATCCCTGCGGGACCATTTTATGGATTCAACCGGCCCGGGGCTAAAACCTCTCAAGGCATGATTGATTCCTGGTGGAGACAGGGAATGGTCGGAGGTTTCAAAAACACATTCGATTCCATTAAAGCGTTTTCAGAAACCGACTTCACCGAAGACCTTAAAAAATTCGATAAACCGACGCTCATCGTCCATGGTGACGACGATCAGATTGTGCCTATCGATGCCGCCGGCAGAGCCTCTAAAAAACTGGTCCCTAGCGCAAATCTCAAAGTGTATGCGGGCGCGCCCCATGGTCTGACTGAGACCCACAGGGAACAACTCAACAAGGATTTACTGGCATTCCTTCATAGCTGAACGTCGTAAATTATTGGAGAGATATCATGTCTGAAAAATTCCTACCCCTCGGCAGACGCTCATTCGTCATGGGTGCTGCTGCCGCCGTAGCGGCAAGCGCTATCCCTTCAGCAATGGCAGCGGACAAACCCGCACAATCCAATCTCGAAAAATATGCTGCTCCCAAGAACCCAGCGCTCCCGAAGTCGACGATGAAGCTCGACCTTTCGCGCACTGCTCTGGTGGTCATCGACCCGCAAATCGACTTCATGAGTCCTAAAGGCAAGGCCTGGCCGATGACGGGTGAAAGTGTGACGGAGCAGAATCTAGTCCCCAATCTGCTGCGTCTATTCAAAGCGGCTAAAGCAGCAGGCATGACGGTCGCTATCTCGCCGCATTGGTACTGGGGAACGGACCATCACTGGAAAATTCAGGCCCCAGTCGAAGCCATGCAACACGATATGAAGCTTTTTGATGATCGCAAAAACGAGTTAGACGTGGCGGCATTTGAGAATTCAGGAAGCGATTTCATGCCGGAGTTCAAGCCGTACATCATGGACGGTAAGACGTTTCTTTGTTCGCCCCACAAACTGTACGGCCCACAGGTCAACGACCTAAACCTACAGCTGCGTAAACAACTCGTCGATCAAGTCATCCTGACCGGCATGTTAGCGAACCTCTGTGTGGAATCTCACATGCGTGAACTGCTTGAACAAGGGTTTGAGGTAGCAGTGGTACGAGACGCCGTAGCGGGGCCCAAGTTACCCGAGGGTGACGGCTACCTAGCTGCGATTATCAATTACCGCTTCATGGCAAATGCTGTGTGGACTACAGATGAAGTGGTCGCAATGATGGAAGGCAAGGCTTAGATAAAAATCCTGCCTCAGGAATATGTTAAGCCCTGTGGCAGGATTTCCTATTGGCAAGGAGTAGTCCGTAGACTCAATGATTCCAATAACAATCTGGCCTCACGCATATCCAGGGTGTCATAGCCCTCAGAAAACTTTCCAAAAACCGTATGAAGCAATTTTCCAGCCTCGGTAATACGACCTTGCTTTAGATGCAGCCTAGTCAACGAAGTTGCCGTCCGTAGCTCCCAAGCCAACGCAGCTTGCCGCTCGGCACAGGCCAGAGAGCGGTATAGATATTGCTCGGCTAGCTCATAGTCTGGGTCTGGCCGAGCTGCATAGAGGTCCGCGGCAACTCGCAAAATTTCCGGAGTATCGAAGGTCTCTCCGATGTTTTCAATCATCTCCATTGCCCCGCAAATGATTTCCAACGCATTATCAAATCTACCTGTAGCAGCAAAACCCTCCGAAAGGCATCTGATAAACATTGTGGCCAGAACTTGATGGTTCTCTACGCTTAACAAGCTCAGGCAACCATGCAACTGTTGAACACCCTCTTCAACATTTCCTTGGGAATACAAAAGTATGCCTTCGAGGCCCAACCCTACTGCCAACTCAGGCTCGAAGAAATTGAGCTTGGCAGTCGAATTCAGCTGATCAATTGTCTGCCGGGCGGCACTCCAATCGCCCGTCCAGAGAAATACCGTAGACACGTAGATAAGCGCCAGGCAAATGGTTGCAGGATGGCGCAGATGATTAGCTCGATGTAATGCTTGTCGAGCGAGCTGAAGCGCTTGATCCGGGTATCCGCGCAACCAAGAAATCCTAGCAAGAGATGACAATGCTCGAACTCGATAGTCATAGCTAAACGAGAATTCGTCTCCTACAGATTGTGAAGAATATAGGTTCCAGCCGGCACGAGAATCCTGCCCAGACGACTCATGTTTTATGGCGTATTGATTAGCATCCCCCAGCATCCACTGCATCATGGCAATGCCCTTAGGATCTGTAATTTTATCACTCAACGTCATTGCCTGAAGAGTCGAGGGTTGGAACTCTTGCTGCTCCGCACTCCACGCGAGGGTATTGCTTGAGCCACCCAATAATCTGAGCTGACGAAGAGTGTCGCCTAGGTTCTCGTCAAATACCTTGCTAATACCGTTGGCCGGATTCCCAGAATGAGGTTTTCCTAAAGCAAACATGGTGGCGATTGCGAGCGCTTCCTGCCAAACAGTTTCTTGAGGGAGACCATTGGGTTGGCATACCCCGGCGGCAAGGGCTCGCCCACTCCACCGACGACACTCATCGAGCATGGACAACCCCAAGAATAAAGGCGCTGAAGATGCAGCGAGACGAATGCCAAGAGAAAGATTCCCTGACTCCGAAAAAGTCCAATCAAGCGTTGCGCAGATGTTTCCTAGATACTCTATATAACGTTGAATGCGCTCGTAATCCGGAAGCGCTTCGCCTTGCACGTTAAGACGCTCAAGCAGCGAAACCAGGTAGATAGCATGGCGTTCAGTTGTCGAGTCAAACTCACCCGCGCCGTGTAATTTCTCAAGCGCGTAAGCCCTAGTCGTGTAAGGGAGCCGGTAGCACATCAAGCAATTATTGCTCTCGGCCAAGACCAATGACTTTGTCACCAATCGCCCTATCGCATCGATAACCATCATCTCATGGCCGTGAGGAGCTACCACTTGGGTTGCTACCTCTAATGAGAATTTGCCAGTCAGAACGGATAACCGGCGTAGCACCATCGCTTCGTTTGCAGACAAGAGATCGTAGCTCCAATCGATCATTGCGTTTAGCGTTTGGTGACGAGACATCGCGTTGCGGCGCCCTTCCCAAAATAGGCTAAATCGATTTTTGAGCAGTTCAGCGATACCCTGAATCCCGTATGCTGGAACCTGGCCGGCACCCAGTTCAATTGCTAACGCGATGCCGTCGAGTTTTCGACAGATGTGAGCCACCACCGGAGCATCGTTGTCGCTAAGGGTATACGCACCTTGATTGTGAGCGACACGTTCAACGAACAACTGCACGGCGGAGAATGTCATAGCATCGGTGGCTTTCAGCTCCGCTTGCTCTGGTGGACAGGCCAGAGAGCCCAAGCGGTAAATATGCTCGCCCTCCGCTCGTAATGGTTCTCGGCTGGTGACTAAAATGTGAGTTTGCTCTGCTTGCCCAAAAAGCGTTTCTGCCAAACAAGTGACAGCATCGATTACGTGGTCACAGCTATCGAACACGACCAACAGACGCATATCTCGTATGAGGCCCACTAACGTTTGCAGTGGCTCGGCTTCCTGGTACTGCACACCCACTGCGGCCGCGAGAGTTCCAGGCAGCATGCTGGAATCTGTAATTGCACTCAGATCCAGAAAGATAACCATGCCTTCAAATTGCGATCTGAAATGGTGAGCAACCGCTATCGCTGCGGTTGTTTTACCCATCCCTCCCAGACCGCTAATAGTGACGAATCGATGTTGCTTTATTAGGCCTGAGATCGCCTTCACGGTGTCGTCACGACCTACCATGCGCACCAGGCGCGGAGGTAACTCACCCGCCGGTATCGACTGCATTGCGGCCGAGTTTTCGGTATCGGTGGGAACGGTAACGGGTGCCACAAAGCTATAACCGCGCCCCGGAACATTAATCACATAACTCGTGCTGGTTTCAGGACACGACAAAGCTTTGCGCAATGCAGAAATATGTACACGTATGCAGCTTTCGTCCACCACTACGCCCTTCCACACCCTCTGAACAAGGTCGCGGGTGGTAATCACTTCACCGGCGTGGGCGACGAGAGCGATGAGCACGTCTAAAGCTCGGCTACCCAACTCGATGTGCTCTCCGTTTTTGAGCAACAGCCTCTGTGACGGAAACAGTTGGAACTGGCCGAACGTGAGTACGTGAGGGTTCTGGACCCCCGGAGAGATTTTCAAGGGAATGGTCATGATTCACAGCCCCACGCATAGTGACAAGAACTGCTGAAATCTTGCGACGGCACGGTCGGGTAAACACTTGAGGCATTATTCATGATGGTCACTGGTGGCGAATGAACGTACGTAGGCAGCTCACTCTGTCGCTTCCGTGACTCCAGTTCTAAGCGTGCTTATTATTAGGTCCATCGGGTGCAAACGTTCCACGATGCAGTGTAGGCCCGGCATGGCATTCAAGCAGTGTTTTTTGCGGTTACCTCTCATTCTCAGACGACCGGGGCTGCGTAATTACCAGCCCCAATCGCCAAGGAAAAATAGTGCCTGCGCAGAACCTTTAATTGGTCTGACAACCGCCCCCTTCCTCCATATACGTTGCTACACGTCGCGCCCCCTGAGAGTCCTGATACACCATTTCAACAGGCACGATCCCACAGGCAAACCGGATGTCTGTAACGCTGAGTATTTTTGCTACGTCAGTCGGAACGCCGGTGCGAGATGTTTGCACATCGGCTGAGGCATACGCGCCACTGGCCGCAATGGTCAAGAAAAGAGTAAACAAGAGCTTCATGGTATTTCCTCTAGTAAGATTTGGCAGGACTAGCCGGTAGCTCGCGAAGTAATCGGTGTGCTTGCTTCCATCAATCAGAACAAGCGCCATCAAAACATCTTCAAGCACTGCATGGCCGCAGCCTCTTTACCGATGAAACGCTACGCAGAGGAGTAGCCATAGGTGTTGTTGAACGTCAGCCAAAGCTGATTCATAGATCTCAATTCACCTTCAATATCAGGTTAGCTTGTATTTTGGGGGTGCTAATGAATGGACGATGCGAACACCCAATTGGCGACAAAAGGTATAGTTTCGCAGCCGCCTTACGGTGTAACCAATACGATTGCTCCACGCCGCAAAATAATTGCTTACACCTGTCTTACTATTGATGCGTACAGCGAGAGAGCTAAACTTGCAGTGCATTAAACAAAACAACTGAGCACAATTATTTTGAAAGCTGGAGGCCTCCCATATTAGTGCATTGCCGCATTTCCGCGTGAAAACATTTTTCAATGAAAATGTATTCACTTTCATTTCATATTTAAAATAAAAAGCCCCGGCACACTAAAGTGCTCGGGGCAGCTCTACTATTTAGCATGCTATTTTTTCAATGTATCATACGCTTCCAGGGTGCGCAGTGAGTAGATATACGCAGCACCTGCGTTCATCTGGACCGCGGTAGCCAGGGTAGCGGCAATTTCTTCACGACTCGCGCCAGCCTTGATTGCCTCATCGGTGTGAGCACCGATACAGCCATCGCAACGCGTAGTGACAGCGACGGCTATCGAAATCAGCTCACGCGTCTTGGCATCCAGAACGTTGTTTTCAGAGGAGGCCTCGGCGAGGGCCATATAGGCCTTGACCATTTTTGGATTACTTTTGCCCAGTGAGCCAAAAGCTTTTTGGATGGTAGGCAGCATTTCAGACCAGTTTACGAACATTGATTAAGCTCCTGAGCGGGGTTGGGTTGTACTGTTTCGACACGCTCAGTTTTCTACAAAGACGAGGTTCACGTTTGTTCGAACGGCTCACTTTTTGTCGCGAGCAACTCAAAATGAATTCGATAGAAAAGCTCATCAGTTTGGCCAACGTGCGCGGAAGCCTCAATTTGCACTGTCAATTTGAGGGCGATTGGGCCCGCGAGCATGAACAGGAACCACTGGGAAAAGCGCCTTATCACATCGTGTTAGTGGGACAATGTCGCGTCGATTTCCCCGACGGCAAAAGTGTGCCAATGCGCGCGGGTAACATCTTGCTCCTACCGACAGGGGCTCCCCATGTGATGCTAAGCTTGGGCAACACCGCGGCGCCGATATCGCCAAAATCGCCGAGAATCACCAATGGAGGTGCCGTCCCCACCCATCGCATTGGTGGACCTAGTAGCGACTTCGATATGCTCTGCGGAAGTTTCCACTTCAACCGTACTTCTCTGCTTTTCGCAGCGTTGCCTAGCTATTTGGTGATACCCACTGCTTGTGGGCCGCTATCGGCATTGGTGGAGATGCTGCGCAGTGAAGCTGACGGTCACCTAATCTGCTACAGTTTTATGCTGGATGCGCTGTCTCAAGCGTTGTTTACCCTTGTTCTGAGAGCACATCTCACAAGTGACGGTCACACCTTCGGCTCATTGGCGTTGCTGAATGACAAACGGCTCTGTCACGCATGGCAGGCGATGCTTGCCGACCCCGCCTTCGAGTGGACCATTGAGTGTCTTGCCGAGTTAGCAAGCATGTCACGAGCGACGTTCGTTCGCGCGTTTTTGCGTGTTTTCGGCGCGTCGCCAGGGGCTCTGTTGACCCAACTCAGGATGGAATTAGCGTTCAATTTACTGAGTCACTCCCACCTAGGGTTGAGTGAGATTGCTGTACACGTCGGGTATCAATCGCAATCGGCGTTCAGTAAAAAATTTAAGGAGTTTTATGGGGAGGCACCAGGGAAGGTGCGGCGCGAAATTTAGCCTCCCCATATCTCAACCTGTCGGGACAAAGTCTTGCGTTCGTCCTAATGGATACGTGCTGCCTGCGATACAGCAAAAGTATCCTCTAGCATTCGAAAGCTAGTGATCAACCTGTCGCTGATCTCCAGTACAAGGACGAACGACGTTTCAATGAGTTTTCCAGTGGCATTGACCCGCGATGCGAGCGTACCTAGTGTGCTGTCTCACAAATAACACTCCTCATGCCTGTGAGGCCATTGCCTCACGGGCTCGCTGTATCTTGTTCAAAATATCTTCCCCCTTGGCGTTCCAGACGTAGCGAGTCGGCTGCGCATTTCGCAGTGCCAGGAACGTGGTGATCGAGCTTTCCAGTTCGCGAACCGAACTGAAGCTGCCGTCACGCAGGTACACCGTGATATCGCGAAAGAAGCGTTCAACCATGTTCATCCATGAACTGGAGGTCGGGGTGAAATGCATGTGGAAGCGTTTGTGCTTCTCAAGCCACGCCTTCACTTTTGGATGCTTGTGCGTGGCATAGTTGTCGACGATCAAATGCAGCTGAAGATGCTTGGGCGTTTCTCGATTGATCTTCTTGAGAAACTCCAGCCATTCCTGATGCCGGTGTTGGCGCTCGATGGAACTGATCAAGCGTCCCTGAAGGTAATCCAGAGCGGTGAACAAGGTGACGGTGCCATGGCGGACATAATCGTGCGTTGCGTGCGGATATGCCCGATTCCCAAAGGCAGTCCAGGCTGGGTGCGCTCGAGGGCCTGAACTTGGCTCTTCTCATCGCAACAGAGCACCAGGGCTTTATCGGGAGGCGCCAGATACAGTCCGATGACGTCCCAGAATTTCTCTTCGAAGTTCGGATCGTTGGACAGCTTGAAGGTGCGTGTGAGGTGCGGTTTTATGTCGTTGGCGGCCCATATCCGCTGGACGCTGGCCGGTGAAATGCCGGCGACTCGAGCCATGCTTCGACAGCTCCAGCGAGGTTGGCCGATACGCGGCTGAGTGACTTGCTCAAGGGTTCGTTTCAACGCTTCGGCTGGCAGGGATGGCTTGCGACCTCGTCCGGGCAGATCCACCAGGCCTTCTAGACGCAGCTCTTGAAAGCGCTTGCACCAGCGGGTAACTGAAACAACGGAGAGACCGGTCAACTGGGCAATCTCGTTACGAGAGCAACCTCGAGCGGCTAGTAAAATCACCCGCGCCCGACGACCGTCGCGCTGACTGATAGTGGCTGATCTTATGCGCCGACTCAGTTCAATTTGTTCGTCTTCACTGAGCACGATGTCCTGAGAGTTCATGTGATCACTCCAAGCACTGACTGACCACATAAGCATAGCTCAGGTTAGAAACTTATTTCAGAGACAGCACACTAGGATCATTGCACGATGATCATTCGCCAAAATATCCTGGATAACCAGACTCTCGCTTGTTAGCAGAGCCGCAGTGTCTCTCACGAAATTTACTATTGCCTCTTTGCCTTGGTGCTTACCCAGCCAAGGTAATGCCCCTACGTCACCCGCAACCTCCCACTCCGCATTCTCAGCGAATTGGAGCGCAAGCGCTTGAGCGTCACCGCTGGCCAGCTTCTGCAAAAAAAAATGAGCGAATTCTAAGTTGGTTTGCCCGTTCATCGTCTTCATACCCTAATTTATTACTCTACTTTCTTCTCGAACAACCAGTTAGCTCTTTAGCAATACTCACATCACTAGTTGCGTACACAGTGCCGCTCATCCCCAGTAAAACCTATCATCATCTTCACCTAAAAAATCAGGATCGACGTAAATATGCAGACGTGAAATCAAAGTCCCTGTAAATTCGAACACATTGCAAAACCTACCTTCGGAGCGACCTTCAACTGGCCAATCTTCTCCGGTCTTAGCGACACCACTCTCAGTGCCCTCCACAACTACTATACGACCACTTGCAATGTAGTTATAGGTTTCAATATCGTGTTTCAGGCTATCCAGCTTACTCATTAGGCCTTGAACAAAAGCGACGACCTGTCCCTTTCCTGTACGAGTACCGAACTTTGGAAAAAACAGCTGAACGTCATCACTAAAAAGATCTAGGATTGATGGGTCACCAGCATCAGCCTTACCAAAGTAGAGTTTGGTAATATCAATCAACTCTTTACTATCATTTACGTTTGTCATCTCAGCACCCGGATAGGTTATTTGCAGCATAGGACTATCGTAGACAGACTTCTTAGATAATCAAATTTCCCACCACAACCACGTCGATCAAGACTACATAAATACTGGGAAAACATGAGTTTTCCCAGTTTTCACACAATCAGATCTGTGCAATACCGCCATCTACGAACAATTCACTGCCGTTCACGAAGCTTGAATCATCGGATGCCAGGAATACGGCCGCTTTGGCAATCTCATCTGGATCGCCAACACGGCCCATTGGAATCAACGAAGCGAAGTGGTCCAGCATGCCTTGTTGATGCGCTTCATCCGGACCAGCGAGACCAACCAAACCTGGGGTCTTGATTGGGCCAGGCGTGAGGCAATTCACACGAATGTCTTGTCCTTTCAAGTCAAGAATCCAGTTACGTGCGAACGATCGAACAGCTGCCTTCGATGCTGCGTAAACACTGAAATCTGGAGTGCCGCCGCTAGCCGCGGTCGATCCAGTCAGAATCACCGAAGCACCCTTAGACAAAAGTGGCAGCGATTTTTGTACTGTGAAGAGCACTCCTTTCACGTTTCGGTCGAACGTATCATCGAAATGATCTTCGGTGATGTCTTTCAAATTGCGCAGTTCACCGCCGCCGGCGTTTACGAACAGCACGTCGACCCGACCATGCTGGGCTTTCACTTCATTGAACAGTTCGTCCAATTCTTCTAGCTTCGTGGAATCAACGCGTAAAGCGGTCGCGTTATTACCGATGGTCAGCACAGCTGCGTCTAGCTCAGCTTGACGTCGACCTGTGATGAATACGTGAGCGCCTTCCTTAGCGAAGCGGATGGCAGTGGCCAAACCGATACCAGTGGACCCACCAGTGACAATGGCAACTTTGCCTTCGAGCTTGCTTGACATTCGATGTTCCTCAGAAAAGCGCAAAAAAGCGCATGCCCAAAGAATATCGACGAACCCTACCTTTCCAAATAGAATTGATTGCAAACCATCGTTGCAGAAATGTTGATGTCCAAGATGCCGGATTTCGAAGGATTGGCAATGTTCGCGAAAGTCGCGGAGGAGCGTTCCTTTGCCGCCGCAGCCAGGGCATTAGGCGTCTCAGTTGCAACCGTTTCCCGAGGGGTCAGCCGCCTTGAGGAGAAATTAGGCGCACGACTATTGAATCGGACTTCTCGGCAGCTAGCGCTCACGGAATTCGGGCGAAGCATCGCTGAAAATGCCAGTCGCCTCTACCGGGACGCTGAGCTAACCGAAGGCATCGCGCGCGAGCTTTCATCTAGACCCAGGGGACTAGTACGACTCGCAATCCCGATGACTTTTGGGGTTCGTTGGGTGGCTCCCATCATTCCCGAGTTTCTGCTTGCCTATCCAGAAATCTCGATTGACCTTCACTTGTTCGATGCCGCGGTAGATCTGATCGGTGAAGGATTTGATGCCGCAATACGAATCGCTATATTGCCCGACTCTTCGCTCGTGGCACGACGGTTGTGCCGTGTTTCACGCTATTTAGTCGCGTCCTCCAGCTACCTCGACCAGCATGGTCATCCGGAGCATCCACACGACCTGATTGGCAGAAACTGTCTGGGATACGCATACCGGGCGCAAAGCGACATGTGGAGACTGAGTAATGCTGCTGGGGATGAGGTAAGCGTCGCGCCCGCAGGCACTTTGCGTGTCACCAATGTTGAAGCTCTCATTCCTGCGGTTCTAGCAGGCATAGCGATTGCTGAGCTTCCCGAATTTGTAGCCAGTGAGTACCTACGCGATGGGCGCCTTCAAGTAATCCTGCCAGATTGGCATATGCAGGAAGGCGGCCTGTATTTCGTTACTCCTTCTGCGCACGCGCGCCCCGCAAAAGTCGATGTACTAGCGGACTTTCTCGTCAAAAAGCTTTCTGATCCAGCGTGGCGCTGGGAAAGTGCGACTTAGGCTTAGAACGCCCTGCCCTGCCTACTGATCCCCCTTCCTATCCCAGCGATTCAGGAAACCACTCAATGGCGTGTGATCGCCCGATCACACGCCATTGAGGAGCCATTCTTGCCGAAAATATCAATCGGTATTCCAGCAATCGGTATGACGTGTCGCTAATTCTTGTAGTGCTCTGCTGCTACCCTTTATTAGATAGCTCCCCCAAAAAACTAGTAACACGCACAAGGTCATTCTTCGAGCGGCTAGGAGGCCATTTTTTCAATCAGCGCCGACTCCCTAGGAGCTTTTATGAAAAGCAAAAACCTACCAGTCGCCATAATTTTCACGTGCTTCTCGATTGGTGCCGATGCAGCCGATCCAAAAGCACACGGGTTCATAGAAGACAGTCGAGCGACTGTCAGTTCTCGCACGATGTATTACTCAAACGACAATCACGATGGCGGATTCGACCAGCGCGAAACTGGTACGGCACTTAATTTAAATTTCGTATCGGGCTTTACTCAAGGCACCGTCGGTTTTGGGCTGGATCTGGAGTCGTCCGTTGCCATACACCTGGATGGAGGTAGGGGCCATCACCCTGACAATGCCAACACCTTCTTCCCAAGCGACTCTGACGGTTCTTCCGCTCATTCATGGGACAGAGCAGGCGCAAACATAAAAGCGCGATGGTCAAAAACAGAACTAGCGGTGGGTAATATCTTCACGCCAAATCTACCCATACTGACTAATACAGATGCACGGCTCGTGTCTCAGAACTTTGGAGGCGGCGTGATCACGTCCAAAGAGTTCGATGGACTGACGCTCACTGCCGGTAAATTTGACCAGTCTGCTGGCCGGGCAACCAGTAACCCAACGGGGCTGGCGGTTGCGGGCGGCACCAAGGACTCCAACGATTTTCGTTTCGCCGGTGGTGATTGGAAGGCAACAAAGGACTTGATGTTCCAATACTATTTCGCAAGGCTCGAAAACTATTACAAACAAAATTACTTGGGCTTGGTCCACGTGTTGCCGCTTGGGGCTGATCAATCGTTCAAGACTGACCTTCGCTATTTTGACAGTAGCTCTGACGGAAAAAACGGTGAGCCTGGGTACCGTTTCAATAACAACAACGGTTACGCAAGACACCCCGGCGAGGTAGATAACAAAACCTGGAGTGCCATGTTCACCTACACCCTCGCAGGTCATGCGCTGATGCTTGGGCACGTAAGCGTGAGCGACGACGGGGGATTCGTTTGGCTAGACCAAGGCACGGTTACAGACGGTCGAAATCGGCCTGAGGGCAATGGAGGGTCCACCTTTTATCTATTTACCAAAGCTATGGTTGGCACCTTCTCCCGCGCTGGCGAACAAACGAGCTTTGGTCAGTATTCTTATGACTTTGCAAAGGTGGGAGTACCTGGCTTGAAGGCTTCGGTTGCGTACTTGAGAGGCGAAGACATCAAAAATCCCAGAGGTGGCAGCGATCTGTCGGAATGGGAGCGTGACCTGAGGATCGACTACAGCATTTTGAACGGGCCGCTAAAGGGTTTTAGTACAACGCTGCGCCATGGCACCTATCGCAGTGACAACAATGGCATACCCAACACTGATCAAACGCGCCTAATTTTCAACTATAGCTACGCCTTCTACTAAACCCCCACACGCCGTTGTGCGCGAATCACTCTTGCCAAAAACGTCGTGCATCATTCCGAAAATCGGTATAACGCCGCCCCTCTCGTAACCAACCTCTGCTGCTACGCTATGGGTTACTACAAAAATTCCAATATGCACTGGCTCAGTTTTCAAACGGCTGGGTGGGTCATTTTTCATCAGCGCCGACGTGTCAGGAGCTTTTATGGAAAGAACGACCTTGCCAGCCGCTTTCATTCTCGCTGGCCTCTCAATCGGGGCAAATGCCGAAGATGCCAAGCCGCATGGATTCATAGAAGACAGTCAGGCCACTGTCAGCAATCGCACGTACTACTACTCGAACGACAATCGAGACGGTGGACGCGACCAGCGCGAAACTGCAACGGCACTTAAATTCGCGTTCACATCTGGGTTCACTCAAGGCACGGTAGGTTTTGGCGTGGATGTGGCATCGCTGGTGGCTGTCCACCTAGACGGAGGCAGAGGTCACCACCCCGATGCGAATACTTTCTTCCCCAGCGACAGTGACGGATCCGCAGCTCATTCATGGAGTCGAGTGGGCGGCACTCTAAAAGCGCGCCTCTCAAAAACTGAGTTAGGTGTCGGCAACATATTCACGCCCAATCTACCCATCCTCGTCGCTACTGATTCACGGCTCGTTTATCAAAATTTTGGAGGCGGCATCCTCACCTCCAAAGAGATTGATGGGCTCACGCTCACCGCCGGCAAAATTGATCAATCCTCGGGCCGGGCAACCAGCAACTCCACTGGTCTTGCGATAGCAGGTGGTACCAAAGACTCGAACGATTTTCGCTTTGCTGGTGGTGATTGGAAGGCAACGAAGGATCTGACCTTTCAGTACTATTTCGCCAGGCTGGAAAACTACTACAAACAAAACTACCTCGGCCTGGTACACGTGCTGCCACTAGGAAATGATCAATCATTCAAAACTGATCTTCGCTATTTCGACAGCTCTTCGGATGGAAAAAACGGTGACGTCGGATACCGTTTCAACAACAACGGGGGTTATGCCAAAAACCCTGGCGAGGTCGATAACAAGACTTGGAGCGCCATGTTTACGTACAGCATCGGCGGACATTCGATATTGCTAGGTCATGAAAGCGTAAGCGACGACGGCGGGTTCGTGTGGCTCAACCAGGGAAATGTCGTAGACGGTCGGAATCGTCCCGAGGGCAACGGAGGTACTGCGTTCTATCTGTTTACCGACGCCATTGTTGGCAACTTTTCCCGGGCAGGTGAGCAAACCAATTTCGGCCAATACGCATACGATTTTACAAAGGTGGGCGTGCCGGGTTTGAAAGCATCGATCTCCTATCTCAAGGGCGATGAAATTAAAGATGTTGGTAGCGGTAGCGACCATAAAGAATGGGAGCGAGACATGCGGATCGATTACATCATTCCATCAGGGCCGCTGAAGGGCTTCGGCACAACGTTGCGCCACGGCACCTACCGAAGTGACGGTTCCGCATTACCAGACACAGACCAGACTCGTCTGATCTTCAACTACAGCTATTCGTTTCTATAGGGCTAGCTCTTGAGAGGACTCACTGATTAGGGGTCAGCTGATGAGGGAGGAGCCCCGCTTGCGGAAGCGAGCCAGAGGGGGCTAGGCGAGTGTCCAGGCTCACCATCACTAGATACTAAGAACGGAAACACAATGACTGCACCTACGTTCGATGCAGGCCTGGTCTTCTACCACGGGCTTAAGCTGCGGTTATCGCCACGAGTTAGATCCTGAGCTTCGGAGTCATCACATGAAATCCAGAGCTACCGTCATATGCGAGAGAGACCGAAAAATCTTGCTCGTTCGAAAACCGAAATCGAAGTGGGTTCTACCCGGTGGCAGGGTGGAAATTGGCGAAGCCATAGCTGGAGCGGCCACTAGAGGACTTCAAGAAGAAACCGGTTTGAACGTTATTCAGCTCCTTTACATGTTCGACTTCAATGTGGGCAATACACATCACCATGTTTTTGAAGCCTCTGTACAAGCTTCCGACAATGCCACACCTCAGAATGAGATTGCTGAGTGCATTTGGCAGTCTTTCAGTGTGTTCGATGACATAGAGACAAGTGATGCCACGAAATCCATTGTCAGTTCATTTCTACGCCGCCTTTGACTCCCTCCCTTGATCCTCCAGTCCGAAAAACAGCTAATCATCATCCCAGTGACTAGAGAATCTGGCCCCCGTAAGTGGTGACGCACCATTCGTAGAAATTTTGAATTTTCACATCAGACGCCACTCCGTAGGTTATGAACGAAAGGAGGACTTATGGCACAGACAGATATTTTCATCATTGAGTACAAGCTTCTCGGGGAACAGAAGTCGTTCATCATCCGTGCGCAAAGGATGCGCAACGTTGAGGCATGGCATTGGGCGAGCTGTGATGCTGGTATTACGCCCATACCAAAACCAGGGAAAGCACCTCTGAAAATCATCTCCAAACCGCAAGCCGAAAAGTATGGGATCACAGAGGTGAGATGGCGCGAAACTGCCGCTTTGAAGTGGACAGAGGTTCCCTCATGAAGGCGAGTCTCGCGGTAAGGCTGTCTCGATCGAAGTAGGAATCCCGCGACTGATAGAAATCAATTACTACCCATTTCAACCCTTCGAAGCCGCCGGATCTGCGCTACTCGGATAAGTCCGCTCCTCCTGTATTTTCCCATCAGACGAATGGATTTTAAGCGAGGCCGTTTTGTCCCTTAGAAACGCTGCGGCGATCTCAATAAGTTCGGCCCTGGTCTCACCCGTTTTTATTACTTTAGGGTCCCCTTCCTTGGTGAGCTGCCAGCCTTTGCCAGTTAACACAATGTGATAGTTATCCACGGCCTACTCCCATTTTGTATTCCACGTTTTACGTATGGTTCGGCGTTTTTTAGCAGTTTTCGCCGTAAAAAATGTCGGCCTTTTCATCCGCAATGCGAATAACCCGTGCCGAAATTTTTGACCTGCCAAGGTTGAGATAGGGCCAGCGGCTAGGGAGTTCAAAGATATGAATAATGCCGGGAGACGCCTGCAACCAGGGCGCCATTCATAAGCATGCTGTTTTTTTGGTGACTCGGGCAGGTGGATTCACACTTGGTAAACCCAAAGCTTGCTGGCTACGAATGTTCCGTCACTGGCGTTAAAGTACCTGCCCTCAACGTCGATAAAGGACGAACAAAAAGGGAGAATTTCATGCAAATCAATTCCGCCATATTGTCTTCGACCAGGATTGTCGCCCCTTCAGATGCTATCGAACCTGTGTCCAGTGAAGTGTCGGCTGATCCCGGCCAAGCAGAAGCCACCGAAGGGGTGAAAGTAACTATATCCGCTGAGGGGACAGCGAAAGCGTCAAGCGAGAGAAAAAAAAATGCGGATATCGATGCAAGCAATCTCCCAGATGGCGTGAAAAAAATTCTCAAGGCAATAAGAGACATTCAAGAAAAAATTCAGAAGAAAATGGAGGAGCTGGATGCGGTGAAGAACGATCACACGTTGAGCGAAAAAGAGCGTGAAGGAAGGGTTCAAGGCATTTTAGGAGAGTTGGGTGTTCTCACGAGCCAGCTCACGACGACCACCAACGATCTGCACCGTACAGAAAACGAAATGAAACTCTCTGCGTCATTGAAAAAGCTGTCGAGCTACCTCTCAGCGCCTAAGTACTGATGCGGAAGCACGAGTTGAGGCGAGACCGCGTACCACGTCATGCATAAGGGGCGCGCCAGTCTCAACCAGCGGCGAGATGCGCTAGGCTTCCGGCATCATTTCTCAAGGACGATCGTCATGCCAGATAGCTCAGACAGTAAAGTCGCCACAGCGGATGCCCTGACATTGCTCCTTCACAACCAGCACGCCCTAAGTGCTGCGATAGAAGAAATAACCAAGTGGCTCTCAGAAAACGGGGTAAGCATAGTCGCCCCAAATGCGACGTCGGCCATGGAAACGCTGGACACTAATGCTCAAGCCATCACAGATTCCATTTTGAGAATCCGCCAGTCGTAGAGTACTCAGCGCAAGTCTGCCTTCTGATTTATATGACTCTGATTTTGTGGACACAGTTGGCTGACAGCTAGGGACGGACTAACACGACCGTTGCAGTGGATAGTCAAACATCCGTCTGCTCCGCCATTTCCAAGACATCATCGATCTCAATTCCCAAA